>JAAZXM010000056.1 GCA_014240165.1 Myxococcales bacterium | reverse complement strand
CCGACATGTTCAGCGTGCGGGCGGGCGTCGCGGGCGGCGGAGCCGCGTTCACGCTTCAGGACGCACCCGCGTAATTCGTCGGGCTGTTGACTGCAACCACGGCGCCAACCCCGTAGGAATTCACGCCATCGGTCGGCGCACCGGTCACCACGAGACTGTAGAAGCCACCGAAGGCAACAACATCGCTGGCAGCCGAGAAAAAGGGAATATTCCCGGCCGGAATGATTGCGTCCGGAGTCGGGGCATTCGGCAGGGCAGCGAAGGCAGGCGTAGCCACCAGGTAATGCCTGCCGCTGGTGTTGCCCGTGACCAGCCCCTCGGTCATCGTGTAGCTCTGGGTGTTGCTTGAAATGGTCCCGTTGCCAACACCGAATTCAGTGCCACCCGCCCCATTGTCCTTGAGTTCGACAAATTGGACTGAGCCGTCAGCGTTGGTGAAGACCTCGTTCACGTCCCAGGTATGGACCCCCGCGGACGCCGCCATGGGCAACGCCAGAAGGAATAATCCAACCAAGTAAAACCTTGTTTTGCTCAAAAACTCGCGCGTCTCGCTCATGATTCGCTCTACCCTCCTCACATAGATTTCGAAGTAAGCCCTTGTTGCACGGAAGATGGGCGCGCATCCGTTTCCAATCGCTCGAAGCGCGTCTCTACTTCCGCCTCCATGAACTCGTCACATCTTCATAAAAGCTTTATAATTCAAATACTTGATGATGCATTACCGTATCATGAGAGACCGGGTGACCCAAAACCAAATCGACACTTCCGGAGCCTCGATCCATCTTTTTCCCGCAGGGATCCCAAGAATCTTTCACCTGGGCCCCGGCGCGCGCACTTGCCTGCTGGCTGCCGCCTGCATGCTTGCCCTGGGATGCGACGAAGGCGGCATGCGGGCGACGCCGCCGCCTTCTTCGACTCTTCTCGCTGCATCCGTGGCTCCCGCCGTTGTCAGCCTTTCTCCTGGCGCGACGCGCTTCGTCGAGGCACTCGGCGCAGGGGATCGCCTGATCGGGGTCGATCGCATTTCGAGCCAAGCCTTGTCTGGAAAACCTCTCCCTGAAGTCGACCTCCTAGGGGCTCTCCAATTGGGGCCCGATTTGATCCTCGTCGACGCGCTACCCCAGCCAGCGAAAGAAGCTCAGTTCTCTTCGGGTCCCGCGGAGTACGTCGAATTCGCGCCCCGCAACCTGGAAGAACTCTTCGCCCTTTCCCGTACGCTGGGCAGGCGCCTTGTGGGATCGGCCCGGGCCACGCGCTTCGAACTCGAGATCGCTCGGCCTCTTGCGCTTATCGGGGGGACGCCCTTCGAAGGAGAGAAGCCGCGGGTGGCCGCCGTCCTGGGCCTCGCCCCTACGCGCCTCGCCGGAGGCCACAGCTTTGCGATCGACGCCATCGAAATCGCCGGCGGCACCAGCGTCACCCACGAAGCCAATCAGAATGAAGACTTCGAGCCGAGCGATGAGGACTGGCTGCGCCTGGCGCCGAACCTGATCCTGGTGCTGAGCACCGAGGAAATGCCAGCCCACGCGAAAAGAGACGCACGCTCGGCGCTTCCCCCGGACTACCCGGTTCTTTTCTTCCCCTTCGACTCCGAAACCTTCTGGAGCGAAGAACCCGCCCAAACCACGACACGATTGCGAAGCCTTCTGCAGGCCCACGTACAGGGGCAAGCGGATGCTGCCCTCCCCACAGCCCCCTGACCCGCCTCAAGAGTCCAATTCGCTCCCGCTTGTGGCTCGCGGCAAATCCGCGGTGGTGTAACCCGAACCGCGACCTCAGTCCCGCAGATCACGAACATGAGGCCAGACCTCCCGGGCGAAGAGTTCGAGGCTCTGCCAAGCGAGCCGGGGGTCGAGCCCCCCCAAAAGCGGGGTCAGAATAAAAGTGCGATCGCGGCCCAGGGCGCGAATCATCGCGACGGCCTGCTCGGGATTCAGAACCTGGTAGGCACCGCTGCGGCGCAAATCATCGATGTCGACCCCGGCCGAGAATGGGCCCGCGGCGCGTCCATAGGCCTCGACGGTCCACTCGGCGTAGGAGCGCGCGCAGTGGGCGGCATGGGGGGCGATGCGGCTCCAATCGGCTTCGGGATCCCGGCTGACGTGCGTAAAGATCGGACCCAGCGTTTTGCAGGGACCCGGATCGGGCTTTCCAAGCGACAAGCACGCATCGCGATAGATGTCCCAATTTTCTCCAGCGGGGGGATAGAAGCCGTCGGCGATGCGCGCTGCCCGGCGCGCCACCGCGGGGTGGGCGCCCCCGAGCAAGAGTCTGGGCGCCGGGTCGGGAACGGGCATCACGCGCACCTGGCGCCCACGGTATTCGAAGGCCTCGCCCGTCCAAGCTTTCCTGAGCACTTCGAAGGTTTCGACATAGCGTGCCCGGCGCTCATCACGGTGTGTGCCGAACATTTCGAACTCAGCCGGCCGATAGCCGGCGCCAATCACCACTTCCAAACGACCTTCGGACAGGTTCTGAAGCACGGCCAGGTCCTCGGCCAATTTCAAGGGATCATAGAGCGGGGCCAGGAGAGCATTGGGTCTCAAGCGCAAGCGCCGAGTGCGCCCGGCGATGGCCGCAGCCATCACGAGCGGCGATGGCAGATATCCATCCTCGGCGGCGTGATGCTCACCGAGCCCCACGCAATCGAAACCCAGATCGTCCGCCCAGGCGCATTGATCGAGGGCCGCGGCGTAGAGTTCGCGCGGCGAGGCACCGAAGCCTGGGGCCCGCATGTCGTAACTGATCACAAACTCCATGCCGCTCTTTACCTCTCAGAGTGCGATACCGGGAGCGACAGCGAACATTGTCCCGAAATTAGGTGCTCTGCATTCACCGCTTGCCGCAGAGGATGACCTTCTGGGAAGATACAGGATCGCCCGTTCTCATAAAAAACAGAGTTCGCCTTCATGCAATCCCGCTGGGCTCGACTGCTTTCCGGAGCGCTCTTTCTCCTGCTCACGCTTGGAACCCTGAGCGCGCAGGCCGTGGACTTCCTCGCCGTCGAGACCGGCCCGTGGCCCTCAGCGCAGACGGCTCACGTCTTTTCGCAGCAAACATCCCGGACAACAAGCTCGAGATCTTTTCCGTGGACGCACAGGGCTTCACCATAGTCGCCTCGGTCCCCGTCGGCATGGAACCCTGTGCTCTCGCCGAGGCGCCCGATGGAATCGTCTGGGTCGCCAATCACCTCTCCGATAGCGTCAGTATCGTCGACGTCACCGCCTCGCCTCCCAAGGTGGTTCGGACTCTCCTTGTGGGCGACGAGCCCAGGGATATCTTCTTCGCAGGCGCGGGGGGGCTGCGTGAGCACTGAACCCCACCGCGGTCTCGGCCTCGCGAACGCGCACTGCCGAGGGCTTCTTACGCTGCTCTTGACTTGCCCCATGGACTAGCCAATGCTGCCCCAATGCGGATCGCATTGGCGCAATTGAATCCCACCGTGGGGGATCTCTCGGGCAACCGACAACTCGTCGAGGAGGCGGCCCAAGAGGCCGCCCGACAGGGAGCGGATCTCCTCGTCTGCCCCGAACTCGTGCTCTGCGGCTATCCGCCCATGGATCTGCTCGAACGCGATGGCTTCGTGGAGAGCCAGTGGGAAGAACTCGAAAATCTCCAACCCGCCTCGGAAAACCTCGCCATTGCCCTCGGCATTGCCGCGCCTGTCGATCGGCGCGGCCCCCAGCGCCTGAACAACTCGGCGATTCTGCTGGCATCGGGCCAATTGGCTGGCCGCCAGGCCAAGACCCTGCTGCCCACCTACGACGTCTTCGACGAACGCCGCTATTTCGTCCCGGGTGAGAAGAGCGAACCCCTGCTTCTTTCGCCGGGCGGAGCACGCATCGGATTGACCATCTGTGAGGACGCCTGGTGCCAACAACTGGGATACCCCATGGACCCCCTCGGAGAGCTCGCCGATGCAGGCGTCGATGTGATCTTGAACCTTTCTGCCTCGCCGTGGCATGCAGGAAAGAACGAGCAGCGAAGGCGTCTCTTCAGCGAGTTGGCCAAGGAACATGGCGTGCCCATCGTCTTCGTCAATCAAGTGGGTGGAAACGACGAACTCATCTTCGATGGCGGCTCGTTCGTCATGAATGCCCAGGGCGAAGAGATCCTTTCCCTGGCCCGATTCGAGACCGATCTCCAAGTTGTCGACCTGGACGAGGCCATATCCAAGCCCGCGCCCGGGATCGAAGCCGCTGACGAACTCGAGCGGGGCCTGGTTCTGGGCATCCGCGATTATTTCCAAAAACAAGCGCTCCCCCCCCGCGCCGTCATCGGCCTCTCGGGGGGAATCGACTCGGCGGTGACGGCCCACCTGGCCGTCGAGGCGCTCGGAGCGGACGCCGTCCTGGGCATCCTGATGCCCGGCCCCTTTTCATCGGATCACAGCGTCGAGGATGCACTCGCGCTGAGCCGAAACCTGGGGATCGAATCCAGGACTGTGGATATCCAGCCTCTCTACCAGGAATTCACCCGCGTATTCGCCGATCTCTTTGGCGAGAGGGAGGACTACGGCCTGGCGGGCCAGAATATCCAGTCGCGGCTGCGCGGAGCCACCTTGCTGGCGGTCTCCAACGCCGAGAACCGGCTGGTCATGGCCACGGGAAATAAGAGCGAACTCTCCCTGGGCTATTGCACGCTCTACGGAGACATGATCGGCGGGCTCGCGGTGCTGGGCGATGTCTACAAGGGCGACGTCTACGCGTTGGCGCGGTTCGCCAATCGCGACAGTGAGCGCATTCCGGTCTCGTCCATTGAAAAGCCGCCGTCGGCCGAGCTCGCGCCCGACCAGACCGATCAGGACGATCTTCCGCCCTACGATCAACTCGATGCCATCCTCGAGCAGATGATCGAAGGGGATCGTCGAGGGTCCAGCGTCGAGCCACCCCCCGGTGCCGACCCGGAACTCTGCCAGGATGTCGCCCGAAGACTCGATCGCAACGAATACAAGAGAAGGCAAGGACCCCTGGTGCTGCGAACCACCACCAAGGCCTTCGGCAGCGGAAGACGACTCCCCATCGTCCACCGATTCATCTAGGCGCCAGCGGCGCCGGGGAACGCACGATCAAGGGAGACCACCCGCCCCATGGAACAAGTCAAGCCCGAAGAAGTCGGACTCTCAAGTACGCGCCTGGCCCGCATCGATGACCACCTGCGCGAGCGCTATATCGAGCCCGGCAAGATCTCGGGCGCCTATACCCTGGTGGCCCGGCGCGGCCAACTGGCCCACGCCTCGGCCCTCGGCCACATGGAGATGGAGCAGAAACGGCCCCTGCAGGAGGATGCGATCTTCCGCATCTACTCCATGACCAAGCCCATCACCTCGGTGGCGACCATGATGCTCTACGAGCGGGGTCTCTTCCAACTGCGCGACCCCGTCCACAAATTCATCCCCGCTTTCGCGAAGCAGGGAGTCTTCAAGATGGGGAATTACCCGAATTTTCTCACCGAGCCCCCCAGCCGGCCAATGCGGATCAAGGATCTGCTCTGCCACATGTCCGGCCTGACCTACGGCTTCATGCACCGGACTCCCGTGGACGCCGGCTACCGGAAGGCGGGACTCGAGGGCGCGCGCTCCAGCGGGAATCTCGAGGAGACCGTTGAAAAGATCGCCTCCCTGCCCCTGGAGTTCTCACCCGGGGAGCGCTGGAACTACTCCATGGCGACCGATGTGCTCGGCTACCTGGTCCAGGTGGTCTCGGGCAAACCCTTCGAGCAATTCTTGCGCGACGAGATCTTCGAACCCCTGGGCATGGGGGATACAGGTTTCTTCGTCCCCCCGGAAAAACAGCCGCGCCTGCCCGCGTGCTACGAGCGGCGAATGGATCGTAAATTGGTGCTTCAGGACGACCCCGCCACCAGCCCCTACTTGGCACCCCCTGCATTCCCCTCTGGCGGCGGTGGCCTGGTCTCCACCGGCCACGACTATTTGCGCTTCGCCGAGATGCTGCGCCGGGGCGGCGAACTCGACGGCGCCCGCATCGTCTCGCGCAAGACCCTCGAATTGATGACCGAGAACCACCTTCCGGGCGACGTGGACCTCACCACCATGGCCCAGGGCAGTTTTTCAGAAACCCCCTACGAGGGCGTCGGCTTCGGGTTGGGCTTTTCGGTCAACCTGGGGCCCGGACGCACGGGGGCAGCGGGCAGCGCGGGCGAATTCGCCTGGGGGGGCGCGGCGAGCACGGCTTTTTGGGTAGACCCGGCGGAAGATCTAAGCGTCGTTTTCCTGACCCAACTGCTACCCAGCGCGACCTACGATTTCCGCGCCCAACTGCGCGCCATCGTCTACGGCTCGATCATCGACTGAAGCGCGATCCGCCGATCGCCGAGGCGGCCTAGAGCCCGAAGGCGCTGAGCACATTGGCCCCCAGGAAGCCTTCGCGGGCGGCCTCGGGAAGAGCGCGCGTAAGCCGCTCGAGTTCAGGAATATAATCCGGCGGGTGATCCGGGTGCGGAAAATCCGAGGCCCAGAAAAACCGATCCGAGCCCACCGCCGGGATCACTGCGGCCAGGGAAGTTTCATCCGGGTCACCCGAAATCCAGCATTGGCGGCGAAAGTAGAAGCTGGGTTTCTCGGGTAGGAGTTCGCGTGTCCCAAAACCTTGGGGCGATGCGTAGACGGTGTCCATGCGATCCAGCCAATAGCCCACCCAGCCCGCGCCTGATTCCAGCACAATGATCCGAAGCTTCGGAAATTTCTCGAAGACCCCGTATTGGAAGAGCGAGGTGAACCCGTGGCGAACCGCGTCGGCGGAAGTCACGTTGAGAAAGAAGGCGTATTTCCCGCTGGTGTATTCGCCATAGCGACCCGGGGCCGTCCACTTGGGCTCCAGGGAAGGATGGATGCCCAGGGGCAGGCCGCACTCCTCGGCGGCGGCAAACACACGGTCATGGGCGGGGTCGCCCAGGGGCTTTCGCGTCCACTGGAAGGGGGGAACGAAGACGCCCGCCGCGCCCGCCTCGGCAACGCGCCGCACTTCGCGCTCGGCCGCTTCGGGATCGCCCAGGGAAAGCTGGGCCATCGGCAGCAGACGCCCGCCGGAATCCGAGCAGAAGTCCACGATCCAGCGGTTGTAGGCGCGCAGGCAGGCCTGGGTAAGATCCTCGTCCTCGCATTCCGCCACCCAGAAGAGCGAGAGGGTGGGATAGAGGAAGGCGCGCTCGAGGTTCTCCATATCGAGGCGCTGAATACGCTCCCCGGCATCCATCGCGCCGAGGGGAGCCAAATCGACATATTTCAGGCCCGTGAGGGCTTCACGCTCGTAGACATGACCGCCTACGCGATCCATCGCGCCGACGCCGGCGGGCATCCCGCCCCGAACGATTTTCGAAGCGGCGCCATCCATCTCGAGAAATTCGAGACCCTTGTCGTCGAGACGCAGCGTGGGGCCCCGCCCCTGGTAGGCGGGCTCCAGGTAGCGCTGCCAGAGATCGGGCGGCTCGAGGACGTGGCCGTCCCCATCTACGGCACCGTCGAAAGGCAATCGAGGCAAGGGCTTCATGGTCGCGGGAGTCTCGCCAACTTCGCCCGGGTCCGCACCCCGGCGCTTTCACGGACAAAACACCGCTGCCAAAAGGAGCAACCCGAACCCGTGCCGCGCTCAGTAGCGAAGGCTGAGGCTCAGGCGAACGGCATCGTAATCCGACCCAAAGACCCAGGAAAGATCAATGGCCGCGGGGTCGTAGCTTCGCGACCCCTCCTTGCTGGCCAGCCCGAGGCCGAGGCCCAATTCGTCAGTGTGCTCGAGCCAGAGTTCGTCGCCAAAGAACACCGTGTCTACGAAGAAGAAACGACCCCGGAGCGGCCGCGAACTGCCGCCCAGCGAAAACTCGCGGGAGAGTGTCAGGCCGTTCTTCACCACACCGTTGGCGAGGTCATAGTCGAGTTCGATGCCCTCGATCCGAATGCCATCGATGGAACTCGCCGCCCCCAACATATTGTTCATCTCGAGCTGATAGTCGCCCACATCGAAGCGCATATGGTTGACCAGGGAAACCGACCACATGCCGGCCACGGCGCCTTCATCGATGGAGCCCACCACGCCGAAGCGCGTCACGGCAGCCAGGTTCCAATTCTCGGAAATTCGCCCCTGCAGGCCCAGCCCCAATTCTCCCAGGCCGCTCAAGGCTTCGCCCTCGTCCACGCTGAATGTCATCGCCAGATCGGTGACCACCGCCAGGCGACGAGTGGGGCTCCACGCGAATGCGAATTCGAGGTCGTAGCTCTGACCGTCGTAGGGTCCGGAGCCATAGTACGCGAAGTCCAAATCCAGCTTCCAAAGCATGGGGATTCCCTCGGACGCATCAGGAAAATCGCCCATGAAGGGACCCAGCGTCCCGAGCCCAAGATCCCGATCGAACATCCGGCTCTGGAGACTCTTCGGGTTGCCCGCCACCGGGTCCACCGGAGAGGCGGCCACGAATTCCTTGAGCAGGGTCGTCAGCGCGCCCTGGGAGTCTGTCGTTGACTGATCGCCGTTTCCGTCGAGCCACTCCTGCAGCGCCTCTTCGGCGGCGTCCCGATCGTCGCCGTCGAATTCCCGGGTAAAACCCACCGAGGGCACCGAGATGACCAACTTGTTGGAGTTCTCGGCGTAGCCCACCTGGGCAGCCACCCCACGCAGGTCCACCGCGGCGGAAACCGCCGACACTCCGGGGACATAGGTGCTGCCGAAGAGCGCCAACAGGGATTCGTCGTCGAAGAGTTCGCTGAGTTCCGTCAATGAGTTCGTGCCGCTGGTCTCGGTCTCCGTGCCCACCGTGGTTACGGAGACAAAGAGATCCCGGCTCGCCGCGAGGTTCGGCATGAGAAAGAGGACCAGGCTGGTGAAAGAAAGCAGCCGAAAAGTCAATGTGCACTCTCCTGGAGGGTGGTCGCCGAACCGACGACGGCCAGATGATTGAGCCCTGCCTGACTTCGAATGAGCGTTGAGGGCGCCCGGGATCTCGACCTCTGCCAGCGCCCCCCCCTGCGACGAATGATACCCTCGATGGTACGTTCTCACGACCTTCCGCCGCTCCGCAACCAGGGAGACCCTCCGTGAACTCTCAACAACCCCTCGAAGGACAGGTCGCCCTCGTCACCGGGGCCAGCCGAGGAATCGGCAAGGGCATCGCAATCGAACTGGCCGCCGCTGGCGCCCGGGTGTACTTCACCGCGCGAAGCATGGAGGAAGATCCCGAGCGACCGGGTACCGTCGCAGCCACCGAGAAGGCGATTCGAGAGGCCGGAGGCCAGGGAGTGGGGATCCGCTGCGATCACCACGTGGACGCCGAGGTAGACGAGGTCTTCGCTCGCATCCGAGCGGACGAGGAACGCCTGGACATCCTGGTCAACAACGCCACGGCGGAGATGGGCGCCATGGTGGGCAAGAAATTCTGGCAGCTTCCCCTCTCGATGTGGGACGACCTGATCGGCGTCGGGCTGCGCTCCCACTACGTGGCAAGCTGGCACGCAGCGCCCCTGATGATCGAACAGGGCCGGGGCCTCATCGTCAACGTCTCCTCCCACGGCAGCCGGGAATACCTGATGGGCGTGAGCTACGGCGTGGGCAAAGCGGGGGTGGAAAAGCTCACCACGGACCTGGCCCACGAACTCGGCGAACACGGGGTTGCGGTCACCTCGATCTGGCCCGGGCTGTGCAAGAGCGAAAACCGCCTGGTCCATGCCGAGACCCAGCCCGATGGGCGGGTCACCCTTTTCGGTCTGGATCTTTCCTACGCGGAGACGCCCCATTTTCCCGGCCGCGGTGTGGTGGCCCTGGCCTCGGACCCGGACCCCATGAAACGCACGGGCCAGGCGTTCTGGGTCGCCGACCTGGCGCGAGATTACGGCTTCACGGATATCGACGGCAGCATTCCCGACGCCGAGAAATTGCACGAACAATTGAAGCAGGGCGCGCCCGAGTTCTGGCGGGAGGTGCTGGGGGGCTGAGCCTTCCAGATCGAAAACATGAATTCCTCCGCGCCGGGTGGTCTCCAACCCGAAAACCGAAACGGAAAATTTTTCTACGGCTGGGTGCTCGTGGGCTTGGGCTTCGTCGTCCAATTCGTCGTCATGGGAACGATGATCCAATCCTTCCCGGTCTTCCTGCTCCCCCTGGCCGAAGAGTTCGGCACCAGCCGCGCCGAGGCCGCGCTGCCGACGGTGGCCATCATGGGGGCGGGCCTGATTTTTTCTCCGATGATCGGGATGGCGGTGACCCGCTTTCCGATTCGAAACGTCATGCTCTTCGGTGCCGCGGTCATGATCGCGGGTTTCTACCTGCTCTCCCAAGCCACCGCTTTCTGGCAAATCGTCTTGATCTACGGGATTGCCGGGCCCACGGCCATGTCTGCCCTGGGCGCGATCTCGTGCAATTCGCTGATGGTCAACTGGTTCGAGCGCAAGCGGGCCATGGCTCTGGGGATCGCCATGATGGGGATGTCGATCTCGGGTGCCGTCCTGATCCCCCTGAGCACCTGGGGCCTCGAGCATTGGGGCTGGCGCGGGGTCTACGAAGCCTTCGCCCTATCGGGGCTCGCCCTGATGCCGCTCATCGCCTGGTTCGTGGTGACTCGCCCTTCGGACATGGGCCTGGCTCAGGATGGCGACGCAATCCCCGCGACACCGGACGGTCCTGCTCTGGCCGCCCCGATCCCTCTGCGCAGCGTACGGGCCCTGCTCTTCTCCCCCATCCTCTGGGGCGTGGCCGCGGCCTGCGGGCTGGGCTTCTTCGGGGGAATCGCGGTGATGAACCACGGCATGGCATTCGCCGTGGACCGCGGGATCGCGCCCATGCACGCCGCGGGCCTGCTCTCCGCCATCTCGGTGGGGGCGGCCCTGGGCAAGCTCGTCTTTGGCGGGCTCTCGGACAGGGTGGGGGAAAAGGGTGCCTTGGGTGCGGCCCTCGCCGTGGAGTTCGTCGCGCTCATCGGCCTCTGGGGTGCCGAGGCCTACACCGCACTCCTGGGGGCAGCGGGCGCCTTCGGCCTGGGGATGGGCGGGATCTCACCCCTTCAGGCTGCGCTGCTGGCCCGGGGTTTCGGGGCGCGCGATTTCGGCCGGGCCATGGGATTGCTCGGCCCGGTGACGATCCCCTTTACAATCGGGGGCCCGCCCCTGGCGGGCTGGATCTTTGACACCGAAGGCAGCTACGACCTCGCCCTGGTGATCTTCATGGTCACGACCGCCATTGCGGGGGTCATCTGTTGGCGCCTGCCCCTGACCGAAAGTCCGAGCAAAGAGCCCGAAGCCTCGGGCTCGCCCACGCGCGCAACCTGATTCGCCCGAACGCAACCCGGCCCACTGGCTCCCGTGTTCGAGCCCGGCGCCGCGCTCAGTCTCCCGAAACCTCGATCGCGTTGGAGCCCGAGGGCAGGGAGATGCGGGTGCCATCCTGGCCCAGGGTGATGTCTCCCGAATAGGCATCGGCGGTGCCTTCGAGGAAGACGACGTCCATGCCGGGCAGAAGCAGGGGCGGCACCACGTGGTAGTAGAGGAGATGTCCCACCCCGGCCGCCTGGGCGGTCTCGGCGGCATCCACCGGAGTGGCGTGATAGTCGAGAATATCCGCGGTGAGCTTGACTTGCCTGGTTCTGCCCAGGTCCCGGGCAGCCGCGGTGACGATTTTCACCAGTTCTGCTGACAGGGCCTCGTGCACCAGCAGGTCGACCCCCTGGGACATGCGCTCGATCTCGGGTGACTTCACCGTATCCCCGCTGATCACCAGGGATCGCCCTCCGTAATCGAAGCGATACCCCACCGCGGGGTCGATGGGGGAGTGATCCACCCGAAAACTCGTCACCTTGACGCCATCCGCTTCCCAAACCACCACGGCATGCCCGGGCTCGGGGGTGATAAAGGGCATGGCCACCAGGCCGGCGCCCGCTCGGGGCACGGTCGCATCACCGTGATGGGCAACGCGATAGTCGACGTCCAGCCGATAGGCCTCGTTGAGGCCCGCGGCGATGCCCCCCACGCCGCGCGGACCGTAGAGCGGCAACGGCTCGGCCGCATCGCTCCCCACCCAATGCTGCATGGCCAACTCGCCCAGGCCATCGATATGGTCCGAGTGGAAATGGGTGAGGAAGACCGCTTCGACCCGTCCCGGAGGCAGCCCCATGCGGCCCAGGTTACGCCCTGCCCCGGAGCCGGCGTCCACCACGAAGAGATGCTTTCCCGCGACAACGCCCACGCAAGGGCCCGAGCGATTGGGATCAGGAAGCGGGCTTCCGGCGCCACATAGGGTCAGGTGAAGGCCGTCGGGCAACTCGCCCATGGGATCGGCCGCCATCATGCGCGGCAGCGCGCGCTCCATGATGCGCACCGAGAGCGGACCCCGAGCGAGATACGCCAGCCCGGCCAGGACGATCACCGCCACCAACGCGATCTTCAAAGCCTTCATCGAACTCCCCCCTAACGCAGCGGCTCGGCGCTGCAGCGCGCCGCGGGCGCGAGGGCGCTCACGGCGGACAAAGCTTTATTGGCACACACTCTGCCATAAGGTCCAGGCGCACGCACCCGCCCGCAGCCACCCGCAACGAAGAGAGCCGGAGTCAGGCGGCGCCCGTCCGCACCAGGCGTCCCGGCCGCGCGCCCGTATCGGCATCGTTTGCCCGGGTTTGCACGCCGTTCACGAAGGTCGCGATATAGCCGCTCGCGGACTGCAGGATCCGGCTTCCACCCGCCGGCAGATCGGTATGGGCCTGCAGGGCGCCGAGGGCCAGGTTGTCGAAGTCGATCAGGTTGAGATCGGCGCGCTTGCCCACCTCGAGGCTGCCCCGATCGCGCATTCCATAGAGCTGGGCATTGTTATTCGTCTGCTTGAACACGACGTGCTCCACGGGCAGCTTCGGCCCGCGGCTGCGATCGCGCACCCAATGCATCAATTGGTAGGTGGGGGCCACGGCATCGAAGATCAGGTTGACGTGTGCGCCCGCATCCGAGAGCCCCGTCACCGTGTGGGGATCCGAGAGCATGGTGTGGATCACATCGTGATTGCCCGAAATATAATTGGCCCCCATCAGGATCGCGTAGGCCTGGCCTTCCTTGGAGACGAGGTAGTCGTACATCAAATCGCTCACCTCGCGCTTTTCCGCGCCGGCTCTTGCTCCGAAGATCTGGCTCATATCGGGCTCGTAGTCCACCGGGTCGCCAATGGGCACCTGGAAGGCGGCGGTCTCGCGCATCAAGAGGTGGACATTCGCCATGGCGCCCACGGCTTCCACGGGCACGTCTTCATCCTTGAGAATGGCGGACTTGATCTCGGGCTTCTGCATCTCCCGTGCCCTTTCGGCCAGGGGAAGATGGGCGAGCTTCATATAGGTCTCACGGCGCTGGAACATGTGGTAGGTGCCGAGGCTCGTCACGAAACCGATGGGCCGGGAGGCCACCTGGGGCCGCAGCTGGCCGCCCGCGGCGTTTTCTTCGGCGGAGCCCGCCAGGATATCCTGCCACTCGGTGGGGTTGTCGGGCACCTGCACTGTCGTGAAGGTGACCGGCCGCTGGCAGGCGCGCCCCAATCGCTTGATCAATTCGAATTCCTCGCTGAGGGAGAAGCGCTCGCCGCCGATCGCCTCGAGCTTGCCCACCGTGCTGGCGGGAATCAGCTCGAACACCCCCGAGCCCGCGCGATCCATCGCCTGGGCGAGGGCCACGAGTTCCTCTTCCTCGGCATAGGTCCCCGGGACCGGGTTGCCGTCGATGGAGCGGTGGCCCGCGGTGCGGTTGGATGAAAAGCCCACCGCCCCCGCCCGCATGGCTTCTTCGACCAGCGCCGCCATGCGCTCCAGATCTTCGGCCGTCGCCTTCTCCTGGTCGCGGCCGCGTTGGCCCATCACGTAATTGCGCAGCGACCCGTGGGCGAGCTGCGCGCCCACGTCCAGCGCATACTCGCGGCTCGCCAGGAAGTCGAGGTATTCGGGAAAAGTCTCCCAGGCGCCCCAGGGCATGCCCTCGTAGAGCGCCGTGCCGGGGATATCCTCCACGCCTTCCATCAATTCGATCAACTCGCGCTCGCCGCCCGGAGGCACCGGCGCAAAGCCCACGCCACAATTGCCCATCACCACGGTGGTCACGCCGTGGGAAGCCGACGGATCGATCTGGTCGTCCCAGGTGACCTGGCCGTCGTAATGGGTATGGATATCCACCCAGCCCGGCGTCGCCAAGGCGCCGTCGGCATTGATCGTCTCCCGGGCGGACTCGTCGACCTTCCCGCGCGCAACGATCTTGCCGTCTTGAATCCCGAGGTCGCCGTTTTCCGCCGGCGCTCCAGTGCCGTCCACGATGTGGGCATCTTTGATGAGATAGTCGAGCATGGCGTTGATCTCCTCGGTTATTGAGTGACTCCAAACGGTATCGCAAATCTCTGCACGGCGTTTTGCCCGGAGCATGGTCAGCCCCCTGGAGATCGGTATCGTTGGGGACCCAGTCCACAGAGCGGCTGGCCCCGGAGGTTCTTCAGCTATGTCCAGAAATCGTTCCCGCTCAAATTGGCTTCGCCTCGCCGTGCTCCCCCTGGCGCTGCTCATCGCCCTGCCCGTTCAGGGGGAATCCGCCAGCGAGGCGAGCGCGCCGAGTGCGTCGAGTTCCGATGCCAAGCCCGCGAGCCCCGAGAAACTCCAGCAGTTGGTGGCGCCGGTTGCGCTCTACCCGGATTCGCTGCTCGCCCAGGTTCTGATGGCGTCGACCTACCCCATCGAGATCGTCGAGGCGGCGCGCTGGGTCAAGGACAACCCCGGGCTCGAGGGGGACAAACTCGAGGACGCCATGCAGAAGCAGAATTGGGATCCCAGCGTGAAGTCCCTGGCGGCCTTTCCCCAGGTGCTCGCCATGATGAACGAGAAGCTGACCTGGACGACAGATCTCGGCGACGCGTTTCTCGCCCAGCAAAAAAATGTGATGAACGCCGTGCAGGTGCTGCGCCAGAAGGCCAAGACGGCGGGCAACCTCGAGAGCAACGACCAGCAGACCGTCAAGGTGGAGGACCAGCCCACCGGCAGCCAATCGCAAACCATCATCATCCAGCCCTCGAGCACCAAGGTGGTCTACGTGCCCACCTATAACCCTACAGTGGTCTACGGCGTCTGGGCCTACCCGATGTACCCGCCCTACTACTACTACCCGCCCGGTTACGTGGCCACGACCTCGGCCATCTCGTTCGGTGTGGGGGTGGCAGTGGGGGCGGCGCTCTGGGGCGGCTGCAATTGGCATAGCTCGAACGTGAACATCAACGTGAACCGCTACAACAATTTCAACCGCACGAATATCAACAACAACAATTGGAACCACAACAACCAACATCGGCGCGGGGTGTCGTATGGCAGCCGCGACCTGCAGGACCGCTACGGGGGCAACCAGACGCGCAACGCCAAGGCGCGCGACTCGTTTCGCGGCCGGGCGGACCAGGGCCGGAAACAGATCGCCAGTGGCAAGGCCGACAGCTTCAAGGGCAGCAACCCGCCCGGCTTGAAGGACACGGCCTCCAATCGGTTCGGCTCCAGCGATCGCAACTTGGGTTCGGGCGACCGCGACCGCGACTTCGGCAGCGGCAGCGGCAACCGCGACCTGGGGTCGAGAGACCGCAGCGGCCGGGGCGGCGACTCCGCCTTTGGCGGCATGGGGAATGGCCGCGACGCGATGCGCAACTCGAACCGCGGCTTCGAGAGCCGGGGCGGATCCTCGCGCTGGGGCGGCGGCGGAGGCCGAGGCGGGGGTGGCGGTGGTTTCAACCGCGGCGGTGGCGGCGGCCACCATGGCGGCTTCGGCGGCATGCGGGGTGGTGGTGGTGGAGGACGACGACGATGAAACGAATACGCTTTCTCGGGCACGCGCACAGCGCCGCCCTGATCCTGGCTGTGATCACCTCGGTGCTCGCGCTTTCCTGCAGCACCCTGGGAACCGACCTGCACGAAGGCCGGGCCTTTGCCAGCCCCGAGGCCGCGGGCGAGGCGCTGGTCGCCGCGCTGCGAAGCGGCGACGACGGCGCGGCCGAGGCGATTCTTGGCCGAGGCTCGGAAGAACTGATCAGCAGCGGCGATCCCGTGATGGACCGCAACCAGAACGCGCGCTTTGTTGCGCTCTACGACGCGCGCCATCGCTGGATCGACTGGGCCCCGGGCGTGTCGGTGCTGGAAGCCGGCGAGAACGCCTGGCCCTTTCCCATCCCCCTGGTGGAGAGCAAGGGCAATTGGTGGGGGCGCAAAGGCGGCTGGCGCTTCGACACCCCCGAAGGCGCGGCGGAGATCCTGAACCGGCGCATCGGTCGCAACGAACTCAATACGATCCAGGCCTGCCTGGCCTTTGTCGATGCCCAGCGCGACTACTACGCGCGAAACCCCCAGCAAAGCGCCGCCCCCAGCTACGCGCGCTTCATCCTCAGCAGCGAGGGAAAGAAGGACGGGCTCTATTGGCCCACCGCCGCCGATGAAGCCCCGAGCCCGCTTGGCCCCCTCTACGCAGCGGCCCGGAACGAGGGCTATACGCCCGCCCAGGGCGCCGGCAAACCCTTCGAGGGCTACTTCTACCGCGTGCTCGATGCCCAGGGCGCAAGCGCCCCGGGCGGCGCCTATGGGTACACCGAGGACGGCGCCATGACCCTGGGCTTCGGCATGGTGGCCTCACCCGCAAAATACGGCGCGTCGGGTGTCATGAGCTTTCTCGTGAACCAACTCGGCCTGGTCTACCAGAAGGATCTCGGGCCCGAGACCGAGAAGCTTGCGATGTCGATGAAGAGCTTCGATCCCGATGACAGCTGGGCGCTGGTGCCCGCCGACGCGCTCGCCCTGCCGGACGATTGAAACGCCTGGGCCTCGGCCGAGGCTCAGCCCTTGAGCGCGCGATAGGCGCGCTGAATGTCCTGCGCCTTGGCGTGGGCGAGTTCCTGCAGGTCCGAGCCCAGGTGGGCCACCTTGTCCGGGTGGTATTCCTGCATGCGCGCGCGGTAGGCGGCGCGCACCTCGTCGGCGGAGGCCTTACGCCCCACCCCGAGTACCGCGTGGGGGTCGAAGGCGCCCTTGCGGGCCTTCGGTGATGGCGGCGCCTGGCCGGCGCCGGCCTTCTCGTTGCCCGCTTCCGAGCGGGGCTCGGACTGAGCCTGGGCGTATTGCTTGACGTGCTTGCGGTAGAACCAGCCCAAGGCGCCCAGCAGGATCAAATCGTCCAGGCGGCCCGGGAGCCCGAAATAATCGGGAATCAGATCCATGGGGACCAGCAGGTAGATCAGGCCCACCACGATCAGCATCCAGAACACGGTCTTGGGCGGCATCCCTTCGAACATCGGGGAAGGCTAGCGCCCCGGCGCCGCGCGCAAAACCCGCAAGCTCGGGGCGCCCGCTGCAAGCCGGATGCGGGCGGCGATCAGGGGGCCGGGGTGCGGCGGGGACTCACCGGACCAGCCGGTTGCGCAGGCCCAGCAAAAGAGCGTGCAGCCGGCCCAGGTAACGCGCCGGGGGGGGATCTCGGCGCGGCTCCACATGCTCGGGCCAGCGAGTCAGTTCGTCGATACTGGCCCCGGCTTTCCGGCGCTCGAGCAGCTCTCGGGGATCGAAATCGATGCCAATGGGGTTGATGGCAAAGCGCCCATCGGCGAGAAATTCGTCGACCTCGGCGCGGGTCGGAAAATTGTCGATCTGCAGCTCGACATAATTCGCGTCCGGGTCCTCATAGTAGAGCGAGGTCGTGGCGCCGTGATTGATGGGCCAGACCGGCTCGATCCCTTCCCCCGCCAGGCGCGCGTAGGTGGAGAGCAGGTCATCGAGGTTCGCGTAGGTGAAGGCCACGTGGTCGACCCCCGCCATGGCGCGCGTCTTGGGGAGCAGCCCGGGCATGTGGACGATCGCGACCCGGTGGTGCTCGTCGTCATAGGACATGAAGGTCGCCTGATCGTCCCCAAAGACCACCTCGGCCTCGAGCACCTTCAAATACCAGTCGACCATGGCGCGGTAGCGACCCGTGCGCACCACGAAATGAGCCAGCTTGCTGGGACGAACGCTTCCTATCTCCATACTGGGCTTGCTCCCTCGCCGGAGCGAAAAAGCGACTCCGCCCCCTGTATTGCATTGTTCGAACGATGCGCCAAGGTATCCCCATCTCCGAAACGAATCGGCCAATCGCCCCAGCGCCGCGGAAGCACGATATCGCCCGCGCCCCCTGAGCGCCTACCCCGGAAAGGACCCCCCCACGTGGACTTCGCCCTCAGCGACAAGGTTCTTCAATACCGCGAAAGGCTCCAGGCCTTCATGGATGCCGAGATCTATCCCCGCGAGCAGGAAGTACACGATTTCGTCACCGACCCCGAAAACCTCTGGAAGGTGCCCCCCTGCTTTGCCCCCCTCAAGGAGAAGGCCCAGGCCGCGGGCATCTGGAATTGGTTCCTTCCCAAGGAATACGGCGACTTCAGCCCGGGACTGAGCAATCTCGAATACGCCCCCCTGGCCGAGGTGATGGGGCGGGTTCCGTGGTCGTCGGTGATCTTCAACTGCAACGCCCCGGATCGGGGCAACATGGAGGTGCTCGCCAAATTCGGGAACAAAGAGCAACAGGAGCGCTGGCTGGGGCCCCTGCTGGCCGGCGAGATCCGCTCCTCCTTCGCGATGACCGAGCCCCAGGTCGCCTCCTCGGACGCCACCAACATGGAGTGCGAGATCGTACGCGACGGCAACGAGTACGTGATCAACGGGCGCAAATGGTGGACCACGCAAATTTTCCACCCCCACAACGAAGTCATGGTGGTGATGGGGCGCACCGACCCCGACGCCCCCCGGCACGCGCAGCACTCGATGATCCTGGTGCCCACCGATACGCCGGGTTTCGAGATCGTGCGCCGGCTCTCGGCCTTTGGCAGCTGGCACTCGCCCGGCGGCGAGGGCGAGATCCGCTTTACCGATTGCCGGGTGCCCATCGAGAACCTGATTCTCGGCGAGGGGCGCGGCTTCGAGATCGCCCAGGGGCGGCTCGGCCCCGGGCGTTTCCAATACGCCATGGGGTTCGTGGGCCTGGCCCAGCGCTGCCTCGAACTCATGTGCCGGCGGGTGGAAGAGCGCGTGGCCTTCGGGCAGAAACTCTCGGAGCAGAGCAGCATCCGCCAGGATATCGCGCGCTCGCGCTGCGAGATCGAGCAGCTTCGTCTGCTGGTCCTGGCCGCCGCCGACAAGATGGATCATTTCGGCGCCAAGGAATCCCGGGACATGATCTCCATGCTCAAGATCATCGCCCCCAAGATGTGCCAGGACGTAGCGGACCGCGCCATCCAGGCCCATGGCGGGATGGGGGTTTCCCAGGACACGCCCCTGGCGAGGATCTTCCACCAGGCGCGTTTCTGTCGCATCGCCGACGGCCCGGACGAAGTCCACATGTCCCAACTGGCCCGCATGACGATCCACCAGGTCTTGCGAGGCGATTGAACGCCGCGCCATTCGCCGACGCCAGGATGAAGACCCCATGAGTGCCACGAGCGGGCAACGCATGCAATCCTCGGAAAGAAAAGTCGCTTTCGTAACGGGAGCCAGCCGGGGGATCGGCCGCGCGTCGGCGATTGCCCTGGCCGAGGCGGGCTTCGACGTGGTGGTCACTGCGCGCACTGTGCGCGAGGGCGAAACCGCCGACGGCCGCCCGCTGCCCGGCAGCATCGAAACCACCGCCGCCCAGGTGGAGGCGGCGGGGCAACGCGCTCTCCCGATGCGACTGGATCTGCTGGACGAAGCTTCGATGCAGGCCGCTGTGGACGCCACCCTCGCGCAGTGGGGCAGAATCGACGTCCTGCTCAACAATGCCATCTATATCGGGCCCGCGAATATGAGCCCCTTTCTCGAACTCGAACTCGACGAAGTCCGCACCCTGATGCAGGGGAATTTGCTGGCCCAGATCGACCTCACCCAAAAGGTGCTGCCGCATATGCTCGAACGCGGACGAGGGCTCGTGATCAACATGGTTTCCAACGCCGCCCTGAGCGACCCCCCCGCACCCACCGGAAGCGGGGGCTGGGGCTTTGCCTATGGGGCCAGCAAGGCGGCCCTGCTCCGCATGGCGGGGGTGCTGGCCATCGAGCACGCCGAGAGCGGGGTGAGCTTCGTGAACCTCGAACCGGGCTTCGTTCTGACCGAAGCCATGAAGCTCAACGATCCCGACGGAGAGCTCTCCAAATACGCCGTGGGGGCGCCGGTGGAAGTACCCGGCCGGGTGATCGCGTGGCTGGCCAGCGACGACCACGCCGGGAAATACAACGGGGAAATCGTGCTCGCCCAGCCCCTCTGCCTCGAATTGGGGCTACACGCGGATTGGCGAAACCCATAGCAGGCGAAAAATAGACGAAGCGAAGCGCCGCGCGGCCGGGCGCGGAGCGGGCGCGATCTATCCTATCGTTCGGCTCAACGCCGAGACCCGCGGGCGAAAAACATCGAAGACAAGGGAGTGCCAGGCTCATGAAGACCAGCGTCGACCAATATTGCATCAACGTCAGCGACCTCGAGAAATCCGTTCACTTCTACGAAACCGTGCTCGGGCTCGAGATCACGCACCGCGTGGAAATCCCGAACACGAGCGAGGTGATCTTGTCCGGAGAGGATGGCAACCGCATCCAGTTGGCCTGGCACCACGATCACAAGGGCCCCATCGACCACGGCAACGCCTTCTGGAAGCTCTACCTCAGCACCGACGATTGCGAGGGACTCTACAAGCGCTGCATGGATGCGGGTGCAGAGTCGATCTCGGCGCCCGAGCGACTGGCCGACTGGCCCGTCACCGCGGCGTTCGTCAGCGACCCCGATGGCTATCAGGTCGAAATTCTGCAGCACCACGAGGCGACCCCGGAAGGGCTCAGCGGCCCGAACGCAAAATAGCCGGGCGTCCCATCCAGCGTCTCTCGAAAAGCAGCGGGCGAAGTTTCGCCGAACCGTGCGCCTGGGAGATCAGGCCCGAAGGGCCTGATTCTGTCGGGCTGGGACTGAGGGCTGGGACTGAGGGGACTAGTCCTGTGAACCCTGGCCTTCGGCCGCCGCCGGTGGCTTGGCCAGGGTTCGGATGAAAGCCACAAGGTTCTTGATCTGATCTTCGGACAACGTCCCACCCCAGGCGGCCATCAGGGGCGACTTCCCTACCGCCGCCCCGCCTTCCTGGATGACGCGAAAGAGATCCGCGTCCGAAACGCCCGCCATGTACTCGGCATCCGAATGCCGGGCGGGGCGCGGATCGAGGGTCGCCGCCAGGGGCCCGTCCCCGTCGCCGGCCGGGCCGTGGCAACTCGCGCAATAGAGCGCGTAGTCCTTGCCCCCTGCGCCCGAGGCGGCGCTGGCCGAAGGGGCGGACGGCGGTTCCGGGCGATCACGCCCCAGGGCAACCACTTCGAAGCCGTCGTCGGAATTCACGAGCCCGAAGCGCACCGCCTCCCCCACCGAGAAACCCTCCAAAGAGAGCCCCTTCGCGAGCGAGAAGGCCATCGTCATGGCGGGCATCAGCCCGTCGATCTTTTCATGCTCGATGATGACCTCGGCCTTTTCGGGCGAGATTTCGCGAATCACGCCCTGCCCTGAATAGACACGGTCCATTCCCGCGTTCGGGGCCGACCCGTCGTCCCCCACCGCTGCGGGACGGGGTCGCCGGCCCGCGAGAGCAAAGCGGATGATGGTATCCCGCAGGTCGTGCAGGCTGGAAAGCGCGGGAAGCGCGGCCCAACGGTCTTTGGCATCGCTGCCGAAGGTCACGATTCCGCCGTGTGAGGTCTTGTCCGCATCGACCACGGGATCAAGGTCGTAGACGCCCATGCGCCTGCGGAGTAATTCGGTTTCTTCGAAATCTCCGCGCAGGTAGAGCCAGTTCTCATGGCCGCCGAAAGCTTTCCAATATTCGTGGAGCGCTTCCTGGCTGTCATTTTCCGGGTCCAAGGTGACGGAGATGAAGGTCAGGTCCCGGCCCATCGCGCTGCCGAAAACCGCGTGCAGGCGCGCCAGGTGCGAAGTGGTTCCGGGACAGATCAGGGCGCAATCGGTGAACATGAAATTCACCACCACCGAGCGGTCCTTGATCAGATCATCGAAGAAGCGGTATTCATGGCCGTGCTGGTCGGTCATCCGGATATTCGGAAACGCGTCGGATGTCTTGCCCCGCGGCGCCCGGGGCTCGAGCCTGGCCTCTATTTCCGCGTAGTCGACGGCTTTGGGCGGCTCGGCCGCCTCCTCGCCGGGCTGGCAGGCGATCAGGCAGGCAAAGGCGACAACGAGAAAGGTGCGAACCCGAAAGAACCCGGCAGGAGACTTCATCAAAACCATCGGCTAAACCCCTTGCCCTTCACCGGCTCCCCCTTCGCCTCTTCAAGACTTGATCCTTCGGTGAGCGCCAGAGCACACCAACCAAGGCAGTTTCCAGAACGGAGGCTGGGACTGCAACCTCCGCGTAAAGATGAAGGGCTCGTGATCTCTCAGCCCAGCCCGCAGCCCATGCGGCAAGCGGGGCGCAGTGGACCGGCAGAGCTTTCGGGCTCCGGCCGAAGAAGTGGCCGCCCACCTGCGCCCCTTGCGAAGAACAGGGGGGCTCACACCCCGCATGAGGCGTGCCCCGAGCGAGCCCGGAGGCTCAGAATCCGCGGCTTCCCTGCCGATGAGTGTAAGGGGCGGGCGCGTCCACCCTGTGCAGGGTGGACGCGATCGGCAGCCCATGGGGTGGAGTCGGTTCGTGTCCAAACGAAAAAAATCGAAATCCCGCAATCGAACGCGCGGGAAACAACAGGCCAAAGCCACCCCCGCCAAAAGATGGCCGGCTCCGGGGCTTCTGCTCTTCGCAGCCGCCATCGCGGGCTCGGCCTTCCTCGTCTTCCTCGTTCAACCGATGGTGGGCAAACGCCTGCTCCCCTGGTACGGCGGCGCGCCGGGAGTCTGGGCGCTTTGCCTCGCCTTCTATCAGGTGACCCTCTTCGCGGGCTACGCCTACGCGCACCTGCTGCTGCGCTTGGGCCGGCCGCGGCTCGAATGGGGGCTCCACGCCCTGCTCTTCGCGTTTGCGTTTTGGGCGCTTCCCGTCCTGCCCGGCGAAACATTTCGCCCCCAGGCCAGTTCGGATGCGGCCACCGGAATCCTCACGGCTTTGGTGGCCAACGTCGCCCTGCCCTTTCTCTTTCTCGCGGCCACGGGGCCCCTCGTCCAGACCTGGTTTGCCCGCGCCCATCCCGGCCGAGCACCCTATTTCCTCTATGCGCTCTCGAATGCCGGATCATTGGGGGCCCTCTTTGCCTATCCCCTTCTCTTCGAACCGAATTTTGGCCTGATCCAGACGGGTACGACCTGGTCCGCGGGCTTCGCGGCGATTGGCTTGGCGGTTCTGGCCTGTGGGGGCGTGGCTCTCGCAAGGCGCGGCGCAGCAGAACCCGCTTCCGAAGACCCGGCGCCCGCAGACACGCACGAAGCCGGCGTTCGCCCCGTCGCGCTCTGGATGGCGCTCCCCTGCGTGGCGGTCATGCTCCTGATGGGCATCAGCAACCAGCTTTGCCTCGATGTGGCCAGCGTTCCCTTTCTCTGGATCCTGCCCCTGGCGGTCTACCTCGTCACCTTCATCCTCTCCTTCGCTTCCGAGCGCTTCTATCGGCGCGGCCCGTTCGTGGCCTTGGTGGTGATCACAGCGCTGGCCTTGCCGATAGCCGATCCTGCATTCAGCGACCCGGCGCCCCTCACGACATTCCAATCCCGACCCATTGCGATTTCGCTCTACCTGCTTCTGCTCTTCGGCACCTGCATGGTGCTCCACGGCGAACTCTATCGGCGACGCCCGGCCGTGACGGCGCTCAGTTCCTATTACCTCTGGATTTCTGCGGGGGGCGCACTGGGCGGACTCTTCGTGGGCATCGTCGCCGAGCATTGGTTCATTGACTACTACGAAGTCCCAGTGGCCTTCGCCGCCTGGTGGCTGCTGGTTCTGGGCTTGGCCATGCGCGACTCCCGAAGCCGCATCCATTTCTCGACTTCCCCGTGGCGACGTCTGGCCGCCACCGCGTTGGCGGCAGGGGTTGTCTTCGCCATGGCCTCCCATGAGCGTTTCCGCACCTCGGGCGTTATTCACCAGGAGCGCAGCTTCTTCGGCGTCCTGCGCGTGATCACTTCGGCCGAGGGGGAAGCCCCGGCCCATGTACTTCGGCACGGCACCACGCTTCACGGCCTGCAGTTCACTTCGGGCAATCTCCGGAGCTTCCCCACGGCCTATTATGGTTTCGCGGGCGGCGTGGGACTGACCCTGCAGAGCGCGGCCCAGGGCGCGCCGCTCCGGGTTGGGGTGATCGGCCTGGGCGTGGGTACCCTGGCGGCGTACGGTCGGCCCGGAGACCTCTACCGCTTCTACGAGATCGATCCCGCAGTGGTTTCCCTGGCCCGGACTTCGGGCTTTTTCACCTTTCTCGGGGATAGCCAGGCCGATATCGAGGTCGTCGAAGCCGATGGTCGCCTGGCGCTGGAGGAAGAGGAACGCCGAGGCGAACCGGGCTGGGATGTCCTCGTAGTCGATGCGTTCAGCAGCGATGCCGTCCCGGTTCACCTGCTCACCCGGGAAGCCTTCGAACTCTACGCCCAGCGACTGGGGCCCAAGGGGATCCTCGCCCTCCACGTCTCGAACCGGCATCTCGACCTCACCAACCTTTCCTTCCGACTGGCCCGGGCCCAGGGATTGGCCGCCGCCGAAATCCGTACCGCTTCGGCGCCGCAACTCACGACTGTGCCCTCACGGTGGGTGGTGATCGCCCGAGAGCCCCAACAACTCGCCGACCTGCTGACTTCGATTGGATCCGCCAGCCGTAAGCTTCGGCTGCCGGGCGATCACGTGGGCGTTGCTCTTCCAATCGAACCTCGCCGGGGTGGCTCGGCGCCCATCTGGACCGACGACTACAGCGACCTGCTCAGCATTCTGAGCACGCCCCGCGGCTGAAAAGAAACGCTCCTGAAGCCGCGCGCCAGGATCCGTGCCGAGGCATGGCCCGAGAACAGCCCCCTACCCAAGCGGGTCTTCTTCTCTAGACTCTCGGGCCAGGCCCATCTCGGAACGCCAGGAGCACTCGATGACGAACGATACGCGACTTTTTTCGGCCGATTCGCACTGCGTGATCACCACCGACCAGGTGAAGCAGAACCTGGCATCGAAATACCACGATGCCTGGGAAGCGGGCATGGCGAAATACGATGCCAAGCGAAACGAGGAGATGGCCGGCGGCAGCCTCGAACTCGAGGATTTTGTCGATCTCGAAGCCGCCCGCCACCCGGGCTACTTCGACCCCAAGGCCCGGCTCGAGGCCATGGAAGACGACGGCGTGCACTGCGAGGTGATGTACTCGGAGTTCGACTTCACCAGCAAGGTCTACCAGGTGGGCGAGCACTGGAAGGAATGCGCCACCGCGTACAACAACACCCTGCATAATTTCGCCTCAGTCGATCCCAAGCGGATCCTGATCAGCTACCAGCTCCCCCTGATCGAAATCGACTACGCGGTGTCGGAGATCTATCGCCTGGCCGATCTGGGCGCGCGCTCCATCCAGATTCCGAACTTTCCCAGCGAAGTGGGCATGCCCGACTATCACGATGACCGCTATACGGCGCTCTGGGCGGCGTTCGAGGAGACGGGGATCGTTGTCGCCAACCACCTCACCCTGAAGGATTCGCTGTGGGATACCTTCCGACGCGATCCGACGCCCCAAAAGGGCATCTTCACCGCCATGCCGGGCTTCGCCATCGGGGAAACCCTTTGCTGGTATATCCTGACCGGCATACTCGAACGGCATCCCCGACTGAAGGTGGTTTTCGTCGAGCCCGGGCTCTTCTGGTTGGCGGGCTTCATCCGCTATCTCGACAGCCGGATGCATCATCATTACGACTTTCCGGGAGTCACCGAACTGCCCTCCACCTATTTCAAACGGCAGATGGCCGTGACCTTCGTCCACGAACCCGAAGGTGTCGAATTGCGCCACGAGTTGGGGATCAACAACGTCTTGTGGTCAACGGATTTCCCCCACCCGGTATGCAATTGGCCGGGCGCCGGTGACAAGATTCGAAAGCAATTCGAGGGCGTACCCGAAGACGAGGTGCGGGCGATTACCTGGGGCAATGGTGCCCGGATGTACGGCATCGAATAGCGCGGCCCGTAGCGGGTCAGGACCACAGGGAAAGCGGGTTGCATGGCTGGAGTTCTCGACGGCATTCGGGTGATCGATCTCTCCGAAGGGATCGCGGGGCCCATGGCCACCATGATGCTCGCCGACCACGGCGCCCAGGTGACGAAGGTCGAGCGTCCGGGGGGCGATCCCTTTCGGAGCCAATTGGGCTACCACGGCTGGAACCGGGGCAAGCGCAGCGCGGTACTCGACCTGAAGGACCCCCAGGATCATGAAACGCTTCGGGCCCTGCTCCGCCATGCGGATGTTTTTGTAGAGAGCTTCCCGCCCGGCCGGGCCGAGCGCTTGGGCCTCGACTACGCAACGCTTTCCCCAGACAATCCCCAATTGATCCACTGTTCCATCACGGGCTATGGACGCGATAATCGCCATTCGGAGCGCCCCGGCTACGACGCCCTGGTGGCCGCGCGCACGGGGCTGCATTGGGAACAACGCGGGCGCGTGGGCGGCTCCGCCGCCTTTCTCTCGGGCAAGCCGGTTTTCTCCCCCGAGTTCGAAGCGCCCGCCGAGGCCTGCCAGGGCGCCGATCGGGAAGGGCCGCTCTTTCCGGGTTCCCGTTTCCCGAGCCTCGGAGCCGGGCACGCAGCCACCGTCGCCATCAGCGCTGCTTTGCGGGCTCGCGAAGTCACGGGGCGCGGACAATGGGTCGAGACCTCCCTGCTTCGGGGCGCGCTCTCGGCGGGTGTTATGGCGTTCGCCACCGGCGAGAACCTCGACGCCTGGGGCTTCTCCACCTGGGTGGCGGATAGCCGCTCACCCAAGGGACTCTTCGAGTGCAGTGACGGCCGCTGGGTTCATTGCTGGCCCCCCAACCCGCGCTTCGTCCTGGCCGCGGGGGAAGGGGACGAACTCGATGCCCACCCGGACCTGCGGGTGCGTGACGACCCGGATCGCATCGGCTTGGGACCCGAGGAGCTCTTCGTCCTTCACCATTATTGGGAACCCATGGCCAAGACCTTCGCGAAATTCAGCGCCGATGCCTGGACCGAGGCGGGGGCCAAGGCCGGCGTCTGTATCCAGAAGATTCGCTCCCCGGAAGAAGGCTGGTCCGACCCCCTGCTCCTCGACGATGGCTGTGTGGCCGAGATCGATGACCCCGAGCTCGGCAAGATCCGCACAGTGGGCATCACGTACAAATTGGAGAGAAGCCCGGGTCAGGTGGGCTCGGCCTCTCCGGCGGCCGGACAACATACCCATGAAGTGAGAGAAGAAGCGCAAGGGCTCCCGGCTTCCCGAGCACCGCGAGACAAGGGCCGGGCGCTTCCG
>JAAZXM010000055.1 GCA_014240165.1 Myxococcales bacterium | reverse complement strand
GCTCGCAGTCTGGGCCAGGACTCCGCCCTGGACCGCAATGGCGGGCGCCCACCGCTTCATGGAGGCGGTGGTATGCTCGCTCGCCGATGATGGACTGGGCGGCATCACCGCAAAGCCCAGTACGAGGGCCAGCAGGCAGCGGCGAACTCTATTGACGAAGAGCGGCATCCGGGCGAGCATCGCCCCTCCCGTCCATCGGTGCAACTTCACTGAATGAGTTCCCTTTCGACGTTTCAGTCGTGCTGAGTTTATCTATTGCCGATCATAGTGGACGTTTATTTACGGAGTCAGGCGGGATACTCTCAGGCAGCGAGGTTTACGGCGCCTGCTGGCTCGGCTCGGGCGGCGCTGGCTCGGCTGTGTCACGCGGCGGTCCGGACGAGTGCAACTGGGGAGAAACGGGCTCGACCGACAACCAATATCTCACGCGACAACAGGTACCCGCATCCGATACAAGCCGAATGATGACTCCCTATTTCAGCCTCGCGACTGAGTTGATGTCACCAGCGCTGCTATCGGACTGGGGCAGCCCCCGTGCCCTCGCTCACGTCGACATCGGCTATGCCTTCGGTTTCGCCCGGGGCATCACCCGGATCGGTTCTCCTCTCGACCAAATGGAACTGCCCTTTCCTTTCTCGGAACTGACCGACCGTGTGCCACCCTCATACGGCTCCGAGCAGGAGATCATCGGCCAAGGAGCGAAACTGACGGCAAGCGTCGACTCGCTCCTCGTGGGCGCTGGTCTGGGAATCGCTTTCACCTTCGAGATCGGAGACAGGACGTTTCGTGTCAAACCCACCGTCGAGTACCTGAGAGAAGAGATGAAGATCTCGGGCACACTGCGCCAGGCGACCAGAACCACCTTTTACAATCCCCCCAGTGATATGTCGCAGTGGACCCCCACGACTCCAATTTTCAGCGACGATCCTTTCAATTTCCCACCGGATCCCGACGAGAATCCGACGCCCGCCGAAGCCGGTTACAGGGAGATCAATCTCGATGGAAGTTCTAGCCGCGTCTACCACGGCGTGGGCCCGGGCCTCGAAGTGGAAATGGATACAGGCCGGGTAGGACCGTTCGTCGTTTCCATCTATTCGGGAATACGTGCGTACCACTTCATGGGTGATGACCTCTCGGTGAAGTTCGACGCGCAGAATACGCCCGACGATAGCTTCCTTCTACCCGGGGAAGGTGATGTGCCCGGTCCCGGCAGCAACGTAGAGGGCCGTAACGAGAACCTTTTTCGGAACTGCCGCGTGCCGACCCCAGACCAAGACCCCCTATGCGAATCCGCCAGCTTCAGTTTCGAAAAGGAGAGCTGGGCCTACACGGGCCATGTCGGCCTCCGCTTTCGTTTCTCTCCCGAGTAGGCGCCTGAGGGCTCGCCATGCCGCCCCTACTACACGCCGATCGCTTACCGGGTTGGATCGCGGTCGGGGCCACGACCGTCCTGCTCGGGCTTCTTCTCGTCGCCACGGGTCAGCCCATCCTCAGCGATGACATCTGGCTTCATCTCTCCCTGGGCCGGGCCTACGCGGCCGAGGGCCCGTGGCTCAGCGCCGATCCGCTCCTCGCAGCCGCCCCGGGGCCGCCTCTCCCGTCGGCCTGGCTGACGGACGTCATCTTCTACCTCGGCCAATGGCTGACGGGCTTCCAAGGCCTGCGGATCCTGCACGTGGGCCTCGTCGCTGCTCTCCTGCTCCTGGCAGGCTCGGCCCTCAAGCGCGCCAGTGGTTCGCTGCTCGTGGCGAGCTTAGCCACCAGCGCCTTCGCGGTGCTCGCCGCCTACCGCGTGGTGCAGATCCGTCCTCATCTGTTCACGATGCTCGCGGTGCTGATCCTCTACCGCCTGCTCTTCGAACACCGACGGCCGCCGAGTCGGTCCCAGATCGCGGGCGCCATCGCGCTCTGTCTCGTCTGGGCCAATCTGCACGCCGGGTTCGTGCTCGGTCCCCTCTTCATCGGAGCGGGACTCGGGGGAACCCTGCTCGCCGCTTTTTTCGGTCGCGGAGAAGCCCGGCAGGAAGCAAGTCAAAGGGCAACGCGTCTGGGCGTAGCCTTCGTACTCGCCGGCCTTGCCACCGCGATCAACCCCAGCGGCTTCGATCCCCATATCGCCTATTGGGTCGCCGGCAGTGATACTCCCGATCTGGGCCGGGTCGCGGATGAGTGGACCCGGGTCCATCTCTTCGAGATGCCCGTCGCGGGCCTCCCCCCTTCACTGCTCTCCTGGGGAATTAATGGGTCGCTCTGGATCCTGACTCCGATCGCTTGCCTGGCGACCTGGGTGCGAGCCCGGCGACCCGGCAGAGATGGCTGGCAAGAGCCTCTCGTAGACCCAGCGCTGATCGTCATGGCGGCGGCGGCGCTTTGCGCTCCCCTCTTCGGTGTACGCTTTCTTTGGCTCGGCATCCTTCCCTTGCTGCTCCTCGCCCAGATCAGCCGAACGATCCCGGCGATCTCAGAACCATCGCCACGGCGCGCCCCGAGTTGGGGGTTGGCCATGGCCAGCGTGGCCCTGGCTTTTGCTTTTCTGCGCATAGGCCCGTGGCCGATGATCTCCTCCATCCTTCCCCAAAGCCTGGCGGGTTACGGCGCCCCGTACCCCGCCGCCAAATACAGCAGCCAGGCGGTTTGGCTTTTGCGAGATGCCGAACTGGAGGGCACCCTCTTTGGCAAGTACTCGGCGGGCGGCTTCTTCGGCTACTGGCTGGCTCCAGAAATCCGCACCTTCGTGAATGGCAGCCTCAACGTCGACCCCGCAGCCATGGCGGCCAACCGGCCCATCTTGGAGGCGAGGGGGGAGCGCCCGGGCGAGAGCCTTTCAGATCTTCTCGACCGGCACGGTATCGACCTCTTTCTCGGCGCACGCCTGCCCACCGCCGAGAGCAGCGGTCGCCCCCTCTACTACACCACCGCTCATCTGGAGAGAACCCCGGGCTGGATTCCCATCTTCAGGAATTTGTCCGGGGCCATTTACCTGAGAAATAATCCGCGCAACCAGGAAAACCTTCAACGCATCGCGCGCTATTACCGTCGCCAGGCCGTCCCCTTCAACTCGGAACGCGGCTTCGAGGTGGACCGGGTCATCGCCTCCCGTCCCGACTGGGCCATTCGCCAGGGGGTCGTCCCCACCTTCTTTACCAATCTGATGGCGCTGGCAAGACCCGGCGGGTCGGAAGAGGAGAGGCAGGCCGCCCGCTTCGCGGCCTCGCTCTATGCGATTCTCGGCCTCTACGAGCGATCCATCGGAATCGATCAACAACTGCTGGAAGCGGAACCCGACAACCTCGTGACCTTGCGAAGACTCGTGTGGAGCCTTCTGAGAACAGGCCAATACCCCGAGGCGGCAGCGTTGGCGGGGGCTCTTGCCGAGAGCCCAGACCCCGTCTCCAGAACCGTAGCCCGAGCCGCCGAAGCCGCGGCCCAAGATGATCTCGCCGAAGGCCAGACTCGCCTGCTCCCCCTCCTGACCGAAGCCGAGGGGTGGCAACTCTCCCAGGGCATCGTGCTACCGGCGGCGCGGCATTAGAGCGATTCGCGCGCATTCCGCGCACACCTTCGCGAGTAGCTCCGATCAGGCGCTTCCCTGCAGGACCAACTCTTCGAGAGGGTCACCCGCCTCGTAGCGCGCCAGCAACTTATCCGGATCGAACTCGACTCCGATCGGATTTTTCGCGAACGCCTCGGTATCCATCCATCCCTTGAGTTCTTCTTCTGTTGCGAAGTTATCCACCTGAAATTCCATCCGGGTCCCGTCGGGATCCTCGTAATAGAACGAGGTCGTGGGGCCGTGGTTGATGCACCAGGCGGGTTTGATCCCGATATCCCGCAAACGCTTATAGCTGGCCATCAAGTCGCCGAAGTCATCGAAGCCATAGGCAAAATGATCCAGACCCGCGGCGCCGGGCGGAGACCTTTCCTCTTCGGGCGTAACCACCAGGGCGAGCCGATGATGCTCCTCGTCATAGGTCACGAATGCAGCGAAATCGTTTTTGAAAACGACTTCGGTTCCCAACACATCCGCATACCAGGCCAGGGCTTTTTCGAGATCGCGCGTGCGCAATACAATGTGCGCGAATTTCGAAGGGGAAATCACCTTATTCGTCTCGACTTTCCTCATGCCGAACCCTCCCCTTGGCTGGCGGATTCCATGGGCTCAGAGGGATTCGAGCGCGCACCCCGAACCAATTGACCGGGCCGGATGCCCGTCAACTCGCCGTCGGCACAGATGGTCTCCCCCGCCACCAGGGTCTGGCGATATCCCTTCGCTTTCTGGATCAATCGCTTGCCGCCGGTGGGCAGGTCGAAGACCATTTCCGGTGGCTCCAGGCGAAGCGCCTCGAGGTCGATCAAGTTGAGATCGGCGCGCATCCCCGGAAGAATCCGCCCGCGATCTTCCAGCCCCACCAAGGCGGCGGTATCAGCCGTCTGCCACTTGACGAGAGATTCGAGCGGAAGCCGCTCCCCTCGCGACCGATCCTTCCCCCAATGGGACAGGAGGTAGGTGGGAAAGCTGCCATCGCAAATCATGCCGCAATGGGCCCCCGCATCGCCGAGGCCCGGAACCGTGTTGGGGTCCAGAAGCATCTGCCGGCTCACGTCGAGATCGAAATTCGTGTAGTTGAGAAAGGGACGATAGAGCAGGGCTTTACCGTCGGATTCGAGCATCAGGCCATAGGCCAGGGCATTCGCTTCCACCCCCATGGCCGCGGCTCGGGCGGCGATGCTCTGTTCCGGGGGGGGTTCGTAATCCGGCGGATCACCCAACTCGAAGAGCCGTTCGAAATCCCCGAGAAGCGTTTCCAGGCCAGGGGGCGGGCGCTCTTCGAGCAACCGGGCTCGCAGTTCCGGATCCCTCATTCGTTCGACAAGTTCCGCATGGGGAAGATGCGCCAATTCACGGCGGAAGGTGGGATGACCGCCAAAAGGATTCAGGCTGGCCTGCAAGCCCAACAAGATCCCGATGGCGCGCGGGGGCACCTGGGCGTACATGGGGAGCCCGTCTGCCACCGCGTCGGCGATCAGATCGAGCAGACGACGCCATTGCTCGGGCGCGGCGTCGCTCTGGGCCACGCTGATCGACATGGGGCGGCCCGAGACCTCCACCATCTTTCGAAGCAATCCGAATTCCTCTTCGAGGTCGACGAAATCAGCCACCATCTCGAAAACGCCACTCCCGCCCTCACCCAGGGCTTCGGCGATGCCCAACATTTCTTCCGGGCTGGCCGTCAGGCTCGGCGTGGGCTCGCCGTCTTTCGTGCGATGGTTTCGGGTTCGTGAACTCGTAAAGCCAAGCGCACCGGCGGCGATGGCTTCGCGTGCCAACCGGCCCATCTCGGCGATTTCCTCTGCCGTGGGGACGGCGGTGTGATCAGCTCCACGCGGACCCATTACGTAAGCGCGAAGCGCGCCATGGGGAACCTGGGCTCCGATGTCGATGGCGTGAGGCGTCTTCTCGATCGAGTCGAGATATTCGGGGAAGCTTTCCCATTCCCAGGTGATGCCCTCGGCGAGCGCGGTCCCGGGAATATCCTCAACCCCTTCCATCAGGCCGATCAACCAATCGTGGCGCGCGGGCTCTGCGGGAGCAAAGCCCACGCCGCAATTGCCCATCACCACCGTCGTCACGCCATGCCAGGAAGAGGGTGTGATCTCGGGATCCCAGGTCACCTGGCCATCGTAATGGGTATGAACATCGACCCAACCCGGGGTGACCAGAAGACCCGAAGCGTCGATTTCCTCCCGGGCACTCTCCTGAATTTCGCCCACGGCGACGATTCGGCCTTCGCGGATGCCCACATCCGCACGGCGCGCTGGCGCGCCAGTCCCGTCCACCAGAGTTCCTCCTCGAATTACACGGTCCAGCATGCTGGCCTCCTCGCCATGACTTCAACCCGGTCAGAATAAGCCGAATCGCAGGCGCTAACCAACTCGCCTAATCTCTCCTGATCCAGGGAGACATGACATGCAGAACTCACCCCAACCGCTCGAAATCGCCTCTGAGTGGCGCGCCGAGGACTTTCCCGAGGATTCCCTCTGGATCGAGACTCTCGCCCCGGCTGAAGTCGACGAAATCGATGCAGCCCTCCGCCATGCCCTCGCGCGATCCGCTGATGTCCTCGATATCGAGAGCACAGATTTTCCGCTTCGCACCCTCCAAAAGCGGCTCCGCGCCATCGAAGCGGATCTGATCAACGGTCGCGGTTTCGTCCTGCTCCGGGGAGTGCCTCGAGAGAAGTACTCCCAAAGCGAGATGGAAATGATCTACTGGGGAATTGGCATGCATCTCGGCGCCCCGTGGCCCCAGAACCAATACGGCCATGTTCTGGGCGATGTCACGGACCAGGGGGTCGAGGGCAGGGATCCGAATTCCCGGGGCAACGAAATCGGACGGGTGGCTTTTCCCTATCACTCGGATGGCTCGGATCTCGTGGGACTCATGTGCCTGCAAAAAGCGCGAAGTGGCGGCATCTCCACCATCGCCAACGCGGTGGCGATCCATAACGACCTCGTGCGCGAAAGGCCCGACCTCGCCGCCGCGCTCTACGAACCCCAGCCCTACGATTTTCGCAACGCCGAGCCGCCCGGCGGACAACCCTGGTACGAGATGCCCGTCTTCACCCATTGGGGGGAGCGGCTCTTCGTCCGCTATATCCGCCCCTATATCCTTGCCTCCCAACGCCACGCCGGGGCCCCGCCCATCGGCGAACTCGCCGAGGAAGCAATGCAGCGCGTGGATGCCATGACGACAGATCCGCAATACAACGTTTTCATGGACCTGCAGCCGGGCGACATGCAATTCGTCAACAACTATCACGTGCTCCATGCGAGAACGGCTTACGAAGATGACCACGAAACGGGACAGGTGCGTCATCTGAAGCGGCTCTGGCTCGCCACGAGTGTGCTGGAAGAACGGCCCCCCTATTTCCAAAGAAATCTCAGCAGCCATTGGGGCAAGCAGGCGACAGTCAGCCGGCTCCAACCCAATTGAGTTCCAGCCAGCGGCCGGGCTGAATATCCAGGGAGATAACCACCATTCGACGCCGAACCCGGGTTTACCTCGTCGTTCTCGTGGTGGCAGGGCTTGCCCTCCTCACGGTGGGCCTCGCCGGCCGGGGGGTTTTCGGCCAATCGGATAGCGCGTCGTTTACGCCCGCCGCCCCAGCCCGCACGGCCCAGAGCAACGCGCGTGCGCTCTCTCGCCAGCGCGAGGCACTCGAAAAGCTCGGAGCGCCGAGCGAGGACCCCCAGATCCTTTTCGGCGACCTTCATGTCCACACCACGATTTCATTCGATGCCTTCATGCTCAACCTGCCCATGATGGGCGGGGAAGGGGCACACACGCCGGCTGATGCCTGCGACTTCGCGCGCCATTGCGCAGGCCTTGATTTCTATTCGCTCAACGACCACGCCTCGAATATCGCTCCCGCCGACTGGCGCAGAAGTATCGACTCCATCCGCCAATGCAATGCCCTGGCGGGAGACGAAGCGGCGCCCGACATGGTCGCCTTTCTCGGATGGGAGTGGACTCAAATGGGACTCATCCCCGCTGAACATTATGGGCACAAGAACGTGGTGCTCGCCCATACCGACGATGCGCAGATTCCCACCCGCCCCATCGCCGCCAGTGCCGGAGGTGTTGCTGCCCACCCGCCCTCGGTGTGGGCAAGGGGAGCACTTGCTCTTCAGGCCGGCGGCCGGATGCACGACCTCGCGCGCCGCTGGACAGATCTCAGCGGCCTTTCCATCTGCGGGGACGGCGATGCACGCACTCTCCCCGACGATTGCCGCGAAATCGCCCAAACCCCGGCCGATCTCTTTCGAAAACTCGACGAATGGGGTCACGATTCCATCGTAATCCCGCACGGGACCACCTGGGGGGTCTATACGCCGCCGGGCTCGAGTTGGAAACACCAACTCGAAGGCGGCAACCACGACCCGAAGCGCCAAACCCTGATCGAGGTCTACTCCGGACACGGTGAGAGCGAAGCGTATCGCGACTTCCGAGCGGTGGAGATGGGCGAGAACGAAGAACTGCTCTGCCCCGAAGCAAGCGCAGACTACCTGCCCCTCTGCCGCCGAGCCGGAGAAATCATCCGCGAACGCTGCCTGAACGAGGGGGAGAGCAGCGATGAGTGCGACCTTCGCGCTTCCGAAGCCGAGCGCTATGCGGTGGAAGCCGGCACTTCGCCCCAGGCTACGGTCCCCGGCGCCAACGGCCGGGATTGGCTCGATGCGGGCCAGTGCCGGGACTGCCGTCAACCCGCCTTCAAATACCGACCCATGGGGAGCGCCCAATACATCGCCGCGGTGGGGGATTTCGGATCTTTAACAAGGGACCCCGGCTCGGACCCCCACGCCTCGCCGACCGAGAAGCCGAAACGTTTCCGAATGGGATTTATCGCGTCGAGCGATATCCACACCTCGCGCGCCGGGTCGGGTTATAAAGAGATGCGCTTCATGACCGACGCCGCCCAACGAAAGGTTGACCCGCCGGACGGAATCGTCGGAGCCTTCCTGCGCGGACCAGAGGATCCTCCGGCCGCTCGGGCTCGCACTATCGAGAAGGCACGCGAAAAACTCAGCGGGCTCCAACTCTTCGAGACCGAACGAACTCAATCCTTTCTCTACACCGGGGGCTTGGTTGCGGTCCACTCCGCGGGCCGTGACCGCGAATCGATCTGGGAAGCATTGAAGAAGAAGCGGGTTTATGGCACGAGCGGGGGGCGCATCCTTCTTCACTTCGACCTGATCACCGAAGACCAACGCCATCCCATGGGTTCGGAAATCGAAATCTCCTCTTCCCCGCGCTTCGAAGTTCGCGCAGTCGGCTCCTTTGAGCAGATGCCCGGCTGCCCCGATGAAACCGTGGGCGCCCTGGGCCCGGAAGAGTTGGAACGCCTTTGCCGTGGGGAATGCCATCACCCCAGCGAAATGCGCCGCCCGATTTCGCGAATCGAAGTCGTTCGCATTCGCCCCCAATCCCATTCAGGGGAGGCGATGGAAAACCTGATCGATGATCCGTGGCTCAGCTTCGACTGCCCGGCGGATCCCGCCGGCTGCATCGCGGATTTCGAGGACGGGGAATTCGCAGCTGCAGGAAGGGATGCGGTCTATTACGCGCGGGTTTTCGAGAACCCCAAACCCACGGTCAACGGCGCCACCCTGCGCTGTCTCGCCAGCGACGACTCCGCCTGCGTGGAAACGGATCCCTGCGAACGAGGCGAAGAGTGCCTGGCCCCGGACGAACCCCGTGCCTGGTCGTCGCCCATCTATGTTGATTACGCGCGCTGAGTGAAATCTGCGACTACGCGCCAACCCTCGATAGGGGCGCGCGCAGTCCGAGACTCGACAACGAGCCGGCCATAAAAAATCCAGGATGATCGGCCCCCCTCTCCGAAGCGGTTCGGGCCGGGCCCTCATTTGGAAACGCGAGCGAGAGCACCCAGGAACAAGCCAAAGCGTTTTTCCGTCATGGCCCCTTGAACCACACCGTTGACCCGCAAATTCGGTGCCCGGGCGCATTGGCCAAAGCATCGAAAGGGCTCGATCCGCACCCGCTGATCCGGCGTTTCCCGGAACAAGTCGATCCCCAAGGTGCTGCGGGCCTGCCGGATCAATTTGGCCCCCCCGCGCCGCGCGCATGTCTTGCCCGAACAAATCTCGATGCGCTGGCGACAATCCGGTTCCAGGAGAATCCCGCCTTCCGACTCCAGGCGACTCGTCACGGCTTCGACATCCAGGCCGACTCTTTCGGCCAGCAGCGGGATTGCCCGAGGCGGCACATAACCCAGGGAGAGCTGGACGGCCTTCGCCAGGCGAGCGAGGTCCTTTTCTGCTCCGCAACGTTTCAAGGCCGAGCGCGCGCGTTCGCGCTCGAGGTTTCTGACTTCCCGCTCAGTCGCCACGCCTGGCAGCATACAGGCAAGCCGCCCTGGGAGCATTCAGCTCCGAGCGCCCGATCCGGATGCGCGGGGCTCGCTCCCATCCCCCAAATCCAGGAAGGCCCGAACCCGGTTCGCCCAACTCGTTGCGTGGGGCGGCGCCGCGCCGATCTCTCGGGCGATTTTTGCCGCCGCGGGGTGCCCGCCCGCCGCCACCGCCAACTGGCTCATGGTCCTTGGGCTCCCGTGTTGTGCCGCGAGCCCCCAATCGAAACCGTATTGCTGGCCCGGGGGGCCCCAGACGAGATGGAAACCCGGTGCCAGGAGCGCGGCATCCTCGACCCCAGTCAGCGCCAGCAACTCGGACCTGGAGGTTTCCCCGGCCACCAGCGCCGCCGTGCCCTCGTGATCGACTCTCAGGTTCAGGCCTTTCGCTCTGACTTCCGCCGCCAGGTCCACCGCGCCCCGATCCACTGCCTCGTGGTCGTGGTCGCTCACAACGATCAGCAGGGTTCTTTCCCAGCGGCTGCGAAAGCGTTCGAGCACCTCTCCCAGGGCGGCGTCTGTCGCGCGACATTGCTCGAGAACCTCATCTCCATGAGGGCCATGGAGGTGACGCGCAGTATCCACTTCATCCAGTTGAAAGAAAACGAGTTCGGCATCCGCCAGATCCATCCCGTCCAGGCCCTCGATGACCGCACGGTCTGCGCCGTATCCCAGCGCACCCTTGGCCGCGTCATCGGGCAAAACACCCCGGGGAGGCCAATGCTCGTCGGCCTTCTCCGCTCCGCAAACACCCACCAGGTTCTGATCGCCGAAAAATGCCAGGCTCTTTCTTCCGGCGGCGCGACATTCATCGAAAAGAGTCGAGGTCGCGGGACCCACCTCTTCGGCCGGTCGCGGTTCTCCACCCGCCCACGAACGATTCGTATAGATCAGGTGACGGCTGGGATCATCGCCTGTCACGAAAGTCGCATGGTTGGGATAGGTCGACGCCGCCAGGATCGCGCGACCTCCGCCGGGCGCCCAGCCACCCTCCTGTGCCAGGGACCAGAGCGTTGGCGTGTTTTCCGCGTTGATCTGATCATGGGGAAAGGCGTCGAGCACCCCGAAAAGAATCGTATCTCGCTTGACCATCGCGGGAGTCTACGCGGGCTGCCAGCAGGAAACCAGCAATCCGGGTGGGAAGAAACCTCACCTGAATTAGGCGCCGGCTTGCCGAAACCTTTATGCTCGTTGAATCCCGATCACAGGAGCCGACTCGATGACTCGCTTCCTCCTGCGCTTCATTCTACTTCCCCTCGCGCTGACGCTTGGGCTGATCTTCGCGGCCATAACCTGGATCGCCGAAGGTGTGGGCGGACGGATCTTTGATGCCGGCGTGGTGAGTCAGCGGCCGGTTCCCAGCCACCTCATCAAAGATCGAAATGAGCGACAGGCGGGGTTCATGTCCGAGCCGGCGGCCCGGGCTTCGAACCAGATCCTCTTCGGCGACCTGCACGTTCATACCACCTTCTCGGGCGATGCATTCATCTTCAGCTTGCCCCTCTTCCAGGGAGAGGGTGTGCACCCCCCGGCCGATGCCTGCGACTTCGCCCGCTTCTGCTCCGGGCTCGATTTCTGGTCCATCAACGATCACGCCGAAGACATCACCGCCCAGCAATGGTCAGAGACCCGAGAAGCCATCCGGCAATGCAACGCAGTAGCGGACCCCGAAAACCCCGATCTCGTGGCTTTCCTGGGCTGGGAGTGGACGCAATCCGCTCCCCCGGGCGACCGCTCGGGAACGACCCACTACGGGCATAAGAACGTCATTCTGCGTGACACCTCCGACGACGCGGTGCCCCGGCGTCCGATCGGCGCCGGCGGAGGAGGACTCTTCGAAGCGCCCCTGCCCCCCGCCCTATGGGCGATCGTACGCTCGGGCATGGCGAGCCTCGACCTCGGAAACCTTCAGCCCTACCTCGACTTCAACCGCTTCGCCCGGGTGGTGCGTGCCATGGAGGCTTGTCCCAAGGGCGTTCCGGTCAGGGACCTTCCCGGCGATTGTCTCGAAGGTGCCGAAACCCCGGCCGAACTCTTCGAGAAGCTCAATGATTGGGGCTATCCGAGCCTCGTGATTCCCCACGGCACGAGCTGGGGCATTCACGCACCCCCGACCGCCGCCCTGACCCAACAACTCTCGACCGCAGACCACGATCCCGCGCGCCAACGCCTCTTTGAGGTCTACTCGGGGCATGGAAGTTCGGAGGTCTACCGAGAATGGCTCGATTTCGAAATCGATGAGGAAGGCCAGCGCCGCTGTGCAGCTCCCCGGAATGGATACCTGCCCTGCTGTTGGCAAGCGGGCGAATTGATCCGATCTCGCTGCGAAAGCGAAACGCCGGCTTCCGTTTGCGAGGAGCGCGTAGAAAGAGCGCGGGATCAAGTCGCCGAAGCCGGAGGCCTCCCCTATGCCCACGTGAGCGGCACCACCCCAGACGATTGGCTTGGCTGCGGGCAACTCCAAGATGGCTTCATGCCCGCCTTCGATTACCGGCCGAATATGAGCGCGCAATATGGACTCGCGCTCAGATCGGAGGATGGATCCACCTACCGCTACGGGTTGATCGGATCCAGCGACAACCACAAGGCCCGGGCTGGGCCCGGTTATAAGGAAATCGAACGGAAGGCTTTCGGTGACGCGTACGGCTTTCGGCGGGATTGGTACGACGCCTTGACCAGCTCGAGCTCGCCCTCAAGCGAAGTCAACGCCGAACCCCGAACACTCGAGGCGCTGGGCATGGCGCTGGAGCGCGGCGCTTCCTTTTACTACACCAGCGGACTCGTGGCGGTCCACGCCGAAGCGCGCGACCGCGATGCGATCTGGGAGGCGCTCGAGAGCCGCAACGTCTACGGCACCTCGGGCGAGCGGATCCTGCTTCACTTCAATCTCTTGAACGGAAAGCGCGGCGTTCGGCCCATGGGGAGCGAAGCCGAGGTGAGCTCACCCCCTCGCTTCGAAGTCCGTGCAGCAGGCGCCTTTGAACAACTTCCCGGCTGCCCCGATTTTGTTCACGAAAGACTGTCCGCGGAACGTATCGACCGACTCTGCCTGGGCGAGTGCTACCACCCCAGCGATCTGCGCCGCCCGATGGAGAAGGTCGAAGTCATCCGCATCCGGAAGCAAATCGACCCCTCGGAAGACGTCAACGCCCTGATCGAGGACCCTTGGAGAACTCTTGAATGCGAGCCGAATCCGGAGGGGTGTCGCGTGGAATTCGAAGATCCGGATTGGGAACCCAATCGGGAGACCGTCTACTACGTTCGTGCGCTCCAGCAACCCACGCCAGCGGTCGGCGGAGATCCCCTTCGTTGCGAACGGGATGAGCACGGCAACTGCATCCGCGCTCGCTCGTGCCCGGCATCGGGACCCCGATTCGACCCCGCAGACGACTGCCTCTCTCCCGTCCAGGAAAGGGCCTGGTCCTCGCCGATTTTCGTTCGCAGTTCCTAGCTGGGAACATTTTCTCCCGGTCGCCTCAACCCCTGCAAGCACGAAAGCAATTCGTCCGGGTCGTAGGGCTTCTTGAGAAAACCCGCGAGCCCGAGATCTGCGAAACGGGACATTGCGGCCTGTTCGGGAAAACCACTGCAGAGGACGACCTGAATATCAGGACGGATCGCCCTCAGCCGGGAATAGGTTTCAACGCCATCCAGATTGGGCATCGTGAGATCAAGAAGGACACAACTGAAGGTCTCCGGATCAGCGGCGAATATGGCGAGTGCTTCAATCCCATCGACGGCCTCTATCACCTCGATGCCAGCTCTTTCGAGAACAATCCGGGCCAGTTCCCGGGCAGACTCTTCATCCTCTACCAGGAGCACCTTACCCTGCCCCTGCCCCTGCCCCTGCCAATCATTGGGGCGCTCTTCGTCGGCGCTGGCTTCCTTTTTTGCACCGGCTGCGCTGGGCGGGAAAAGAATCGAGATCGATGTTCCTCGGCCGGGTTCAGTCTCGATTTGTATGCCCCCGCCATGCGCTCGGACGATTCCTACAACTGCGGCCAGCCCCAGCCCGCGACCGGCGAACTTCGTAGAATAAAAGGGCTCAAAGATCTTCTTCCGGGTTACTTCATCCATGCCCTCACCGGTATCGCTGACCCGAAGCACCACGTAGTTACCCGGCTCGAGTCCCTCGGAGAAATCCATCTCCGACAACATTTCGGTACTGCACTCCAGCGTTTGCACCATCAGGGCGATCTCGCCTCCCCCATCCCCGATGGCCTCAGAAGCATTGGTGAGGAGGTTGAGAGCCACCTGACGGATCTGGCTGGCATCCCCGCTCAAACAGGGAACTTCTTTGTCGAAGGCGTAGCGAATGAACGTAGACGATGGGATCGACGCGCGAAGCAGCTCGCCCATTTCCTTGACGATCTCTTCCAATTCCACCGTGTCCGTGACGATGGGAACCTTTCCCGCGTAGGCGAGCATCTGACCACAGAGTTCACCCGCCTGGCGCGCAGCCTTGATGACGCTCTGAAGATTTCGCCGAATCGGCGAATCCTCCGGCAGATCGTCATCAGCCAAGCGCGCGTGCCCCAGCATCGCGACCAATAGATTGTTGAAGTCGTGAGCGATTCCACCGGCGAGAACACCGAGACTCTCGAGCTTCTGAGCCTGCTGAAAACGAGCTTCCAGGCGGCGGCGCTCTTCTTCCCCTTCCTTCATTTCCGTGATGTCGCGGCCCACACCGTCGAGGCGTCTACCGGTGCCGACATGAGTTGTCCTCACACTGTCGGACATATAACGAATCGATCCGTCGCTCCTCACCAGGCGGTACTCGAAGTCCGCGCTCTCCCGGCGTCCCGAAACGATTTCGAGCACCATTTCCGCAAGCCTTTGACGATCCTCGGGGTGGGTCACTTCAAGCCAAGATTCCGGATGGCCGTCGAAGAAATCTTCGGGACGACCAGAAATTTGGGCCAGCACATTGGATATGCGGCGGGAAGTCAATTCACCATCGGTTGAAACCGTCGAACTCCAAACATGCACCGGAAGAGAGTTCAGGGTCTCGTTCAACTCCGACTCCGCCGCGCTTCTCCCCTTTTCGGCCTCGTCGCGAAGCGCCATTTCCTCAACAAGCCGGGTATTGGTCGATTCGAGCCAGCGAGCTTTGCGGCGACCATCCACAACCATGAAAAGCGCGATGCCTGTAAGCAGGCCCACGAAACCTCCGCCCACCGCCATGGCCACCGGCAGCCAGGTCAGGTAGGTCGCCACGATTTCGGCAGCAGGCGAGACGCCAATTTTCCATCGCATGTTCAGCGTCGAAGAATTCCCATAACGAACGGGAACGCCTGCGAGGGTCTCCCCTGCACTCGTCCAGATGGGACCCATGTCATCGGATATCTCGACGCGAAATCCAGCAGGCTCGTTGACAAAAATATTGGTAAAAAGCGAATCGAGTCCGTACGCGCCGATCACGAAACCCGTGGGCACACCCTGGCGGTGGATCGCGATGTGAACCATCAAGACCTTTTCGCCGTCGCTGCCCGTGGCGGTCAGGCCGATGATCCGTCGCTTGTCGCTCGCCATCTTGAGCGCTTCGAGAATCTCCTCTCGTTCCCAGGGATTCGAAATTTTGAAACCCAAGTCTTTCTGGGGCTCGTGCACCAATAACGAGAAGTCGTCATCGAGCCAAGCGATCGCGCGTAAAAGCGGGAGCTGATCAATCAGCGTGCGGGCCCCCTCCGACCACCGTTCCCGGGCTGCGCCTGCATCCCAATCCCATCTCCAGGCGTGCGTAATGACGCCGTAGAGTTGGCGGTCAATACCCTGCTCGACCTCGGTAGTGATGGTTTCCAACGCCGAGTTCGTCGCAGCTTCGAGAGCACGGTTTTCCGCGTTGCGAAGTACCGTAGAGGCCAGCAAGGAGACCAAGAAAATACTGAGCCCGACCAGGACCGGCACGGCGTACCCGTCCCGGGACTCCGCAATTTCAAACTCGGCCTCGAATCGGGAATTGTCGACCTCTGCATGGCCGATCCCGCGGTCCTCACGCTTTCCCGACGACATGGCGATACTCCTAGCCTCCGGATGAATACCTCAGCATACTCTCCGCCAGGCAAGAAAGGCAGAGGAAAGCGTCACTCCCGATGGGTGAATAGCCCCATGTGCGAGCCGCGACCCTGAGAGTCGAATATTCAACGCCTCGCCCGGGGTGAATCGCCCCGGCCTGGGGGAAATGACGAGAAATTCTCCCAACGAGGCCGCACTCCGAGCACCCCTTCGCGAGCCGTCAAGCCGGTGCTACGAATCAGTCGCTGCCCTAGGGCTCAGACCAGCTTGAACTCCGCGGGCGGGTCCTCGAGTACGCCCTCTTCGATCAGCGCCTCAATTTCGGATTCCGATAGACCCAGAAGACGATGAGCAACCTCCCGGGTGTGTTCACCCAAAAGAGGTGCCTGGGCGGTGAGAACCTCGGGCAAATCCGATCCGATGAAAGCCGGCCCTTCCAACAACAGGGTGCTGAGATCCTGCTGCTCCACCGGCTTCGCATAATCCCGGTGCAGCATTTGGGGGTCGCCCATATGATGACCCGGATGCGCCACGATGCCGCAGGGTATGGCTTCGGCCTGGAGGCTCTCCATCGCATCCTGGGGTGAGCGCTCCCGCGTCCACTCGCCCACGCCGAGGTCGATCGCCTCTCTTGCCGCCATGCGCCCCGCCGCCTCGTTGAATTCCGAATTCGCCGACCAAGCCGGATCTCCCATCACCTTGCATAGGCGCCGCCACTCCTCATCACTGCGCACAGTGATGACGCACCACTCCTCCTGCTCGGAGTCAGCGCAGCGATAACAGCCCCAGGGCGCGCCGCGAACGCTGGCATTGCCCTCGGGATGTACGCTGCCGGGCGCGAGGCTCTCGCGCGCAAAAAGATCGCCGAGCAACCCTATGGCGGTTTCGAATTGTGCGGCGTCGTGATGGGATCCCTCTCCGCTTCGCTCGCGGCCGATGAGGCCAGCCATCAGCGCCATCGCTCCGATGCGTCCGACGAAATGATCGGGATAAACCGCCGTAGAGCCTGCGGGTCGATCCGCGTCCTCGGGGTAATTCCAGAGATATTGGAGCCCGCTCACCGGATGGGTATTGGGCCCGTAGCCAATCCAATCCTTCCAGGGGCCATAACTTCCCACCATCTGGCTCGAGAAGCTCACAATGCGCGGATTGATTTCGCGAAGCTTCTCTGGGCCGAACCCCATACGCTCCGTCACTCCGGTTCCATTGTTCTCGATGAAGGCATCCGCATCGGCGATCAACCGGTAGACGAGATCTCTCCCCTTCTGCGTTTTGATATCAACCCCAAAGCTCTGCTTGGTGCGACTGGAAGAGGCAAATGAAGGGTTCATATAACTGCTCATGATGACCCGAATGAAATCGGGCGCCGTGGCGCTTTCGATCTTGATGACTTCCGCCCCGTATTCCGCCAGGAGCCGGGCGGCCTCCACACCGACCGCCCCCACCCCAAAATCGATGACCCGCAAACCTCGGAGGGGATAGCCGTCGGAACTCGGCGAGCCCTCGGCGGCAAAAATTTTCTCCACCGCCTCCCGATCGGCGGACGAGGAAAATCCCGCCTCTCCCGCTTCGCCCAGGGAGGGCGCCCCCGTCCGGGGGCCGACACGCTCTCCTTCGCTGGTGAGAAAACCCGAGGGCACCATGGCCTCGTAGCCTTCACCCATGGACAGGGACGTAAAAGTTCCGCGGCCCACGGCGTGCTCGTTGGACATCACTTCGCCGGGGAGGAGCAGCGGCGTCGCCGGAATTCCGCGGCGCTGAGCCTCGCGCGCGATATCGGTCTTCTTCTTGTCGAGAAAGAATCCCTCGAGCACGGGCACAATCTTGTCCATCGCAATCAGGCGGTTGATGAATTGATCGTAGGCTGGATCCGTCAATTCCTCGGGATTGCCCACCCAATCGACCAGGGCGCGCCAATGGCGAAGCACCAGAATGATCATGCGAATGTAGCCGTCGGCACAGCGATAGAGGGTATAGATCCCCGCGCCCGCGCGCGTCCCGATCGCAGGGTTCAAGGAAAAATTGGGAAGAGACCAGTCGGCCAGGTTGGCCACCGCTTCCATGGCCGAGACATCCAGGTGCTGGCCGCGCCCGGTTTGTAAGCGTTTCCAAACGGCGAGGAGGGTCCCCAGGGATGCGGAGCCCGCAGCGACGTCATAGGCGAAGCTGCCCGGAATCATCACCGGCGGCTTCTCGGGGATGCCTGCGCGGTACATCATGCCCCCCATGGCCACCGCCACCATGTTGGTGGATTCGTAATTCGCGTAGGGACCGTCCTGGCCGAAATCACTGATCGAGGTGATCACCAGGTGAGGATGACGTTTCATCAACTCCGCCGGCGCCAGACCCAAGCGCGCAAGCGTGCCGGGATGGCTGGACTCGACGAGAATATCCGCCTGGGCGAGCAGGGCCTCGAATTCGCTGCGACCGGATTCGCCCTCGAGGTCGAGAACTCGGCTTCGCTTGCCCGCGTTCCGATACCCGAAATAGAGACTGGTCTTCCCATCCGGGGCGAAAGGCGGGAGGTTGCGCGAAAGGCCTCCCCCGGGCGGCTCGATACGAATCACCTCGGCACCGAGATCCGCCAGCAGGCGACCGCAGAGTTCGCCTTTTTCATCCGCCAAGTCGACGATTCGGAACCCGGAAAGCGGCTGCATGAAATTTTCTCTCCCCTCTTTTGATCCCGCGAGCAGCGATTTGCGACTTCGCCCAGGAAGCTGATGCGCTCGGGCATCGAAAGGCCGACTCACCCTCGCCCACCTGCTCGGATCGCTTCAGTATAGCCGCGTCGCTCACGGTCCGTGCCGAGGAAAGCGGTCTCCCGAAATCGCGCCCGGGCCGCATCGGGACCCGCCAGATGGGTTAGTCTCCACACCCCTTGATAGCTGCAGCAACCACCCAGACCCATTAAAGGAGGAGAACCATGCCCATCAGCGAAGGCGAGAAGATTCCCGCCGTCACGCTCAAGACCACCGACATGAAGGATGTCACCACCGACGAACTCTTCGGCGGAAAGAAGGTCGTTGTATTCGCCGTACCCGGCGCGTTTACGCCCACGTGCTCCGAGCAGCACCTTCCCGGCTATATCACTCAAGCAAGCGATATTCGCGCCAAGGGAGTCGACGATATTCTCTGCGTTTCCGTCAACGATGCTTTCGTGATGGGCGCTTGGGGTAAGGATCGCGGTGCCGGCGATGCGGTCACCATGATCGCCGACGGCAACGGCGACTTCTCCAAGGCCCTGGGGCTGGATTTCGACGGCTCCGGAATCGGCTTCGGGATCCGCTCCCAACGCTACGCAGCCATCGTAGAGGATGGAGTCGTGACGAAGCTCGCCGTGGAAGAGCCCATGAAATTCGAGGTCAGCAGCGCCGAGGCGATACTCGCGGCACTCTGATCAAGGAGGCTCCGGGCGGCGCTGCTGCCCGGAGCCTTTCCCGCCCGCCCATCGCCATGGATCGCCATGGGATGAGGGGCGCGCCAAACACAAAGAGCTCTAGCCCGACTGCACCAGGGATTCGGCGTTGTCCCGCATTACGCGGCGGATTTCATCGTCGGAAAAGTTCTCGAGTTCATCGAGGAACGACACGGGCTCCGCGAGCCCTTCGGCATGCGGATAGTCCGACCCGAAGAGAATTCGTTCGGCGCCGATCAGGCTCTTCAGCAGGTCCATGTCATCCTCGTAATAGGGTGCCACCCAGCAATGATCCCGAAGGGTCTCCAGCGGATCGCGCTGGAAGGATCCCGGCAATTGCCCGTAGGCTTTCTTCAGCTTGCGGACCAGGGACTCCATCCACGTGCTGCCGCACTCGATACTCGCGACTCGGACCCGGGGATGGCGATCGAAAACCCCGTGACAGATCAAGGCCGCGAAAGTGTCGTGGATCGGCTCGGGAGAGAGGCACCCCACCAAGGCGTCGTAATCGAAGGCCTTGAACTCCCGGTTTCCGCCCCAGGCTTCGGCGGTAAATGCCCGATAGCCCGCGTCCCCCGAATGAAAAGCCACGGTCAGGCCGGCTTCGTTGATCCTTGACCAGACGCCGTCGTACTCCGGATCGGCGAGTGACCGGCTACCCCCGCCCACAGGCACCGGCCCCGGCACCATGGAGATCAACCGGGCCCCGCGTTCGATCAAGGCTTCCACTTCGCCTGCCGCCCACTCCGGGTCCATCAGGCTGATATAGGGCGCCGCGAAGACGCGCTCCTCGTAGGCGTAGCCCCAATCCTCCTCGAGCCAGCGGTTGAAGCCCGTGAAGGCCGCACAGGCAGCCGCCGGGTCGTGGCGCAGGCTCTCCTGCATACCCACCCCAAGAGTGGGGAAAAAGAAAGCACCCTCGATTCCCTGGGTATCGAGTTCTTCCAGCCGAGCCTCCCGGTTCCGATAAGCCGGGCGAATGGGCTCGAGCCGCCCGAAGAGTTCGCGCATGTTCTTGCCTTCGGGATTTCGCCCGCGGAAGAATTCGTCCAGGCTGCCGGGTTGGGCCACGGGATCGAAGGTCGGGTTCGGGATGAAACGGTTGATCTTGCCGCCGACCATCAGGCGCTTTCGCCCCCCGATCTCGGCCCACTGCATGCACCGCGCCTGCATGCTCCGGTCCACATGGCGGATGAAGGCGTCCTCGGCCTCGTAATAATGGTGGTCGGCGTCGAAGGCCGCGAAATTCAATTGGGGCACTTTTTCCTCCCTGCCCGTCCAGGGCCCGGTGGCATCCTGATAGGGTGGGGATTTTTGGGGTGAAGTTCAATGAATACTTGATATAAAATATTCACTTGATCATGAAGCCCGAACTCTCAGAAACCGAGGATCTCTCCCTTTCCCCTCAGGGCCGCCAAGACCAGAGCCGTCAGCGCCGAGCCCAGATTCTGGAGGCGGCGCGATCCTGCTTTGGCCGGGAGGGCTATGCCGGGGCGACCGTGGCGGTGATTGCTGCGGAAGCCGGGGTTTCCAACGGACTGCTCTACCAGTTCTTCAAGAGCAAGAAGCACCTCTTCGAAGTGGTTTTGAAAGACCTGGTTCGGGATTGGGTTCGCGCCATGGTGCCCCGCAGCGGAAAATCCGGATCGGATCCGCCCGAGGCTCCGGGCGAGGCGCTGGAAGGGATGTTTCGGCGCTCGGTGGAGTTCTGCCGTTCAACCCCTTTGCTGCCCGCCCTGCTCTCCCGGGATCCGGCCCTGCAACTTCAACGCATCCAGGTTGCCAGCGCGGATCGAGTCGAACCTCACCGTGAATTGGTTGCTTCGATTCTTCGCTCCGGGATCGAGACGGGGGAATTTCGCGCAGACCTCGATGTTCGCTCAGCAGCGGATCTCATCTGCCATCTTCAATCGCATTACTCGCGCCGAGCCTACGGGAACAACCCGCGCTACCCCCTCACCCCGGCCATCATCGAGGAAGCCGTGCGCTTTGTTCACGATGCAGTGCGGGCCCGCTAGCTCGCCGAGCCTCACCCACCCCAGCCTGGAGATATCGTGCCATGTCCGAGAAAAACTCAGCTTCCAGCTCTCCTTTCGACGATATCCCCGTCATCGATCTCATGCTCGGCATCCCGAGCGAAGACGCCAAGCGCACCTACGATTTCATGCGCCCCCTCTTTCGCGACAAGCAGAGTCTGGAGAGCTTCGACTTTCCCGTCGAATATATGTTCAAGGACGTACCCACATTTTCGAGTCTGGGCGATCGCATCAAATACACCCTCGAAGAGATGGACAAGTTCAACATTGAGCGCGCCCTGATTGGCGTGTCCTTGAGCGACGAGGTGGCCCAGAGCGCTCTCCGCGAGCATCCCGATCGCTTTCTCGCTTCCTGCGGAACAGAACCCAACGACGGTATGGAGGATATTCGTAATATCGTCCGCCTCCACGAAGAATTCGATATCAAGGCCGTAGGAGCGTTCCCGGCAGGATGCGTCCCCCAGGTCCCGATCAACGACAAGCGTTTCTATCCCGTCTACGCCAAATGCTGCGAACTCGATATACCGATCTTCGTCTGCGTCGGCGTTCCCGGGCCTCGGATCCCCATGGCGTGCCAGCACGTTGAATTGATCGACGAAGTCATGTGGTTCTTTCCCGAGCTGAAATTTGTCATGCGGCACGGGGCCGAGCCATGGACCGACCTCGCCGTGAAGTTGATGCTCAAATGGCCAAACCTCTACTACTCCACCAGCGCTTTCGCGCCGCGCTACTACCCCAAGGCCATTGTCGACTACGCGAACACGCGAGGCGCCGACAAGATCCTCTACGCGGGCTATTTCCCCATGGGCCTTTCCCTCGAACGCATCTTCGGCGATATGCCCGGCGTGCCCTTCCGCGACCATGTCTGGCCGAAATTCTTGAGGGAGAATGCGATCCGGGTGCTCGGCCTCTAGGCGGGGCCCGCCAAGCACGGAGAGGGAAGACTCTGCGCGACAGGAATCGTGCGGCCGAAAGAAACCGAAACGCGAAAGAATAGGGGAGCGCAAAGGAATGACGGACGAACACGGGGTTACGCACTATGACCAGATGCCGATCCCCCCTGTCGAAGCGCACACCCAATATTTCGAGGCCGGGGCGGTCACTCTGGGTGTTGAGTACCGGCTCCTCGATGACGCGATCGCGGCCGCGAGCGAAAAGGAAGGCGCCGAGGGGAACGCTGCGGGTGCTAGTCAACTCGATGATCGCGGCGTCTCGCTCCACGTCTTCGGAGTCGATGGCGAAAGCAGCCGAGAATACCTGCGCTTCGACTGCTTCGAAGAGGATCCCCACTACCACTATGTCGACTGGCAGGCCCAGACGAACCAGATGGTTCATATCGACCCGGACGCCCAGGGCGACGCCCTCGGCTGGGCGATCGATCGCATCCGCAATCGCCTGGCCCCAATGCTCGAGAGGGCTGGGGCTTCGAGCCTGGCCCGCAACTACGACCCCTCTCTTGTAGAAGCCATTCTGCCGGCGGTTGAGGCCGAGGCCCAGCGCGCGCGCCTGCATCACGATGACGAAGCAATTCGGAGCGCCGCCCTGAGGAATGACCCATGAACGCCGCAGGAAGCATCGGAAGCCGGTCCACGCGATCGGCCAAGATCCGGTCGGACCTCGGGCATCCCGTGGTCGACGCCGACGGCCACTGGATCGAAACCGCCCCGGTGATGAAGGAATTCTTTCTGGATTTCGTCCGCGATCTCGGCGGGGGCGATCTCGCGGCTCGCTTCGAGGCGGCCGGCGGCCTCGACTACGACGACACGGTTCTTCGGCCCTGGGGCGCTCTCAGCGAAGAGTCGCGCCAGGAGAGTTGGGCGACCCGGCCGCCCTGGTGGACTCTTCCCGCCGCCAACACCCTTGACCGGGCGACGGCACACCTTCCCGGGCTCCTGGCCGAGAGGCTGGACGATTTCGGCATCGACTTCTCTGTCCTCTACCCCAGCCGGACACTCACCACCCCGGCCATCCGCGAGGACGAATTGCGTCAAATCGCCTGCCGGGCGCTGAACGTCTACCACGCCGAACTCTACGGGGGCTACCAGGATCGAATGACCCCGGTCGCCATGATCCCCATGCACACTCCTGAAGAAGGCATCGCCGAGATCGAATATGCCGCGGGTGAACTCGGCCTCAAGGCCATCATGATCAACGGATTGATTCACCGACCCATCGGCCAGGGAAGCGCCAGCCCAGGAAAAGGCATGCCCAATTGGGGCTCGGGGTCGGGAGAACGAATCGACACCCTTGGGCTGGATAGCGCCTACGACTACGATCCGTTCTGGCGGCGCTGCGCTGAACTCGGAGTCGCACCGGCGTCCCATACGCCTGGCATGGGATGGGGGAGTCGCCGCTCGATTTCGAGCTACGTGGCGAACCACATCGGCTCTTTCGGGGCAAGCATGGAAGCCCTCTGCCGAGGCCTCTTTCTGGGCGGGGTCACTCGGCGCTTTCCCGAGCTCTCCTTTGGGATGCTCGAGGGCGGGGTCGCCTGGGCGTGCGAACTCTACGCTGGCCTCGTTTCTCATTGGGAAAAGCGCAACGCAAAGACCATCCACGATCTCGATCCCGAGCGCATTGATCGGGAACTGCTACTCGATCTCTTCGAACGCTACGGCGACGAACGTATGACAAAGAAGGGCGAAGCCATCGCGACCTCGTTCCAGAAACTCGAGCCCCCGCCGCCCTTCACCGACGAATACGCCGCATGCGAGATCGAGAAGAAGGAGGATATCCGGGAACTCTTCGAGCCTCGCTTCTATTTTGGTTGCGAAGCCGACGATCCCATGGTGGCCTGGGCCTTCGATGCCAGGGTCAACCCCATGGGAGCCCGGCTCCGGGCGATGTTCAGCTCGGATATGGGCCATTGGGATGTCCCGGAGATGAGCGGCATTCTCGAAGAAGCCTACGAACTCGTCGAAAAGAAAATGATCGACGAGGAGAGCTTTCAGGATTTCGTATTCACCAACCCGATCCGTTTCTATACCAGCGTCAACCCGGATTTCTTCGCGAATACGCGGATCGCAGGCGAGGCCGCACGGGTCGTCGCCAAGAAGGACTGAGGCGTGGGCACATTGAAGGGAAGGGTCGCGGTGGTGACCGGCGCAAGCCGCGGAATTGGTCGCGGCTGCGCGGTAGAACTCGGTGCCAAGGGCGCGGTGGTCTACGTCACCGGGCGAAGCCGGGAGGGCTCGGAAAGCCGGCTCCCGGGAAGCGTGGAAGCGACCGCCCGCGAGGTTTCCGAAGCCGGAGGAAAGGGCATCCCGGCGCCCTGCGATCACCGGGATGACGCTGCGGTGGAGGCGCTCTTTGACCGCGTACGCGAAGAGCAGGGGCGGCTGGACGTTCTGGTCAACAACGCATTCCTGATTCCCGCCGAACTGACATCGGGCAAGAGCTTCTGGGAGCTCCCCATCTCGAATTGGGATGACATGATCGATGTGGGGACCCGCTCGGCCTATGTCGCAAGCCGCTTTGCTGCCCAATCGATGACGGAGCAAGGCTCTGGACTGATCGTCAACATCAGCTCCTCGGGCGCCTCCGAGTACGCTTGGCACGTGGCGTACGGGGTGGGCAAAGCCGCCCTCGATCGTTTCACCCAGGATGCCGCCCAGGAATTACGACCCCATGGTGTCGCGGTGGTTTCGCTCTGGCCCGGCCTGGTTCTCACCGAGCGCAATGAAGGGGCCCGCAACGCCATCCCGGGCCTCGATTTCTCGGGGGCGGAATCACTCCGCTTTACGGGCCGTGCAGTCGCGGCCCTGGCGGCGGACGATCAGGTACTCAGACGAAGCGGGGAGGCCCACGCATCTCGGGATCTCGCCGACGACTACGGTTTCACCGACATCGACGGAGAGCTGCCCCAGGGGCCTCTACGCCACCGACCGGGATCCCAAGACTGAAATCAAGGCCGCCATGGCCCGGGGAGACTCGGACCGAAGCCCTGCCTGCCAGCCGGGAATTTGGCATGGGTGGGCTTCGCTGTATCCTGCATTCATGCCGTCTATCTCCAGCGAAGAAAAACGTCGGCTCCTGAGAGCGTCGACGCTTTTTCGGGAACTCAGCGAAGCCGAATTGGACGCCATCGCGCCCTCGGCGCGGATCCAGAGCCTGAATGCCCGGGAGGAACTCTTCCATAAGGGCGACCCGGCCTCCCAGCTCTACTTGATCGTGCGCGGGCGCGTGAAGATCCTCACAACCTCGAACGAGGGCGACGAAATCGTCTTCAATATTCTCGGCAAAGGCGAGGTCCTGGGCGAATTGGCGGTGCTCAACGAAACCACTCGGACCGCGACCGCCAAGGCCATCGATGTCACTGAACTCCTCGCACTCCATCAACGCGACCTTTTCGAGTTCCTGCGGAATCATCCCGAAGCCGGAATCAAGTTGGCTCGAGTGCTTGCCCAGCGCGTCTCGAATCTGAGCGAACTTCTCTCGGATATGCATTTCCTCAACCTGCCTCTCCGCCTGGCCAAGAAGTTGAATGCCCTCGCCCTCGCCTATGGGCATGAACAAGACGACGGCTTGAGAATAAAGCTGAAGCTCTCCCAGGAGGAATGGGGCGATCTCGTGGGCGCCACTCGGGAAAGCATCAACAAGCAATTTCGCGCCTGGACCAAGGAAGGCATGATCCATATTGATCGCGGATGCGTGGTACTCGCCAAGCCCGAAGAAATGAAGCGACTCGCGAGCTACGACGGCCTATAGGCCCGGCGCCAGCGCCCTCTTCGAGATCAGGATCCGTCGATGACCAGGCCCGCCTGATTGAGCAGAGAGTTGCGCTGGGCGCGCGCTCCGGCGTCTTGGGGCTCGGCATCGATAATATCCGAGAGCGATTCCAATGCGTCGTACCAGAGTCCCCGGGCAGCGAAGTCGGTCGCGCGCTCGGCTGCGCCTGCAGATGCAGCGGTACGAAGTATCAGGGCCTGGCTGATCCGATCCCGGCTGCGATTGCTCATATCCGGCACAAGCGCGATGGACCACGCATAGGTCCGGTCGGATTCGAGTTCCACGGCATAATCGCTCAATCGAATTCGATAGATCCCCGGCTGATTGGGAGCGGGCAATTCGGTTTCGACCAGGGGCGCTTCTCCATTCTCATCGATCAGAGTAAAGACGACTTTCACCCCTTCAGGCGTCGGGGTATCCAGGTGCCAGAAAAGCGAAGGCGACGCCTTGAGGGTGAGGGCGAGATTGCCTGGGGCGAGGACAAGGGGTGTGGCCGGCGCCCGAGAGCCGCGCACAGCGCCCCCAACACGCTCCTGGGGAGCCCCCACCACCCGCGGTTTCCATACGATGGGCGCAGCACTCGGCGGCGACTTCCCATCGACCGCTTCCAGACTCGGCGGCGACAAATCGCCCGCCATGACCGTGGCCTCGACCCGTCTTTCCTTGGAAGACAACTCGAGGGCCGTCGCCGAGGGAACGAGCCCGGGGAAGGCCGGAGCGACCAATAGCGCGAGAGCCGCCATGTGATGAGCGAGCCGTACCATCTCGTCTTCCTTTCCTGCCTTCTTTTGTTCTTCGTCTTTCCGGTTCATCGGCACCGGGCCGCCCAATATCCGTTGGGACAAAGCCATGAATATCGAATTGCCCGCCAGCGAGAAGTGATCCGGTTCACACCTTGCTCAGGCCTCGCAACCGGCGCAGGGCAACGGGTTCCGCCATCCCCTTGAGGACCACCGGCTCCAGGATCTCTGTGACGAACTCCTCCCCCAGGCGCCTGCAAGTCGCCTCGCTCGCCAGGATGCGACAGGGGTCGGCGACATAATCGTGAGCGACGGCATCCGTCGCCTCGAGCCTTTGGGCGGTGACCACCACGTCTCCCACCACCGTATATTTGAGCCGGTCGGCCGCGCCCAGGCTTCCCGCCACGACTTGACCCGTATCCATTCCGATGCGCATGGCGCATTCGGGCGCTCCGCGTTCGCTGTAGCTGGCGTTCAAATCCCCGAGCGCCTCGGCCATGGCGATCGCGGCCCTCGCCGCGCAGCGAGCGTCTTCGTCCACCTCGCCCTCTTCGGTTCGGGGGACGGGTACGCCGAAATTCGCCTTGATGCCATCACCGAAATAATCGTCCACCACGCCCCCATGCGCGGAAATTTCTTCGGCCATGCGTTCCATGAAATCCCCGACCCAATCCATCAAAGCCGCGGGATCCATGGTCTCCGCCCGAGCCGTATAACCCCGCATATCGACGAAGAGAACCGTCGCCTGCAGACGCTGGGGACGCGGGCGGCCCGCCGCCAGGAATTCGCGGCGATGCTGCCAGATCTCCTCGGCGACATGGGGCGAAACGTGCCGGGCAAAGATACCCATGAGTTGCTCGCGCTGAGCGCTCTCCCGACTCGAAGCCCAGGCGGTCAGGAGCCCCGCCGAACCCAACCAGGCCAGCATCGATGGAGCCACGGGAACCCACCACCCCGCCTGAAAGGCTGCGAAGCCTGCCACGAATAGAAGCGCAAGCCCTCCGAGAACCGCGCCCACGAGTGCCGTCGTGCCCAATACCGGGCGGCGGCCGGTGCCCAGACCCACGAAGGATCCCAGCAGGCTCACGATGATGACGCCCATCACCTCCTGCCAATACGCAAGAACCTGGCGCGGCGCAGTGATCCCCCGGGCGCTGCGAAGCAATTGGTCGACCACGTGAGCATGAATCTCCATGCCCGAACGGCGCCCCCCCAAAGGAACGGGCAACTCATCACGCAGGCTCTTGGCGCTGGCGCCCAGAATCACGACACGCCCCTCGAGCGTTTCCCGCGGCACGCTCCCCTCCAGGAGTTCGCCCAGAGAGACCGTGAGAAAATCCGCCGCCCCATAGTCCATCATGATCTGGTAGCCCCGTGCATCCAGACGCTGATATCCGCCGTGGTTCGAGGTCAGGGGAGACAATGAATGACTGCCGAGGCGCATCACCCCTTCCCGATCGGGGTCGGGCCCCGGACGAATGCCCTCCGCCGCCAAGGCATGTTGGGCGAGTTGCATCGCAAAAGAGGTTTGGGTCTGCTGGCCATCGGTCATATAAAGCGCCGTGCGCCGGATCGCCTCGCCGACCTCGTCGGGGAGGAGGTCGTTGAAGCCGAGGCGCTCCGTGGACTCGAGCACCTCCGGGCCGGGAATCCCCTCGCGTTCGGGATCTCCAAATTTTTTGACCGCGAAAATCCGATCTTCCTCGGCCAGCACCTCTCGGAGCTGCTGGACACCGGGGGAAACCGGGAGATCTCGGTAGAGGTCGAGTCCGATGGTCCGAACCTTGGCGTCCACCAACGCCCCCAGGGCCTCGGCGAGGCGACGATCACTCAGCGGCCAATGCCCCTCGGC
>JAAZXM010000054.1 GCA_014240165.1 Myxococcales bacterium | reverse complement strand
CATGCCGAATGGGAAAGAGAGGGGCCGAATTTCGTCTATCCCGGGGGCGACGCCCGGGCAGATTTTCGGATGCGGGTAGAGCGGGGCCTCGAACGCCTGTTGGAGACAAACCCGCCGTCGGCGCTGGTGGTGGCCCATAAAGGGGTAATTCGGGTGCTCGCCGCCGCGCTCACCGGCGAGGAATTGCCCCCGTCCGAGCCTCATTTGGGCACGGTGATTCGCCTTAGCAACGCTGCGGGAGGAGCTTGGCGGGTTTCGGGCGCCTAATTCTCGTCGGATTCCTTGAGCGAGGCGAGAACGCTGAAATCCTCCAGGGTGCTGGTATCCCCGGCGACCTCTCTTCCCGACGCGATATCGCGAAGCAGGCGTCGCATGATCTTTCCCGATCGGGTTTTGGGCAAGGCGTTGGTGAAGCGAATATCCGCGGGCCTTGCGATCGCGCCGATTTCCTTGGTGACATGCCCCTTGAGGGTCTTGATGAAAGGCGCGCCCGGCTTGACTCCTCCCCGGGGCGTGACGAAGGCGACCACCGCGGTGCCGGTGATCTCGTCGGGCCGGCCCACCACCGCGGCCTCGGCGACGTCGCGATGGGAGACCAGTGCGCTTTCCACCTCCATGGTGCCGATGCGATGGCCGGAAATATTCATCACGTCGTCGATGCGGCCCATGATCCAGAAATACCCCTGGCGATCGCGCTGGGCGCCGTCGCCGGGGAAGTAGGTGTTCTTCCATTTGCTCCAATAGACTTCCTTGAAGCGGGCCTTGTCGCCCCAGATGCCGCGCAGCATGCCGGGCCAGGGTTTGCGCAGCGCGAGCAAGCCGCCGCTCGACGGTTTCACTTCGTTGCCCTCTTCGTCGAGAATGGCGGCGTCGATGCCGGGGAGGGGGAAGGTCGCCGAGCCGGGCTTGGTGGCGACGGAGCCGGGCAGGGAGGAAATCATGATTCCCCCAGTCTCGGTTTGCCACCAGGTGTCCACGATGGGGCAGCGCTTGCCCCCGATGACTTCGTGATACCAGATCCAGGCCTCGGGGTTGATGGGTTCCCCCACGCTGCCCAATAGCCTGAGGGAGGACAGATCGTGGGCCTTGGGCAGGTCATCGCCCAGTCGAATGAAGGTCCGAATCGCCGTGGGGGCGGTGTAGAGAATCGTGACTCCCCACTTGGCGATGAGTGACCACCAACGGTCGGGACCGGGGTGGGTGGGCACGCCTTCGTACATCAGGGTGGTGGCTCCGCAGGCCAGCGGGCCATAGACCACGTAGGAGTGGCCCGTGATCCAGCCGACGTCGGCGGTACACCAATAGACATCGGTTTCCTTGAGGTCGAAGATGGCCCGGGTGGTGGTGGCGACATGGGTCAGGTAGCCGCCGGTGGTATGGAGGATCCCCTTGGGCTTGCCCGTGGTCCCGCTCGTATAGAGGATGAAGAGCGGGTGTTCGGCGTCGAGTTTGGCGGGGGGGCAGACGGGGGAGGCCGCAGCCATTTCCTCGTGGTACCAGCAATCCCGGCCCCGCTTCATGGTGACCTTCTGCCCGGTTCGCTGAACCACCACCACGCTCTCCACCGAGGGTGCGCGTCGGACGGCCGCATCCACCTGGGCCTTGAGGCCGAAGGGCTCGCCTTTTCGGTAGCCCCCATCGGCGGTCACCACGAGCTTGGCGTCGGCGTCCACGATGCGATCGCGCAGGGCTTCGGCCGAGAAACCGCCGAAGACGATGCTATGGGCCGCCCCGATTCGTGTGCAGGCCAACATGGCGATGGCGGCTTCGGGGATCATCGGCATATAGAGGATGACGCGATCTTTTCGGGTCACGCCCTTGCTCTTCAATACGTTGGCGAAACGGCAGACCTCTCGGTGAAGCTCCGCGTAGGTGATGACGCGGCTGTCGCCGGGTTCGCCTTCCCAAATAATGGCGGCTTTGTTGCGCCGCCAGGCGTTCTCGCCCTCCAGATGCCGGTCGAGGCAGTTGTAGCTGACATTGGTCTTGGCCCCGACAAACCACTTCGCGTAGGGGGGCTTCCAATCGAGAACCTTTTTCCAGGGGGAGAACCAGCTGACGTTTTCCTTGGCCATTCGGGCCCAGAAGCGTTCGGGATTCTTCTCGCCTTCCTTCCGGTACGCGGCAACGGTCTTTTTATTCCAATTGGCTGAGCGCGAAAATTGGGGATCCGGCTTGAAGGTCCGGGTTTCCTTGAGAAGGGACTCGATATCGGCCATGGCACAAAACTCCTTCGATAAAGACTGAGAGTGAGGCTTCCTGCTTGAGTGGCGCGATCCTCAGGGGGCTTCGCTCACCCAAGCTTCCATGTCCTCGGCGCTCTTGGGAATGGCGGCGGTGAGGTTCTCGATCCCCTCCGCGGTCACCGCCACGTCGTCCTCGATTCGTACGCCCAGGCCGCGAAAGGCTTCGGGCGCCTCGAGATCGTTTTTCGCGATATAGAGCCCGGGTTCGATGGTGAAGACCATCCCGGGCTCGAGGGTTCGTGCTTTCTCGCCGTCGCTGTATCGCCCGACGTCGTGGACGTCGAGGCCCAGCCAATGACTGGTTCCGTGCATGTAGTAGCGGCGATGGGCTTCGGATTGGATCAACTCGTCCACGTCGCCGGAGAGGAGTCCGATGTCCACCATGCCCTGGGCCAGGCTACGGCAGGTGAGATCGTGCAGGGCGGGCAGGGTGGTTCCGGGCCCCGCCGCTTGCAGAGCGGCTTCCTGGGCGGTGAGAACCACATCGTAGAGTTCGCGGGCGGGGCCGCGGAAGCGGCCGCCGACGGGGTAGGTTCGGGTGACGTCGGATGCGTAGCCGCGGTACTCGCAGCCCGCGTCGATCAGGAGCATATCGCCTTCGCGCAGGGGCTGGTCGTTGGCGATGTAGTGGAGCACGGCGGCATTGGGCCCACCCGCGACGATGGATTCGTAGGCAGCCCCCCAAGCTCCGCGCCGCCGAAAGACGTAGTCCAAGGTGGCTTCGATTTCGTACTCGTAGCGACCGGGCGCGATCTGCCGAGCGGCTTCGCCGTGCGCCTCCAGGCTGATGTCGGCGGCGCTTCGCATCAGGTCGAGTTCCGCCTCGGATTTGAGCAATCGCATTTCGTGGAGGATCGAGCGGGGATCGATCCACTGGCCCGCGGGATGACCGCCGCGCCGGCTCTGCAGGCGCAGGGCATCCTGAATCTCGACCAATTTCTGGTCGAGGTCCGGGCGCTGACCAAAGGCGTGGTAGAGCCGAGTGGCGCCCGCGATGCACCCGGGCAACTGCTCCAGCAGCGCGGCGCAGTCGGCGGAGTGGTCGGCTTCGTAATCGGCCGTGGCCCCTTCGAGACCGGGCCGATAGCCAGTCCAGACCTCCGCCGCCGGATCACGGGGTTGAACGAAAAGGGTATAGGCCGGAGCGCCGTCCAGGGTGGAGAGGATTGCGGTGGCGCCGGGATGGTCGAAGCCGGTCAGGTACCAGAAATCGCTGTTCTGACGAAAGCGATAGCTCGTATCCGCCGAGCGATTGACGACGCTCGCGCCGGGAATGATCGCGACGGCATCGGGCCCCATGGCACCGAGAAAGTGCTTTCTTCGTTCGGCAAACACCCGGCCAGTCTATCGCACCGCGTTCGCGCGGGGGAACGGGGAGGCCCCGAGATGGCAATTCTCACCGGGCCTTTGCCGGGGCCGACGATCTAGCGCCGGGTTTTCTTCTCACCGCCGGGGCTGGCCTTCTTGCCCTTTTGGCTCTCGTGCTCCACGACCAGGGCGGCGAGTTCTTCGCCGAAATCCTCGGCCAGCCAGCGCTTGAGTTCGGGCAGGGCCCTGACGTCATCGCCGGTTTTGGGATTGGCCAGGGCAATGGCCTCCAGGGAGGCGTTGGGACAGAGGACGCCCGGGTCCAGACCCAACTCCTTGGCCCGCGGCGTTCGCCAGGATTTGAGTGCGGCGAGCCGGCGCTCGGTCCGCTTGTCCATCCGGCGCCGGGTCGGGCCCTGAGCCTTGGGAATCGGTCCGTGGGGATTCTTGATCCCCTTCTTGACGGCGGCCAGCAGGTCGCTCCCCATGCGGCGAATGATCAGGTCGCTGATGCCCTTGATCCGGCCGAGTTCCTCGCGGTTCCCCGGCTGGATCTTGACCAATTCGAGCAGGGTGCGATTGCCCAGCACCTTGAAGGGCGGGCGATCGATTTCCCGCGCCCGGGCGTCGCGCACGAGAAAGAGTTCGCGCAGGATCGCCAGGGGGACGGGGTCGAGTGATTTCGCTCCCTTGATCCGGAGGTAACCCAGGGGATCGAATTCCCGTTCGGGCCACGCCCGCCGGGTCAGGGCGTCGAACTCGTCCATGGCCCAGCGCAGCCGCCCCTTCTCCTCGAGTTCCTTTTCGATGGCCTCGGCCAGGCGGATCAGGTAGAGGACATCGGAGACGGCGTATTGGAGCTGCTTGTCGCGCAGCGGGCGCCGGGACCAATCCGACCTCTGCTCATCCTTGGGGAGCCGAACGCCGAAATGATGTTCGATCAGGGCGGCGAGGCCCACCGCCGGGTACCCGAGCAATTGGGCGCTCACCATGGTGTCGAAGAGATTGGTGAACGAGAAACCGCAATCGCGCTTGAGAATGAAGAGGTCGTACTCGGCGGCGTGAAAAAGCACCCGGACCCGGGGCGATGCGAACACCGGTCCGAGGGGCGCGAGGTTGGCTGGGCCGCCCAGGGCCAGGGGATCGACGAGCCAGTTGCGCTCCCGGGTGGCCACCTGCACCAGGCAGGTCTTGTCGAAATAGTGATAGAAGCTGTCCGCCTCGGTATCGAAGGCGACGACATCTTCTTTCAGCAAATCCTCGGCAAGCGCTTCGAGCTCTTGCGCTTCGGTGATGATCTCGAACTCGGCCACGCCCGCTTCTGCTCCCTCGCCCATGTGTGCCCTCGTCTCGAGGCAACTCGGGCTGGATTCCACCGCCTGTGGGGGTCCGTTCGGGAATTGCTCGGCGGAGTTTCGAGTCCGGGCAGGTTAGCCGAGGCCCCCGGGCCTCGAAACCCGATCTGGCCCGGCTGGGCGAATCTTGGCGCTTTCCCCGGAATTTGCCCAAACTCGTGCCCCGTGAGAGCTGGCCTGGGGACATCGACTCGACCTGAAGCCGCTGGCGCGGTGGAGGAAGCCGTTGAAACCGCCCTGGCGGGCCTGGCGGGGGCATCCCCGGATGCCGTGGTGGTGGCCGCCACCGCGGCCTTGGGGGGCCGGGCCCTGTCGGGGCTGCTCGAGCGATCTGCCGGGCTCCTGGACGGAGTGCCCTGGCTTGGCGCCAGCGCAGAGGGGCTCCTGATGGCCGACGGCGAAATCGTGGGCATGCCGGGTTTTGCCGTGGCTGCGCTCTCGGGCGTGGACGCTGAGCTTTTCAGCTGCGAAAAGCTGGCCGGGCGAGAGGCCGAGGCGGCCGATGAGATTGCCAGCCAGTTCGCGGCGCCCCCGGAAGCCGACGATTTGCTCGTGGTCTTCGCCGATTCGCTGGAATTGGCCTCGGAGCCGTTTTTGCGTGCTCTCGGAGCGGCCGCGGGTCCGGCCCGGGTAATGGGGCTCGGCGCGAGCGAATTGCCCGGGGATGCTCCTCGCTTATGGGGGGCGGGTGATTTCATCGAGGGGGGTTGCTGCGGTCTCCGGTTGCGAACTCCCCGCCCGCCGGAGATCGTGGTCACCAACGGGGCCCGCCCCCTGGGAGGCGAAATGGAAATCACCGGCGTCCGGGGAGGCTGGGTTTTGCGGCTGGATGGTGAGCCCGCCCTGCCGCGCCTTTTTGCCGCGGCGGGCGTCTCGCCGGATGAGTCCGGGGTGCCGGATGTGCTGGTCCGGGTGCGCAAGCCCGGTGCGGGCGAAGCGGCGGGCAGCTCGGTGGTTCGCAATCTCACGGGCTTCGACCCGGATCGGGAGGCGTTTGCGCTGCCGGTGCCCGCCCGCCGGGGTGACCGGCTTTGCTTCGTGCGCGTGGATTCCGTGGCGGCGCGTGAGCACCTGGGGGCCTGCCTTGAGGGCATCGACCCGGAACGGCCGGGCCTGGGCCTCTATTTCTCCTGCCATAGCCGAGGGGCCCGGCTTTTCGAGCATTCGGGGCTGGAGAGCGGTTACCTGGCCCGGGCGCTGGGCCCAGCGCCGCTTCTCGGTATGATGGGCGCCTTCCAGTTTGCACCGGATCCCGGGAGTGGTCACCCGTTACTCCACACCTACTCCGGGGTCTTGGCGCGTTTCGAGGGCTAGTCGGGTTTTCGGGTCGGGAGGTTCGCACGTGGCGGGCGAGGATCGAACAAAGGTTTGGATCGAGGGCCGGGTGGTGGAGGCCGAGGATGCGCGTATCTCGGTACTCGATCATGGACTTCTCTATGGCGACGGCGTATTCGAGGGGATGCGGGTCTACGGGGGCGCGCTCTTTCGGTTTGAAGATCACTTGCGCCGTTTCGAGAGCGGCGCCCGCGCCCTGGGCATTCCCCTGCCCGATGGACTCGACGGCATGCGCGCGATCGTTCTGGAGACCGCTCGGGCTTATGGGCGGGACGAAGCCTACGTGCGTCTGGTCTTGACCCGTGGCCAGGGCGCCCTGGGTGTCGACCCCACGACCTGTCACGATCCCCAGCCCATTTGCATCGTGACGGGTATTTCGCTCTACCCGGAAGACAAATTGGCTCGGGGCATCGATCTGCTGACTTCGAGTCTGCGTCGTCCGGCCGCCGACGCGGTGGATCCGGGCGTCAAGAGCCTCAACTATTTGAACAGCGCGCTGGCCAAGCGCGAGGCCCGGCTGCGCGGCGCCGACGAGGCCTTGATCCTCAATGCGAGGGGCGGGGTCGCCGAGGCTAGCGTGGCGAATGTTTTCATCGTTCGCGGCGATCGGCTGATGACGCCTCCGCCCAGCGAGGGGGCGCTTCCGGGGATCACCCGGGCCAGTGTGCTCGAGATTGCGGCGGACCTCGGGCTGGAAACCCGGGAGTGCGCTCTGGGGAGGATGGACCTTTTCTCCGCCGACGAGGTTTTCCTGACGGGAAGCGGCGCTCGGATCGTCCCCGTAGCGAGCCTGGACGGCCAACACCTGGGCCTCGCCGAAGAGGGACCGGGGGCATTCACCCAGCGGATCATGGAAGCGTTCGGCCGCTACGTGGAGCAGCACGGGACGCCGATCCGCTAAAGGCCTTGCGACCCCTGGCCCGGCTCAGCCCGCGGGCCAGTGCGCGCTGCGGCGGCTATTCTCGCCCGAGCTTTCCAATCCGTAGCCCTCCGGGTACTCGAGGAGAATCCCTTGCTCTGGTCGAGAGTCTTCATACCGACCCTGCGCGATAACCCGGCCGACGCCGAGGCGGTGAGTCACAAGCTCCTGGTGCGCGCCGGTTTCATGCGCCAATTGATGGCGGGTGTCTATTCCCTGCTGCCCCTGGGACAGCGGGTGCTCCAGAAGATCGAAGAGATCGTTCGCGAGGAGATGAATCGCGGGGGCGCTCAGGAATTTCGTCTGCCCTGCCTCCATCCCCGGGAAATTTGGGATCGCAGTGGGCGCTGGTCGAAAATGGGCAGCGAGATGTTTCAATTCGAGGATCGCCGGGGCAGCGATGTCGGTTTGGGGATGACCCACGAAGAGATCTTTGCCCACCTGGCCAGCGAGCTTCGCTCGTACAAGGAGCTCCCCCAATCCTGGTACCAATTCCAAACCAAGTTCCGGGACGAGCCGCGGCCCAAGAGCGGACTGCTCCGGGTGCGCGAGTTTACGATGAAGGATTCCTATTCGATGGATGTCGACGAAGCGGGTCTCGACCGTTCCTTCGAAACGCATTTCGAGGCCTACCGCCGAATCTTCAAGCGTCTCGGGCTCGAGACCGTCGCCGTGGAGGCTTCCTCGGGTTCCATGGGGGGCAAAGAGTCCATCGAGTTCATGCTCCAGACCGAAGCGGGAGAGGATTGGGTCGCCGCTTGCGAGTCCTGCGGCTACGCGGCGAATTTCGAGAAGGCCACCAGTCGTGTTCCCGAAGCGCCCAAGGGCGAGGCCTTGCCGGCGCCGGAGAAATTTCCGACCCCGGGCGTGCGCACCATCGCGGACCTCGCCGCCATGGAGGGCGGCGCTCCGGCGGACTGCCAGATCAAGACCCTGGTCTACACCATCGATGAGAAGATCGTTCTCGTGCTCCTACCCGGAGATGATTCGCTGGTGGAGCAGAAACTCGAGGACAGCGTCGAAGCCGAAAGCCTGCGGCCCGCCGAACCGGATGAGATCCGCGCTGCCCTGGGTGCCCACCCCGGTAGCCTGGGGGCGGTGGGAGCCGATGATTTTTTCGTGATTGCCGACGAATCCCTTCGCGGGCGCAGCGGCATGGTGACCGGTGCCAACGAGGACGATTTCCATCTGCGCGGGGTGGATGTCGATCGGGATATTCCGGTCAAGGGATGGCTCGATCTGCGCGAGGTCAAGGCCGGTGAGGGCTGCGCGCTCTGCGGCGAATCCCTGCGCGTCTACAAATGTCTTGAGGTGGCTCATATCTTCAAATTGGGCACGGTCTACAGCGAGGCCATGGGGGCCCAGGTCCTGAACGAAAACGGAAAGAATGTCCCCGTGGTGATGGGTTCCTATGGCATTGGGCTCGACCGCAACCTCGCGGCGATCGTCGAGGCCTACAACGACGATGCGGGAATCTGTTGGCCCATCAACGTGGCGCCTTTCGAGGTCGTGGTGAGCGTGATCAAACCCAAGGACGTGGATTGCCTGGAAGCGGCCAAGCGCATTTACGAAGCGCTTCTCGAGCGGCAGATCGATGTGATTCTCGACGATCGCGATGAGCGTCCCGGCGTGAAGTTCAAGGACGCCGATCTGGTGGGCATTCCCTACCGGGTCACCGTGGGTCCGAAGGGTCTGGGGGATGGGGTCGTGGAGTTGAAGGAGCGCCGAAGCGGCAATACCCGGGACCTCGAAGTCAACCACGCTGCTGAAACCGTTGCCGAGTTCGTCCTCGACGAGCGGCGCTGACGGAGCGGGGGATCTTGGCGGACGCAGGATCGCAGGCCGAAAACGAATCCGAAAGCAGTCGCTGGTTGACCTTGGCCAACGGCATTACCGCGATTCGCTTTCCCTTGGCTCCCCTTTGCGTCTACTCGATTCTGAACGATCAATTTCTGCTCACCTTCGGGTTCTATTGGTTGGCGGTGGCCAGCGATCTGCTCGATGGCCGGGTGGCACGGCGCCGGGGTGAGGTCTCGAGCCTGGGCGGGCTCTTGGATCACAGCAGCGACGCACTCTTCGTCGCCTCTGGATTGGGGGCGCTGGCTCTTCATGGCATGATTCCATGGCCCCTGCCGATCCTGGTCGCGGCAGCCTTCGTTCAATACGCGCTGGACTCACGCGCGCTGGCCGGCCGGCGACTGCGGACCAGCGAACTTGGCCGGCTGAACGGAATCGCCTATTTCGCTTTGCTTGGCGTGCCGGTGGTGCGCGATGCCCTGGGCCTGGGTTGGCCGTCCCCGGCACTTGTCTCGGGTCTCGGCTGGTTGCTGGTGGCTTCCACCCTGCTGTCGATGGCCGATCGCGCGATCAGTTGGACACTCAGTCGAAAAGTTCGCGATTCGCCCGGCGCAGGAAGATGAGGCCGATGGCCGCATTGAAGAAGATGAAAAAGTTGTGCTGCACCAGCCCGAACGCAGCCATTTCGCCTTCGTGATTACCCGGAAAGAGCGCGACCCAGAGCGTGATGGCGACGGTTCGCATGGGGCCGGGCGTTGCCGCACCGAAGAAGATCACGGGCAGGAAGCCGAGCATCTGAACGAAGCCCACTTCGACGCCAAAGAGGCGAAGCGCCAGGGTGTAGATCACGACGGCGGCAAGCAGGGCGGGTGATCGCATGAGGACCACCACCAGGTAATGACGGAGGTTCGCCTCGCGAAACGCCTTGAAGACCGGCCGATCGCGAAAAGCGGAGGCGAGTTGGGTCTTGCCCCGAAAGAGCAGCAGCCAGAGGGCAAAGAAGAGAATCGCTCCGAGCCCGACCCGGGGGATCCAGACAAAGACCGCTGGCAACGAGTCATGGCCGATCCAATAGCCGATGCTCGCCCAGCCCAGCAGGTAGTAGAACTCGCAGAACATGATGAAGAGCATGCTCGAGCCCACTTCCCAGCCGGGCACCCCATAGCGGCGGTTGAGGTAGAGCCCCATGGCGCCCTTACCCACCTGCTCGTTCAGGATCGAGAGGATATAGCTGCTGCCCCGGATGGGCAGCATGTCTCGATAGCGGACCCGGGAGTTGAAGTCGTTGACCACGCGCCAGACCACGCCCGTATCCACCAGAAAGAAGAAGAACGAATAGGGCACCATCAGCAGAAGCCAGCGAAACCAGTCTACGCCCGTAAAGACACGGGTCAGATAGGCGAGGAGCGACAGACCTTCGCGCCCGGCTGCCCCGGAAAGTTTTCCGTAGAGGTAGGCGAAGCAGGCGAGGGTGATGAGCCAGGGCAGGAGTTTCAGCCAGCCTGTTCGCGGAGCCCTCGCCGCTTCGTCGCGATCATCCGAACTCTCGATCTGCGGACCGGGCTCAGCCATGGAGACCCACCTCGGGGCCCGCATAGGCGCGGAGGGTTTCGCTCAGGGGCGTGAGACTGATGCCGAGTTCCTCGCAGCAGGGTATTTCGTCGAGTCGATCATCTCGCTCGAGAATTTCGAGCATGGGCCGGGTAATGGGTGGGTCGGCGGAAATGCGCTCCAGCGCCGATGCGAAGATCCGCGCGAGAGCCTCTGGAATGGGGATGATCCGGGGCGATTTGCCATGAAGCGCAGCCACTCGGGCGAGGAGTTCGCGGTGCTCGAGGCATTCCGGGCCACAGAGGTCCAGGGAGTGCATGGCGCGACTGTCATCGGTGAGGGCCGACACGATGGCGTTGACCACGTCGCGACTGTCGATGGGTTGTTGCAGGGTTCTTCCGCCCCCCACCAGCGCCACCCATCGCCCCTGGGCCTGGGCTCGAAGCGAAGCGGATGCGAAGTCATCGGGTCCGAGCACCATGGGAACCCGAATGATGGTGCTGGGAACGCGACCCTCCAGGAGGATCTGTTCCGCTCGGCCCTTGGACTTCAAGCAGGGATTGGGGGCCGCGGCATGCGAGCCGAAAATACTCAGATAGACGATTCGCCTGCACACCCCCTCGGCGGCCACCGCCTCGAGAACCCGGCAGGTTTCCTCATGGGCCGAGGTGTAGGTTGCGCCGCGCCCCTCCTTGATGATGCCCACAAGGTGAACCACCCCGGTGCAATCCAGCATTGCTTTCCGCATGGAGTCGGGGTCCGTGTAATCGCCCACGATGACTTCGGGTGGGCACGCTGCGGGCAGGCCGCGTACCCGGGCGGCGGCGGCTTCGGATCGAACCAATGCCCGCACCATGGGCCGAGTGCCACCGTCTTCATCGGAAAGGTCGCAGAGGCGACCGATCAGCTGCCGGCCAAGATTGCCGTTGGCACCTGTGACCAGAATTTTTTCGGGCAGGGGCGACATGAAACCACCATAGCGGAAGCGGGCGCGCGCGGGCAGCGCCTGGGCCGATCAGACGTTGAGTTGGAGCCGCGCGGCGGCGGACATCATTTCCATATCCCACGGTGGTTCCCAGACAAGTTCGAGCTTGACGTCGGTTACGCCATCGACCTCTCGGGCTTTGGCTTCGACTTCGGCGGGGAGAATTTCCGCCGCAGGGCACATGGGCGTGGTGAGGGTCATCACCACATCGACGTGGCCCTTCGCATCGACTTCGAGCTGATAGATCAACCCCAATTCGTAGATATCCACCGGGATCTCGGGGTCGTATACCGTCTTGAGAGCGGCGACCAGATCGTATTTGACGTCGTCGCTGTTCCGGGCTTCGGTCTTCTGCCCAGGATCCTCGGCGGATTGTCCGGCCTGTTTGGTGTCTTCTTGTTCTGCCATGAATGCTCGCTTCTTTCTTCCCTTGACCCCGTTGCACGACCCGCTCTTGTCGCGTGGTTACTCGGTACGGGCTACGCCGCCGCCCTGCTCAACCGCCGCTTTCAGCGTATGCCAGGCCAGGGTCGCGCATTTGACCCGCATTGGGAATTCCCGAACTCCCGCGAAAACCGCGAACTTGCCCAGATGCGAGGTGTCGACGGCTTGTGATGGCGGACTGGTGACCAGGACCTGAAAATTCTCGAATTGGGCCTCGATCTCGCTCAGGGTCTTGCCCTTGGCGAAATCCGTCATCAGGGATGCCGAGGCCACGGAAATTGCGCAGCCATTGCCTTGGAAAGCAATTTCGCTGACCCGATCCTCGTCGACCTTGAGAAAAACAACGAGCTGGTCTCCGCAGATGGGGTTATGACCCTCCGCATGACGGTCGGGCTTCTCCATCTCGCGAAAATTGCGAGGTTTACGGTTGTGATCCAGGATGGTCGCCTGGTAGAGCTCACGCAGTTCATCCATCAGCCAAAGATTTCCCGAGTTTCGTTGAGGGCGGCCACCAGGGCATCGATCTCCGCCGGAGTGTTGTAGAGCGAGAAGGAGGCGCGCACGGTGGCGGGTACGCCGAAAATATCCATCAGGGGCTGGGCGCAGTGGTGGCCGACGCGCACCGCGATGCCGGACCGGTCGAGGGCGGTCCCCACATCGTGGGCGTGGATGCCGTCGAGAACGAAGGAGACGACGGCTGCTTTCTCCCGGGCCTGTCCGATCAGACGCAGCCCGGCCACGTCTTCGAGGCTTGCGGTTGCTTGCTCGAGCAGACTCTGCTCCCAGGCTTCGATGGCGTTCATCCCTATGCCCTCGATGAAGTGGATCGCCGCCGCGAGTCCCACCACCCCCGCGATATCCGGGGTGCCCGCTTCGAAGCGCTGAGGCGCCGCCGCGTAGGTTGTTCGCTCGAAGCTCACGGATTCGATCATGTCGCCGCCGCCCATGAAGGGAGGCATGGATTCGAGCAGGGGGAGTCGGCCATGGAGCACGCCGATGCCCGTGGGCGCGAAGAGTTTATGGCCCGAAAAGGCGTAGAAGTCGCAACCGAGGGCCTCTACGTCGACGGCCCGATGAGGCACGGCCTGGGCGCCGTCGACCAATACGCAGCATCCCTGGGCCTTGGCGAGGGCGATCATCTTCTCGAGCGGGTTCACCGTTCCGATGGCGTTGGAGACATGGGTGAGGGCGACGAGTTTTGTCCGTTCGTTCAGGAGCGCCTCGAAGGCGTCGAGGACAACGTCCCCCCGTTCATCAATGGGTGCCACCCGGAGAACGGTGCCGTGCCTTTCGGCGAGCATCTGCCAGGGAACGATATTGGCGTGATGTTCCAGCGCAGTGATCACGATCTCATCGCCCGCTTCGAGGTTCTCCTCCGCCCAGGTTCGGGCCACAAGGTTGATGGCCTCCGTCGCATTGCGGACGAAAACGATTTCCCGGCGGTCCTGTGCGCCAATGAATTTCTGCACCACGTCCCGGCCGCCTTCGTAGAGTTCCGTGGCTTCGGCGGAGAGTTGATAGACGCCCCGATGAATATTGGCGTAGGCGCTCTGGTAGAAATTCTGCAGGGCCTCGAGCACAGCCCTGGGCTTTTGGGCGCTGGCAGCGGAGTCGAGGTAGACCAGGGGCTTGCCCCGAATCTCGCGCTCGAGAATCGGGAACTCCTTTCGGATGGCGGCTGTATCGAAGGGGGCCGGTGTGCTCATGTCGGCTCTTTCGTCCCGCATCGGGAGAGAGCATCCATCGCCTGGTCGCGGACGAAGTCAGAGAGCGCCTGCCCGGGAAGTGCTTCGCAGATCTCAGCCGTGAAGCCTCGGGTCAGAAGCCCCCGGGCGTCGTTTTTCGAGAGTCCTCTCGAGCGCAGATAGAAGAGGGCTTCTTCATCCAATTTGCCGACCGTGGAGCCATGGCTGCATTTCACATCGTCCGCATGAATTTCGAGTTGGGGACGGGTGTCGATACGCGCCTTCTCCGACAGAAGCAGGTTCTTGTTGGATTGGCTGCTGTCGATCTTCTGGGCATTGGGCCGAACATGGACAAGCCCGCGGAAAACACCTCGCGAGCGGTCTCCCAGCACGCCCTTATAGACCTGCCGGCTGATCGTGTGGGGCAGGGCATGGTCGATCAGGGTGTGGTTGTCGATGTGTTCATCGTCGCTGCCGATATAGAGACCGCGCAGATCGACTTCGGCTCCCTCGTCACCCAAGTGGGCCTCGAGTGCGTTCCGGACCAGGGCTCCGCCGAGGGTCACGGTATGCGCACGCAATTGGCTTCCGCGCTGCTGCTGGCTATGGAGGTTGCCGATATGAATGGCCTTTGACCCTTCGCGCTGAAGAAGAACGCAATCGAGGGTCGCGTTTTCCTCGACAAAGATTTCGCAGACCGCGTTGACCAGGCCTTCGCCCGAGCCTTCGGATACGAAGTCCAATACGACGGTCGCCCGGCTTCCCGCCCGTGCGCGTACCAGGAAACGGGGGCAGACGAGCCCGGCCGAACCACTGGAGATCAGCAGGAGATGAACGGGCGCGTCGTCGCTCGCCGACGCACCGATCTCGACCAGGCCGCCGCCATTGAAAAAAGCGGTATTAAGCGCCACGAAGGAATCCTGCTTGGGCGAGGCGAGTTCGCCGAAACCGGGCGGAAGAATTTGCGAGTCGGGTTCGGCGGGGTCTGAATGCGCGATGGGGCTGAAAGCGATGGGGCTGAAAGCGATGGGGCCGAAAGTGATGGGGCTGAAGGCGATCGGCGAAGCGTCGCCCGGCAGGGTGGAGGCCTCTGGGCAAAGGTGACCATCCACGAATACCGCGCGCGCAGCCATTTCCTGAGGCATGGGCGTATCGCCCAATACGCGGTGAGCGGTGGCGAGCAGGGCCTGGGGGTCGGGCGATCCGTCCACGGGTGCGGACGGAGCCGAGCGCTCGAGGGGCGCAAGGGAGGTGGAGCGCCAGGCTTCGAGCTTCGCGTGGGGCAGGCCGAGATCGGAAAAATGAGCCAGGGCCTCCTCGCGCAGGAAGCGAAGCGACGCGGGTTCATCCAGGGTATCCGCGAAGGCGGGAAAAGCGGCGGCCCACTGCTTGGCGAGTTCCTGGCTCGCGACGCGTTTCATTCTGCTTGACCGATCCAGCCGTAGCCCTTGGCTTCGAGTTCGGACGCCAGGTGTTTGTCTCCCGAACGAACGATCTTCCCGTCCTGCAGGACGTGCACGTGGTCGGGCACGATATAGTCGAGCAAGCGCTGGTAATGGGTGATCACCAGCATGGCGCGATCGGGCGAGCGCATTGCATTGACCCCGCCCGCCACGATCCGCAGGGCGTCGATGTCCAGTCCCGAATCGGTTTCGTCCAGGATGCAGAGCTTCGGCTCGAGAAGAAGCATCTGGAGGACCTCGTTGCGTTTCTTCTCGCCGCCGGAAAAGCCTTCGTTGATTGCCCGGTCCATCAACTCTCCGGGCATCTCGACGAGTTTCATCTTCTCCTGGCAGAGGGAGAGGAAATCCATTGCATCGAGTTCTTCCTCGCCCCGATGCGTGCGTACGGTATTCACCGAGGTCTTGAGGAAATAACTGTTCCCCACCCCGGGAATCTCCACCGGGTATTGGAAGGCGAGGAACACACCCTCGCGAGCCCGAATTTCAGTGGGCATATCCAGTAGATCCTGGCCCGCGTAGCGCACCTCGCCCTGGGTCACGGTATATCCCGGCCGCCCAGCCAGGATATTGGACAGAGTGCTCTTGCCGGATCCGTTGGGTCCCATGATGGCGTGGACCTCGCCGGCAGCGATGTTCAGATCGATCCCCTTGATGACGGGACGATCCCCGGCCAGGGCATGAAGGTTCTTGATTTCGAGCATTCGGTTTTCCTTGTGGGCGTGGCTCTTCAGCCGACGCTGCCTTCGAGGCTGACAGCGAGCAGGTTCTGGGCTTCCACGGCGAACTCCATCGGGAGTTCTCGGAGCACTTCCTTGCAAAACCCGTTCACGATGAGAGAGACGGCATCCTCTTCCGAGAGACCCCGCTGGAGGCAATAGAAAATCTGGTCTTCGCCGATTTTCGACGTTGTGGCTTCGTGCTCGACCGTGGCGCCGGGATTCCCGACTTCCAGGTAGGGGAAGGTATGGGCGCCGCATTCGTCGCCCAGGAGAAGCGAGTCACATTGAGAATAATTGCGGGCACCCTCCGCGCCGCGGCCGATCTTGACAAGGCCCCGGTAGGATTGCTGCCCTCGCCCAGCGGAAATGCCCTTGGAGATGATCGTACTCTTGGTGTTCTTACCGATATGGATCATCTTGGTTCCGGTATCGGCCTGCTGGCAATTATTCGTCAAGGCAACCGAGTAGAACTCACCCGTGGAGTCGTCGCCCTGCAGGATGCAGCTCGGGTATTTCCACGTGATGGCGGATCCGGTTTCGACCTGGGTCCATGAGATTTTCGAGCGCTTGCCCCGGCAGGCGCCGCGCTTGGTTACGAAGTTGTAGATGCCGCCGACTCCGTTCACGTCTCCGGGGTACCAGTTCTGAACCGTCGAGTATTTGATGCTCGCATCGTCGAGGGCGACGAGTTCTACCACTGCGGCATGAAGTTGGTTCTCATCGCGCATGGGCGCGGTGCAGCCTTCGAGGTAGCTGACCGAGGCCCCTTCATCCGCGACCAGGAGCGTTCGCTCGAATTGTCCGGTACCCGCGGAGTTGATGCGGAAATAGGTGGACAACTCCATGGGGCAGCGAACGCCCTTGGGAATGTACGCGAAGGACCCATCGCTGAAGACCGCCGAGTTGAGGCAGGCAAAGAAATTGTCCGAATAGGGAACGACGCTGCCCAGGTATTTCTTGATCAGGTCGGGATGTTCGCGCACAGCCTCTGAGAAGGAACAGAAGATGATGCCCTTCTTCTCGAGTTCATCGCGAAAGGTGGTCGCCACCGAGACGCTGTCGAAGACAGCATCCACCGCCACCTTGACGCCGGATAGGCGCTTCTGCTCCTCCAGGGAAATGCCCAGCTTTTCGTAGGTGCGAAGCAGTTCGGGGTCGACTTCGTCGAGGCTTTCGACCTCGGGGCTCGTTTTGGGGGCGGAGTAGTAGATGATGTTCTGGTAGTCGATCTTCGGGTAATCGACCTTGGCCCAGGTGGGCTCGTGATCCTCGGCGAGCATCTCCTGGAAGCGCGCCAGGGCCTTCAGCCGGAACTCGAGTAGCCACTCGGGCTCTTCCTTCTTCGCGGAGATCAGGCGGACGACTTCTTCGGAGAGGCCCGGCGGAAGCTGGTCGGCCTCGATGGCGGTGACGAAGCCATATTTGTACTGCTCGTCGGCCAGCTTTCGGAGTTCGGCATTTTCCGAGGCCATATCAGCGCACCTCGTCGGAAGTGGTCTTGGCAGGGGCGTCGGCCAGCGTCTGGAGCTGGGCCAATCCGGCCAGGGGGGTGTGCTGCGCTGCGAAACCGGGATTGGTGAGGTCCGCCAGGGTGATGCTCGCCAGCGAGTTCTGCACCACGCGGTTGATGATCAACCAGGGACTCTTGACCGAGCACGTGGCCTCGAGGTCGCAGGCCGCTTCGCCGTCGCTGCATTGGGTCAGGGCCAGGGGGCCTTCGAGGGCTGCGATCATCGCCGATACGGTGAGTTCCTCGGGGTCCCGGGCCAGGGAGTAGCCCCCCTTGGTGCCGCGCTGGGATTCCAGAACACCCGCGCGGGTCAGTGCCTTGAGCACCTTGCTCACCATGGGCAGGGGGAGATCCGCGCGCTCGGCCAGTTCGCGCGCATTGAGGCTCGGCGCGCCGGACATGAGTTCGGCGGGTTCATCATCGGGGCGGTGCCGGGCCAGTTCGGCCAGGATCACGATCCCGTAGTCGGTCACTCGGCTGAGTCGAAACACGAAACACTCCTATTGGGTCTTGGATCGTGCCGTGGGGCCCGCAAGTCGCGACGAAGCCATCCCGGCAACGGCGTCTCGGGGCTTGCCCCTCCCCAACCAGGAAGGCGGGCGAAGCGCGAGAATACAGGACCAAATGGGTCCTGTAAATACAGGACCGAATCCGTCTCGATTGGTGATCTGCCGATCCCAGGGACGTTCTGAGGTCAGCAGCACCCGGGTATGCGCCCCGCGGGGCAAGGACCCGTCCCGGGGCGGGTCAATCCACGGAAATTTCGAGGCCCGTGAAGCGCGTCAACGGCAGCACCAGGGGCAGCCCGTCGTGGTACCAGTCCATGGGGGGAGCCTGGAGCCGACCCGCGCGGCAAACCCGCCCGGCACCCCGTTGCGAGAGCAGTTGGGCGATGGCCGTCCGCTCGCTGTCATTTTCGAAGCCCGCCAGGGCGACCGACGACAGATTGCGCACCACCGGGCTCAGCACCTCGGGAAGTTGATCCTCGCGCTCCAGGGGGTGCAGCCGGATGAAGCGATGCAGCGGATTTGGCCGCCACTCCAGATCGGCTTCACCAATGACCGTCCACTCGGTGCCCTCGCTCTCCCAGATCCCGATGGAGGATCCCCCCGCCGCCCGCATGCGGGCTTCTTCGCGTTGCCCGCGAATCGCCGCCGCGGCCTCGAGGCTGATTTCGCCTCGGGGCCACTCGCTCTGTCGCCGAGCCAGGCTGTCGGCCAGGGCAGGGCCCAGGACATCGATGGTTTTTTCCGGGTTCTCACCCATGACGAAAGCGGCCACGGGGGAAAGACAGCCGAGTTGATCCCAGAGCGCGATGTCTACGGAAAGGGCCTCCGCGAGGGCGCCGAGTTCCTCGTCGCTGCGGGTTCCGGCGCGGACGATGGCGATGGAGAGTTTGTGCCCATAGGCCACAAAGCGCTGACTGGGCCGAATCCGAGCCGACACCGCCGCGATGGTTTCGTCCGAGCCGCTGGCCACGACACACTCGGCGGCCAGGAAACGGGTGAGGCTCTCTGCATCGCTCCCCGAAAAGGAGACCACCTCGATGCAGCGCCCGAGTTCGGGGTCCACCTCTGCCAGGGATTCCGCGAGAAGTCTCGGTGTGATGGGGTCCCGGGCCGCGGACTTCACGAGCACGGGCGAGCGCACACAAAGGGGAAGCACCATGGCGAGCAGGCTGGGCATGGGGATCGCGCCTGCCAGCACGACGCTTGTCATCGAGAAGGGTGAGACCCATCGCGGCGAACCGAGGGCCGTGCCCTGGAGTTCGGCTTCCACGGCGCGGCGCAGGGCATCGCCCGTCCACTCGGCCAGCGCGAGATCGAGGCCGGCCTCGGCGACTTCTCGGGAAAACCCAGACGCCTGGGGAAACTCCTCCCGAAATCGCTGCCGCCATTTCGATTGCGGGTCACGCCATTGATCGAAAACCGTCGCGAGGACCGAGAGGATGCCCTCGGGGCTGCGGGCGACCAGCCGGCGCCGCGCGACATCGAGGCGGCCCTTGGCGGTTTCGACCTGTTCCGCATGGGCATCTGGCCATTGAATCGTGAGCTTGCTCATGGCTCGAGGGCTTCTCCGGGCGATGTGTTTGCGCTTGCTAAGGGGCGAAGGAGGCGCTCGCACACCATGCTACGCGAGCCCGAGGGCTCCGGCGAGCCGAGGGGTCAAGCGCCCCCGCCGGCCAGCATTTCGTCCACCGCGATGGAGCAGCCCCGGGCCTCGGCCCCGGCGCGTCGCCCGAGGATCTCGAATCCGCAGGGCCGGCCCTTCTCGTCCAGAACCGCCCGGCCCAGATCCGCGGTTTCGATGGCCGCGATGCTCCCCGTATTGGCCAGGTCGTGGATGACAACGACCCCCGCCTCTCCGTCGACCACTTCTTCTCCGCTCTCCGGGTCGAGAAAGCGCACCCGGGTCCAGGGAGGCCCGAGTTTGCGTCGCGGCCCGGACGGGTCGACCCAAACCGAATCGTAGAATTGGCTGCCGAGTTCCGTCATGCCGTATTGGTTGACGATGCGTCCGGGCGGAACGCCCAGGCGCGCGGTGAGGGCGGCGTAGAGATCGGTCCGGGGCATTTCCCGCGAACGGCCCTTGAAGCCGCCGGTTTCCATGATCCGCGAGCCCTCGGGGCAGCGAAGCGAAAGGCCGCGGGCTTCCAGTTGCTCGAGCAAGTGGACGAAGGCGAAGGCGGTGCCGCAGAGTGCGATGGGCGCGCCGCTTTGCTCGGCACGCTGCACGGCTGCCCACCACGGCTCGAATGCGAGTTCTCCGTCCACGATGTCGAAGCCGCTCTCGGGGGTGCCGAGCCTTTCGAGCAGACATTGGAACATATGGCTCAGGGACGAGTCGGGCGCTTCCCGGGCCGAGGGGGCGAGGATGCGCAGCAGGCAAGGCCGGGCCTCGCCCCTTGTCGGCCCATGGTCGGGAAAGAGCAGGTTCTCCAGGCTCGAAAGGAGGGACGCTTCGTAGAGTGAAAGAGTGTCCAGGTGAAGTTCGCCGGGCTTTTGCCCCGAGGTTCCGCTGGTGCGAAAGGTCTTGACCGTGTTGTCTTCGGGAAAGCCGCGCAGGGCCAATTCCTTGAAGGCGCCGGCGGGCACCGCGGGAATCTCCCGCCACGAAAGGAGGCTCTCGGGGGTGCGTCCGCGGCCGGCAGCAAAGCGAGCATAGGGCGGGCAATGGCGGAATTGGTGTGCGAAGAGCCGGCGCGCCGTGGCATCGAAGCGCGCTTCGTCTTCCGTCCAGCCGGGTGTGCGCATCCAGGCGAGGATGTCCGCGTCCAGCACGCGGCGCGCCTCGCCCGCTTCGGCCTCGGCTTTCACGGCCGAGCCTCGGCAGCACCCGCCGATTCATCGCAGGCCAGCGCGACCACGTTGAGCGCGTGGTCGAGAGCCGCCGCGTCCATGGAAAGCGGAGGCGTGATGGACAGGACCCGGCCATCGGGCCCCGCCGGCAGGACGATCACGCCGCCTTGCAGGCTCTGATCCGCCGCTCGGGCGGCGTCCTCGGTGCGGTTGAACTCGATCCCGATCATCAGGCCCAGGCCCCGCACCTCGCTCACCGCCGGGCAGGGGCCGAGTCGTTCCTGGAGCTTTTTCAAGGCCGTTTCGCCGAGGGTCCCCGCCCGCTCCACCAGGCCCTCGCGCTCGATGGCCGCCATGGAGGCGAGGGCCGCCGCGCAACCGGCCGGGTGGCCCAGGAACGTCTGGGTATGCAGGGCTTCGCCCTTGGACTTCGGCCAGGCGTCCATGACTTCCCGCCGTCCCACGCAGGCGGAGATGGGCATCCCCGAGGCGAGTCCTTTGCCCACGCAGAGCAGGTCGGGAACCACCCCCTCGTGCTCGCAGGCAAACCAGCGGCCGGTGCGGCCAAAGCCGGTGTAGATCTCGTCGGCGATAAGGAGCAGGCCGTTTTCATCGCAAAGACGGCGCAGCGCGGTGAGGAAGCCGCCAGGGGGTACGCGCTCGCCCCCGCGCCCCTGGATGGGCTCGACAAGAATGGCGCCCAGGGGCTGCCCCCTCGCTGCCGCCTTCGCCACGTGTTGGGCCGCGTCCCCCGGGTCGCCGAAGCGAGCGAAAGCGGTGGCCCCGGGCAATCGCGCCGCAAAGGGCTCGCGAAAATCATTGCGCGCTGTGGCGTCCAGGGCGCCCAGGGCGAGGCCGTGGTACGCGCCCTCGAAGGCCAACACGCCGGACGATCCGGTGGCGAGTTGGGCGGTCTTGAGTGCGGACTCCACCGCGTCGGAGCCCGAGGAACCGAGGATTGCCCGGGCGGGTTCGCCTCCCGGAAAGCGAGCGGCCAGGGCTTCAAGCAATTCGACCTTGATCGCCGGCGGATGAACGTCTCCCATGGCGTGGAGCAGGGTTTGGCCCTGGCGGCTCAGAGCCTCGACCACCGCCGGGTGTGCGTGGCCCACGTTGGCCACGCCGAAGGCCGAGGTGAGATCGAGAAAGCGGTTGCCATCGACGTCCCAGACATTGGAGCCCGACGCCCGCTGCCAGAAGATCGGGGTGGGTTCGTCGAGCCGGGTGACGTTCCGGCTCTCCACCTGGGCCAGGCGCTGGGCCAGTGCCCGGGAGGCGGGACCGGGCAGCGGCGTGCAGAGTGCCGGGAGTTCGGCGGCCGGGCATGGGGAGGCGGCGGAAGGCGTCATCTCCACCAGCCTAGCCCCTCACGGTCCGGGCCCTCTTTCCGCCGAGGGTTTGATTGGTTTGCGAACATGAGCGCATAAAGTGGTTTCCTCGGTCCGGGGTGAGTGATCCGCCCATTGGCGCTTGTCTCTGGCCCCGACTGATCGCGCCAACGGGTTCGCGGGTCCACTGAATCCCGGTCAGGGTGCCTGGGCGCATGCCCGGTCCGGGCGCTGGGCCGGGGGGGGGTGTCGGGGAAGTTTCGAGATCCGCCGGGGCGTCGGCTAATCTAGCAGCACGGTTTGATCCCGGTCCGAGGAAGCCGACTGGAGGCCCCGATGGGTGAATCCGTTCAAGCGTATATCGCCCTGGGTTCGAATCTCGGGGCGCGGGAGATCCATCTCTACCAGGCGCGCCTTGCCCTGGAGATGGCGACGGGTATCGAGGTTGTCTGCGCGTCGCGGATCTACGAAACCGACCCGGTGGGTCCCGAAGGCCAGGGCCCCTACCTCAACGCGGTGCTCGGCTTGCAGACCGAACTCTCGGCGCGGGCGCTGCTGGATCAGCTCCTCGAAATCGAGCGCCAACAAGGCCGCCGCCGAGGTACCGAGATCGAGCGCTGGAGCGCCCGAACCCTCGACCTCGACCTGCTGCTCTACGCCGATGAATGCAAAGAGGAGGAGGGCCTGGAGATTCCGCATCCGCGTCTGCACGAACGGGCCTTCGTGCTCGAGCCGCTCTGCGAACTTGCCGGCGACCGGGTTCACCCGCGCCTGGCGGAAACCCTCGAGACCCTGCGCGCCCGGCTTGCGGATCCGGGCGCGTGGCGGATCTGGCCGCAGATGAGCCCGGACTGGCGCCTGGCCGGCCCGCTCGAGAGCCCGCAGAGCGAAAGTTGTCAATAACTGACTATAAAACTAGGAATCTTGCAATAATTTCATTCTTCTAGTATCAAGAATAGAAGAAATATCGCCCATGGGCTTTCGTCCACTGAGAATTGGTTTTCGCCGTGTCCAACCCAAAGTCTAAAAAAAGTAAGATAATTCAAACGGTTGATACGATCCCGAGAGTGATCGAGCCCGCCGCCATGGAGCCCCTGAACGCCGAAAAAATCTTGACTATTGCAATCAAGAAATACCATCCGCGCCTGGCTCTCGCGGCCTCGTTCGGGGCGCCGGAAGGGATGGTCCTGCTGGACATGATGCACCGCATCGAGCCGGGTGCCCGGGTCTTCGTGCTCGATACCGGCCGGCTTCATCCCGCCACCCACGACCTCATCGACCGGGTGCGCGATCGCTATGGCAAGGCGGTGGAGGTGGTCTTCCCCCGGGCGGCAGAAGTGGAATATATGGTGGGCGAGCACGGGATGAACCTCTTCTACAAGTCGGTGGAGAGCCGCAAGCACTGCTGCCGGATTCGCAAGGTCGAACCCCTGCGGCGCTATTTCGCCGATCTGGACGCCTACGTTTCGGGCCTGCGCCGGGATCAGAATCTCAACCGGCAGTCCACGCCCAAGCTGGAAATGGATGTGGGCAACGGGGGCCTCTTGAAATTCAACCCGCTGGCGGATTGGAGCCGCGACCGCGTGATGGACTACGTGGGCGAGCATCGGGTTCCGGTCAACTCACTTCACGCCAAGGGCTTCCCCTCGGTGGGCTGCGAGCCCTGTAGCCGAGCCGTGCGGCCCGGCGAAGATGAGCGCTCCGGGCGTTGGTGGTGGGAGTCCGAGAGCCAGAAGGAATGCGGCATTCACACCCCCGATGATCAGGAAGGCGGGCTCGGGATCTAGCGATTCAGGCCCCCGTCGACGCCCGTTGCCCGGCGGTCTAGAGTCAAACTTCGCTCGGGATCACGCTCGATGACCCGGCCCAACCGGTCGGCTCTCGCCGCGGGAAAGGCTTTCGCCGCGTAGCCGATACCTCGACAGCATAAGGTTGCATCCGATGAAGCTCGGTATTCTCGTGGGCTACTCGCCCGCCACGCTTTCCATGCCCATGGATCTCATCCGCGAGGCCGAGAGTCTCGGCTTCAGTTCCGCTTGGACCGCCGAGGCGTGGGGGTCCGACGCAGTGACGCCCGCCTCCTGGATTCTTGCCCAGACCGAGAAAATTCAGGTCGGTACCGCCATCATGCAGATGCCGGCGCGCACCCCGGCCGCCGCCGCCATGACGGCGATGACCCTCTATGCCCTATCGGGTGGACGTTTCATCCTCGGCCTTGGACCCTCGGGCCCGCAGGTGGTCGAGGGCTGGCATGGCGTCGCGTACGGGCGGCCTCTGACCCGCACACGGGAATACATTTCCATCATCCGCGATATCCTCGAACGCAAGGAGCGAGTGACCCACGAGGGTTTTCATTACCAGATGCCCTACCAGGGCCCGGGTGCCAGCGGGCTCGGCAAGCCGCTCAAGAGCATCCTTCACGGGGATCCGGCGCTGCGCATCTTTACGGCCTCGATCTCGCCCAAGGGAATGGAATGCGCCGGTGAGGTTTCCGATGGCGTGTTCCCGGTCTGGATGAACCCCGAGCGTTTTGATCTTTTCGATGCTTCGCTCCAGAAGGGTTTCGAAAAAGCCGGGGGCGGCAAGAGCCTGGCGGATTTCGAAATTGCGCCCTTCGTGACCGCCATCATGGGGGACGATCTCGAGAAGTGCAGGATGCCCGTCAAGGGCAGCATGGCGCTCTACATCGGCGGCATGGGGGCGCGGGACAAGAATTTCTACAACGACTACGCCAAGCGCCTCGGCTACGAAGAAGCCGCCGTCAAGATCCAGGACCTCTATCTCGACGGGAAGAAAGCCGAAGCCGCAGCCGCCGTGCCCGATGCATTGGTGGACGAAGTGGCCTTGGTGGGCCCCGAGGACCGTATTCGCGACCGCCTCCAGACCTGGAAGGCGGCGGGAAAAAACGGTCATGTGGGCTCGATGCTCGTGGGCGGGGCGAATTCCGACCTGCTCCGCCTCTTGGCTGAGGAGATGCTCTGAGCCCGGTGTGAGCGAGGCGGGGCGCCGGCCCCGTTTCATGGAGGCCGACCCCTATGTCAGGGGTTGGCTTCGCACCACGCCTGGACCGCGCGCAGGGATTCGTCGACCCGCTCGGTCGACATCCGCCGCATGTCGAAGCGATCAACGCTTTCACCGATCAGCGGAATCGAATTCGGCGTCACGAGGCGCATGGACAGGCGCGTGCCCCCGCCCGGTTCACCCTGAAGGGTGAAGGTTCTTTCGTAGTCCAGGGTGCCCACGTTCAAACGACTCCGAAGGCGGCTGCGCGGGTCAACCTCGAGCGGGCGATCGTGCATGACGAGTTGCACGGATCCGAGTTGGTAGCGCCAGCGGGCATGCTGACCGCGAAACGGGTAGCGGTCGAGGCCGTCCACGGGCGCGAGCACGTGGGGATCCCAGGAGACGAGTTCGGCGGGATCGGTGATCGCGCGCCAAACACGCTCGGTTTTGCAATCGATCACGCTGGCCATCGTGACCGTAATCAATCAACGCCCCCCTGCGTAGATTCGGCCCAAGGATGCAGAGTTCGGGGGTATCGCGCAACTTGGCCTCTGCCGCGCGCGCTAAGCCGGCTCCGCTTCGCCCGGGTCGATATCGGGACGGAGAAATTGGATCAGCGCCTCGAGGGTGCGTTCGGGTTGGTCGAGGTGGATATGGTGCCCCGCCTCGGGGATCGTGACGAGGCGCGCGTTGGGAAATTCCGCCACGAGGGTTTCTGCGCCCTTGGGGGAGAGCAGGCTGCTTTCGCCGCCGCGCAAGATGAGAACCTCTGCGCGGACTTGGCCCGGGTCGGGCGGCGGACGCGAGGGGACGCCAAACCAGCGCGGATCGAATTTGAAACCCCAGCGGCCGTCGTCTTCCTGGCGAGTCGAGTATTCAGCGATTCTACGCAAGAGTGCAGTCGCAATGCGATCAGAAGGCGGCACGACGCGGTAGCGCTCGATGGCTTCTTCCCGGCTCGCGTAACTGCGCCGCAAGGAGAGGGCCAGCCGGGCCACTCTGCGAGAACGCCGACTGGCTCCCCGAGCCGGATCCAGCAGCACCAGCTTGCCGATATTCGGATGACGAGACGCATGGTCGAGGGCGACTTGAGCCCCCATGGAGTGGCCAACCAGGTCGAGGGTGTCGCTGCCGAGATGCTCACAGAGGGCTTCAAGATCGGCATTGAAGGCGCCGACCTCGAGCGCTTCCGGGTAATCGGAGTCCCCATGACCGCGAAAATCGAGCGCGATCACCGGTCGGTGGCGACAAAGTTCACTTGCGATCGGGTCCCACCAATGGGCGTTGGCCCCCCCGCCATGGAGCAGGACCACGGGCGGCTGCGTGACCTCTCCCCAGTGAAGGGCTCGAAGAAAGACACCGGAACAACGCGCATGTGTGAATCGCTCGACTCGGGGTTCCACTGGGCCCGGACCCTACCCGTCCCCCTCCGGCTCCTCAATGCTCCTGGGCAAACCCCTTTGCTTTCCAAGGCTTTGCGCCGTATCCATCAGACTCTTTGAAAGCCATCGGACATCCGACGTTCGGATCTGGAGCTGTCCGCCCCGCCGGATTTCCCGCAATTCGGGCGGAGCTTTTGAGCGGGCTTCCGCTCGAAAAAGGCGGGTGGGTGGCACGGAGTGGCGAGTTTTTGGAGCGCGTCAGCGTGCTTGGCGCCGGGGCGGAAGTGCCTGAATCGGCATCCTCAGCGCCCTTCTCGGCGTTTTTGCGATTGACTCCAAGGCGGAAACCTTTATGATCGGCGCCAAACCACGTGTTCGAGAACACGTAAGGGGGTAGCCGGCCGCGGTCGCGACGAATTCCGTCGTGATGGGCGGACCGGGAATTGGGAGGTCAAATGGCCGCTAAGAAAAAGAAGAAGAAGGCAGCACGCAAAGGTAAGTCCGTCGATCTCATCATCTCGAAGGCACGCACGAAGGCCGCCGTCAAGAAGTGCAACGTCGGTTCGGAGTTCTACGGTGCATTGGACGCCGTGGTTCGGGATATGATCAAGGGCGCTGAGGCTCGAGCCGTGGGCAACAAGCGCAAGACCTTGAAGGCGGTGGATCTCTAAGCCCCTTCGCACGAATGCTGTAAAGCAATTGGGCCCGCCCTGGAAATTTGCTTTTCCAGGGCGGGCCGTTTTTTTGTGCGATGCGTCTTGCCCGTTCAGGCCTCGCCGGTTGTGTCCTCTTCATCGCTCTCGTCGGGCTCGGAAAAGGATGGCCGAACACCTTCGGGCTGGAGATTCACTCCGACGCGGAACAAGCGCGTGGTTCCCGCCCTGCGCAGAACCTCCGGGGCCGAGGCGCCGGTTTCCGATGCGATGAATTCCAGGCCTCGACTCGCGACGCTTGCGGCCTTCTCGATGGTGGCAGGCAGGGTTTCGGCATCTCCCAGGTCAAGTCGATCCGCCACGGCGACTCGGTTGGCGAGGGAAAGAAACGCATAGAAGAACCGGGCCCGTTCTTCGACCTCGAGTTCCGCCACCGTGCGGAAGAGAGCGTGTTGATGATCGGCGGCGGCGGGCAGGGACGTGATCCAAACGGGAAGATCCCATTCGGCTTGTTCGTCCAGAGTCCCCTCCTCGGGAAGATCGCTGAGACGATCCGGGCGAAGGAAACCGTAGATCCCCATGGACCGGTCCCAGGACGGGAACCCCAGGTCTTCCAGGCGGTTCGTTCGCCAGCGCAGGGCCCAGTCGGCGATCTCTGCTTCAGACTCCTCACGAACCGAGTGCATCATGCGGAAGTAGAGCCAGTAATCCTTTTGGAAGAGGACATGAAGCAGCCGGAGCAGGGGAGCCAGATCATCGTTGGCTTCGCGTGCGATCAGATAGAACTGCCCTTCGAATGTCTGGCCGCCCTCGGGAGGTTGCCAGTCTTCGTCGCCCGAGGGCTTGAGCTCGACATCGGCGAGGCTCCGCAGGTAGTACGCGATCATTTCGGGATCCATGGCCTGGGCGGCTCGAAGCAGGCTCTCGTCTCCGGCTTCGGCCAGGGATGCGATCCAACCGTCGAGCCTTGCGGCGGCGGGAGAAAGACCCTCCCAGGCGTCGAGGTCGATGCAGGCGAGAATCTGGTCCGTCGTGGCGTGGGTCAATATCCAGCTGGCATCGCTGACACCGACCTGCTTGCAGGTAAAGCAGAGTTCGGCGTCGGGAAGCAGGGGAATCAGGGCCTCGGGTAACTCGGCGAGTTCCAATAGCCTCGCCCGCATGGCCAGGGGCGCCTCACAGATCGCCGCGACCTGCTCTTCCTCGGAGAGCTTGGACATCTCGCTACGGGCAAGGGCGCGGTCATTGTCGGCGAGCTTGAGAAGCCGCCGCGCAGCGGGAAGCGACTTGCTTTGGATCTTCATGGGGGCAGGCTAGGAGACTGGCCCGAAAAGTCCATTTCGGGAGTGGGGGCACCTTTCGCCATCAGGGGTCGCGCTATGGTGGCCAGATGCCCCAGTTGGCGAAAATTCGTGAATGCTTTGCGGGATTCGAACCCGAATCGATCGGCGTGGAGGGCGATGAGCGGGCCGCGGTGGCCCTGGTCCTGCGCGACCGGGAGGCGGGTCCCGAGGTTCTTTTCATCGAGCGGGCCACCCGCTCGGGCGACCCGTGGTCGGGTCATATGGCTTTTCCGGGGGGTCGTCTCGATCCGGGCGATGAGACCGTGCGTGCGGCGGCTGAACGCGAGACCCTCGAGGAGGTCGGGCTTTCCCTCAGCGGTGCGGAGTACATCGGCCGGCTGGGGGATTTGCGTGGCAATCGGCGCTTTCGCGAGACCAACCTGGTGGTCAGCGCGCATATCTTCATGGTGGAAAATCCGGGACCCATGGAACTCGACCAAAGCGAAGTGCGTTCGTCCATGTGGTTTCCCGTGAGGGGAATCCTCGACCGGGAACGCCACGTGGCGTATCGCTCTGCTCAAACCGGGACGATGGAATTTCCCGGGATTCTGGTGGGTGAGCCCGGGCGGCATATCGTCTGGGGGCTGACCTACCGATTCGTTGAACTCTTCATGGATGCGATTCGGCACCCGCTGCCCGTTGTGCCAGCTGTAGCAGGGAGAGCTGCGCTTGGTGAGTCGCCCGTCCGCGAGGCGTGGAGCCCCATGGGTTCGGTTGCTCAGCGGCGCGTGTTGCCCATCGCGTATTCGACCCGAGCGAACACGGTCAGCATGCTGGTGGGACTGTCGGCCACCCCGCCGAACAGCATTCGGTAGCGGCCTTCGATGGCGACTGCCCATTTGGGGCCGAGCTTGTAGCCCATACCAAACGGGACTTCTGCTGCGAATTGAATGGTTGTCTGGCCATGTTGGATTGCCAT
>JAAZXM010000053.1 GCA_014240165.1 Myxococcales bacterium | reverse complement strand
CCCGTCACGGGGCTCCCCCTGGGTATTTAACATAACGCCCATACTCGGACGTTGTCCCAGAACCCAGCTTGTATGTCCTATCCCCCGACGCTCATCGGCAGCTTCCCGAAATGGGCGCGGTACGCGGCTCTGACGGCCTATGGGGATGACGGCATGCCGTTTGCCTCGGTCAACATGGCCGACAAGGGTGTGGGACGCACCTTCACGACTAGCTTCACGTCGACAGAGAGCGACTTCGTGGTTCTTGCCCGCGTGTACCGCTCGAAGAGCCACCCGGCCAGTCTTACCCAGGCAGAGAAGTTCGCCGTGACGGTAGACGGCGAGCCGTGGACGACCGCGAGCGAGATCAAGGCACGGCTCTACGGCAAAGCCCTTGAATGGCCGATCCAATACGCCGTGGGCCACGCTCTCGCCAAACAGATGACGTCGGAGCGTGACATGCAGATGTTTCGCCCCGCCGACGCAAGCCTGCCCGGCGTGTTTCCCAACGAGGACGCTCGCTACATGATCACCTACCCGAGCCTCGGGGGCGGCAAGTGCGCGGTCTTTCACGGCCGTGTGCCCGAGGCGGCGTCCGGCCGTGAATTCTACGGCTTCATGGCGGTCGAGATGAAGACCACCGCGACGGTCGCCTCCGTGAGCGACGAAGATCTGGGCGGTTGGGGCAGGGTCTACACCGTGTTTGTCTGCCGCGACGAGGCGAACGCGCGCAGCGCCGGCTATGACTCCGCAGAAGCATCACACCACTTGCTGCTTGCGGGCGATGTGACGGTTCCCGGCGTCATCCTGCGCGATCTCAATACCGCTCCCGATCAGGGGCTCAAGGCGACCGACGAGTGGGCCGCGCGAGGCCAAGTCGCGCCGGAGCAGTGTCAGTCCGTGCTGGGCGAGGCGTATCCGATCATGAGCGTCCGGTAGGTCGAGGTGCCGGTTTACCCCCACTTGGTGCGGAAACCGATTCGTGTGTGTGGGCCAGTCGTCAGCCCACGAGGGCGACCTAGCCCCGGCTCTCGGCGGCGGGGCGTCGCCTGCTTGAAACTGTCCGTCTCGCATCGCATGGCGCGCTGCCTGCGCTTCAATCTGCGACGACTTCCCGATTCGTCCAGGCCGGGCCGGGGGATAGGACATTCAAGCTGGGTTCTGGCACATCGTCCGAGTATGGGCGTTATGTTAAATCCCGATGAGGAGCCCCGTGGCGGGCGCGCTTACCAGCCCGAAATTCGCCCCGCTTTGGGTCAACGGCCGCGCGGGACCATGTCGCTCAGCACTCGGTAGATCTCCATTCGGATCTGGCTGTCGGGCTGGGGACGTAGGGGTCGATAACCCGCGTAGGCACCGGGAAGAGTCGACCAGGGCCAACTGCTCGAGGCCTGAACGATATCGAGGAGTTCAAGCGTGTTCGCTGCTCCATAGAGGCGCGGCCGGTGTACGCCGCGAGGAATCACCAGCAAGTCGCCCGCTTTCAGCGTCGACTGTTCGGGGATCGCCATCCGCAGGCCCTCTTGACCCGCGTAATAGCGAAAGCCCCAATGGCCGGTAAACCAGGCGCTGCCCACGGCCGAATCCGAACGGATCTCGGAAATCCGCTCGCTCAGCCGCGACACGCCTTCTCGCCTGGCGGCGGCATCGGTGAAATCCGTCACAGCGAAGAGGAGGCCGACGGCGACACCGAATACCGAAACGACGCGGACCTGCGAAAAACCCGTTCCCCGCCCTTCGCGCATGCGCGTCAGCGCACGGCCGAGCGCGCATACGAGAGCAATGTAGAGCGGGATGAGGCGTCGTAGCGCGGGGAAAGGCGATAGAACGAAGAATGCGATCAGCGCGAGCAAGACCCAGACGAGTACGAAGGCGTCCGCACGCAAGCCCGGATCCTGCATGCTGCGCACGAACCCGGCCCCGCTCAGTTCCGCGGCAAGGGGCTTGATTCGGCCCATGAGCACAGCGCCCGCCGCCAAGCAGACGACCAGGCCGGTTGCAAACACAAGCCAATCCGTTGGCTGAAGCCCTTTCCATTCGGGAAAGAAGTAGCCCATGGAGCCCACCGCCAGGGGCGGTCCGACTGCGATCACGAAGAACATGAGCACGATTCCTGTGGCCATCACCGTGAGTAGAACCCGGCGCGCACGCAGCGCAGCAGCGGCGAGAAGGCCAAGGGCCGGCAGGGCCGCCCCGGCCAGGCTGGCGAAGGAAAAGAGCCACTGGGCCGCGCTGCCGCGCGGAAGCGAGCCCACGACGACCAGGGAATTGAAAAAATGCGAGGCCCCGTAGCGCGAGAAAACGAAGGTCTCCCAGCCGAGAAAGACCATCGATGCGCCAACCCCCGCCACCAGTGCGCGCGCCCAGTGGCCGGCCAGGACGAGGTAGAACAATCCGGCGACGAAGGCTCCCACCGCGTTGTATTTCGTCAGCATGGCGAGCCCGCCGACGATCCCGGCCGCAAGGGCCCACGCCGTATTCCGGTCCGAGCTGTCACCGGCCTGAATCAGCACCGCAAGCGCGGCGAGGGAGAGCGCCAGCATGGGAACGTCGAGCATCAAGTTGAATGCGGGCATAACCACCGGGGACAGAACCGCGAGAAAGAGCAAGGGGATTCGGTCACGCGGCGCAAAGCGGTTCAGCAGCCACCACATCGCGTAGCCGAGCAGCAGGGCGAATGGAAAGAGCGAGAGCTTCAGGGTCAATGGGCTCTCACCGAAGGCCGCCATCGAGAGCGCGAGGTAATACGGCAGCACATGAGGGACCATCAATTCGTTTGCGGGCTGCACCCGATCGAGCCAGATCGTCTCGAAGCCGTAGGGGTCGCTGGGGGCGGCGCGGATATGCTGTGCGTACTCGAAGTAGAGAGTGTCATCCACCACCAGGGGCTTCCCGGCGTTGATGCCCGTCAGCGCGAGGGCGACCAGGAGGATCGCGAGAGTATCAATCCACCCGGGGCGCGAACTTCGGCTGGGTGACGTCGCGTTCATCTTCGCATCCTTCGGTTCCGCGCTGGCCTTTGCTGCGCATCAGCGCTGGAGATCCTCCCTGGATCTCGCCCCCGCGATTTACTCCATCGATCCCCCCGCCTGGCGTCGATCGAACCATGATCGGATGCCAGGGGAGGCACTCTGGCTTGACCTGGCGCCCGGTTGCCCTGGCCAGAGATTCTAACCGAAAGGACGAGGAGGGCGCTCTGCGAAGAGGCGCGCAGGGTCCATGGCTCGGGCTTCGAGATTGGACGGTCGTCTTGCGTTTCGGCCCATTGCCCGGTCCGTGTAACGAATAGCGTCGGGTCGAGCCTCGCTGTAGGCTTGCCCCGCGCATCGAGCGCAGCCGCGTGCAAAGAGAGCTATTCGGGATGGTCATCAACGACACAAGAGGCGATACCAGTGCAGAAAAGCCTCATCCTTCTCGGGATCCTGCTTCTGGTCTCTTGTTCAGATCGCGAGCCCGAGCTCTTTCGAGCGAATATTCGCAGCGCGGTGGAATTTGCGCAGGCGGGGTACCAGCCGGGCCCGGGCTGCGTTCTCATGGGCTCCGTTTCGATGCCCGAGCAGGATCTCGAGTCGCTGGGGGAGGCCACCGGCGGGGCGGAGGTCGATTTTTTCCACGACCTGATGAGAAAGGCTCTGCGCATGAATGCCAATCTCGTGGCGCCCGACGGCGAAATAGAAGCGGAGAGAGCCGCCGCGTCGGGTGAAGCTTTTTCGGGCAAGGCCTATCGCTGCCCCCGCTGAGCGCGTGACCCCGGCTTTGGGCGCCTTCCTGCCACTCGTCTCGAGGGGTAACCTTTGACGATGGTCGACGGGCAGAAAGCGAGTGCAGGCTCGGCGCCGAGTTCGCGAAGCGCGAGCGTTCCGAGATGGCTGGCCCGAGACGCCGAGATCGGGGCCGGGCTCTTCATCGCCGCGCTCGCGCTGAGGCTCCTCCACCTGCGCCAGATTACGAACCTCGATCCCTACTTTCTGAGCCCGGCCGTCGACGGAGCCCTCTACCACGCGTGGGCTCAGCAGATCGCCCATGGGGATTGGATCGGTGAGGGCGTATTTATTTTGGGGCCCCTCTACCCCTACCTGATGGGCGCCTTCTACGGGCTGGCCGGTCCGGACCTCGCACTCTGGAAGATGCTTCAAGCCTGGATCGGCGCCGGGAGTTGTGTGTTGGTCTGGTGGCTGGCGCGGGAGGTTTTCGACCGGCGGGTTGCGTTGCTGGCGGGGGTCGTCGCCCTCTTCTACGAGATGCTGATCTTCTACGGGGGCACCGTGATGGTGGTGAACATCCAGGTTCCCCTGGTTCTGGCGGCAACCCTCGCGAGCGTAAAGGCTCTGCGCCGGGGCCAGTTCCCAAGCTGGCTGGGCGTTGGCATTCTGCTCGGGCTTTCCGCCCTGGCCAGGCAGACAACACTCCTCTACGTCCCGCTCGTCGCTGCTGCCCTCGCGCTCGCCCTGGGCTCTCACGAAACCCCGCCTCTCAGCCTGGGCAGGCGTGCCCGCTACGTGGCCGCCCTGCTGCTCGGAGTCGTCCTGATGGTCCTTCCCTTTACCGTGCGAAATATCGTGGTCGCCGATGACTTCGTCATCGTGAATTCCACCGGGGGCATGAACCTCTTCATGGGAAACAACCCCGACGCGGATGGGCGTTGGCGACCGCCTCGCGTCGGGGCGGGAAGGGTGGACACGCCCGGGGCCATGCAGGAGACCTTTGCGGGCGTCGCCGAAACGCAAAGCCAGCGGAGCCTGCGGCCCTCGGAGGTGTCGGCCTATTGGATGGGGCGCGCATTCGATTTCATGCTCGCCGAGCCGGGGCGGTGGCTGGCCTTGGAAGCCCGAAAGTTTCTGCTCTTCATCAATGAGAACGAAGTCTGGAACAATCGCAGCATCGAGATATCGCGTCCGTTCTCGGTGCTATTGCGTTTCCCCCTCCTGCACTTGGGAATCATCATGCCACTCGGCCTTTTGGGCATGGGTCTCGCTCTGGGGCGCTGGCGAGAGCTTTTCCCCCTCTATGCGATGGTGGCTGCTTATCTCGGCTCGGCGTTGATTTTTTTCGTGGTCTCGAGATATCGCATGCCAGCGATTCCAATACTCATCGTTTTCGCCGCGTACGCCGCCGTCTGGCTTTTCGAGTCGGCGCGCAATCGAAAGCTGCCTTCTCTTCTTGCCGCGGGTCTCGCCCTGGCGGTCCTCGTGCCCGTCACGCAACTCGAACTGGCGGTGCCCGACGAGTTCATGGCGCATTACAATCTTGCCAATCGCTACAGAGAGAACGGCGAAGTGGACCAGGCCATCGAGAGCTATCGGGTATCCATCGAGCTTAATCCCAGTTTCAACAGCAGCCTGAACAATCTCGCTGTGGTCTACCAGCAGTTGGGCCGGCGTGAAGAGGCGATCGGATTATGGGAGGAACTCCGCCGCAGGGCGCTCAAGCAATACGATTCGGAGCTTCTCGAGCGTGCAGAACGCCGGCTGAGAACATTGGGCGCTCCGCCCATGAATTACTCTCCGAGGTCGAGCGACTAGGCGGGCGTTCGTCCTTGCCGCGATTGCGTGGCTGGGTATGCACGGGAGGATCTGTGATGCTGCTCGTTTGGCCCGCTGCCCGTCACGGCTCCCTGTAGGGATTCAACATAACGCCCATACTCGGACGTTGTGCCGGAACCCAGCTTGAATGTCCTAATACCCGCCACGGAGCTCCCCTGGGTATTTAACATAACGCCCATACTCGGACGTTGTCCCAGAATGCAGCTTGAATGTCCTATACCCTCAATAATCGAGTCAAGATGGAAGGCTTCCTGGTCTTCGATTTTGCGCAGCGCTACGAAGAGGCGCGGACCGAACTACTGACATGGATCAAGAGTGGACAGCTCGTCCCACGCATGACCGAGTTCCATGGTCTCGAAAGTGCGGGAGAAGCCTTCGTCGAACTCCTCGCCGGCGGGACCGTCGGCACCACGATCATTCGAGTGGCGGAGTAAAGAGGCAGGGAAGAGAATATGGGAACCGTAACCAATATAAGCAGAGCACAATTCGGAATCGGCGATCTGGTTCATCACCGACTCTTTCAGTATCGCGGCGTCATCGTCGACGTTGATCCCGATTTTCAATCGACCGAGGAGTGGTACGAGGCCGTTGCAAGATCGCGTCCTCCGAAGGACAAGCCCTGGTACCACGTACTAGTCGATGGGGCGGAGCACTCGACCTACGTAGCGGAGCAAAACCTGGAATCCGATGACAGCGACGCCCCCATCAAGCATCCGATGCTCGAGTACTTCTTCGCCCGGTTCGAGAATGGGCGATATGTGGGTGACGATCGCGCCAATTGACCCCTGGATCTGAGAGGATCGTTCGGCGGAATCGTGGATTTCGCCCCGTCACGGGCTTCCCTATGGATTTAAAATAACGCCCATACTCGGACGTTATGCCAGAATGCAGCTTGTATGTCCTATCCCCCGGCTGATCTCGTAGAAGCGTTGGTGCCTTCCCTTCTCGAGGTACTGGTGTCGGAGAACGAGGAACTCTTGCCCGGCTCGAGCGACGTCGTTGCGCACCCGGACGGCGTGGTCGGCGTTGTCGGTCTCTTGAGCAGCGAGCTGCACTGGGGTGGCGAGGATCAGGAGGGCGGTCGAGATCCACGTGCCACCTGGGTTGCACCAAGCCTGCAGCTTCTCATGTTAGTCTCCGTACGGTAGGGAGGCCGCAGCGTACCACGCACGCTAGGTCGCGGGCGACCAACACGGGCCGATGATGACTAGGCGCCTGGTCGATGATCGCCTGGTACGTCAGTATCTGCATGAGTTCCTGTATCGGGTAAGTCCCATCGGGGAGTAGGGGATAGGACATTCAAGCCGTCTTCTGACTCCTGCTTGCACCGATGCACGGACGGAGCGACGTGCTGAGACGCTTCTGAGAATGCCTCGACGGACGGGCAGGCCGGGGCTTACTCCTCGGGACGAATCCTGAAGCCCTGGAGTTCCCTGCGGAGTTGGGCATCGAGTTGCGCCACAGGGAGCCGAACCTCGACGGCGTTCTTCGGTGCCGATCGCGCCGTGACAGCGAACGGAGTCAGAGAAACTGTGAGTCCGAGGGCCACAATCGAAAGCGCGACCGTGAGGGACGGGCTGAAAGAACCTGATTCTGTTGGGCCAAGAGAGACGGGTGATACGCCCAGCCGCTCCGTGAGAGTTATCCAGGCCGTGAACCAAGCGAGGGGCGTCGCAAGGGTTTTCATCGGACAGCTCCTTCCGAGTTCGAGTTCATCGAGCGGCTCCTTGCCGCTTCTTGAAGTCTCAGTCGGTGGCGGAGTGCGATGCGGATGTGAACTGCGTCACACCGCGAACACGCGGAATCGACAAACTCGATTCACGAGTCGCTGAGGAAGTGACTGGGCCGCGGCCTACTCAACTCTATTTCGGCCACTCTTCTCCGGTGGGCAGGGTGAGTTGGCCGACCGCGCTCCAATCGCGCCCCGCCACGGGGCTCCCCTAGGGATTTAACATAACGCCCATACTCGGACGTTTTGCCGGAATGCAGCTTGGATGTCCTATCCCCTGAACTCTCGATCGCGAACGACGACACCGCGGCTCTCTCCGTCAGCGGCGACCGCAGCGGGAATCAAGACCAAAATTGTTGCGAGAAACGTCTTCACCGCCTGAGCCACGCTGTCTAACGGATCGGCGTTCAGCGGGGTTGAATAGCGCCACCGAGGTCGCCGAGCCTCCAATGGTTGATGATGCGCAATGGTACAGCGGTCAGTTGAACCAGACTATTCAACGTCCGCTGCAACGGCTTGTTAGACGGCGTGCCGCGAACTAGCGACTGGTCAAAGTGGGATGGCTAGTGCTGGGGGGTGCACTGGAAGCAGGGTGGCTTCGAGTTCTTTGGGCATGTGGAACGTTCACACACGCCAAGGGGACCGTTCGGGAGCTGGCACTGTGCACCAAACTCGGTGCACATGGCGGGTGGGCTGGGGACAAGATTGCTGGAATCGCACGCAATGAACACGAGAGCTGCGATGGACCAGCAACCGGCCTGGACACAGCGCAAAGAGGCAGAGCGACGGAAGGTCGCTATCTGATTCGTCATCATCGCTTGCCGCCCAACGGATTGGGGCTTCAGCTGCGTGGCCGCTGACCGCCAGCGGGACTGCAACAGAGGCCGACGCCAGGAGACTACCAGAGGTCGTAGCGACGAAGCCAGCCACGTCAGCTGCAACGCCTTGTTAGGCGGCCGCTGGCTTGTGGCTGAAGTTCGTTGCGCTTCAAAGTTAATGCTGAGCGGCGCGCCACTGAGCCCGCTGGCTCAGCACGCGCCAAGCCTCACGGCGACAGGTGGCGACTCATCGCCCGTGGGCTCAAAGAGGCGATTAAGGAGACCCGTGGCACGAATGACAGATGAGTACTTCTCGAGAAAGGCCTCGAGCACCGGGATGGAGGCTGGACTCTCCACAACGGTGGCAACACGGCACGACCGAACTCCCGAGCGAACGAGCTCGACACGAGCGTCCGCGATGAGCCGTTGAAACCACGCGTTCGACCGATTCCCCGGGGCCACCCACTGGTGACCCTCATGATCGACGACCCAGACCCGAGCGCTATGGAGTGCGCCATCGGAATCCCGCGTATGGATCACGACGACTTCTCCTGACTCGATCAGCGCAACGGAAGTGCCGATCGCCAGAACGAAGAGGCAAACCAGGATGCCTATGACGATTCCGGCTCCACGCATCACGCGCCGCCTAACGGATCGGGCGCTCAGCTGCCGGCGGCGACTTGCCACCCGGGCTGATACACCACAGATGCTCGCAGGATACCATGATTCAATTGGACTGAAGCCCTAGCCTGTCCGACTGCAACGCGGTGTTGGGCGGCTGTTCGCGACGAACTGCCAGCGACGCCAGGTAGTTGTTCCAGTTCAGGCTTGAAGTGACGCGGCGATGGAGGTTGTTTCGGCGATAGACTGCAGTGCGCTACTCGTGTCGCAAGACGAAGTGGTCGAGATGGGCCTGAAACCGACGTACCTGGCCCTCTGCGTGAAAGTCGAGTTTTCTTAGAACGCGAGATGACGCAGTATTTCTGGGAAATACGTAGGCGGAGACCTGAGCGAGGTTGTGAGTGTCGAAGGCGTATGCCAGTACAGCAGCTGCGGCTTCTGTCGCCAGTCCTCGTCCCCAGACCTGGCGGCAAAGCGCATAAACCAGCTCAGGGTCAGAGGGCTCATTGGCGAGTAGACCACAGTGCCCGACTAGAGAGCCCGACCGCGTTTCGCGCAGCATCCAGATTCCGAATCCGTGGGTGACCCAATGCTCCATGGCAATCCTGATGCGCTCCCTTACAGCTTCTACTGGAAGGATGCCTTGCGGTGGGAGATACCTCGCCACGTCGAGATCGGACCAGATGGTGTCCCACCATTCCTCCGCATCAGCGGTTGCAATGGGCACTAGTCTCAGCCGGGAGGTCTCGAGAACCAGCGGTTCGCTCACGGGGCTGTCCGCCCAACGGATTGGGCGCTCAGCTGCGTGGCGCAGGCCGCCGACGGTCGCTGAGGCACCCGAGGTTGATGCCAGAAGGCTACCAGACCCCGATTGAAACGCGCTGTGCCACGCCAGCTGCAGCGCCTTGTTAGGCGGAAAGTGCTTCGCCTCGCGCGATAGAAGCCCAGCAGCCGGACCCGCCAACCGGTACTACGGGGAGGGCTCGGACGGGAGTTCGCGCCAGAGCATCGCTAGGCCCACTGCAAAGCTCGCCGTGTACGCGACACGCGCACCGTAGGCGAGAGCGTTGGGCTCGCCCAGACCCAGGATGAGGCTAGAGAGCCAATAGCCGCCGAAGACGGACGCGCCCACGAGGAAGAGGCTCCAGAAGATCCAGCGCTCACGAGTGCCTCGAGTGAATCGATGGAGAAGGGCGAGTCCCAGCAACGAGATGCCAGAGTCGAGAATGATCTGGCGCGCCAGGTGGTGGTACGCGTGAACGGGCCATTCGGACAGGAAGAAGTGGCGGCTGCCCATGATGAGGGCGTTCGCGATCGTGGCGAAGAGAGGAAAGCCGACCGCCAAGGTTGCGATACGCACGCTGTGGTTTTCCGCCTAACTCATAATTAACAAGTCACTATTATAGGTTGGTTATGAGGATACGTCGCGCTTCATAAAATGGTGGTGGGTTGGTGGTGGGGAATCGGGGAAGTTCCCGCGGAGTCTGGGCTTTCGCCGTTGTGGTTGCGTTGGTGGCTGGTGTTGTGCGTGCGCAAAATGGCTCTGCCAAAATTTTATAAGTCGTCGGCTGGGCTTTTGACTCCGAAGGGGCCGCTCTTTGTGACGTGGGTGTAGAGCATGGTGGTTTTGAGGTCTCGGTGGCCGAGGAGTTCTTGGACGGTTCGGATGTCAGTGCCGTTCTCCAGGAGGTGGGTCGCGAAGGAGTGACGGAAGGTGTGGGTCGTGACGCGCTTGTTCAGGCCAGCCGCCACCGCGGCCCTCCGTATGGCGCGCTGCGGGGCGCTTTCGTGAAGGTGGTGACGCCGCAGTTCGTTGGAGCGGGGATCACGAGAGAGCTTGCTGGCGGGGAACAGCCACTGCCACGACCAGTCTCGGGACGCGGTCCCGAGCTTTCGTTCGAGCGCGTCGGGAAGCGTGACGCCGCGGTACCCGGCGCGTAGATCAGCCCGGTGCTGTGCGCGAAGTCGTTCGATGTGTTGTTCGAGAGCCGGGCGAGCAGAGGCGGGAAGTGTCGTAAAACGATCGCGTCGCCCCTTGCCCTGGCGCACACAAAGCTGGTTTCGCTCCCAGTCGAGATCCTTGATTCGAACGCGTAGGCACTCGATCAGACGCAATCCACAACCGTACAAGAGCGTGGCGATGAGTTTGTTTTGCCCGTTCACGCGCAAGATGACTTCCCGAACCTCTGCACGACTCATGACGACCGGAACGACTCGCGTTCGCTTTGCGCGTACGTGGGCGTCGAGCCCTTTCAGATCGCGGCCGAGTACGGTGCGGTAGAGAAACAACAGGGCGCTGTACGCAAGTCGCTGGGTCGCTGAACTGACCTTCTTCTCCACCGCGAGATGCGTGAGGAATGCGACGATTTCCTTCGCCCCCATCTCCTCCGGTGGCCGCCCGTTGTGGAAACGTACGAATCGACTCATCCAGTCTATGTAGGTTCGTTCCGTTCGAGGGCTGTAGTGTCGGCGACGCAACACGTCGCGAACCCGTTCCGATAGCCGTTGTCGCGGAACGAACGGTGCCGGAACAGGCTCTCCCGGGTTGTCCTTCACATCACGCTCACGGTCGGGGTGACGAAGTGGCGGGACGACCAGTCGCTTCGAAGGCTAGCGAGGATAAGAACCCGGGACTACATGACCGGATGTTCACTCCCCGTAGTGCGGGCTGCCCGCCACTGGGCTCCCCTGGGGATTTAGCATGACGCTCATACTCGGACGTTGTGGGGGAAGGTGGCTTGTATGTCTTATCCCCGATACTCCCTTGCCGAGCCCGCGACGGGGCTCGCCCTAGGAATTCAACATAACGCCCGTACTCGGACGTTGTGTCAGAACCCAGCTTGTATGCCCTATCCTCCTCTCTAAGCGGGGACCGAATTAGCTCAGCTCTCTGCTCTTTTCACTCGGGGTGGGCAGACGCAGTCCCGCCCGGGTTCTCGCTTCTCCACCAGTCTTGAACGACTGCCGCGAAGAGCTTGTGGTAAAGCGCTGTCTTTTCGCCCGCCCCTTCAGGCAATTCCTGCATTCGGGTGGCGGGCAGCGGAGACGACTCGCGAATGTGGTCCACCCATTCGAGTTTTACGTCGAGACAGACGTCCCGAATGGCTGGAGAGGCCTGCTCATGGTGATCGCTCACCTGGTGGCGCAGGAAGCCGTGGAAGTCGTCGAAGGAGAGCAACGAGTAGTAGAAGCCGGGTTTGGCTCCGCGCCAATACTCGTAGCGCAAGCAGCCGGTTTCGTTGCGATGGGTTTCGTCGTAGAGCTTCTCCGCGATGGCCTCAAACTCTGCCTCTCGACCCGTTTTCACCATGATACGCGCGAGCAAGGTGGCCATCGGTCTCCTTTTCTGCTGTGGGGAGCGAACATAATCACCCATCCCCGCTCGCTCTGCCCCAAGCCTACCGGCCTTCCTTGCAGGACTGGAAACATTCCACGGATGAAGATCTGTGCCATGATCGCACTCGAGACATGATGAACGACGACTCCCAAAAGACGCCCAATCATGCGCTCGGCGAGATGAAATGCCCCGTCTCGCTTGAAGATGTGGATCTCTTCGGCCCGGGCAGCCAGGAACATTGGTACGAGGCCTACGAGATCCTTCACGCCGAGGCGCCGGTCCATCGGATCGCCGGGGAAGGCTTCGCCCCGGGCGGCGACGCGTTTGTCCTCAGCAAGTACGCGGATATTGCTCGTGTGGTCAAGGATCCCGAGCGTTTCCGGACACTCTTGACCGTCGCCATCGACGCCATTCGTCCGGCGATCGAAGAAGCCAACCGGGCGGGCACCGAGCCCGAGCTTCCCGCCGCGATGAACGCCATGATCGTCTCCATGGCCACGCTGCGCCCCACCCAGGAACTCTACCGCGCCCATCGGCAGGAACTCACCGACCCCTGGGTGGGCCCCGGGGCGACTCGACACACCGCCATGATCACCCGCGCCGTCGACGAACTTCTCGACCCCTTGATCGATCGCGGACAAGTCGACTTCGTCTCGGAGTTCGCCCGCCCGCTCCCCCAACTTGTCTTGGCCACCATCCTGGGTTTTCCGCGCGAAGACATCCCCCAACTCGCGAAGTGGGGAACCTTCCAGGTCATGCCCTTCGTTTACGGAAAAGGCCCTCGCAACAAACTCTCAAGGGAGCAGATGGCGAGCCAGTTGGAGGCCCTCGAGGCCTTTGGACTTTACGTCGAAGACCAGATGGCCGAAAAGCGCAGGCGTCCTCAGGACGACATGATCAGTTTCCTTACACAAGTGACCTACCGGGCGCTTGGGCGAAAACTGAGCGACGTCGAGATCATCGGTGTCGTGTACGCCATGGTGATCGGTGGCCTGGAGACCACCCAATACGCCCTGGCCGAGCAGGCCCAACTCGTATGCGAACACCCCGAGCTCTACCAGCAGCTCCGCACAGCCTCTTCGAGGCTGCGCCCCTTTATCGAAGAGGCAATGCGCGTGCGAGCGCCCACCCAGGGACTTTCAACGCGTCTGACCACTCGGGACGAAATTTTCCAGGGCGTGCACGTGCCCGAGGGGTCTCTCCTGCATCTGCGTTTTGCCGCGGGCAATGTCGACCCCGCAGAATACGCCTGCCCGCACGAGATCCAACTCGACCGCAAGCGCGTGGGGGGGCACCTCAGCTTTTCCCAGGGCCCTCGCATCTGTCCGGGAGCAGGGTTGTCGCGGCTCGAGCAGACGATTGCCTGGAGTCGGCTTACCAAACGCATCAAACGGTTTCGTTACGCACCAGGCAACAAGTTCCTTCATCAACCGGGCATCATGCTGGGAACCCTCGAGTTGCTCCTCGACTTCGACCCCGCCCCCGCGGACGAACGCGGCCGCCGAAGCGAGTGAACGTCTTCGCTGGCACCGCGATTGAACGATGCGCCGGCTACATGCACGAAAGGCAAGTGCCCGTCGGTGCGCGATGCAAGGTTTCGCCGGGTTTCGGCGTCACCACGTCTTCGGCCCCGCGACAGGGCTCCCCTAGGGATTTAACATAGGGCCCATATTCGGACGTTGTGCCTGAAGTCAGCTTGTATGTCCTATTCCCGACGCAAGATATGACTTTTTAATCATATAAGTCTGAGAACCGCGGAAAGACCTCCTGGGTCAGGATTTGGGCAAATTGGTCTAGCGGAACAGTCGAATTCAGAAAAAGTTCGTCGGGATGCATTTTTCTATTTCAAATAGGGGTGTTTTGCCTAAAGGTGAATAGCACTACAGGTTCCTACGCCTTGCCAAGGACTGTACGCAGGAACGAAAACTCAAGGCCAAAAGGAGAGTTCCATGCGGCAGTCGTTTTGCTTCTTCCTCCTGATCACCGTGGCCATGCTCGCCGGCTTCGATGCGGCGTTGGCGGTCGACGATCACGGAACTCACCTCAAGCGTCATACGCTCCAGAATCGATCGTCCGGCCCGCCGGCCGACCGCAACCGCATCGTCGGAACGCGAAGGGACGACGACCTTCGCGGCACCCCCGCAGACGACCTGATCGTCGGCCGGAAGGGAGACGACCGGCTGGAGACGACGAGCGGGCACGACGTCCTCGTGGGCGGCCCCGGAGAAGACACCTTCTACGTCGTGTTCGACGGCTCGCGCACGGTCACGATCCGCGACTTCGACATCGATGACGACCGGTTGCTCATCGAAGGGGGCGCGTTCGATCGGCTCGGTCGCACCAGCATCCAGCGCGCCCGCCGCAGCGCGACGCTCGTCGTGTCGCGCGATGGTGAAGAGCTCGAGATCCTGTTTCGCGGCGTGCGGAAACGAGCGCTCCTGCGGGACGCGGTCATCGAGTTCACGAGCGATTTTCATGGCTATGGCAACTTGCAGGTCCTTGAGTTCTATACCGATCCCCTCGCACACGAGGGCCCGGTCTTCCTGGAGGACACCGGGGAGCTTGTCTTCACCTCGAACCGCCTGGTAGACGCGGCGGGGGAGCAGCTCGTGGTCGTGTCCGCGTACGACACCGACGCCGACGAAACGACCGATCTCGGGCTCAGCGAGGCGATCCCTATGGCCAACGGAGCCACGCTCTCTCGCGACGGCGGCATCATCTTCGACCGCCAGGGAAACCTGACGTCCTCTGCCGGCCTGTCTCGATGGGACCTGATCACGGGGGCGGTCACAGACCTCGTCTCGAGCGCCGACGGGCTTGCGTTCAACAGCCCGAACGACGTGACGGAGTCGAGTCGGGGCGAGCTTCTGTTCACGGACCCGCAGTACGGGTACGAGCAGGGTTTCCGGCACGCGCCGGAGTTGGGCAACTATGTCTGGCTCTACGACCGGAACGCGGACGCGCTCACACTCCTCGTGGACGACCTCGTTCGGCCCAACGGAATCACGCTGTCCAACGATGAGCAGTTCGTCTACGTGACCGACTCGGGCTGGGCTGTCGGCGATGGCAGCATCAACGACGAGGGCCCGCGGAACGTCTACCGCTACCGCCTCGACCGGATCGATGGCGAGGTGTTCCTCTTCGATCGCGAACTGCTCGCGACGGCGGAGGTCGAGATTGCCGATGGTGTGAAGGTCGACCCTCTCGGGAACGTCTGGTACTCGACCGGCGCGGGCCTCCACATCCTGAGCCCGACCGACGAAGTCCTGGGATCGGTCGCGGTCCCGGGTGGTGCCGCCAACTTCGCGATCACGCCGGAGGGCGTATTCGTGATGGGCGAGACGGCTCTGTATCTGCTCCTACCCGGAGAGGACGATGATGACGATGATGAGGACGATGATGATGATGACGATAATGACGACGATAATGATGAAGATGACGACGACGACAACGACGATGAATGAGTGCCGAAGACGAGTGCCGCACGTCGGCAATTCGGCCCGCGCACTGCCCTCCAGGCGCCGCGCCGCCTCGCCGAGGTGGCACCGCCGCGCGTGGCTCACCTGCGCGCTCCTGGCAGTGACGATCCAGGGGGCGGTAGGCGTTCGCCCCGCGTTCGGCGCCCTCGAGGCCGATGATGTTTCGCGGATCACGAAGGTGAACGTCACGGATCGAGCCGTGATCGGGCGGTTCGAAGGCGTTCCCTATCTGCGGATTCGGGGGATCGTCGAGGGCGTCGTAACGCCGCACGAAGAGGTCGTCGGCTTCGACACGCTCCCCCTCGACCTCGAGGGCAACTATGTCTACATGAGCGAGTTCGAACTGATCACCCCGCGCCGACAGCGCCGCGGCAGCCGGACCGTCTTCGTCGAAGCCGAGAACCGTGGTAACCCGGAGCTGTTTGGCTGGATCCAGGGCTTCATCGGCGGTGGCTCTCCGCTCTCCGCTGTGTACCCCCAGGGCTTCGGAACCGGGTTCCTCTTCGACGAGGGCCACTCCTACGCTCGCGTGCAGTGGCAAACCGGGATCTCCCCGGGTGTCCCCGCCACGGCACAGGGCGTAGGGCTCGTGATCCAGCGGGATTTCGGGAGACTGCTCGCGGCCAGGAAGAAGGAGCGGCCGCGCGGCGTCCGGCTCCCGCGGTTGCGGCGGCTCGTCTTGATGGGTGACAGCCAGAGCAGCTGGAACGTGAACACCTTCGTCGCCGAGGGCTTCAATCGAGACCCGCTCGAAGGCGGCCCCGTCTACGACGGCGCGATCGCGCTCAACGGCGTCGGTAACTGGCTCGCCATCAACCAGCTCGGAGACGACGGGCGCCCGCAGGAACCCTACGTTCGCCCCAACGGCACGCCTCTCTCTCCCCAGGAGTTGCTCTCGCGCCCCGAGAGCGACCCCGTCTTCGTGAGTATCGGCGCATTCACCGATTACTTCCGCCTGCGGGCGAGCCTCTTCGCACGGGCCTTGCCCCATCCCGGAATTCATCACTACGAGTGGGCATACCCGCACGCTTCGCTCTTCCTCTTCAGCGATCCGACTTTTCCATTCACGACGAAGGGGTGCGATGGAGGCGACGTCCGTCCCCTCAATCCGATGGACATGAGGCCCTACCTCCGGACCATCGTGAGCCGCCTCGCGCACGAGCTGGAGGCGGATTTGAAAGACCGCGAAAGTGACGAGGGTCTTCCCCCTTCGGCCTTCTTCGAACTCGGCCCGGCGCCCGGCGACCCGCCGCCGGAGTGCTCCGAGAGCACCGCGAGCCTCCCAGGCTGCACCTTCAATCCGCTTCCGGGCTACGAGCTGCACACCCCCACGGTCGACGCCGACGATCAACCCCGCGGCGGCGTGCGCTTCCCCGAGGTCGCACTGCCTTTGGGGCGACCCGAAGCGACGCCGCTCAGCCACACGGGAACCCTCGACATCGGGGACCTGTGCGGAAACTTCTGGGCCTGGGATCCCTTCGGCCGCGAGGAGCTCCTCGCGCGCTACGGCTCGGCAGAAGAATACGGCGATGCCTTTGAGGAGCTCGCCGAGGATCTCGCTGACGAGGGTTACCTGCTCGAAGAAGAGATCGACAGCATGGTCGATCGCGCGATCGCGCAGTTCGAGTCACAAGCGAAGTAGACCGCGACAGGGCTCCCATGGGGATTTGACATAACGCCTATCTACTCGGACGTCGCGGCGCCTTTCGCCAGACCTTCAAGTTCGTCCCCGAGCCCGGCACAGTGTTGCTGCTGGTTTCGGGTGCAGCGGGCTTGGTGGCTCTCGGTCGCAGGCGCATGAAGAACTGATCTTCGGATCAGGAGCCGCGGCTTAAGTTTGGGGCGACCACTCGGGATGCGGGTGGTCGCCCTTTTCTTTTGCCCTCCGGAAGCTTGGCTTTCAGCCGGGTTTTTCCACTGGCAGAATGCGCTGGTGTTCACTGGACCTGATCGCGGGGATCTGCATGTGACTGCCGATGATGAGTGAGGCCACCTGCTTCGGAAACTAGATTTGACCTCCGCCGAGCGCCACACCCCGGTCCTGGCTGCTGGGTGCTATGCGTTCGGCTACACCCGGAAGCAGTTCAAGCCCTTGTGCGGCGGCCAGTTCTGCATGGACGAGGGGTGCGAGAAACACTGCAACACAAAGCCAAGCAGAGAGAGAAGAGTTGGAAGCGAAAGAGCGAGAGCTTTCGGAAAGAAGCATCTGGTTCGATCTCCTGACCATGGGATTAGGGATTGGCGGTCAATCGTTTTGAAATCAGCGCGGCCAGAGGGCGCGTTGAGAAGCGGTTGGCCAGTATAAGAGCGTTGTTCCTGAAGCCGGGAATGACCGTCAGCTTACCAGCGAACACGGTTTCCAGGCCCAGGCGAGCCACCTGTTCGGGATTCATTCTGGCACGAGGAGAGAAGAAGCCTTTTTCACTGGCGACGATGCCCGCGCGCTCGAAGAAGTTGCTCTCGGTATGGCCGGGGCAGAGGCAGCTCACCTTCACGCCATGATCTTCCAACTCCTTGGCGAGGGCTTCTGTGAAGTTCAGCACGTAGCTCTTGGAGGCCGCGTAGGAGGAGAGGAGAGGGACGGGTTGGAAACCCGCCGTGGAGGCGATGTTGAGCAGATACCCGTGCCCCCGCTCTTTCATGTCGGCCCCGAAATACTGGCTGAGCAAGGTCAGGTTCACGATGTTCAGGGTCAACATGGAACTCAACTCGGCGTCCGAGAGCGTGGTGTGCTCTCCGAAAAGTCCGACTCCGGCATTGTTGATCAGCAACTCAACGGTTTCGCCGCTGTCCCGGACCTGGCGGTAAAGGGCCTCCGCTGCGCCCGGTTCGGAAAGGTCGATCTGGATCGTCTTGATCCAACCCGAGGCCACTGTTTCCAGTTCCTGCGATGCGGCCGCGAGTTTTTGCTCCGTGCGCCCGGCCAGGATCAAATTCCAGTTCTGCGCGGCCAGTTGTCGCGCAAACTCCAGGCCAAGGCCACTGCCGGCCCCCGTAATCAAGGCGGTTTGCTGATCCATTTCCTGTTTCTCCGAGAAATTGGGTGGTTTTGACGAGCCTTAAATAGAAATAGAATTCTAGTTCTAGTTCGTTATGATGGGAGTGTCAAGCAAGCAAGCCACCGAGAGGGAAGTATGGACCGAGCAGCCGGATCCGAATGGAGTGAGGCCCCTTCTCGTTGGGAGAGTTCAGGGCAGCAGCCCCGAAGCCTCGCAACCCAGCAGGCCTTTCTCGATTCCGCGGAGGCTTTGTTTTCCCGGTCCGGGATCGAGTCCACGTCGGTGAACGATGTAGCCAGCGAGGCGCATCGCTCCATTGGTTCTCTTTATCACCACTTCCAGAAGAAAGAGACCCTGGTCATGGCTGTGGTGGACCGGATCCTGGGCGATCTGGATCGCGTGGTCGAGTTCAGGCTCAGGCCGCCTCATTACAAAGGCCTTGGCATCGCAGATATCCTCAGCGACTACCTGCGGACTGCTCTTTCCATCGAGCGGGAGCGACCCGGCTACAAGCGCATCCTGTTTGAGGTCGGTCTCGTCGATGAGGAGACCCGATCCGCCTTCAAGCGCTTTCGTCAGCGTCTGGACGGGGGCCTCGTGGATTTGCTCCTGGAGCGGAGGAGCGAGATCGGGCATTCCGACCCAGAGACGGCGGCCCGTTTTGTGGTCGACCAATTGAGCGCCATGCTTTGGGCCAGGCTCGACCGGGTGATGACGCCCACCCAGCTTGAGGATCGCGATGACGCGGATTTCGTGGCGGAGACGGTGACTTCGGCGAGCGCATACTTGCAACTTCGCGAAGAGAGCTGATCCCGTCACGGGGCTCCCCTAGGGATTCAATATAACGCCCATACTCGGACGTTATGCCAGAAGGCAGCTTGAATGTCCTATCCCCCACAAGTTGTTGGAGTCAGGCGCGGCTACATCTGGGCGTTGGCGACGTGATAGCCTTCTGGCATTGACCTTTGTTGGCGTAGCAGGCCCGGCGGCGGGCCGCGCTACTCAACAACCGATCCGTTGGGCAGCACCGATGCTTGAGTACACGCGACCTAGCACAACGATCACTCTCGCCGACGGCCTTCGCGAGTACTACGCCAAGCACGACCATCTCGCGACGGGCCGAGGTATGTCCGATGCCGCTCGAGAGCTTTTTCGGTGTCACGACACCGCGCATGTGGTGTTCGGGTGTTCGACTGAACTCCCGGACGAGGGAGTTGTGAAAATGTGGAGCTTCTTTGGCACGACAGCAGGGTTCAGCCTCCTGTCGGGATACCGGTTGCCAGAGTCCAAAGAGATCTACGAAACGCTCAGCTGGGGCTCGATGATTTCAACCGCTGTTCGCATGCTACGGCTAGTGCCGGTCACGATCTGGCGTTGCTACCAGATGGTCGAGAGGTGGCCCTGGTCAGAGTTCGACCAATACCTTGACGTGCCTCTGGCCGAAATCCGTCGCGAGTACGGAATTCAAGTCGTTGCATAGTCAGCGGGAGCAATCGACGACGGCGCTGCCCAACAAAGCGTTGCAGCGGGCTAGCAACAGCTCCTCGCTCATGGCGAGCCCTCCCCGAAACGCCGCACGAGCCAGTCGACCATGATTCGCGCCAGCTCCTCGGGTTTCTCCAGCTGTGTCCAGTGGCCGCACTCTTCGATGAGATTGACCTCGACGTCACTGCACTTCGCCTTGGTCAGCTCCGCCGCCGCTGGCGGGATCGCCGCGTCCCACGCAGCCGACACCTGAAGGACCGGCAGTCCGAGCTCCTTCTCCCCGAGCTCGGGGGCGATCTCTCGATTCCGGTCGACGTTGCGATACCAGCTTATCGGTCCAAAGAAACCCGTACGCTCGAAGGCGGCCGTGTAGAGGTCGAGTTCAGCTGCGTCAAGCAGGGCCTCACCCTTCCGGTCCAGCACGTCCAGGTCGAGGAACGGGTTTCTTCCCGGCGAGCCGAAGAGCCCCGGACTCCCGTCGGGCTTATGGCCGCGTCGTATGATCGCCTCGAACAGCTGGCGCGTGCGCGGTTCCAGGAACTGTTCGGGCACGTCGGGCTGCTGGAACCACAGCATGTAGAAGCTCTCGGGATCGGGGAATGTGGCCTGCATCATCTCGGTGGAAAGCATGGCGGTGTAGGGCGTGTTGACGCCGATCACGCCGAGACAACGCTCGGGATGCAGCACTGGCATCGCCCAGGTGACGATTCCCCCCCAGTCGTGCCCGGCGAACACGGCGCGCTCGATCTCGAGGGCATCGAGCAGGCCGACGAGGTCACCCGTCAGGTGGACGAGGTCATAGTCCTCGACCGCTTTCGGCACGTCGCTTGCGCCATAGCCGCGCTGATCGAGGGCGATCACCCGGAAGCCCGCGTCCACCAGGGCTCCGAACGGGTGCTGCCAGGAGCGGGCAAGCTCGGGAAAGCCGTGACAGAGCACGACAGCGGGCCCCGCACCGGCCTCGTGCACCGACAGTGCGATGTCCCCGACGCGGACGCGCCGGGGTTCGGGGAAGCGAGTCAGTTCGCGCTCTTCGTGCGTTTGCATCAGGGATCTCCTTCGGGGCGGAGCGACGCGACGAACATGCGCCGGAGACGCGCGACTTCATCGTCCGTGATCGCCCCCGAGATTGTCGAGACCACTATAGCCTTCGATCTTCGGGGAAGAAGCACGTCTCGGCTCTCGTAGCACGAAGGGCGCCGGCGACCCGGGCACGCGCGCCACGTGTCGCGCGACGTTGCGCCGTGTGCCGCGATCCCGCCTAGCCGCGGGTGTGTGGCGGCTTGCTTTTAGGGCGGCACGAACGCGCAAGTCGCTTGTTCCCGCAACGGGGCTCCCGTGGGTATTTAACATAACGCCCATACTCGGACGTTGTGCCAGAACCCAGCTTGTATGTCCTATCCCCCTATCGTGTAGCGAGCTCCTCGAATCGGTATGTACCTCGGGACACGGTGAGGACGCCCAGGAAGGGGCTGATGTGCCGGGGTCGGGGCCATGACCCGGACGCGGGCGGGACAACGCCGCTGCTTTCGAAAGCAAGTGGGCGACGCACGTTGAAGTCGTACGCCTCCCATCCGTTTGGAACGGATGGGTTCAGGGTCGTCGAGCCGATCAAGCCGCAGCTGTACTCGTCGCTCGCCTGTCTGTGAAAATGGCATGTGATTGAAGTGCCGTCGTAGACACAGGCTCGGCCCTCGCGTCGGCGGTGTAGGATATCTAAGCTGTCTTCTGGCACAACGTCCATACTAGGTCCAAGCCGTTGTGCTGAAACCCAGCCTGAATGCCCTACCTTTGAAACAGGATGCATAGCCGCATGTCCGCGCAGCCTTCCGAAATCACTCCGCGCTACGCCAACTACGCGCTAGGCCTTCTGCTCGGCGTCTACATCTTCAACTTTATCGATCGACAGATCCTCTCGATCTTGATGGAAAACATCAAGAACGAGATCCAGCTCTCGGACACGGAGCTGGGCTTCCTGGGCGGGATCGCGTTCGCGCTCTTCTACACGTTCGCGGGCATTCCCATCGCTCGCTGGGCAGACCGCGGTTCGCGGCGAAATATCATCGCCATCAGCGTCCTGATCTGGAGCCTCTTCACGGCGTTCACGGGCGCGGCCCGCAATTTCTGGATGATCCTGGCCGCCCGCATCGGGGTCGGGGTTGGCGAGGCCGGGTGCTCGCCGCCTGCCCACTCCCTGATCTCGGACTTCTTTCCCCCCGAGCGACGAGGCCGGGCGCTGTCCATCTACGCGCTGGGTATCCCGATCGGCGGCTCTCTCGGAACCTTGGTAGGCGCCTGGGTGGGAGATCTCTTCGGCTGGCGGATGGCGTTCGTAGCGGTGGGTCTGCCGGGGATCATACTGGCGCTGATCGTCCGGATGACCCTGCGCGAGCCCGCCCGGGGTGAGTCGGAAGCAGCGGGCCCCGTCGAGGCCGAGCCCGGGTCGCTCTCGGAGGTGCTGCGGTTCATGAGCACGCTTCGCTCCTTCTGGCATTTGTCGTTCGCGGGCGCACTCCACGCTTTCGTGGGCTACGGGGCTGCGTACTTCGTCCCCTCGTTCTTCGCACGGATCCACGAAATGGGACTGGCCGAACGGGGAACTTGGCTTTCTCTCGTCGGTCTGGTTGCCGTCGTCGGAACCTACCTGGGCGGTTGGTTGGGGGACCGTTTGGCACCGATAGACGTGCGCTGGTACTTGTGGGTTCCCGCAATCGCGACCCTGGCGGGTGTTCCGATCGCGCTCGGCTACTACCTGAGCCCCAACCCCTACGTCGCGTTGCTGCTGTTCGGCATTCCGGCCGGCATCGCCGGGCCGATGTATCTCGGCCCGACCTTCGCGCTGACCCAAACACTCGTGAGGCCTGAGATGCGCGCACTGGCTTCGGCGATCCTGCTCTTCGTCATGAACTTGATCGGACTGGGGATCGGGCCCTGGTTCGTCGGGTTCATGAGCGACTCGCTGGCGCCGCGCTTTGGCGTGGAGTCCCTGCGCTGGGCACTCCTGGGCATCGTTACGATCGGCAACCTGTGGGCCACCTTCCACTACCTGGCTGCCGCGCGCACTTTGCGCGACGACCTGCTCCTTAAGGACCGTCTGAACTGACGGCCGGGACTTTTTCAGCCAAGAGTTCGGGCGGCAGGCCTGCGCACACGGGTTGGGTGAGGAGCACATGCTGAGCTGCGATCGGAACCCCGCCGGTCAGTATACCGGGAGGCCCCAGTTGCGGGCAAACTCGCCACGGAGTTCCCCTGCCGATTTAACATAACCTCCATACCCGGATGCCGGGCCAGAAGACAGCTTGAATGCCCTATCCTCTCGCTCGTTGGGCTTGGCGTGTCAGAGAAAAGGCTCATGAGGGGAACGGGAAATCTCGCCAGACGCTCTACGGCCTAGGGCTGTTGCTTGACTTCGATATCGGCGACTTTCCACACGCCGTCGATCTCGCGCCAGACGGTGCCGATGATCCCCTGCTGCGCGTCCGTACCGACCACGAGGTCCACCGGGTGATTATCGCCGTCGGCGGGGAGCAGCTTCGCCTCCTTGTGGGTCACTGGGCCCTGGGCTTGCGGGCCCTGGCCCATGGACATCGCCTTCTGCATCGCCTCGGGTGTGAACGTGCTCATCAGCCCGGCCACGTTCTGAGTGACTAGGTTCTCGATGAATTGGTTGGCTGCTTCCTGTAGGTCGGACATGAGAGACTCCTTCGTTTCAGTTGGGTTAGCCCGCCAGCCGGGTCAATAAACTTGACACATTGTATCAAGTTTATACCCTGCCGCAACCCGTGAGGAGGGTGCCCTCGAAAAGCGTGTCCGTCCTGGACTCGCCAGGATCCGGTTCGCGCGGACCGGGTGCTGTCTGTATTGGAACGGCTCGCGCCATTCACTAAACCCAGGCCCACTCCGCGGGCCGAGGAGAATTGACATGCTGGATACGCTGATCAAGGGCGCCGGGCAAACTCGCCACGGAGTTCCCCTGCCGATTTAACATAAACTCCATACCCGGATGCCGGGCTAGAAGACAGCTTGAATGCCCTATCGTCACGACGGACCTGTTCGATTCAGCTTCCGCGGGCTTAGCGCCCGTTTCGAAGCTATGGAAACTGGTCGGCACAGCGCTGTCTGATCTGAAAGGAGCCACCGTGACCGCCAACAATCCCATCGGAAAAGAAGAGCTCCGCGCGAAATACGCCGAGGAGCGCGAGAAGCGGCTGCGCCCAGACGGCAACGACCAGTACCTGCGGATTTCAGGCACCTCCCTCTCCCACTACATCGACGACCCCTACATGCCTGTGGTAGAGCGCGAGCAGGTCACGGATCACGTCGACGTGGCCCTGATCGGTGGTGGCTTCGCGGGGCTGATCATGGGGGCACGCCTCAAGGAGGCGCGTGTCGAGAAGATTCGCGTGATCGACAAGGCGGGCGACTTCGGTGGCACCTGGTACTGGAACCGCTACCCGGGCGCCCAATGCGATACGGCTTCCTTCGTCTACATGCCGCTGCTCGAAGAGACTGGACACGTGCCGACCGAGAAGTACGCGCGCGCGCCCGAGATCCTTGAGCACTCCCGGCGGATCGGTCAGCACTTCGGGCTATACGAGAACGCGTTGTTCCACACCGAGGTGACCGACCTGGAGTGGGACGCTCCGCGTTCGGTGTGGATAGTCCGCACGGACCGCGGCGACGAATTTACGGCGCAGTACATCACGATCGGCACCGGGCCACTGCATGTACCGAAGCTGCCCGGACTCCAGGGCATCGACGAGTTCGAAGGGCACTCCTTCCACACCAGCCGCTGGGACTACGACTACACTGGCGGCGACCCCGCTGGCGCGCCCATGTCGAACCTCGCCAACAAGAAGGTGGGCATCGTCGGCACGGGCGCGACCTCGGTGCAGTGCGTGCCACAACTCGCCAAGGCCTGCGGCGAACTCTACGTTTTTCAGCGCACGCCCTCTTCCGTGGACGTGCGCGGCAACGGCCCTACCGACATGGACTGGTTCGAGCGGGATGTCAAGGAACCCGGCTGGCAACAGAAGTGGCTCGAGAACTTCACCGCCAACCAGGCCATGGGCCTTCGGATGCCGAAGGAAGATCTCGTCCAGGACGGCTGGACTGATCTCTCCCGCCGCATCCGCAGCCGGATCTTCTCGTTGCCCTTCTACAAGATGACACCCAAGAACATGATGGCTGCCTTCGAAGATCTTGACCACGAAAAGATGAACGAGGTTCGAAACCGCGTGGATACGGTCGTCAATGACCAGGAGACCGCACAGAACTTGAAGGCCTGGTACCGCCAACTCTGCAAGCGGCCGTGCTTCCACGACGAGTACCTGCAGGCCTACAACGAGCCCGGAACCACCCTCGTCGACACGAACGGCAAGGGCGTCGAGCAGGTCACAAAAAAGGGCGTCGTCGCCGCGGGCAAGGAGTACGAACTCGACTGCATCATCTACGCCTCGGGCTTCGAGGTGGGCACGGACCAGACGAGTCGAAATGGCTTCGACGTCACCGGCACGAACGACTTGAAACTCTCCGAGGCCTGGAGTGGCGGCATGCGCTCGCTACACGGCATCCACGTCCACGGATTTCCGAATATGTTCATCCTGGGCGGCTTCCAGGGGGCGGCGCTCCTCTCGAACGTTCCCCACAACTTCACGGAGTCCGGCCTGACGATTGCGATGATGATCCGCCACGCGATGGACAAGGGCTTCAAGGAGATCGAAGTCACCCAGGAGGCTGAGGACGCCTGGCTTAATCTGCTGGGTCGCGGACGCGGCACGCGCGGGCGCATGATGAGCATGCTCTCGAAGTGCACCCCTGGCTACTACAACAACGAGGGTCAGGAAGGCGGCCTGCTTGGCCAGGCCATGGGCCACCCACGCGGGCCCGTGGCCTTTTTCAAGTACCTGAATAAGTGGCGAAGCTCAGGGAAGTTCAAGGGTCTGGATTTCCGTTAGGCCCACTTGCGCTTCGCGTGGGTTGCGGGGGCGGAGGCAGGTGCGGCTACACCCGGGCGTTGGCGTCGTGGCCGTTTTCTGGCCTCAACCATGCAAGAAAACTCGCACTGGACTTCGCCGACCTTGTCAAATAGCCCTCGCAGCGGGTGTATTGACATGTCCTATGTCAATTCGGCAGAATGAAGTCCAGAATAAAGGAGGCGCGTATGCATGATCTGGTGATTCGTGGTGGGAGCGTCGTTGATGGAACCGGGGCAGCCCCCCGCAAAGCCGACGTGGCGATCGATGGAGACCGCGTCGTTGCGGTGGGCACGGACCTTGGCCCTGGCCGACGTGAGGTCGATGCGACCGGCCATATCGTGACGCCAGGCTGGGTCGACGTCCACACCCACTATGACGGCCAGGTCACCTGGGATCCGCATCTGACGCCCTCTGGTTGGAACGGAGTCACCACCATTGTCATGGGTAACTGCGGCGTGGGTTTCGCTCCGGTCCGTAAGGGCGAGGAGGATTTCCTGATTCAGCTTATGGAGGGCGTCGAGGACATTCCGGGCACCGCCTTGCACGAGGGAATCGACTGGGCGTGGGAGAGCTTTCCCGAGTACCTCGACAAACTCGAAACCATGCCGCGCTCGGTCGACGTGGGAACCCAGGTGCCTCACGGGGCAATTCGCGCCTACGTGATGGGGGAACGCGGTGCCAAGAACGAAAAGGCCACCGCAGAAGAGGTGAACGAGATGGCGCGCCTGGTGAAGGAGGGCCTCGAGGCCGGCGCGCTCGGGTTCTCGACCTCTCGCACCATGGTTCACCGCGCCAAAGACGGCGAAGTCGTGCCGGGCACCTATGCGGACGAGGACGAGATCTTTCCCATCGGCCGCGCGCTCGGCGAAGTGGGCCATGGGGTCTTCGAGGTCGCAAGTGACCTCGCGCCCGAGGGCAAGGAACTCGACTGGATGTCGCGCCTCGGCAAGGAAACAGGTCGCCCGGTCTCCTTTGCGTGCCTCCAGAACCCGTGGGACAAAGACCAGTGGAAGCGCCTGATCGCCGCTGTGGACAAGGATGCCGCCGAGGGGGGCCACCTGACTCCCCAGGTCGCCCAGCGACCCGCCGGCCTGCTGCTGGGCTTCGAGTCGACGGTCCACCCCTTCACGTTCCACAAGGTCTGGAAGAACGAACTGGCTGGGCTCGCCCCCGAAGCCCGAGTCGAGCGCATGAAGGATCCGGAGATCCGGCGCCAACTCCTCGAGGAAGAGCCCGACCCGAGCGGTGTTATGGGGCCAGGGCTCCTGATCCTGCAGGGCTGGCAGATGATGTTTCCGCTGGGCGATCCCCCGCAGTATGAGCCGGGGCCCGAGGAGAGCCTGGCCGCGATCGCGGAGAGAGAGGGCAAGCAGCCCCGCGAACTGGCCTTCGAACTGCTGATGGAAAACGGCGGGAAGGGGCTGATCTATCTCCCGCTTCTCGGCTATGCAGATGGCGATCTCGAGGCGATCCGGGAGATGATGGTGCACCCGCGCTCGGTTTTCTCTCTATCCGATGGTGGCGCCCACTGCGGCATGATCGCGGATGCCAGCGTCCCGACCTATCTGCTCACCCACTGGGTGCGTGACCGGACTCGGGGAGAGAAAATCGCGATCGAAGCCATCGTGGAACAGCAGTGTCGCAAGACGGCCCGCTTCTACGGGTTCGAAGATCGCGGTACGCTCGAGCCCGGCATGCTCGCCGACATCAACGTGATCGACTTCGAGGGCCTTCGCATACACCCGCCCAAGATGGTCTATGACCTGCCGGCCGGAGGGAACCGCCTGATCCAGAAGATCGATGGCTATCGCTATACGATCAAGAGCGGCGAGGTCACCTTCGAGGAAGGCGAGCCCACCGGCGCCCTTCCGGGCAAGGTCTTGCGCGGCCCGCAGCCCTCGCCGCAAGGCTGAGCAAAAGAGCAAGTTCCTCGACTCGAAGAAAGCCGCCGGGAGACTCCGGGCACAGGCAGAGGCTCGCCCGCCACGGGCTCCCCTCCCCATAGAAATTTGACATAACGCCCATACTCGGGCGTTAAATTAAGACCGGATGGGAAGCCCTATTATGGCTCCGCAGAGTTCGCTCCCGGAGGTCACGAATCCTTTGGCCGACCCGATTCCGACTTGGAATCGACATACAACCGGCGGGAGCCTGAATCAGTCCATGCAAACAGACCTCAGATTGATTGGAAGTGGTTCCTCGCCCTACACGCGGAAGCTGCGAGCGGCACTTCGCTATCGACGAATCCCCTATCGCTTTGTAATCCCGGGGAGCAAAGAGCAGGAGGGCCTTCCGAAGCGCCCTCTTCCGCTCGTTCCCTGCCTCGTCTTTCCCGACGCCGAAGGCCAGCCGACGGATGCCGCATCGGACACCACCCCTATTTTCAACCGACTGGAGCGGGAGTTCGAGGACCGTCCGCTGCGACCGAAAGACCCGGCTCTGGCCTTCATCGATGCCCTGATCGAAGATTATGGCGATGAGTGGCTCAGCAAGTGCATGTTCCACTACCGCTGGGCCTTCGCCCCGGACACCAAGAAAGCCTCGGACTACATGCCCTATGGGCAGATGATTTCCATGTCCCCGGAGACCGGCGAGCAATTCGCCAAGGCAATCGCAGAGCGACAGATCTCGAGAATCGGAGTCGTCGGCTCGAATGAAATCACCGCTCCGATCATCGAAGCCAGTTGGTCGAGGTTTTTGCAGATCTTCGATGCCCACATCCAGAACCAGCCTTTTCTTCTAGGCGACCGACCCGGTGCGGGAGACTTTGGATGCTATGGCCAGATGACGATGCTGGTCATCACGGATCCAACACCCATGAAGATCGCGCTCGACCTCTCACCCCGGGCGTACGCCTGGACCGAGAAGTTGGAGGATCTCTCCGGAATGGATGTCAACGAGTCCGATTGGATCGACCTCGAAGCTCCGCCAAACAGCCTGCGTGAACTGATCGCCGAGATTGGTCGGGTCTATGCACCGTTCCTACTCGGCAATGCGGCGGCCATTGAAAGTGGCGCAGAGAGAGTCGAGTGCAAGATTGATGGGCAACCGTGGGTCCAGGACCCCTTCCCCTATCAGGCCAAGTGCCTGCGGTGGCTACGGGAGCAGTACACAGCCCTGCCCGAAGCCTCGAAGCGGGTTGTCGACGGGGTCCTGTCCGGATCCGGTTGCGAGCAACTCTTCGACTCGCTCTGAAATCACTTCGTCAACAACTCCCGTTCGCAGATTCGCGGGGCTGTTTCGGACGAGTGCGTAATACCACGGAAGAAACGGGGTTCAGGCATCTTCCTGCATCTCTCGGCAAGCCAGTGCCAGTTTACTCCGCGCGGGCGGCCAGCACGAAGAGGCCTCCGTCTCTCTCGCCCGCACTTCCCTCGAGCGAGGCGTGCTTCTCGGTTTTCGCGAAACCTGCAGCTTGCAAGAAATCAAGGTACTCGGCATCGGAGTAGGCCTGGGTCGTACTCACGTAGCGGGTGACTTCGGGAGACCCGAGCGAAACCACGAAATACTGCTCCGTGGCAGCGTGGCTCTCGGGGTGCCAGGCACACTCCTTCAGGTAAAGGTGTGGATCCTCGGAGAAGACGCTCCGCCGGGCTGTGAGCCAGGTAGGAGGCTGGGCCCCGATCGACTTAACCTGTTCTTCGGAGTGAATTTCCAGAACCAGGGTGCCCGAGGGAGCGAGGGCACTACGCACCGCGGCGAGCAGTGTCTTGGCTTCGGAGCGTGAGAACGTGTTGAACTCCCCGAAAGTCATGAGCACGAGATCGAAACCCGAGCCGAGGTCGGCGCCTCGAAGATCCTCGAGTCGGTATTCACAGGCAAGCGCTTCTCGCTTAGCCTCGGAAACCGCGTGCGAAACCGAGGCTGGCGAAAAGTCGATTCCAACGCACGCGTGGCCGCGCCTTGCGAGGCGCGCCGTATAGAAGCCCGGACCGCAGCCGAGGTCCAAGACCCGGGCCGCCGCGCCGCCCAGTACGTGGTCGTGAATCCAAGAGACGTGCTCGTCGATTGTTTCGAACCGGCGACTCGCGTGGTCGTGCTCCTGCGAGAGGTGCTCGCGCAGCATGCGCTCGCTGAAGCCGGGTTCGTGCCAGGGGATCTTGGCTTCGCCCGTCCAGGCGACCACTGATTTTCGGGCAATGAGGTCCGCAAGCTTCACGATGGCAAGTTCCCGCGGTAGCGGCCCAACGGATGGCGGCTCAGTAGATGGCGGCCCGCCACGGGGCTCTCCTAGGGACTTAACATAACGCCCATACTCGGACGTTGTGCCAGAACCCAGCTTGTATGTCCGATCCCCCTCGTATACACACAACGAATCAGGCTTCGGATTCCCTACTCATGCCCAGGCTTTAGCAACCACGGCGAGATCCACCTTCGCCCAATCCTGCTACGAGGCGTCGATCCAGATGGGTGACGACCAGGCCCGCTCGCGGATCGTCGCAGGCACCCGCGGATCGGGCTCGCGCCCAAGACGGATCGCATCGTACGTCGACCAGCGGCAGGTCGGGTTTTGGATGGCCCTGACATAGTAGAACGCGCCCTGGCTCGCATCGAAGTCCTCGTCCTGCCAGGCCGCCAGCAGCTCCCCTGCCCCGCTCTCGCCGAGGGTCTGGCAGGTGCCGGTGTCGACGGATGCTCCGTTGTCCGGACAGCG
>JAAZXM010000052.1 GCA_014240165.1 Myxococcales bacterium | reverse complement strand
CTCTCGCGAGAGCCCGTCAGTCCTTCAACGGCGCCAAGTTCGCATAGGCGATCAATTTCCAGCCCGAGTCGGTGTCCACCCATACAACGTCCGAGCCCGGGCGTTATGTTAAATCCCTAAGGGGAGCCCCGTGGAGGGCCAGGATTCACTCGGTACAGCCGATCCCCCTGCTCCGCGCGTTGGGAGCGCCCGGTGAGTGTCTCCCCCACCGAGACAACCGCGTGGTGCGCAGCGGTCTCCGCTGCGGCGCGACCGCCGGCATCCCCAGCGTATTTCCGCTCGCGTCGGGCCCGGGCCTCCAGGTACTCCTCGGTTCCATGGGGCACGTGAGCCAACCGGGCCGAGACACGCCTTCCATCGATACGGATCACCACCCGATCGTCGCGGGCGATCTGCTGAGGCCAGCGCGTGAGCCGACCCCCGACGCAGTCGAGATCGCAGCCCACGTAGGGAACGCCCTCGTGGACACTGAACCAGAGCGTACGCGAACTGGCGATCCCCACGATCTCCATCTCGAGTTCATTCAACGCGTCGAGCGTCTCCCAATCGACCTGGGCAAAGTCCAGCCACGGACCCGAGCGCAGGGGGCCCCCCGCGAATACGAAGACGGGACCGTCGGCGCGAGACACGAAGAAGAGTCCGGCAACCGTGAGCGCGGCGAGCAGCCCGCCAATGACCACGAGACGGCCGAGCCATAAACGGCGCCGGGGGGCGACTTCCACGTCAGTCTGCCACGAGCGTCGCGACGAGACGCATCTCGACGGACTTCCGGATCGACGCATCCATTGCGGTCCGTGCGCGGGAGAGCCACGAATCGCCGGAGGAGGACGTCTCCTCGGCACGCGTTGCAGCCTCGTGCAGCAGATCTGCCATGGCTTGCCAGGCGTTGCGAATGGCTTCGGTCGTGACCTCGGGAAGCGGGGGGGGCGGCTCGCTGGCCACCTCGCCCAGAGCACCCGCGCCGTCGGTTTCGATCATCTCGCAGGCGCGGCCGAGCCGATGGTAGAGCGCCTCGACCGCCGCCTCGCCGGGCAGTACACAGGAGCCGTGGGGCTCGCCGAGGGTGTCGAAGACGTAGCCGCGATCCGGCCCCATGGACGAGCGGAAGTACCACCGCTGATCCGAATCCGGAAGGAAGGTCCAGATATCGTTGACGCTGCGCTCGTCCTCGCGATCCAGAAAACGCGTCACCGGCAGCCCGTAGCGAAGTTGGTGGCTTCGCTGATCCAGCGACCGGCGGTCCATCAGGACGAGAGGCCGCGTGATCTGCTGGATTGGAATCCAAAGGTTCAGCAACAGGAGCGAGGAATCGTCGTTGCGCGCGTCAGGGGTCTGGTGCCTGAATAGGCTCGGCGCGGAGCCCTTCATGAGCTGTTGGAGAGGGGTTCCGAATACGTCCTGGTCGGCATGAATCGACGGCGCACCGCCGTGACCGTTCGCACCCTCCATGCCACCGGGGTTCACGTTGAGCCCGTTCGGACCGGCGCGCCGCTGAACCAGCCCCTCGTCGGCGACGTGCTGGACCCTCAGGCTCTTGCCGTTCGCCAGGCGAAATCGGGCGTCGCTGAGGCTCTCGCGCAATGCTCCCGCAGCTGCGTCCGAGATCCGATCCTCGTCGCGAATCGTTGCCAGGGCCTGCTGAAGCGGGCCGTGATGCGAGAGATCTATAGACTCGAAGCCGGCTTCTTCGAGCCCGGGCTCGGGGATCGCCGGGCTGGCGCAGTCGTTCAGCAGACAGCTTCGATAGTCGAAGGCCTCCTCGGGGTCGACGCCGAACGGAAGGGTCCGGGCCCGCAACAGACCCGGCCGATCGGGATCGGGCGAGACGTCCTCGGCCCGGGTAAAGCCGAGCGGCGCGCGAAGCTCCGAGACGGTGGAAGCCATACCCGGATCTTACACCGCCAGAAACTGGCCGGAATGGCCTACCCGCCAGTTCTGCGAAAGAAGGAGGGCGGCGTCCCCATGACCCGCTTGAACGCGGCCGAAAACGAAAAGGCGCTCGCGTAGCCCACTTGATCGGCAATGACATCAATCGAGTGCCGACTCTCCGTAAGAAGCCGAGAGGCCTCCTCCATCCGTAGACTCTCGACCACCTTAGCGGGAGACGTTCGATGCCGGCGCTTCACCATGCGATACAACGTCGTACGGGAGACCCCGATACTCGACGCAAGATCCTCGCTGCCCCAGGGACCCCGTGGCCGTTCTCGCACCCGGGCCCAGAGGCTGGCCAGGGTGACCCCCTCATCCCCGGGAGCGAAGCTTTCCGGGTGGGCACACTCGCTCAGCATCTCCTCGATCTGACCGCTCAGAATCGTCGCGTGAAGTTCAAAAGCGTCGGGGCGGGGGAGCAAGCGCTCCGGGTCGCCATCCCCCAGACCGATTCGATCCGCGTATCGGCTCAACAGGTACTCGAGCGGGCTCTCGCCACCCGCCCGGGACATTTCCGTATCTGCGAAAACCGCATCGCCGAGGGGATGTTCGGCCAGCATCCCCTCAACCGGAGGAATCAGTCGCCTGAGCCAATGCCCCGGGAGTCTCCGGACGCTGCCGTCGCGAATCGCTCGCCGGCGCGCGTCGTCGGCCAGGCGGATTGCCAGAAATTTCCAGCGCCCTGCGCTCGCCGCATAACGGCGAGCAAGCCCGGCAGGAGCGAGGATCAAATCCCCCGGTTCGAGTGGGCTTCGCGGCCCTCCCTGGACTTCCAAGAACCCGGCCCCCTCGATCGTTCCAAGTACGAGATGGGTCGCCGCCGGGCCGGCCCAGTCGAAGCCGCGGCGAACCTCGCTGATCCCCACCACGGCAACCCCCGCACCGCGCAGGGGCCGCGCCCGGGGATCGGCGAGGGGTAGGAGCCAATCGCGACTGCCCGGAGGAACGCGAACGCCTCGATTCGACAGGGGAAGTTCCATCCAGAAAATATGGCACAAATTCGTATGCGAATGGAATCCTGACCGATTCCACCGAGTGACTGAACGCGAGACCCTCTGCGGTCTCCGAACGTCTTTGCAACCTCTCCAACCCGGGGAAGCCGCCTTGGTCCGTCTTGCCGACATGGTCGATATCGAGCGCGAGCACATCCTGGGCAAGGACTGCGAGCCTTTCGATACCCAGCCCTGGGTCGAGGGGCCACCCCTCTCCCAGCGCCGAGTCGCCCTCATCACCTCGGCCGGCCTTCATCGCACGAGCGACAAGGCCTTTTCCCTGGTCGACCTGAGCTACCGGGTCATCCCTGGCAACGTTGTCGCCGACGACCTGACCATGACCCATTCCTCGGTCCATTTCGATCGCACAGGATTTCGCGAAGACGTGAATCTGGTCTTCCCGATCGATCGGCTACGAGAACTCGAAGCGGCGGGCATGATCGGATCGGTCGCGGACTTTCACTATTCGCTGATGGGCGCGGGCTGGCTGCCGCATCAGATCGAGCCCACTATGCATGAACTCGCGCGTTTGCTGCGGGAGGACGAGGTCGACGCGGTCTGCCTTGTCCCTGTCTGACCGAACTGTACCCGCGCCGTGGGCGCGGCCAGTCATTACCTGGAAGCCGAAGGCATCCCGACCACCGGAATCAGCTTGATCCGTGAACACACGCAGCAAATGCAGCTCCCTCGTTTTCTCTGGGTTCCCTTCGAACTCGGCCGCCCCTTCGGCGCACCGAACGAGCCAGATTTCCAGCGCCGGGTCTTGTCGAAGGCGCTCGATCTCCTCGAGAGCAATGATGGCCCGGTCGTTCTCGAAGATTTTCCTGAGGATGCGCCCGAGTCCAGCGACGAGCACCCGGCGACGTGGGCCTGCCCGATTGCCTTTCATCCGGCGCCTGAAGAGCGCCCCGAACTCGTCACGGCGACACTCGACGAGATGAAGCGCCTCGCACCGTGGCACGAAATCTATCTCGAGCGGCGTGGTTCGGCGGCGATGAGCGCAAGCGGACTCACCCGGGAACGAATCGTATACTTGCTCGGCGAATTGGCTGACGGCGCCGTGTCCCCCCAAGTGGAGACGGAGGAGCCTATGCATGAGTGGCTCCGCCTTGGCTGCGACGACCTGCGGACCTGGTACCTCGAGGCAGCGCAGGGCCAACCTGGCCGCGGCTCAGCCAGCGAACTCCGCGATTGGTTCTGGCGGGATACGGCCGCCGCTCGCCTGATCGGATCCGCGGCGACGACCTTGCTCGCTCACCCGAATCAGGTCGTTACCTTACTCGCAGGCCGTGCTCTGGTACCCCGGGAATATTTTCCTCTCCTCATGCCGACCGCCGACGCTTCTCAGTGAAAGACCAATAGAGAATCCCGATGAAGACACCCGATCAATCGAAGCCGCAAACCGAGACAATCATTCGCACACCGATCTTGAAACGGGGCGCGTGGCTGGGATCCGAACTGGCTCGCGGCGACGATTGGCTGATACCGCTGGGCAACGAACACCAGGCCGTGATCCGGAATATCCTCAAAAAAGCCAAGGCCGAGAGGATCGGGATCGCGGATATCCACCGCGACACCTTTGATTTCGGCGCGCTCGCACCGGTGATCGAAAGGGTGCGATCAGAGATCGAAGACGGGTTGGGCCTGATCGTGCTGCGCGGGCTCGACTTGACGGACCTCTCCGCCGAAGAGGCGGGGCTTGGGTACCTCGCCATCGGGTCCGCGTTGGGCCGGCCGATCCGGCAAAACGCCAAGGGCCATCTACTCGGACACGTGAAAGACACCGGCCGCGACATCATGACTGACCCAAACGTGCGGGGATACCAGACACGGATCGCCCTCCCCTACCACACCGATACATCGACTGACCTTTTGGGTCTCCTCTGCTTTCGAAAATCCAAGTCCGGAGGAAAGAGTTCACTCGCCCCCTTGCTCACGATCTACAACCGCCTGCTCGAGACGGATCCCGATCTGGTCGACGCCCTCTACGAACGCTTCCATTACGACTGTCGGGAGGAAAAGCATCGCGACGGAAAGCCCTACTACAGCCGAGCGGCGGCCAGCGTCCGCGATGGGAAACTCTCGCTTCGACACAACTCGGGCTACGCCAAGACAGCGCAGCGACTCGAGGACTGTCCGGCACACACCGACGCCCAGGTTCGGGTCATGGAGCGAATCGACCAACTCTCGGGCGACGCCGAAATCCGCTTTGACGTCCAACTCGAGGAAGGCGACATGCTCTTCATCAACAATTATCAGGTCATGCATGCCCGGACCGAATTCGAGGATTACGAAGAACCCGAACGAAAACGACATTTGATGCGCCTCTGGCTCTACCTCCACCAGGGCCGAGTGCTCGCATCGGATTTCGACAACCGCGACACCATCATTACGACCGAAGGCGACGAATACGCCGGATGAGGAAGTAGGGACGGACCTTCGAGGGATTGTGGGGGGGGGAGGCCCAGACGCCAGCGAATCGCGAAGCCCGATGCCCAGGTGGAGTTCCGCGTCTACGAGTGCCTGTGCGATCGCGAGAGCGCCTTGGGCGAGGCCCACGGAGCTTAAGCTCTTTGGGTACGGCGCTACTGAGCAGGGTAAAGGACGACCTTATCGATCGAGGTTTGGAGAGCGCCTCGTGAGAACGGTTTCGACAAAAACTCGACGGAATCATCGAGACTCTCCCCTTCCAATACGTTCCGAGCGTCGTAACCACTCATCAAGATCACGGGCAGGCCAGGACGGCGTTCCCGTGTCGCTTCCACCGCGTCGAGTCCGCTTCCGTCCCCGAGAGTGACATCGATCAAAGCGAACTCAATTTCGTTCAGGTTGATCGATGGAAGATCTCGACGAAAAGCAGCCAGACTGTCAAGCCACTCGACCTGACGCCCACTTTGCTTGAGCATCTCGGTAGTCAGACGCGCGACGAGAGGCTCGTCCTCGATCAGCAATACTTTCGTTCGCTCGGGTACGCTGACCAGTTGACCAGGAGGCTCGGACGAGACCACCTCGGGTTCTTTGGATGAACAGGGCAGCAGGATGCGAAAGCGACTTCCCTCTCCGTACGTCGACTCGACATTTAAAGCGCCAAGATGCGCACGCATGATGCCGAGCGAGGCGGCAAGGCCCAACCCCGTGCCAGTTTCACGCGTTGTGTAGAACGGCTCAAAAATCCGGCCGATCTCACTCTCATCCATGCCTGCACCGTTGTCGGCGACCTCGAGCCAGTGGCAACCCGAATTTCCGAGTGCCAAATCATCGCCTGAAATCTTGAACTGACGATCGGTTCCGACCGAGATCGTGATTTGAGAAGCGCCCGCATCGCGCGCATTGGTTAGGAGATTCAGGATGACCTGGCGAATCTGCGTGGGGTCTACGTCGACGGCCAACACCTTCTGGGGGTCGACATCGAATCTGACATCAATGCCGTCGAGCAGATCTTGGGCCCAGACGCGATCGATATCAGAACCAAGGGATGCCAGATCGATTGTCCGCGTTTGACGATGAGCTCGCCCCGCATATGCGAGCATCTGCTGCGCAAGGTCCCGGGCGCGCATACCGGCCTCCATCATAGACTCGAGACTGCTGCGCATTTCCCTGGAAGTCTTGTCCGAATCCTGCATCAATTCGAGATTGCCCAAGATGACCGTCAACAAGTTGTTGAAATCATGGGCAACACCCCCAGCGAGTACTCCCAGGCTTTCCAAGTGCTCCGCTTTACGGGCCCGGCCTTCGAGAAGAATGCGCTGACGCGTCTGCAGCGCCAGGTTGGCAAGGTCAGCGATTGACGCAGCGAACATCTGATCTTCCAAGGTCCAAATGGAATACTTGGCTTCACGCTGGATGAGAATGACCCCTGCGATATGGCGAGAGCTGATGATCCCGACATAAAGCGTCGACTGGCCTTCTTGATCACCGTGCAACTCCCCCCCACTCGGACTTTCTCCGTCATGGCGATTCGAGCTGACCGTGCGGTTTTCATACAGGAGTTCGGTGAATTCCTCGCTCAGTGCGAGTTGCTGGGGAGTGTCTGTATCCAGGCTACTGATGCCTGCCCGGTCTCCTGCGACGAGTAGGAGTTCCTGGCTCTCTCCATCCGGCAGCCAGATCGTGACACTCGAAGCAGCCAGATTGGCTCGGGCAACTTCGGCCATCAGGTTGAGAATGCCTGTGGGGTTCGCGTCGGAAAGAGCAGGTGTTTTGACGAGATTTTGCAGCGCGGCACTTCTCTCCAGCAGCACCGCCTCACGTTTACCCGAAGCGCGAGTGGCGTGGATCCTCTGTTCCTCGAGGATTCCCCCGACGAAAACGGCAAAGAAAAGGAACCAGCCCCACTCGGAAGGTTGGGAGACTTCAAAGTGGTTGACGATGGCGACCCATGCAAGCAGGGCGAGTGTCACGATGATGTAGTACGAGACTCTCGACAGCATAATGAGGCCCGCACCGAGAATCAGGATGATGAAGTTGGTCGTATTGGCGGCTTCTTGAAAAATCGCGAAATGCAAAACCGTGTTGATGAGCGCGATACCGGCCAACAATGCACTCACGAGATGAGCATGGTTCGGCAGGGGGCTCCTTCTCCACCAGAGCGCAGTGGCCGCGCTCAGCGTGGACGAGAAGCCAGCGACAATCGCCATGGACCAGCGATAGTCGCCGTCCAGGGCGATCGGGTGGATTACGATGAGCGAACCGTAAAGACCTGCCAGCAGCCAGGCCATCGGAGTAATCGAGGCCGATACGGCTTCCCTGAGCGCGCGATCGCCCGGATCAAACTGAGAAGTACTCAAGCTGACTACTCCTGGATGGGGCGGGCTTCAGCTTCATTCGGCCTGCCGAAACCCTTGAGAGGCTATCGAAGTCGCGACTCAGAGGGGGATGCGCAAGCTCGATTGTAGAGCAGCCCAGGCAGGACCACTGTAGGCCCTACCACCGACTACCCAAAGCGGTTGTTACGCTGTTCTACTGAATTCCCCTGCTCTTTGTACGTGTACTTGAGACCTCTGCACAGAAATCCGACGAGAGGACCAACCCCGCAACGGCGCCCGAAGAGGCGCGCGTTCGGCCCGCTGTTTTCAAAGTGATGCGGGTTGTAAAAGGCGGCCGGCTCCGTCGGTTGAGACGGCCTCTGGATCACGTCGAAGTTCCGGAACATTTATCGGTGGGCGCAGTCCGTTTGCCCTGCGCTGGTGCGCGGTCTCGCAGAAATGAAGCTCGATGAGTTCGATCGTTCCCAAGACCAACCGGGCCGACCGCCTGAAGGAAAACCTCGCCCACTTCGGCTTCGAGTTGACGGAATTTTTTTGCTGATCAGCCGACTTGATCGCCATCGCCGCTTCAACGACCTCGCAGACTTGGCCGAAGCGGCCTTCAATACCCGCTTCCCCATCTGCGGGTTGAGAGCGGAAAGACCGGGTCACGAAACCCAATCCACGGCCCTGGGCCATGCCGGGCCCGCGTCCCAGTCCTTGACCCGGGGTGTCGGCCTGGGCGCTCTGGAGAGAAGGCGCCTGCAGGGGGCTGTGGGGTCGGTGAAACGGCGCTCATAATCGCCGGAGATAAGAGGGGCCTCAGAGCAGTTTCAGATCACTTTTGGAGCCTTTTTGACAAGTTGTCTTGACAACTTAGAGAAACCGGGCACCCTTACCCCCATGGCCACTCTCAACGCCGATTCCCGGGTTCCGCTCTATCACCAACTCGCCGACGTGCTCCGCGGGCGGATCCGTGCCGGCGAATACCCGCCGGGGGATCGGATCCCCTCGGAACCTCAACTCTCCCGAACCTTCGGAATCGGCCGGCCCACGGTTCGCCAGGCCACGGACCTGCTCGTCCGGCAGCGCTGCCTCGAGCGCCGCCGCGGCTCGGGCACTTTCGTCATCCACCCGCCCGACGAAATCGACGCGCTTTCCCTCGCCGGAACCATGGCGTCATTCGCGAAATCCGGGCTCGCCGTAACCACGACCCTTGTCGAACCCGTTGAGCGTGTGCGCGTGGGGCCCGACGCAGAAAATCCCTTTGCGGGTCGCGACGCCTGGACCCTTCAACGTCTGTCCCGCGCAGCGGGCAGCCCTGCCCTGCTGGAAGCGCTCTGGCTCGATGTCGAACTCTTTGCCGGCCTGGATGGGATCCCGCTCGAGGGCCGCTCGCTCTCGCAGTTGGCCGACCAGCATTTCCGGCTCCGAGCCGAGAGCGCAGGGCAAAATTTCCGGGTTGCCGACTGCGACCCGGCCAGCGCAGCGCACCTCGAACTCGATCCCGGCACGCCGATCCTGCTGGTCAAGCGACGGGTGCACTTTCCGGGTGCTCCAAACAGCGTCTACTCCGAACTTCGCTGCCGTACCGACGAACTCGTCTTCTCCCAAACCCTGGAGACGCCACAACATGGCTGAAAAAACTACGCAACCGGGCTACTTCGGTGAATTCGGAGGCTCGTTCATTCCCGAAATCCTCTCCGCGACCTTCGCCGAATTGCGCGCTGCCTACGGCGATGCGCGCAAAGACCCGTCTTTCTGGGAGGAATACAAGCAGCTGATGTCGACCTACTCGGGTCGCCCCACACCGCTGACCTATGCCGAAAATCTGACTCAGCATTTTGGCGGCGCCCATATCTACATCAAGCGCGAAGACCTGAACCACACGGGTGCACACAAAGCGAATAACGTAATCGGCCAGGGCCTGCTGATGAAGCGCATGGGCAAGACCCGGGTCATTGCCGAAACCGGCGCCGGCCAACACGGCGTGGCCACCGCCACGATGGCCGCCAAATTCGGCTTCGACTGCACGATCTATATGGGCGAAGTCGACGTGCGACGACAACGCCCAAACGTCTTCTGGATGGAACGGCTCGGCGCGACGGTGATCCCCGTCACAGACGGAACGCGCACGCTGAAAGACGCGATCAACGAGGCCTTTCGCGACTGGGTCACGAATATGGACGATACCCACTACGCGCTCGGTACCGCCTGCGGACCGCATCCCTTCCCGGAAATGGTGACCTGGTTCCAATCCTTGATCGGCGAGGAGGCCCGGGCCCAAATTCTCGAGGAGCGGGGCACGCTTCCCGCAGCGGTCTACGCGTGCGTCGGCGGCGGCTCAAACGCGATGGGGGTCTTCAGCGGTTTTCTCGATGATGCCGAAGTCGAACTCGTCGGGGTCGAAGCGGGCGGACACGGCCTCTCCACCGGGCTCCATGCCGCGCGACTCGCTTCGGATGACGCAACCGTCGGCGTCGCCCAGGGCTACAAGACGTTCTTCCTCCAGGACAGCGACGGGCAGATGCGCGAAACCCATAGCGTTGCGGCCGGGCTCGACTACGTCGGCGTTTCCCCGATTCTGTCGAATTTGAGCGAGAACGGCCGCGTGCGCTTCGAGGCGGCCAGCGATGCCGAGGTCATCGATGCGCTCTCGTTGACCATCGAAAAAGAGGGATTGATCCCGGCCCTCGAATCGTCGCACGGTTTTGTCCAGGCCTTCAAAGACGCTCCGAAGCTCTCCAAGGACGATGCGATCCTGATCAATCAATCGGGGCGCGGCGATAAGGACATTTTTACCGTCGCGGATGCTTTCGACGACCCGAAATGGCGTCAATTCATTCAGGAGAAAGCGGCTGAATACGCGGCCCGCGGAGATGATTCCAATGTCGACTAGCATGACACTCGAAGCTTCCATTCGCGCAAAGAAGAACGATCGCGACATCCTCCTGATGACGCATATCGTCATTGGGCATCCCTCCTTCGACGAGGGCATGCAGATTGTCGAGGCGATGGTCGAGGCTGGCGTCGAAGTGATGGAGCTGCAAATTCCCTTCTCCGAGCCCACCGCCGACGGGCCGGTGATCCTGCGTGCAAACCAGCAATCCCTCAACGAAGGTTCAACGGTCGAACGCTGCCTCCAATTCGCAGAAGAATGCGCCCGCCGCTTCGACATTCCGTTCCTGCTCATGACCTACTACAACATTCTCTTCAGCTACGGCATCGATGCCTTCGCGCAGCGCATGGCCGATGCAGGCCTCTATGGCGCAATTGTTCCGGACCTGCCGCCCGAGGAAGCCGGCGATTACCTCGCTGCGATGCGTTCGCGCAACCTGGCACCCATCTTCATCTACACGCCCACGACCGATGATGCGCGCATGAAGCTCATCGCCAACGTCGCCGAAGGCCTTGTCTACTGTGTTGCCCGCCGGGGCGTCACCGGGGCAGATACTCATTTCGACGAGGAACTCGATCGGTATCTGGCCCGCTGTCGGGCCGCAACCGGCCTGCCCCTGGCCCTGGGCTTCGGAGTCAAGAACCGCGCCGACGTCGACCATCTCGTGGGCCGCGCAGATCTCGCGGTCATCGGGACACAAACGATCCGCCTGGTCGAAGAAAACGGTGTCGAATCCGTGAAGCCTTTCATCGAGAGCCTGCGAGACCGGACCTGAGAACGCCCGCGGAAGGCTCGTGAGGGCCTCGCTCGGCGGGGTGTCTGGGCGGAGCAGGACGACGCATTTCCGAGATCGGCGAACACCGGGTAGAATCACCGGATGGCTGTTGCCGCCCCCGCGATGGATGCCGATCGGCGTTGGTTATTCGGGCCCGTTTCCGACCTTCTCTTTGGTTGTGGGGTTGCCTATATCGGCATTTTCGCCTTGCTCAGCTTCGGGCTCAATGCTGTGGAAGCTGTGCTCCCGATATGGTCGTTTCTGATCATCTCGCTCTTCATCTCGGGGCCGCATTATGGCGCGACCCTTCTGCGCGTCTATGAGCGCCGTGAGGATCGGCGGGCGTACACGATCTTTACCATCTACGCGACGGCAGTGATCTGGGCCGCGTTCGCCGTGGGCGTACACAACGCTCTAGTCGGCTCGCTGATGTTCACCCTCTACTTCACCTGGAGCCCTTGGCACTACACCGGCCAGAATTATGGCCTGGCGGTGATGTTCCTCGGTCGTCGTGGCGTGAAGGTCTCGCCCCTGACCAAGCGCCTGCTCTACCTCTCCTTCATCTTCTCCTACGGGGTCATCTTCGTGACCTTGCACGGCGGCGGCGGAACCGCTGGCTATACCGGCGTGGCCGCGGATGCAGGCAGTTATCGCTTCATGCCACTGGGCATACCCGGACAGATCGCCACGGCCCTCTATTGGATCCTCACCACGGCTTTTGTCGGCACCCTCGGCACGGCCATCGTCATGCTCTTACGGGTCGCGCCCCTCCGCGAGTTGACCCCCACCCTGGTGCTGGTTTTTTCCCAGGCCCTCTGGTTCCTGATCCCCGCCCTGGCGCGGAGTTCAGGCGAGTTCCAGGACGTGGCGCCCCTCTCGCTCCGACACGCCGAGTACGCCGCTTTGTGGATCGTTTTGGCCCACTCGATCCAATACCTCTGGGTGACCACCTTCTATGCCGCTCGGGACGAGGGAGTCGCCGGGCGCACGCGCTACTACGGCAAAGCACTCCTCGCCGGCTCCGCGATCTGGGGAATTCCCACCCTGATTTTCGCGCCCAGCGCTCTCGGGCACGCTCCCTACGATCTCGGTCTCTTCATGGTGGTCGCCGCAGCCGTCAACCTCCACCACTTCGTATTGGACGGAGCGATCTGGAAACTCCGGGATTCGCGGATCGCCAAGATCCTCGTGCGCACGGCCAATCATGAAACCAATGCCGACTTCGATACTGGCCGGAGCCGCAGTTTTGGAAAGCCCATTATCTGGGCGATGGGCGTTGCCGGTTTGATCGTTCTGGTTGGCGGCGATCTCGAGACCCGGTATGGCGTAGATATCGCGACCGAACGCGGGGATCACGAGCGCGTCGAACTCGCAGCCAAGCGCCTTGCCTGGGTGGGCCGGGACGGACCCCTGGTGCACCACAACCTGGCCCTTCTCGCCCAGATGCGGGGCGACCTTGTAACCGCTGAAAACGAGTTTCTCGAATCCCTCGATCGCTACGAGACCAAGAACGCCTGGTACAACCTCGGTAGCCTGAGGCTGCGACAAGGCCGAAACACCGAAGCCCTCGAGGCCTACCAAGCCGCCTTGAGGATGAACCCCTACCTGTTGATGTCACTCATCGGTGCCTCACAGGCATCTCTGAGCCTCGGCGATCCCGATGGAGCGGTCCGCTATCTCGAACGCGCTACGGCCTTGTCGCCTGGCGATGCCGACCTCAGGCAATCGCTGATCAGACTGCGTCGGATCCACGGAATCCGGTAGGGTATTTCGGGCTCTTCTCCGAATTCCTGAAGGAGTGATTTTCTCTGCAAAGACTCTCAGCATCGGAAAGGGCAATGGGAGACCACACGAAAAGCAGCCGGGTGGCGCGCTTCGCGCATGGGTGCAGAGCGGCCGCTCTACATTGGGGTCGATTCCTATTGGGCTCCCTTGCCGCTCTATGCCTTGCAGCCTCGCCCGCAACAGGAGAGACCGGGCGCGTCGTCGGTTATTACCCCGGGTGGGGCATCTACGACCGCGGCTTCGAAATCGCTGATCTGCCGGGGGAAAAGCTGACTCACGTCAACTACGCTTTTGCCAACCTGGTGGGCGGCCAATGCGTGCTCGGCGATCCTTGGGCCGACGTCGAGCGCCACCTGCCCGGCGACCCGTGGTCAGGCCCGGGCTCGGACGCCCCCTATTTTGGCAATTTCCACCAACTCGACCTCTTGCAAGAACTCCACCCCGAACTCCAGACCCTGATCTCTGTCGGTGGCTGGACCTGGTCGGGGAATTTCTCGAACGCCGCGCTGACTCCGGCGTCTCGCGCGCTCTTCGCAACGAGCTGCGCAGACTTCATGGAGGCCTATAGCTTTGACGGTATCGATATCGACTGGGAATACCCGGGAGGGGGCGGCCTCGCCTCGAATACTACGCGTCCGGAAGACACCGAGAACTTCACACTTCTATTGCAGGCCGTCCGAACCGAACTCGACGCGCGGGGCGCCCTCAGTGGCCGCCATTACCTGCTGACGATCGCCGCACCCGCCGGCGCAGCAAAGATCGCGAATATCGAGGTCGAAGAGATTCACGGTCTCCTCGACTTCATCAATGTCATGACCTACGACTTCAATGGGGATTGGAGCCCGATTTCGAATTTCAATGCGCCGCTCCATGCGTCACCCGGAGACCCGACAACCACCCCCGGAACCAACGCAGACGAGACGATCCAGAACTACCTCGGAAGGGGCGTGCCCGCCGACAAGCTCGTGCTGGGCGTGCCCTTTTACGGCCGCGCGGTTCAGGGCGTTGCCAACGTCAACGGGGGCCTCTTTCAGAGCTTCACCGGAACGCCCATGGGCACCTGGGACGACGCTTCCACCGGCGCCACCGGCATGTTCGACTATGCGGACATCGCGGCGAATTACCTGGGCCAGCCCGGCATCGATGCGTTTCGGGAGGCGGACTCCGGCGTCCCTTGGCTGCACGATTCGTCGAACGGATTCTTCCTGAGCTACGACGACCCCACATCCCTCGCGCTCAAAAAAGATTATGTCCTCGCGAACGCGCTCGGGGGCGTGATGATCTGGGAGATGTCCGCTGATCTGGACGACCAACTCCTCGACGTATTGATTGCCAGCACACCGCCTCCCTCCGTTCCGGCGCTCAGCCCTGGGGCCTTGGCGGTTCTCGCAGCGCTATTGGCAGTGAGCGCACTCCACCGGCGGCGCGTTCCCTAACGCGAGGCTCCAGATCTTTCAGGAGATAGGGAACCCCGAAAAGGGCCGAAAAGACAGCCAACCTCGGGGATCTAGCGAAACATGGTTGGTCGCCACGGGCATTTCTCTACGTTCCCTCGTTCCCTGCGAGCATCTTATGCGCGATCCGCTCGGCCACCATCACACAACCCAGATAGGTATTGCCCAAGGGAATCGTCGGCATCACCGAGGCGTCGGCGACGCGCAGGTTCGGGATACGATGTACTCGGCAATCGGCATCGAGTACCGGACCCATCGGGCAAGTGCCGACCATATGCCCGTAGCTCATGATTCCGCGTTCGAGTGCGGTGGCGACCGCATCCGGCGCGCCAAGATCGTGCGGAAAGAGGGGCTGGAGTTTCAGCGCTTGGAAAGCAGCTGAGCGTTCCCAATCCGCGAGCAAGTCAAAGGCGTGGCGCAGCCGCTGGTGGGCATCTTCCGGCAGTGGCGGGGCCACGACCCTGGGGCCGTCCTCGGGCGTGCTGCCGAGCCTGACGCTGCCGCGGCCGCTCGAACGCAACAGAAAGGCGGCGAGGAGAAAAAGCGTGGCTCTGCTGGTGGGCGTAAGCAGAAATTTCAGTGCACCCAACGCGGCCTTCAAGCCAGGGCTGCCTTCGCTATTCCCTGATTGACCCAAGAACTTGAGCTTTCCCATCAAGGTCAGCGGGTTCCTATCCGGGTCATGGATCGAGACGGGCATCAGGTGGTAGTCGACATCCTTTCCATTTGATGCCCCGACGAGCACGATCTGTGCGGGCCCCCCAATGCCGCCCCGCGGCCCGTCGTGGCGGTACGGAATTCCCGCGCCAAGATGATCGCTGAGGGTCGAACCCACCGGAAGATCGGCGTGAACCTGAATACCATATTCCGCGAGGTGCTCCGCCGGCCCCACTCCGGACCGAAGCAGCATCGTCGGGGACCAGAGCGCGCCAGCTGCGACCACGACTTCATCGGCCTCAATCTGCTCACCGCTCACCAACACCACACCCTTGGCGCGGCCATCAGCGATTTCAATCGTCGCGACCTCGGCGTTCGTGCGAATCTCGAGATTGTCGCGTGCGCGCACATCGGAGCGGAGATAGGCGAGACTCGTCGAGACTCGCTTGGCCTGGTCGTTGATCGTCACCGGGAAGAACCCGATGCCCGGAAGCTGGCTCGGATCGTTGATATCGGCCGCGGCCGGCTGCCCCTTCTCGATCATCCCCTCGTAAAAGGCGGCTTGGCCCCGGCTGATTTCGTCCTTGCGCCATCTGCGTACGGGAAGCGGACCGTCACTGCCGTGGATCGGCGAGCTGCCGAAGTCCATATCCCTCTCCGCAGCGATAAAGGTATTCTTGACGTCATTCCAGCCCCAACCCCTGAGGCCGGCGTCCGCCCATCCGTCGTAGTCCGCTGGCTGCCCGCGCAGCGTTGCCAAGCCGTTGACCGCGGAGGTCCCGCCCAGGAGCCGTCCCTGTATCATCGAAGTGATGCCCGCCTGGGTGGTCATTGGCGTGGGTACAAGATTGTCCGCCTCGCCCGCCCAGAGTTCGGTGGCACGCATCGGCTCGAGTATGGCCGCGTCGTACGCGTCGTGATCCGGGCCTGCCTCCAACAATGTCACCGCGATATCAGGATCCTCGCTCAGGCGCGCCGCCAGCACAGAGCCCGAGGTTCCGCCGCCGATAACGAGGATATTTCGTTTCCCTTCTTCCATCGTCATCTCCTATTTTTCGCGCTTCGGAGCCGACCGCGTCCGCAAGCTTGGCCAGTAGAGGGGTCGACTCGGCGACAACCTCACGTCGCTACGCCGGGGCCCATTGATCTCGGGGCGCTTCGCGGTACTGCTCGTCCCGGGCGGGTCCAAGCCGTTGACATGAAACCTATAACACCGTATCAATTTCATACGATGCCGCAAGAAACCACCGACGAGGGACTGCAAACGACCGGGCGCCGCGAGCAAAGTGTCGAGGCGCGGCGTCAGCAGATCCTCCAAGCAGCGCGCACGCTTCTCAGCCGGGGCGGGATCGGGGCGCTCTCCATGCGCAAACTCGCCGAAGAGGCATCGCTCAGCGTCAATACGCTCTACAACCTCTGGGGCACCCGCGAAGAAATCCTACGCGCCCTCACCCTCGACGCCCGAGAGCGTATGGAAGCGACCCTTCCAATCGACCCATCGCCTGCGGACCCGATCGCTTATTGCCAAACCCTCGTTCGGGCCACCGTCCGAGAGATGTGCCGCCAACACGAACTCTTCCGGCCGATGATTCTCGCCTGGCTCGAAGGAGAAATCGCAGGACAAGCCTCGCCTATCGAGCCCATGGCGCACTCGATCCGCGTGCTCTCGCAGATCATCCAGGCGGCGCAAAGGAGCGGCGTCTTCGAATGCCCCATGAATCCGAAACATATCGCCTGGCAGATCGAACACGGGGCTCAGTTCGCATCGGTTCAATGGGCGCTTGGCCGAATCGACGATGCCCATTTCGAAGCGCGAGCGCTCTATGGCCTGAACCTCGCTTTCGTCGGCCTGGTCGATGAGGCGCGCCGCGCGGATATCCAAACAAAACTGAAAGGCCTTGAGCGAAAAATGCAGGGCATGGACTCGATCTTGCCATGACGATTTCTATTGCCAGGCTTACGCGCTCGCAAGGCTTCTTCATGATCAAGGCCGCCCGGGAGATTATTTCATGACGAATATCCTTATTCTATTCTTGGCTGGGGGTGCCAGTGCGCTGCTCGCGGCCTCCATCTGGCAACACTTCCGCTATCTCCGAATTCGGCGTGAGCGCCTGGAGGACCGCCAACCCCTTTTCTATTCCGGGGCCGCGTTCCACACGGTGACCTACCTCAAGCTCGATGCCTCCCTGGGACGCAACGAAGAACTCGCCGCGCTTCGCGCGCTACGCAAGGCCATCGAGGCGCCGGGCGGCGGACGGGTGGTCTACGCCGGGTTGGTCGCAGTCAACATGGCGGCCTCAACCCAACTCCCCAATGATTGGAGTGCGCTCGCGATGGCCCAATATCCGTCCAAGGACGCCTTCGAGCGCCAGTACGAAGGTCCCGAGTTGAAAAAGGTGCTGGCCGCTTGCGAACGCAGCCATGTGCACGGATACCGGCGCCCAGAGATCCTGAACCTGCTGCTCCCACTCGGGCTTGGCATGCTGCGCCTGCGCGACATCTTGCTCCGCCGACAACCGGTCCTCCCCTTCCAGCCTCTGGCCGCCGAGGACGCCCTCCCCCAGATACAGGCGAAGCGCAAGGAGCTCTTGGCCTTCGATGATTACCGCGATATCCGCGAGGATGCGGTCGTGGTTGTCAACTTGATCCAGCCGGGTACGGCTGAGCAACGCGCAGCGGATCGAGCCTATACGGGCGAGATGATGCGCGGCATGGCCGAGGGTGGGTACGGCCCGATACATATGGGCGCCGCGATTTCGGTTGAGGGTGAGGAGCGTTTCAAGAACTTCGCATCCGTCTACTACCCCGGCATCGATCACATGCACGCAATGATCGGCAGTACGTTCATCAACCGGGTCGGCCCCGGAAAGCAACTCGGTGATACATTGGCGGTCGCGACAATCCCCGTACTCGAAAGGCTGGATGACGCCACGACATGAACAAAGAACCCTTCTTATCGGTTTCGCCGCACAAGTCTGTCATTCTCATTGATTTGGTCGAAACCCAGACCCCCGAAGCAAGCCAAGCCTTCATCGCTCGAACCACTCCGCTCGCCCAGGAGGTCGGCGGACGCGTCGTCATCGCAAACAAAGCGATCGCCCCCATGATCGTCCCCGACGAAAACGCCGAAGACTCCGACGGGGCGATCCGCCTGCTTATGGTCACCCATTATCCTACGAAGCAGGCGGCCCAGCTCTCTCTAAAAAAGAGACAAGACCTCGGTACCGAGTTCTCCAACGACCCGATCCGAACCTACGTCGCGCAATCTGCGGGACGCATCCAATCATTCATCGGCCGCACGTTGCCCTACACCGTCGGCCTGTGGAAGCGCAGGCCCGTGCCGAAGACCACTGACACCCAGAGCCTCGAAGCGCTCATCGACGATGCGCTGGTCTTGGGGGAACAGCCCGACAAAAGCCGCTGGATGAAGTTGGCCGAACGCGCCGGCGACCGGCCGATCTGGATGCTGAACTTTCTCGACTTCCAAAAGACAGCTCGTTATGCGGATGACCCGCTGAGCGCTGCCCCCGCCGCACCCATCTCTGGTGCCCACGCATACCGGCTCTACGGCAATGGCATGATGAGTTCACTTGCGGCAGTCGGCGGACGTGTGGGATGGGCCGGTCGTGCGCTTGGCCAACTTGCAGGACGCGATGATGGCCACTGGCACCAAGTCGCTATTGCGGTCTACCCCTCGCCAGCAGCAATGATGACGATGTTGGCATTGCCGAAATACCGGGCAGCCCATATCCACCGCGCCGCCGCTCTGGCTCGAACCCGATTGCTCGCGACTCAGCCCCTATAAGGAAAGGCAATAGAGGTCGCGGTCGCACGAAAGCGTGAGGACGCCACAAGAAGCCCGGCCCCGTTGGGCGAAGATCTCGTCGCAATCAGGCGTCGACAGGACATCGCCGGGCGCCGGGAGGGCCGGGCCAGGAGTCGCTCCCCCCGCCTTAAACAGAATCGGGAATCAATTCGAGGATCCGCTGGGGAATCGCGGCAGCGCTCGAGTAGCGGCCCACCACGACCCGATCGGGCCGCACGACCGCAACACCCCCCTCTGGAAGTTCAAGGATGCCGGGGCGAAGCCGATCGACGCGGTCGTGCATTCGCTGGCCATCGATCCACGGATTGGGGAGGCGACGCCCAGCCCAGGGGGTGCGGTCTATGCCCGGACCGGGCGGCAGCCGCTGCTCGAGCATGCCCATCCTCCGGGTCAGTTGGCGCCTGACTACGCGCCTCGAAAGAGCCAAACGGGCCACCCGGGCAGTGACCGCCCAGGGAATGGGGCGGCGAAGGGTCATCACACGCGTCGCGAGCGTCACGGCCCGCACCAACCGGCCTCCGAGAACGCTGCGCTCGACTTCGTAACTGTCCAGCCACTTCGTCACTCCTCGCTTTGCGGCCGCAAGCTTCCAGACTAAATCATGCGCGTCCTGCACCCCCGCGTTGAGGCCCTGGCCGCCAACCGGGCTGTGCAGGTGCGCGGCATCCCCTGCAAGGAAGGCGTCGCCGCGCCGAACCGCCTCGGACTGGCCATGACTCAACTCCACGTGAGATGTCCAGCCCACGCCATGCGTGCCCAGCGCGATGCCCGTCCGGTCAAGCACCAACTGCTCTACGAAGTTGGCGTTGAGTACAGGCGGCTCGGCGCATCCCGGCAAATGCGCGATCAGGCGAAAACGCTGGGGCTCGGGCATTGGCACAATGAGCGTAAGCCCCTTGCGGCTGCGGTACACCCGGCCCTCATCCTCGGGGAAACCATCACGGGTGAGGACATCCGCGAGGACGAATAGCTGCCCGTCTTGGCGGCGCTGCATGGGAATCCCCAGCCGCTCCCGCACAGTGCTTCGCCCGCCGTCGCAACCCACCAGCCAACGCGCATGACAAGTCCCACCCGTCAACTCTGCATGAACCCCGTCGTCACCCTGACGAAGGTCGAGAAGTCCTTGTGCCCAATCCACCTGCCCCCCAAGTGCATGCAGACGATCCTCCAGGCACCCTTCGACGTCCGCCTGGGGCGTCGACAGCCAATAAGGGAACTCGGTGTCCCCCCAATCAAACTCCCGATCAAGCGATACCCGAATGGCTGGCGGCCGCGCATCGGGGAAAACGTTCAATGCTGAAAAGGGGATCCCCGCCGCACGAATCGCTTCGGCCACCCCCATGGCATGGAAGGCCTCCATGGTCCGAGCATGCACGACCAGCGCCTTCGATCCCTCGGCTCGCTGCGCTCGCACGTCGACAAGTCGAACCGACAAGCCATGACGCAGGCATTCGATTGCCGCCGTCAGGCCGGTAGGCCCGGCTCCCACCACCAAGACATCGACCTTCATGGCCCCCCCAACCCCAGAGTATGGGAACTTCTACACCTGCTTCGCAACGCGCGAGGGAAGGCTGGGTCAGGCATCACGCTCCCCCGCTGTCGCCAGGGGAGAGTTCACCTTCACGTTCCCATTGGAGTTCGAATTCGGCCACCAGGGGACGATCTGGATGCACTTCTACGGGAAGGAGATTGAGCGCATCGGGCGGACCCGTCATGGGTTCCACGCAAATCGCGTGGGCAGGCTCATCGTAGACCACCCAATGGCTCGCATCCGATACGAGTCGAAGCTTCAATGCCCCGGGCCAGCGAATCTCGGGCGCGGAATCCACCCCCACAAAGCAATCGTCCCATGGGCCCTCGGGCACATCAACTTTTTCGCCCGTCGGAATCGCGTCCGCACTCCGCGCATACATCGCTCGCGCATGGAATGAGAGTTCGGCGGGTTCGCCCCTGGAAAGCTCGCGGAGAAACCAGGGATGCCAGCCCAGGCTCGCCGGAAAACTCTCTCCCTCGGAATGAATTTCCAGCCGCAGGCGGAGCGCACTCTCCTCGAGCGCGAAATTCTGTACCGCACGACCCGAAAAGGGCCAGTCGTGACCCAATCCCGCGGACGCGCAAGCCTCACTTTCGGCTTCCCAAGCCCGCTGATGGACCGTTCCATGGATCGCATGGGGCGGGAGAGATAGGGGCATCTGGAAGGACTGGCGGGCGTATTCGAAGCGCCCATGACGCAATCTTCCCGCCCAGGGTGCCATGGGGTAGCAGCCCCAATCGAGCAAACCCTCTGTTGGGCCGACCAAAATCTCCATCCCGTCGATACGAAACGAAGAAATCCGCCCTCCCCTGGCCAGATCGATCTCGACTCGGGCTGAGTCGTTCTCAAGAAGCACTGTCGCCCATCTCGAGACAGCGTCCTCGGAAGCCCGGCAGGTCCAAACTCGGAGACATCATGAGGTTTAAAAAATTTCCCTCCGATCGCCGAACGATGGACACAATCGCGAAGCGCGATCGCCGATGATCGATTGGGGTCGCACGACTCATCGCTCGCCTATACTCGGCCGCGACGCCCAATTACCAGACTTCATAAACCTTAGCAGCGGAGATGGACATGCCGAAGTATCTATTCGAAGTCGACTACACGAAAGAGGGAAGCGCCGGTTTGCTTGAGACGGGGGGGTCCCAACGCCGCGAAACCGTATCCGACGCCATCGAGAGCTTGGGCGGCCGCGTGGAAGCATTTTATTTCACCTTCGGCACCCGCGACGCGGTGGTGATCGCCGAGTTGCCGGACCACCAGGCTGCCATTGCGATGTCTCTTGCCGTCAGCGCAAAGGGATCGGTCGCCCACAAAACAACCGTCCTGATCTCTCCAGAGGAAGTCGACAAGGCGGTGCATCAAAGCGTCAGCTATACCGCAGCCGGCGATTAGCCCAGGCCCCTTTTCCTGCCTCAGGAAGCCGCGCGCTCATGCGGGGGTTGACCTAGGGTGCCGTCAAACGAAAGAGATAGGCCTCACTTACGCTGGCATTGCGGGGCGGGTTTCCGTATTTCTCTTCATATACTTCGCTGAACTGGTCGAACTCGGCCTGGGAGATGACGCGGCTCGCGGCGAGGTCGTAAATCGATCCGTCCGCCTGAAGGCGAACGCTCGGATCGTTTTCCATATTCTCGATCCAGGTCGCACGGTTCGTGCCGGAGTGCACATAGAGCGTCTCGCCCATCCCGACCACCCAGATATTGACCGAGTAGGGATCAGCGGGGTTGGTTTCGAGTTGAATCGTGTCGATCTCATCGAGGAATACCCAATCGGGCGGAAGGCTCGCGGATTGACCTCCGAGGGCGCCGCCGGGAAGCAGCACAAAGGGACTGCTACAAGCATTGATGCTAAAGAGCGCAACAAGCGCCAACAATGCGATGATTCTCTTCATGGTTGTCGAATCTCCCATTCTTTCAAATTCGGTATCGGAGGACCAGTCCTCGGGGTCGGCCTGCTCCGCCCTGCTCAGTCCATAGCGCGATCAGAACGACTTCGGAAGCCAGTGCATTCTTCCAATGGTCGCGCTTGCGCTTTGCGCCCAAAATTCGGGACGCGCCCTCGCCGCCTTCATTCCTCGCCACAGAGATCCTCGAGTACCGGGTAGCCGCAAAGATCTTGGCCGGTCTTGATCTCCCCTTTCTCCAGGCGATCCCATGGAAGCAGCCAATACTGGCTCGGCACTTGGTCGCGAAGAAGGTCCCCAAGTGGCGTCGAGACATAGAGCAATCGGCGGTTGGGAAAATCCAGCGTCTCCTTCAGCCATGGCGTAAAAATGCGCTCTTTCAGAAGCCGTGCATAGCTTCCGTCCTTCATTGCACGTTCGAAGCCCGCGACCACCGCGTCGTGCAGTCGCTGGTTTTTCTCATTGACGTAATAGATCCACGCCGCCGGGTGAACAATGTGGATATAGGGATCCACGGTAACCGACTCATATTGGGTATCTCCCGAATTACATTCGGATTCAACACTTGTGATACTTCTCGGGAAATAGTCGACTCGCCCTTCGTTGAGCAGGTTATAGGTCAGGGTTGTTTCGACCTCGAAGGTGGGCAAACCGCCTTGCTTGAGAATACGCGCGTCAGTCCAGCCCTGGCCCTGAATGGCGATGAAGTGCTTGAGGTCTTCGAGGTCGTAGACGTTCTTGAAGCGATCGGCGGACAAGGTGTTCACGCAAGCGACACGGAGGCCAAGCAAGCCTCCGGTTACAGGAACCGTGGTCGCCCGCAGGCCAGCCAGGCCCTGGCTGCCCAGGCCGGTCAGCATGATGTTGACGCCGTCGGGATTGGATTTCGAAGGTTCGAGTGAGCCGGCAATATCTCGGCCTCCGCGCGTGCTGTCGGAGACGCTTTGGCTGTAGCCGAGCTCGTATTTGACTCCGCTCTTGGCCATGATGAGCTTCAGCATCGCGTAGGCGAGCGTGCTCTCGCCGTAAGACGAATCCACGCGATGAAGCACCACAGGAATAGTGTCCGCGGGCAACGCCCTGATCTCATCGGGGCTCAGAACTAAACCCGAATCCCCCTGCTTGCTGACCTCGACCTTGCCTCGAATCAAGTAAGCGCCGAAGAACACGATGACGCCGCTCAAAAGGATCGAGAGGAATTGGGGACTGAGTCGTTTCGGCTTCTTCATAGAATCGCGACTATTTCTTTCTGGGCGGGCAACGCCCAAATCCGAACCATCACACCACGCGGCTGGGAACGATTGCGTAGATGGCCAGCACTGTGGCCAGGAGATACACGGGCAAAAGGCCCAATTTCAAGGACGCAGCAACGCGCTCGCCCCACTCGGGGGGAACATGGTCTGTCAATTCGTCGGCGGTCGCGGCGTAGAGAATGCCCGTGTAGACGATGATTTGGATTTGTCCGCTGAAGCCGCCGAGGGCCGATACGGGCAAGATCTCCGCGAGATAGACCGAGTTGGCGGCCGCGGAAACCACGGCACCCAGGATCAGGTCGTCCCGGCTCCGGGAAATCGCCAGGGCCAGCACACAGAGTCCGATCGCGAGAAAATATCCTAGAAAGCTCGGGACGAACTCGAGATTCCCGCGCCTTCGTATCTCGATAAGCGCATTGACGACCGGTGCCTGGTAGACAACGCCGCTATCGCGGCCTGGCATCCCTAAATTGCCCACAACGCTGACAAAGCCCGAGACGAGGTCCAGGGCCCCCATCTGCCAATCGTAGAGGATCAATTCGGGATGGACGTAACTATTGAGTCGGTCGACGCTGAAGGCAGCCGATTTTTCCATGGGATTCGACATCCCAATGCGTATGCGGAGAAGCTGACTGTCAAATGGATAGTCAAACAGAACCCACGGATTGATGATCTTGCTGCGGACCGAGTAGAGTCGCCATTCGAGATCATCCAATACCCGGCTGCTGATCAACTCGAAACGACCGATGTCGTTGTTGTGGATGGCATTCAGCACTTCCAACGAGTCGCTGGGGTTTTCACCGCCAGCCTGGGACCAAACCGTGGACAGGTAGAATTGGGCGTTGAATGAATTGCCCAGGAGGTCGATGGCGTCGATGGCAGTGACATAGACGCCCAATTGCAGCGTGCCCGGAGGAGGAGCCGGGACCGCAACGGAATTCGGCAACGACGGCGGCGCGCCAGGGGCCTTTTGCACTGGGATGCTCGCGGGCTCCAGAGGCTCGGCATGGCTCGCCTGGGATGCCGTCAACAATCCCGCCACCACAACGAAAACCGTCAGAGCGAGCGCCCGGGACCCACCCTGGGCGTTACGGAACCCGTTGCTGGGCGGGCCCTTTCCGGTCGCCATAGACCCCCTTGCTCCCATCATCGTGCCGATCAAATCTCATCCCCCGCAGCCTCAGCCTGGCAACGGGGAGGAGTCTAGTCCGAGGCGCTGCCCCTCGGTAGAGGTGGCAGCGCGCAGGGTCGACCAACGCCAACTGTTCTACGGGCAACCGGCGCAGCGCCCTTTCATGACGCTCCCGCGACGCGCGATCTCACGCGCGGCATCGGGGCTGGGCTACATCAAAGAGCGGTCAAAGAGCGGTGTAGCCGCCGTCGGCCATGACCGCAGAGCCGGTCACGAAAGAAGCATCATCCGAGAGAAGAAAAGCCACGACGCTCGCGATCTCTCCTGGATCCGCGACTCGCGGAAGCGCAACGGGCGGGCGTTGCCGGGGCAACCGTTCGTTTGCGGGCGTCGTCGAGTTTTCTTGATCCTCACGGCTGTGATCGCCGAGCGAAGTTTTCACGGCTCCGGGGCAGACACAATTGGCCCGGATGCCCCGGGCACCATAATCCACCGCGATCTGCCGAGTCAGTTGCAAAACACCGCCCTTGCTGGCCGCATAGCTGGCCGCTGAGCCGCCTGCTCCCACCACCACCGAAGCGATGGAGCCCGTGGTCACGACGGCTCCCTGGCCAGCCTCCAGCATCAGGGGAATACAATGCTTGGCCAAGAGGAAAACCCCGGTCAAGTTGACCCGCAGCACACTCTCCCAATCCGCCAGAGTCGTTTCGTGAATCCATCCCGCACCGGCGGTACCCGCATTGGCAAAAAGCGAATCCACACCCCCCAGGCTCTGGGAAGCGCGCGCAATGGCGTCGGTCACCTGCTCCTCCGCACCCACATCACACTCGATCCCGAGAGCCTCCCCCCCCGCCGAGCCAATTTCCTCCGACACCGCTTCGGCCAGCGCAGCGCGCTTATCCAGAACCGCCACTCGCGCCCCCTCCTGGGCCAGGCGAAGCGAAGCGGCCCGGCCGATCCCGCTCCCTCCGCCTGAAACGACGACGCGGCGGCCCTGCAGGCGACCCGCCGTCATGGCGAAGCCTCTTGGGGGCGCAGAAAGTTGACGTCGATCTCCCGGTGGGCGATCCGCCAACCCTCGGCCGTACGAACGAATCGATCGCGGTACTCCCCGACCATGGCCGGACCCTCAAGGGGAGAGAGCCTGCGACCTGCCTTCCCATCGTGTCGATAGAGCGTGAGATAGACAGTTCCCTCGGCGTGGTCGGCGTCGATGATATTCAAAAGAAAGTTGTTGCATACGTGACGGGACATCCGCGCGGCATTGGCCTGGCGCGCCGCCATCGCTTTGCGAATCGCCTCTCGGCCATCCAACTTGACCTCCGAAGAAGCCCAAACTCCATCCTCGCTGAAGAGTTCGGCGATCCGCTCGGCCTCACCGTGATCCACGTAATGGCAGTACTGGATCGCCAACCTTTCACAATCCCGCTCGATCAGCGCCTTTTCCATTTCGTCCATGGGCACCCTCCAATCAGAATCGAGAAAGGCGCATACCTTCGCCTCCCTTGTTTCCGATCATGAGCATAGACGATCTGAACCCGCAATCCGGTTCGTGCCTCAAGCGCGAGAAGGCGTTTTCCCTTCGCTATCGTATTTCCCAAATGAGAAGCCAAGCCCTGGGAGCAAAGCATGTCTGATCGAGCCCGTGAAAGACTGGTTCGAGGAGAAGCCTGGGAAGATTTCTGCGACACCCTGAAAGTGGCGGGCCGGGTCATCGATGAATTTGGCGACGAACCGAGCGACCAGGAGCGCGCCGAATGGTATCGATACCTGAGCCGCATGGTTCGCAATGGTTTCGAACGCATGGTTGAAAACTGTGAGCCCGGCCGCCCTCGCCTCCGGGATGCACCGTGGCGCCAGAGCATCAATGTCCAGAGCCCGGATCAGGACCACCTCATGTGTGAATTCGTGGATGGTCGACATGAGTACCGGATCGCCGGGCATCGGGGCACGCTCCCCTATTTCGTGGTCGCTGCTTGGACGGCTCCTCAACCGCCGGACCTCGCTGCCCGCGACTGGGCTCCCCTCGGTGTAGAGGGGCTCGAGGAATTCGACCCGACCCGCCTCAAGACCACCGCATTTCTCCACAGCGGCGAGATCGATTTCGATGAAGAAGGCCACTTCGAGATCATCCTGAGCCAAACACCCCGAGACCGAAATTGGTTGGCGCTCGAGGAATCCACCACCGGCGTCCTGATCCGGACTTTATACGCCGACCGCGATCAGACCGTGCCCCCCACCCTCCGAATCGAGCGACTCGATGCCCCCCAGCCCCAACCGGTGGAGCCCGAGGAGATTGGCGCCGGGCTCGCCAAGGCGGGACAGATCGTCCTGGGCTACGCCGAGTTGGTCCGAGGGTGGTGGCAAAACAATCTCTCCAAAAGACCGAACCAAATCGAGTTCTCCGAAGCCACCTATCTCAGCAACGGCGGAGTGCTCGATCGCCTGCATGGATTCGGGGCCTGGCAGAAGGAAGCCCATGAGGCGCTGGTCGTCCGCTTTTCTCCCCCTGAATGCGAGTACTGGATTTTCCAGGTCTGCAATCGGTGGCAGGAGAACCTGGACGTCTATGAAGATGGACAGGGCTATATCACCCAATTCACCGCGACCCTCGAGGAAGATGGCTCCGTGCTGGCCATCATCGCCGACCGCGACCCTGGCTTGGGCGGCAATTGGATTGACTCATTCCAGCATGAAGCGGGCGTGTTCAGCCTGCGGTTGATCCAAACGCTCGGGGGAGCGCCGGTCGTTCTTCATCGCGTCGGACTCGCGGCGCTCGAGAATGAAGGCCTCGCCGCCCTCGATCCGATCGAGCCCATCATCAGTGGCGCCCAAGCGACATAATCCGATTGAGCGACCGAACCGAATCACCGAGTACGCGGGCCGAGAGGGGCGCGAACTAAACCGCCTCGATCACCCGGATACCGAAGCGCTCGCGAATTTCACAGAGCGGCTGGTCGAGGTACTCCACGTAATCTTCGAAGGGCCAACGCTCACGCATGCGCAGCGACCTTGCGATCGCCACGCTCGCGTACTTGATGAGCCGCCACAGCATGGAGGGCCTGAAGGCCGCAAAGGCATCTCGGAACAGCCCCCGCGTTTCCCGGCGCCGCAGGCCGATCAGATAGGGGCGGATCGAACCCGTCACACCGAAGAGGCTCCAGCGCGCGAGCACCACCTCTCCGAGCAGGGTCGTATCGCAACCGAAGACCACGTGTGCGACATCGTGCGATTGCAACCCGAAACTCAGGTCCTCGGGTAGCTCAGACGCCTCCATCAGCGCATCGCTCTGGCCAAAATACTCGCGGAGGCCTTCACGCAGGGTCATGCTCGTGTCATGGGCCATGTACGCCAGCGGTGGCGCTGCGTACGCGCCGGAAACGCCGGGCCGCGCGCTCGGCGGCGAGTTCGAGCTTGCCTGTGCCATTGGGGAATCCTCCCGTAGGGCTGGCTGAGACGATAGGACAGTTCTGCGGCCCCACGATCCCAACCACCGGCGCAATGCGAACTTCTGATGAGCCGTTGTCCCAGTACCACAATTCCTCCGGAATATCGGAAGGAGTCAGGCATGCAAAGGCCCGTCAGGGGAATCCCCTCAGGAAGCGGCCTGGCACCCTTGCCCTTCACGAGATGCCGGGCGATGAAGGGCCCGAGGCGGGTGCCACCCCAGGGTCCGGGAGCGGGTGAGATTCGCTCAGTCGAAACCCTCGAAGGGCCTCAAAGAATTTATGGCTTCCGAGACAACCGAAAAATCGCACCCGTTGCATCACCTTCGGCCACTGAGGGAAACTCGCTGACCAGATCGGGGTAGTCCGGGCGATATTTATCCAGATAGGCGAGGTAGATGGGTTCCCAACCTTGGGTGAGCGGAGTTGCCGCGAGGGCGTAGGTATTGTCCCCAAGCCGCATCTCGACCGGTCCCCCCTGGCCGATCATCGAAACCCAGGTGCTGCTCTTTTCGCCGACAACGTAGAGTTCGTTGTCCATCTCAATGACCCAGAGCGTGACGACCCGGGGCAGGGTTCCGGGCACCCGGAGCACGATCTCGCGTACCGCCGAAGTGTCCTGCCATTTCAAAGGCGCCGGTGTCGGCGTTCCTCCGATAAATAATCCCGGCAGGGGCCCCAATGGAGCCAAGGCGACCAGGAGCGCCCCCACTGCAAGGAGAACCCAACCCCCCACCTTGGCTATTTTCATGCCTTTTCTCCGGTTCTATAGGCCCTTTGTAATCGGTCTCGAAGGCGCGGGCCCGCAAGTAGTCACCGCTCCCAGTGTTCGCCGGATTCGCAGGTGATCACGCCTTTGAGGCGGATGATCTCGTAGTCGGAGTGGGCGGGGCAGTTCTTGCTCCGGGTGACGCTCGAAGCATCCGCCAGGACATCCCGTCGACAGGATTCCTCGAGAAATTGACGGATCACCCGCTCGCAATTCGATTCGCAGCCGCTCGCGCTCGCGAGCAGAATGCCCCCCAAGATCGCTGGTCCCCAACGCCTCATTGCGCCCCTCCCCCGATATTCTGATGAACCCAACGCCCTTATTGGCCGCGAGTGCCGAGGCCGCCTCCCCGAACCCGACCGAGCCGCAGTGCCCCGGCCTGATACCCGACCGCGCGTCTCGTCTAGCGCCTCATATAGCGCCCTGCTCCGCCCACTGCCCGCCCCCGGGCGCCGAAAGGCTCTCCCGGCCAGGCCCCTGCCAGCTTCCGCCGAGCGTGTTAACGATTGGGGTCGGAGGCGCGCCCCTCTTTCGGGCCGCCCAATCCCACTAAGGAGCCCCCATGGCCCAGGTTCACGGCGGCGTGCTGGCCGCGCGGCAACTCAAGCAATGCGGCATCGACACGCTCTTTGGCGTGGTGGCTGGGCCCATGATCGAGGTCTTCGCTGGCGGCCAGAGCGAAGGGCTCCAGGTGGTGGGCTGCCGCCACGAGATCAACGGCGGCTTCATGGCCTCGGCCTGGGGCTGGCAGAAAAAGGTGCCCGGGGTTTTCGTCGCCGGCTCGGGACCTGCGGTCACGAATTGCGTGACGCCCCTCTATGTCGCCACCGAGAGCGCCATGCCGCTGATCGTGTTGGGGGGTTCGGCCTTCTCGAGCACCACCGGTCTCGGGGGCTTCCAGGAACTCGACCAGATCGCGGCCACGCGCTCGGTCTGCAAATGGACCGGCCGGGTGGACAGCACCGCGCGCATCCCCGAATGGATCCGGCTTGCCGCCGGCAAGGCCCTCGAAGGCAAGCCCGGCGGGGTCTATCTCGATTTCCCCGGCGACCTGGTAGGCGCCACGGTAGAAGAAGACGACGTCCCCTTCCTGCCGGCGCCCGAGATCTCGGTTCCCCATCCGGATCCGAATACCGTGCAACGCGTGGCCGACCTGCTGGCCAGCGCCCAGCGGCCGCTGCTTTTGGTGGGCAAGGGCGCAGCCTGGTCCGACGCGGGCCCGGCGATCCAGAAACTCGTGGATCGCGGCATCCCCTATGTCTGCGCCCCCATGGCCCGGGGCACCCTGCCCGACGATCACGCGAATTTCGCCAACGCGGCGCGCTCCCAGGCCCTGTCCGGGGCCGACGTGGTGGTGATGTTTGGCGGGCGCTTCAACTGGATCTTTGGCATGGGGAAGCGCTTCGCGCCGGACGCCACCCTGGTGCAGGTGGACGTCGAGGCCGAGGAACTCACCTCCGGCGCGCGGGTGGCCCACGGCCTGGTGGCCGACGCCCGCGCCACCGCCGAGGCCCTGGACAGTGCCCTGGGTTCGGCGTCATTGGCCTCGGCCAGCGAAGGCTGGCTCAAGGGGCTGCAGGAAAAAGCCCAGCGCAACGAAGAGAGCCTGCTCGCCGCCCAGCGCGACGACGCCCAGCCCATCCTGTGATTCCGACTCGGAGCAGACTGCCGAGAGCACCCGGACCCCACGTTGGGCTGGCCTGATGATGTTGAACATCTCTG
>JAAZXM010000051.1 GCA_014240165.1 Myxococcales bacterium | reverse complement strand
GGTTGCAGCCGCCTGCGATCTTCTTCCAGATCGGGTTGATGCGGTTCTGCCATTTTCGAATGGGCTCGTCCGGGGCCTCCCCGTGTTCGCAGAAGAGCAGCTTGCCGCCGGGTTTCAGCACGCGTCGCATCTGGGCCAGGGCCGCCCGAAAGTCGGGAATTGTGCACAGGGTGAAGGTCAGCAACACGGTATCGACGCTGTGGTCGTCCAGGGGGATGGATTCACCCGGCAGGTCGAGCAACTTCACCTCGAAGGGCGCGGCGTCGATTCTCTCCTGGGCGAGTCGCCTCATTCCCTCGGAGGGTTCCAGGCCCCAGACGAATTCGATGCGGGCCGGATCATAGAAAGGAAGGTTGATTCCCGATCCCATGCCGACCTCGAGGACCCGCCCTTCGGCGTGGGGGACAACTTTCTCGCGCTGCTTGAGCACCGGGGGCCCCGCGCAGGCCTTGTCGATCATGTACGGAAGAATGCGATTCTCGTAAAAACCCATGGGGGATTTGAATCCTTTCACAGCCGAATGCGGGTGAAGACAAATGCGGGCGAAGCGTCGGAGCCCGAAGGTTCGCCCACATGGCCCCGGACCGCGAGTGCCGGAAAGGGCCCGGGGATGCCCTCGCGCGCTTCCCCCGGCGGCAGGCGGTCAGCGCGGCTAGGCTCCGGCCCGATGCCCGAGTTGCCCGATGAATTGAAGGCCATTCTGGGCCAGAGCTTTGCGCTGAGGACGACTTTTGCCAGGCGCGACGGCTCGCCCCGCACTCTGGAGACCACCTACGGCTGGAGCGGTGGCGACGAGATCCTTCTCTCGGGCTTTCCCGGCAAAAGGGATTGGGTCGCGAGCCTGGCGCAAAACTCCGAGGTCGTCGTTCATACCGTCGAGGGAGAGGTCGGCTTCGATATCCCCGGGCGAGCGCGGGTGCTCCGGGACCGGGAAGAACGCCTTCCTCATCTCTTTGCCTTCGTCGATCGCTGGTCGCTCCGTCCGGGGTTTCCCCGGCGCCGCTTTGCCTTTCTGCTGGGCGCTGTGAAGATCAACCGCAGGCTTCGCCTTCCCTGGTGGGGGCCCTTCTACCTGGCTCGGCGAATCTTTGATGCCATGCCCTGCGTCCTGATTCGCTTCGAGGGCGCCCCGGCGCGCAGGAGCGGGCCGCCGCCCGAGATCTCGCAACCGCGCCTGGCGCGCAACCAGGCCTATGCGCACCCCGGCGCTGCGGGCTAGCTCAGTGTCCAGCCGGCTGTCCGCGCATCGCGACTCCGGGTTTTCGTTCTGGTAGCATCGATCGTCGCGTTTCAGCCCGTGTGCCCGGAGCGGCAGTCGTGATGGTCGTTCTGGTCGTCACTCTTTGGTATTTGAAAAAGGAGCTGCCTTGCTTTCCCGCTTCGATGATTATCCGATTCACCAGACCACGGACCCCATCCGAATTCCGGCCACAACCGACCGGCATGCGTATGATCGTTATTGGTTCAATGGCTATGCGGGGGATGGAGAATTCTATTTCGGGATTGGCGCGGCCCTCTATCCGAACCTCGGCATCATGGACTGCGGCTTCAGCCTGGTGATCGACGGGGTGCAGCACGCCTTCCATGCCTCGCGCCGCGCGCCCGAGGAGCCCTCGGAACTCGAGGTGGGCCCGTTCCGCATCGAGATCATCGAGCCCATGAAATCCCTTCGCGTGGTGCTCGATGACAACGAGACGGGCATCGCCTGCCAACTCGATTGGATCGCGCGGACAGCCAGCTTTGCCGAGGGACATCAACGCACCGATCGGGAAAAAGGCATGCAGATGCACGCCACCCGCTTCAACCAATTCGGCTACTGGCAGGGCGAGATCCGCTACGCGGGGCAATCCCTGACGGTGGATCCCACCCGGGTCTTCGGGACCAAGGATCGCTCTTGGGGCGTGCGGCCCGTGGGCGACCCGGCGCCTCCGGGTGCCCCGCCGACGCGGCTCCCCCAGGTCTATTTTCTCTGGGCCCCCCTGCATTGGGAAGACCGCTGTACCCACGCGGGGCTTTTCGAAAATGAATACGGCAAGGCCTGGCATTGGGATGGCATGGTGATGCCGACCTACCCGAGTCCGGATGAATTGCCCGGCGTAGAAGACCCCCAGGCGAAACCCGTGGCGGCCCTCGATCACCGCATCGAATTTGTTCCGGGAACGCGCCGGGTCAGCAGCGCCGAGTTCGTGCTCGATCACTGCGACGGAAGCCGAGAAGAAATTCAGCTCGATCCGCTTCTTTGCTTTCGCATGAAGGGCATCGGTTATGGGCACTCAGAATGGGGCCACGGCCGCTGGAAGGGGGACCTCGCCATGGGGGGTGAAGCCTGGAAATGCGACGAGGCAGACGATAACGCCTTGGACAACCAACACGTCCAACACGTGGTGCGTGCGCGAAGCGGTTCGCAAGAGGGGGTGGGCGTGCTCGAGCAGATCTTTCTCGGGCCCAATTCCCGCCGTGGGCTGACCGGCTTCATCGACCCGGTGGGCTAGGCGGGACCAGTAGCGCGCCGGCCCCAGGGAATTTTTCGCTTCAGGTTTCGGCTCGCTCAATGCGCACGGCGCAGAATTTGAAGCCGGGAATCTTTCCGTCCGGGTCGAGTGTGTCCAGGGTCAGCAGGTTCGCGGCGGCTTCCCGGAAATGGAAGGGGATGAAGACGACTCCCCGGCGATCTCGATCGCTGATGCGAAGGGTCAGCGCGATCTTTCCCCGGCGGCTCGTCACCTCGACGAAATCGCCTTGGGCGACTCCGAGTTCCTCGGCGTCTGCGGGGTGGATGCTCACAAAGGCTTCGGGCTCGATCTGATCCAGGGCCTTGGAGCGCCGGGTCATGGACCCGGTATGCCAATGCTCCAGCAATCGGCCCGTGTTGAGCACGAAGGGGTATTCGTCATTGGGCAATTCCTGGGCCTCGCTCCACTCGGCGGGGACAAATTTCGCCCGGCCGTTCTCGGTGGGAAAGCCTTCGCCGAAGAGCACCACCGGCCCATCATCCGCGGCGGGGTCGGGGTTGGGCCAGAGTTTTCCCGTCCCGCCGAGATTGTCGTAGCTGAAGGTCGAATAGGCGCCCGTGAGCCCTGCGAATTCGCCAAAGATTTCTTCCGGGGACGCGTAGTCCATGGCATAACCCATGCGGGTGGAGAGTTCGCAGAGGATCTCCCAATCGAGCCGGGCTTCCCCGGGAAGGTCGAGGACCGGCCGGCCGATCTGCACCCGGCGGTCGGTATTCGTGTAGGTGCCGAGTTTTTCCATATAGGAACTGGCCGGAAGGATTACATCGGCGAACTCGGCGGTCTCGGTGAGAAAGATGTCCTGGACCGCCAGGAAATCGAGTTGCGAAAGTGCCTTGCGCACCTTGTTGACGTTCGGATCCGAGAGAAATGGGTTCTCGCCCATGATGTACATGCCCTTGACGCCGCCCTCGAGTGCGGCGTGCATGATTTCGACCACCGTGAGGCCCGGGTCCGGGGAGAGCTTCGTCCCCCAGGCGTCTTCGAATTTCTGGCGGATGGATGGGTCCTGGACGGATTGGTAATCCGGGTAGACCATGGGGATCAGCCCGGAATCGCTGGCGCCCTGCACGTTGTTCTGGCCGCGCAGGGGGTGCAGCCCGGACCCGGCTTTGCCCACGTTGCCCGTCATCAAGGCCAGGGCGATGAGGCAACGGGCATTGTTGGTGCCGTGGGTGTGCTGGGAGATGCCCATGCCCCAATAGATGATGGCGTTTTCCGCCGAGCCGAAGGTTTGGGCGATCAGGCGAATCGTTTCGGCGTCCACGCCGCAAATCTGCGCGGCGCGTTCGGGCGAGTAGTCCGCCACGCCTTCTTTGAGGGCCTCAAAATTTTCGGTGTACTGGGCCACATAGTCTTCGTCCACCAGGCCCTCGGCCAGGATGGCGTTCATTATGGCGTTGTAGAAAGCGACGTCTGTGCCCGGTTTGATGCGGCAGTAGAAATCTGCCTCTTCGGCCATCTGCCCCCGGCGCGGGTCGACCACGATGATCTTTGTACCCGCGCGCTGGGCCTGCTTGAAGAAGGTGGCGGCCACCGGGTGATTCGCCGTGGTATTGGAGCCCGCGATGAGCAGCACCTCGGCGTTGAGCGCATCGCCATAGGTGGTGGTGACTGCGCCGCTTCCGATGCCTTCGAGCAGGGCCGCCACGCTCGAGGCATGACAGAGCCGGGTGCAGTGGTCGACGTTGTTGGTCCCCCAAGCGGCACGGATCCATTTCTGGAAGAGATAGGCCTCCTCGTTGGAGCATTTCGCGCTGCCGAAACCCGCCAGCGCATCGGGGCCGTGCCCGTCACGGATTTCGGAGAGGCGGCTGGCCACGAGCGCCAGCGCTTCTTCCCAGCTGGCCTCGCGAAAGGAGGGCATCACGGCGTCGTAGTCCACCAGGCCGCCGGGTTTGCGGCGGCCGTCGTGCTCACCGCGCAGTTCCGGCGAGATCGGCCCTTTCGGGTAGGCCTCTTCGCGCCGGATCAGCGGCACCTTGAGACGCTGGGCATGTTGGGCGTAATCCCATCCATAGCGACCCTTCACGCAGAGGCGCGCCTGGTTGCCCGGGCTCTCGCGGCCTTCGGCGAAAACGATGCGGTTTTCTGTCTTGTCCACGTGGTAGGTGAGGGCGCAGCCCACGCCGCAATAGGGGCAGACACTGTCGACTTGGGCCAGCTCCGCAGCGGGACGCAGGGGCAGATCCAGGGGGCGGTCCACCAGGGCGCCGGTGGGGCAGGCCGCCGAACACTCACCGCAGGAAACGCAGGTGCTCTCCCCCATGGCGATGTCGAGGTCGAAGCCGATGCGCGCCGCGTGCCCCTTGCCCGTGCGGCCGATGACGTTGTTGCCCTGGATATCGTTGCAGGCGCGAATGCAGCGATCGCAGAGAATGCAGGAGCCATGCTCCACGGCGATGACCGCCGAACTCGAATCGGCGGGCCGCGGCGACCCCGAAGCCCAATCGGTTCCCCAGGCGTCGTATTGGCGCGCCAGGGCGAGGAGCGCGTTGTCCCCCAGAGCGTTTTCGCGCGGGTCGGCCTCGGGTTCAGGTTGATCGGCCATCAGCAGGTCCACCAGGTTCCCGCGATGCTTCTCGATTTCGTCCGTTGTGGTTTTGACCTCCATGCCGTCTTCGCATACCCGCACACATGCAGCCGCCAGGGCGCGTTCGCCCACGTCCACGGTGCACATGCGGCAGACCCCCACCGGATCCAAGCGATCGTCGTGGCAGAGCACGGGGATCTCGATTCCGACCTGGGCCGCAGCCTCGATGAGGGTTGTCCCTTCGGGCACTTTGACCGTGACACCATCGATGGTGAGTTCAATCATGCTTTGCTCTTTCGTTTAATGGGGCCCGGTGCTGGGTCGTGGCCCTGTTCAATTGTTGCCGGTCGCGGGCGCCGGCTTCAGGTCTTGATCAATCGAATCTGCTCCCCAGCTCCGATGGGGACGCGCGCATCGCGCAAGGGGATCCGCCCGTCCAGACAGGCGACGTAGGGGGCCGCCAACTGATCTCCGTCCAGGAGTTCAGGGTCTGCTCCAGCGGAGACGAGGATTTCCCTCAACGTACCGACGGGCACGTGCTGTTCCTCCGCCGCGCTGCGGTCGGGGCCTTCGAGGCTGACTCGGGCCAGCCCCTCCGGTGCATCGGCCCGCACTGCGGCCAGGTATTCGTCCGGGGTATTGAAGCCGCGGATGGAGTCGGGGTCGGGCAGGTCATCCAGGGACAGGCGCTCGAAGCCAATGCGCTCGAGCAGGTCGAGGGGGCGTCGCTTGCCCTGGGCGAGCAGGGCTTCGGCGCCGCGCCCCGCCTCGGCGGGGTAGGCGGCGGAGAGGGTCTGGACCCGGCCCTGGGCTTCGGGGGCCGCCGCCCCGCCCCGGGAGAGCACTGCGGCGACGAAGGCGGGGGTCAGGAAGGGCGAGTCGGCAGCGGTGACGAAGACCAGGCCCTCGGCGCTCGCGGAGAGCCCCGCCATGAGTCCAGCCAAGGGGCCGAGTCCCTCCTCGCGATCTTCAACGCGCCGGGCCGGCGTTGGGGGAAGCACCTGATCGGGCGCCGAGACGATCAGAACCTCGTCCACCGCCTGTGCGAGCTGCTCCACCACGTGGGCGAGTACGGGCTGCCCGCGCCAGGGCAGCCAGGGCTTGTCCCGGCCCATCCTCGATGAGCGTCCGCCGCAGAGTACGAGGCCCGTGGTTGTCATCGCATCAGCCTCCGCGCATCCGCTCGGGAAAGCGTTCGGCCAGGGAAAGCAGCGGATCCAAGGCGATTTGTCCCAGGCCGCAGATGCTGGTGCGCGCCAGGGTCGAGTTGAGTTCCGCCAGCCGCTGGCGGGTCGGTTCGTCCACTCCGCCCCTTGCCTCCACGAGTTGGACCGCCTTTTCGGTCCCCACCCGGCAGGGCACGCATTTGCCGCAGGATTCATTGCGAAAGAATCGCGTCACGCTGAGCCCGACCTCGAGCAGGTTTTGTGAGCCAGAAACAAAGACCACGGCGCCGGCCCCCAACATGGAGCCCGCATCGGCGAAGGTCTGGAAATCGATGGGCGTGGCCAGCGCATCGGCCGCCAGGAAACGGCTGGAAGCGCCGCCGGGCGCCACGGCAAGAAGTTCCCGGCCCTCGCGGATTCCGCCGCAACGCTCGAGAAGATCGGCCAGGGAAGAGCCGAAGGGAACGAGATGTACGCCGGCGCGCTCCACATCGCCGCTTACGCTCATGAATTTATGGCCGCTGAAGCCCGGCCGGCCCAAATCGTGCCACCAATCGGCGCCGTGATAGAGGATCCCCGTGGCGTGGGCGAAAGTCTCGACGTTGTGCATCAGGGTCGGCTTGCCCCAGAGCCCGACCTCGACGGGGAACGGCGGCTTGAGTCGCGGCATGCCGCGCTTGCCTTCGAGCGCCTCGAGCAGGGCGGTCTCCTCGCCGAGGATGTAGCCACCCGGCGAGACGAAGACCTCGATATCGAATTCGAAGTCGCTCCCGAAGATGGCCGGGCCCAGGGCGCCGGCTTCACGAGCCTCTTCCAAGGCCGCTTCCAGGGCCCGGCGCTCGTCGGCGTATTCGTGGCGGATGAACACCGTGCCCGTGCGCGCGCCGATGGCGTAGCCCGCCAGCGCCATCCCTTCGATCAACAGATGCGGAAGGTCGCGGATGATCTCGCGGTCCTTGAAGGCGCCGGGTTCGCTCTCGTCCGCGTTGGCGATCACGTGCCGCGGGCCTTCGGGTGCGGCGGCGACGAGCGACCATTTGCGCCCGGTGGGAAAGGCGGCGCCCCCCATGCCGCGCAGGCCAGCGGCCTCCAGCACCTCGGGCAAATGGCTGGGCTCGCCCTCCAGCGCGCAGCGCAGGGCGCCGTAGCGGTCCGATGCCTGGGCATAGGGGTCGGCGTCCGCCCAATCCCCAGGTGTGTGGGCCTTGGGCTTGGCTCCATTCGTTACGGCGTCCATCACATCGCTGGTTTGCGCCGTGCCGATCACGACCTCGCCCAGGCTGGCCGCGGGGGCCTGGTCGCAGCGACCCAGGCAGGAGACCTCGCGAATCGCCACGTCGGGGTTCTCTTTCAGGGCCGAGCGCAGGGCCTCACAAGCGGCCTGGCCGCCCGCCAGTTGGCAGGACAGGTCGCGGCAGATTTCGATCTCGACCGCCCGGGGAGGCTGGCGCCGAAAATGCGTATAAAAGGAAGCGAGGCCCTGGATGACGTGGAGCGGAACGCCACGACGGGCGGCGAGCGCGTGCAGGGCCTCTTCTTCGAGCCACCCCGAGCGCTTCTGGAGCTGTAAGAGCTCGGCAATCAATGAGCTTTTGAAGGTACTCAGCGGGCATCTCCCTAATTGGCCAAGGGTACAGGGTGGCTTCTGGCGCTGCTATATGATGGCGGGATGCGAGTGGGCTTCGGCGGACGGATGAGCGAGCGGCCAGGGCGATGAATTCCTCCGCCGCCGGACCGGGTACGGGCAAAGAGGCGCGTAGCGAACTCGTTCTCGTGGGCGGGGGCCACGCCCATGTCCAGGTTCTGCGGCGCTGGATGATGGCGCCCCTGGCCGACGTGCACCTCACCGTGGTGGTGGATCATCACGAGGCCGTTTACTCGGGCATGGTGCCGGGCCTGGTGGCGGGTCAGTACGCGGCTGCCGATTTGACCATTGATGTGTTGCCCCTGGCCCGCCGGGCGGGGGCGCGCTGTATCCGGGCGGCCGTGGTGGGGATCGATCCCGTGGCCCGTCGCCTGGAACTCGAGGGTCGGCCATCGATTCCCTACGACGTGGCGAGCTTGGATATCGGCTCGACGGTCCGGAGTCACGAGGTGCTCGGATCAAGCGAACACGGCATCGCGACCCGGCCTATCGCGCGTTTCGTTTCCCAGGTGGAGGCGCGGCTCGAGAAGGCGCCCGCGAGCGACTCCGACGGAAGCTTGCGCGTGGTTGTCGTGGGTGCCGGGGTGGCGGGGGTGGAGTTGGCCTTCTGCGTCGAGGCCCGCCTGCGCACCTTGGGCCGGGCGGCGAAAGTGAGCGTCGTGGCTTCAACCGCGGAGATCCTGCCCAGCGGCCACCGCGCCATGGCCCCGCGAGTCGAACGCGAAATGGCGCGCCGGGGCATCGAGGTTCATCGCGATGCGCGGGTCGAGCAAGCGCAGCCCGGCGAGCTCCGGCTGTCGGGCGCCGGTTCCGGTTCTCATACGCTGCCCTGCGATCTGGCGCTCTGGGCGACCGGGCCCGCGGCCCATGGTTTCCTGGCCGCGAGTGCTCTGCCCTGCGACGAGCGCGGTTTTGTTCGGGTGCGCCCCACCTTGCAGGTGGAGGGCCACGATGATCTCTTTGCCGCGGGCGACTGCGCGTATCGCGCCGATCAACCCTGGGTTCCCCGGGCCGGGGTCTACGCGGTGCGCTCGGGGCCCTATCTCGACCGGAACCTGCGCGCGCGGCTCGAGGGCCGAAGGTTGAGTGCCTACCGCCCCCAACGCGATTTTCTCGCCCTGCTCAACCTGGGTGACGGCCAGGCCATCGGCGGCAAATGGGGGATGACCGTTCAGGGCCGCGCGGTGTGGCGGCTCAAGGATTGGATCGATCGGCGCTTCATGCGCCGCTTTCAGGTCCTGGACGCCGAAGGCCGCCCGGCGCCTGCTTTCCCGGCCCCCATGGCGCTGGGGGAAGGGGCCGAGGGCTCCGAAGGGGGCGACGAGATGGAATGCGGAGGCTGCGCGGCCAAGGTCGGCCCCTCGCCCCTGCACGCCGCCCTGGCGCGCCTGGATCCGCCCATCGCCGACGCCAGCGTGCGCCTGGGGTTGGCCCAGGCCGACGACGCCGCGGCCTTCGAGGTGCCCGGTGGCGACCTGGTGCTGGCGACCCTGGATGCTTTTCGCGCCTTCGCGGACGATCCGTGGCTGGTGGGCCGGGTGGCGGCGGTGAACGCGGTGAGCGATTTGCTCGCCAAGGGCGCGCGGCCTCGGCACGCGCTCGCCTTGGTGACGGTACCCCGAGGCACCCAGAGCCAGAACGAAGAAACGCTCTACCAGGTTTTGGCGGGGGTGCGTGCGGCGCTGGATCCCCTCGGTATTTCCCTGGTGGGGGGGCATAGCACCGCGGGCCCCGAACTCTTCGTGGGTCTTTCGGTGACGGGGGATGCCGCCCCGGGTGGCCAGGTGCTCGGGATTGACGGCCTCCAGCCGGGCGATCGCCTGGTGCTCACCAAGCCCCTGGGCACGGGCATTCTGCTCGCAGGGGACGCGCGCGGACTCGCTTCGTCGCGCTGGATGCGGGCCGCCACCGAGAGCATGGTGCGGGATAACGCCGCGGCGGCTCGCCAGGCCCTGGAGTTCGACGCCGGGGCGTGTACCGATATCAGCGGTTTCGGCCTGGCGGGGCACCTGCACGAAATGCTCGAAGCCAGCGGCGTCGAGGCCGAGATCGATCCATCCCAGCTTCCGCTCTTGCCCGGGGCCAGAGACCTCGCTGCTCGGGCGGTGCGCAGCAGTTTCTTTGAACAGAACGCCGTTCGCGGACGCGAGATCCTGCAAGCCTTTGAATTGGGAGACGATTTTTCGCAGGATATTCTCTTCGACCCTCAAACTTCCGGCGGATTATTGATGGGTGTCGGATCCGAACGGGCCGGCGCCCTGGTGGAAGCTCTGCGCGCCGGGGGCGACGGCGCGGCCGCGGTGGTGGGCCGGGCCATCGAGTCGAGCCCATCGCAGCCATCCGAGCCCGGGGTGAGTTCCCTTCCACTCACTCCTCGGATTCGGCTGGCCGAGGGCTGACGTTTTTTTGACACAACACTCGGGAAGGGCGATCGCGTCGCTGCTGCAGGTAATCCTTTTGCATTCCGAACACCTTTCGTTCTTCGGCTGAAACGCCCTGTAGGGTGTTTTGCTCTTGCTGGCTCCGGACCATTGGGGTACTAAAACCCTCAGGGAAAGACTTGGACGTGCGTTTTTCGCATAGGGAGAGCGCTCAGGCACGGCGGGCGCGGATAAAGCAAGACCAAAAGCGAAAGACGATTGTTTCACTGACCGACTGACTGCTAGAAATCAGTACTTGGAGTTACGGTTCGAGTGAGTTCCGAGGGAAGTGTTCGAAGGAGCGCGAAGGAGCGATAGAGGCACGGCACGGCAGTTCTCATCAGTCGTCGGGCAGTAGGAACGTCCAAGAACTCGGTTAATCGATCCGGGGGTTGGATGATCAACGTGGATCCTTGGGGTACGCGAGGCCGCTCTGAGACTCGGGAAACCGGGCCGGCAGAGTGGGGCTTCTGCCCAATCGCCCCGGTCCATCGCCAGCGCTTTTCGCCCGACCCGCAGCACTCCCACTCGCTTCCCCGCTCTCATCCCCACCCGCATTCCCACCCGCATCCCCGCTCTCATCCCCACCCGCATTCCCACTCACTCAGGGTGGGTTTTTTTTCGCTCGGCCCTCAGGTTCGGCCTGGGCCACACCCTGTGATGTCGGCGGGCACTGATTCCCGCCACCCCAAGGAGGAACTATGCGCAACAGTCATCCGATGAGGTTTCTGCTTCGTGGATTGCTCGCCCTGGTGGCGGCGGGCAGCCTGCTCGTTGCGTCGGGAGTTCAAAGTGCTGAGGCCGAAGAGGAGGCCTGGCCGGCGGGAGACGCGCCCGCGGCGGCCGAAGCCGAGGGGGCGGACTCGGACGTGGTGGCGGAACGGGACGGAATCGAGATCCGGGATCCCGGTCGCCATATCGAGGACATCATCGTCACGGCCGAGCGCCGGGAATCTTCGGTCCAGGATACCTCCATCGCGATCTCGGCCTTCACGGGCGAATTCCTCGATGACTTCGGTATTCGCAACCAGGAGGACCTGCAGAATTTCATCCCCGCCACCACGATTCAGCCCTATGACGCCACGATTCGCGGCGTCGGGCGCAACTTCCGCGCCCTGGGCGGCGACCCCGGCGTGGCGACTTACATGAACGGCATCTACTCCGAGGATCTGCTCACCGCCACCGCGGCCACCTTATGGGATGTCGAGCGCGTCGAGGTGCTGCGCGGTCCCCAGGGCACGCTCTACGGCCGCAACGCCGTGGGCGGTGCCATCAATATCCTCTACCGGGAGCCCAGCGACGAGTTCGAAGCGGCGTTCCGCACGATCTACGGCAACTTCGGCACCCAGGAATACTACGGCGTGCTCTCGGGGCCGCTGGGCACCGACAAGCTCTCGGGCCGGGTGAATTTCAGTCTACGCGAACGCGATGGCGTCATCGACGACATCGGCTGGGGTTCGGATCTCGACGGTCTCGGCACCAAGAACATCGCGCTCCAACTCAAGTTCGAGCCCACCGATGACATCAAGATCAATATCCGGCAGAACGTGATGCGGATCGATCGCTCCTTCGGCGGCGCCAACGGCGGCGGCCTGGTGGTGCTCAACGAAGAGGGCGGCGACACCCGGGTCACCGATGCGCTGGTCCCGGGTTATCGGGCGATTGATCCCGCAAAAACGGGCGTGGCTGGAGACCCGGGCTTCTTCGACAATGACTTCACCGTGATGGGTCAGCAGATCTTTACTTTCTCCGAACCCGTCACGGGGAACTCGGTGCTGGCACAGCGAGTGCGCCCCGGCATCGATTTCGGTGACTTCGATGGCGCTCAGAACGCGGCCGCCTCCCTGAGCGGGTTCAACAATACGACGACAGGCGAGGCCGATCGCTATAACAACTGCGTTTTTCCCGGCGACATCAGCGGCGACCAACTTTGCGCCGCTACCAATGGCTTGAATCGCGAGCAGTTCAATCAGGAGGGCACCCAACTCAGCTTTGCCTGGAACATTAACGAGCAGGTCGAGTTGAGGTACCTGTTTGGTTATAACCGGCTTGACTACCAGCGGACCACGGACGACGACAACACGGCCAGCCGCTTACATGACCGCCAGTTCTACGTGAATCATGAAGCCCAGTACTCGTCCCACGAAGTTCAGGCCTTCGTCGACGTGACCGAAACCTTCAGCTTCACGACAGGTATTTTCTTCTACGACGCCACCATCGACCAGCGCGGCGACTTCTACTCATCCGTGGACGAGGCGAGGATGCGTGATCCGTACGTGGATACCACGTCTCTCCCGCAGTACGTGGCTGATGCAATCGGAGCTCCGGGAGCCGGGGGGCTGCCAGCTTCCATTCTTGCTTTCGAAGGCCGGCCCATGGCAACGCTCTACACGGCGAAAAATAATTGTCTCACCAACGGTGGGGCCTATTGCGGTCGAAATTCTGCTCTCAGCGCGCCGGACGCAGAGCGGAACGCTGCGCTGAATCTCTACACCTCTGCGTGGTACGGGGACGACGGCAGCGATCCGGCCTTGAACGTGTATCACGGGCCCAGCACCAGCGCGACCGATCTGCTCTACGCCACACAGACCAAGCGCGACGCCTTCGCGGCCTATTTCCAAAGCGTTTGGGATTTCAGCGAAAAATTCAGCCTGACGACAGGTATTCGCTCCGCTCGGGATAAAGTGACGGCCGAGGAAAACCTGTTCAGGTATTCCGAGACCGGTGGAAGGCCAGGTTTTCCCAACCTCGCCGGAGACGTAGTCGACCCGGCCTTCCTCTTCCTCTATGGCGATGATCCATTCGGGGTTTTGGGGATACCCAACCCCCGTAGCGGATTGCAGGTCGCGAATGCGACAAACGGCGGCTTCGCAGTCGATCCCTTGGATCCCTTGGCAATTGACTACGGGACACCCACTCAGAAGGTCACCAACGGCGGCATTCCCTTTGCCTTGAGCGCATATCGACCCTACGAGCGGAACGACGACAAGATCACGTTCAGGGTCAACCTGGACTGGGATATCAACGAATTCGCCATGATGTACTTCTCGACGACCTCGGGCTACCGCTCTGGCGGCTACAACCTCGTGTTCTTCAGCAATACCGCCACCTACGATCCGGAAGAGTTGATGGCCTACGAGATTGGCTACAAGACCCTCTTCTTGGACGAGACCCTGAGGATCAACGGGTCCTTCTACCTCTACGACTACGACAATATCCACACGGTGGCGACGGAAGTGAGCGCGATCGGGGGGACGACGACTTCGGTTCTGGCGGCCCCGGGTGCCCGGATCTGGGGCATCGAGGCAGATTTTGTCTGGCTCACCACCGACTACCTCACACTCGGCGGCAACTTCAGCTACACGCCCAGTGAGTACACCGCGGACCTGGAGATCAAGGATTCGACCAGCCCCGATACGCCCGGTTCGCTCTTTCCCGAAGACGATATTCGTTACGCGGGTTACAACATCCAGAACATCAACGGCAATCAATTGCTCCAGGTGCCCGAATGGAAGGCCACCGTTTGGGCAAGTTACCTCTGGCCCCTCAACGGGGGCTCGGATCTTGAGTTCTACGGGGTCTACTCGTGGATCGACGAGGTCTTCTACTCACCCTTCGAGAGCCAGAGCGAAAAAGCCGACTCCTACGGCCGGCTCGATATGCGTGCGACCTGGCGCTCACCCAACCAGAATTGGGGCATCACCTTCTTCGCCAACAACCTGATGGACGACATCGGCGTGCTCCAGGTTCTGCGCGAGGGTGAGGACGAGTTCTTCCGTCACACGGGCGGGACCACGGTGCCGCGCCATTTCGGTGTGGAACTCACCATCGCGTTGGGAGGCTACGGCTGGTAGCGAGCCCGCATACGCTCGGTTGATCGCTGAAAACGAGAAAGGGGGATGCATTCGCATCCCCCTTTTTTTGTTGGGGCTGTCCTCGGGTTTGCCCCGAGCAGCGCCGGCCCGGACCCCGACGGGGCCGGGCGCCTTTATTCAGCGCGGCTGGCGTATTGGCACTGCATATGCCAATGTTTCCGCGCGCCTGTTGGCTCCTGGGAGTTGGTTTCGACCTCGCCCAGGGAGCGCGCCGCCTGGATGCATCGAGGCGGGCAGCGGGCGTCACCCAATCAAGGTACTGAGCAATTGCGAGCGATGGCGGGGGAGGGCGGGCGAAGCCTTCCGCGGATCCCGCCCCGAGACTGGGCTTCGCGTTGGCTGCGTGGCCCGACCCCATCTATTGAAGGAGGCTTGGCAGAAATGGCCGATCTGGAAACGTTCAGGCAGGAAACACGGGATTGGATCGAGACGAATTGTCCGCCTCCCATGCGGGAGAAGGTCGAATCGCCCGATGAAATCGAGTGGGGAGGGCGCGCCGCCCAGGGCAGGACTGACGACCGGAAGCTCTGGCTCGACCGCATGGGCGAGAAGGGCTGGACCTGCCCGACCTGGCCCAGTGAATACGGCGGTGGCGGTCTCAGCAAGGAAGAAGCCAAGGTTCTCCAAGAGGAATTGCGCGCGGCCCACGCCCGCCCGGCGCTGACGAGCTTCGGGATCTCGATGCTCGGCCCAGCCCTGCTCGAGTATGCGAGCGAGGAGCAGAAGAAGCATTTCCTTCCCCAAATCGTCAAGGGCGAGATCTGGTGGTGCCAGGGCTATAGCGAGCCCGGCTCAGGCTCGGATCTTGCGAGCCTTCAGACACGCGCCGAGGACAAGGGCGACCATTTCCTGGTCAACGGTCAGAAGATCTGGACCAGCTATGCCGACAAATCGGATTGGATCTTCTGCCTGGTGCGCACGAATACCGAGGTGCCCAAGCACGACGGCATCAGCTTTCTGCTCTTCGACATGGCGAGCCCCGGAGTGACGGTTTCGCCCATCCAGCTGATCAGCGGCTCGTCGCCCTTCTGCCAGACCTTCTTCGAGAATGTGAAGGTCCCCAAGGACCAACTCATCGGTCAACTGAATGGCGGCTGGACCATCGCCAAGCGCCTGCTGCAGCACGAGCGATCCATGATCGGGGGCATGGGGCTCGGGCTGGGAGGCGGCAGTTCCCGCGGCACCCCGGAGATCGCCAAGGAATATCGCGGCGAGCGGAACGGGCAGATCGCCGACCCCGTGGTGCGCGCCGATGTCGCCCAACTCCAGATGGATGCGCGCTGCTTCACCACCACATTGCGGCGAACGGCCGAGGAGGCCAAGGCGGGTATGCCGCCCGGGCCGGCTTCGTCGATCTTCAAGCTCTACGGCACGGAGATGAACAAGCGCAGGCATGAGACCCTGGTTTCCATCATGGGCAGCCAGGCGCTGGGCTGGGAAGGCGAAGGCTTTACGGCCGAGGAACTCGGGGAAACCCGGGATTGGCTCCGGTCCTTCGGCAATTCCATCGAGGGCGGCACCTCCGAGGTGCAGCTGAATATCATCGCGAAGCGCGTGCTCGGGCTTCCGGACTGAGAAGAGGATCATCATGGCATTGGTATTGACCGAAGAGCAGGACCTGCTCAAGCAAACCGCCCGAGAGTTTGTTCAGGAAAAGAGCCCGGTGGCGGAGCTGCGCCGGCTGCGTGATTCCGTGGACGCCACGGGCTTCGACGGCGGCCTTTGGAAGGAAATGGCCGAACTCGGCTGGGCCAGCGTGATCTACCCCGAAGAGTTCGGCGGGATGGATCTCGGCACGATGGAACTCGGCCAGATCTTCGAGGAATGCGGACGGACCCTGGTGGCTCAGCCCTTGCTCTCCACGGTGGTGCTGGCTGGGGGCTGCGTGCTGGCCGGTGGCAACGAGACCCAAAAGAAGGACGTGCTCACCGCAGTGGCCGGGGGAGAGCGTCTGCTCGCCCTGGCGCTCCAGGAAGGGCCGCACTACGACCCCCTGGCCGTGACGCTCCAGGCCGAGGAGGCGGGGGGTGGGTACCGGCTCACGGGGAGCAAGACATTCGTGCTCGATGGTCACGTGGCCGAGCAATTGGTGGTGGTCGCTCGGACCTCAGGAAGCGCGGGCGACCGCGACGGACTGACACTCTTTCTCGTGGACGCCGGTGCTTCAGGGGTCAGCGTGACCCGCACCCTGACCGTGGATGGACGCAATTCGGCCAATATTGACTTCGCAGGGGTGGAGGTGGAGCGTTCGGCGGTGATCGGTGAGGTGGATGCCGGGGCGGATGTGCTCGAACCCGCTTTGGATCGCGCGACCGCCCTGCTCGCCGCAGAGATGCTCGGAACAGCCAGCGAGGCTTTCGACCGGGCGCTCGAATATCTCAAGACCCGGGAGCAGTTCGGGGTGGTGATCGGATCGTTCCAGGGGCTCAAGCACCGGGCGGCGGATATGTTCGTCGAACTCGAACTCTCGAAGTCCATCGTTTTGGAAGCACTCACCGCCATCGACGCGGGTGCGCCCGATGCCTCGGCGCTCGTGAGCTGCGCCAAAGCGCGCTGCAACGACACGCTCTTCCAGGTGGGCAACGAGGCGGTACAGATGTTTGGCGGCATCGGGGTGACGGACGAAGAGGAGATCGGATTCTTCATGAAGCGCGCGCGGGTCCTGCAATTCACCTTGGGCAATTCGTCGTTTCACCGGGATCGCTTCGCGGCGCTGGAAGGGTTCTGAGAGTCAATCGCCATCTCGAAGTGGGCAGGTATGTGGTTCCAATCCGCTCGTAGGCTCTATTTGCCTCTTGGACTCCAGGTGTTTGCGAAGCGGCGACGGGGAGCACCCACGACAGTAGACTTCTGCCGGCGACAAGGTGAAAACCATCGAATCACGAGCCGTCCTATTCGATCTTGACGACACGCTCACAGCGCGACGCGAGACACTCCTGGCCTTCGCGGGAGTCTTTGCCTCCGACTTCGCTGAACAGCTCAAGCCAATTGAATTGGAAGAACTGACACGTCGGCTCATCGAGATCGATTGCGGCGGCTACAACCCTCGTCGCCCAGATGATTTGAGAGAGCTCCTTGCTTGGCGGGAGGTGCCGACTTCTGATTTTATCGAAAGATATTGGCAGCGGCGTTTCTCTGAACTGGCGGTTCCCCGACTGGGAATGTTCGAAGTCCTGGCAACATTGAAGTCAAACAGCTTCAGGATAGGCGTTGTCACCAACGGCGAAGATTACGGACAGAACCGCAAGGTCGATCACCTCGGCCTCCGAAGCCATGTCGACAGCATCGTGATCTCCGGTGCGGTCGGCTGCAAGAAACCCGATCCGGCCATCTTCGACCACGCCTGCCGCGAACTTGAAGTCGAAGCTTCCCAATGCTGGTTTGTCGGCGACCACCCCATGAAAGACGTAGTGGCTGCGCGGCAAGTCGGTATGCGAGCTGTCTGGATTCGCGACGACCACACCTATCACGAGTGGCCCGAAGGCGAAGCAAAGCCGAGCTACGAAATCGGAACGCTTCTCGAGCTGCTCGAAATCATGGAACTCGCGAATTCGCTGCGACGGGGATAGGACATTCAAGCTGGCTTTGGGCACAGCGTCCGAGTATGGGCGTGATATTGAATTCCCATCGGGAGCCCCGCGGCGGCGGCGTGACCTTAAATCCCTAGGGAGATCCCCGTGGCGGGTTGCCCCATCGCACCACCCACGAAGACTGAGTCAAAAACGCGAGTCGCAGTACCAACACAATGCTCCACCCGAGCCCCTTTTGACCATGTGACGACTCTCTGCCGTCAATGTGGCCCGATTCACCGCTCCCGCACGACTCACCGGGTATCAATCGATGAGATTTGGCCCCTGATGAATAGTGGCTTGAGTAGGCGGTGAGAACTGGACGATGAGTGGCAATCGAAAAGACAGCCTGGACGATCAGGCACAAGATTCCGCCAAGACCCGGCTCCGCCTTCTCGGCGCGGGATTGAGCTCTTCGCAACCGGCTCTCGACGAGGTCCGCAATGGTGCCGGTCCCTTCGTCAATTCTTGTGACCGTCAGACCATCGCCATGGTCGCTCACGATGCGAAAAAAGCGGACCTGATTGCCTGGGCACGCGTCAATGCGGCGAATTTGAGGGACAACCGGATCGTGGCCACGGAGACTACGGGTCTGCTGCTGAAATCAGAACTCGGCCTTAACCCGGAACTGGTCAATAGCGGCCCCCTCGGTGGCGATCAGGAAATCGGTGCGCTGATTGCGTGTGGTGAACTGGATATGCTGCTCTTCTTCATCGATCCCCTTGATATCCACCCTCACGCTTCCGATATCCAGAGCCTGATTCGCCTGGCCACCCTTCGTGATATTCCGGCCGCGTACAGCCCTTCCACAGCCCACTTCCTGGGCGAAAAGCTGGCCCAACCACGCGCCGTAGTCGGCCTTTGAAATTTCTATCCGCTTCTCGCATAGTTCGTCGGGGCGTGCACTGTGAACCTTCCGCTCGAAGGCCGCAGCGCCGCCTGCCGTCTGCGGAAAATCCGCAGGGGGGCTTGCTAAAAGGCGATCCGCTCTGGTTGGCGTCGCAACAAACTCTTGGAGAAAATATTTTCATGTCGATTGATGTTGTGGTCCCCGAAGCAAGCCAAAAAACCTACGAGACTATGCAGTTCGCACCCGCTGTTCGTAGTGGCGATTTTATCTTCTGCTCGGGATGCGTCGGCGAAGGCAATTCGCCCGAGGAAGAATTCCGAAGCGCTTGGAAGCAAATCGAAACCCTGCTCACAGAATCCGGCGCAGGCCTTGAGGACATTGTCGATACCACGATCTATATGGTCGACCTACAGAAGAACGCGCAGGCCATGTTCCGGGTCAAAGCGGAGTTCATCAAGAAGCCGTACCCCGCTTCAACTTGGATCGGAATTACAGAACTCGTGATTCCAGGCGCCCTGGCAGAGATCAAGGTCGTGGCCCAAAAACCACGCTAGGACTTTCGCTCTCATCACGTCTCTTCTTCGACTGAAGCCATACCGTCAGCTACACGGACCATGCGGCTCGGACCAACTCTCTTCTCCCTGCAAGCGGAGAGCCTCGTCAAGACGACTACGAGGGACCTATCCGAGCTAAGCGCCGAGGATTGGGCGATCCGGCTAGAGGCCGTCTCTGGCGAAACCCCTGCGGCGTAAGAACTCCGGGGAAAACTGCTTCCCCTTCTTTTTCGGGGAACCCCACTCACTATTCCATCCCTCATCCCGCCCGGAGGTGTGTCTCGCGCTGGCGGCGCTTCGTGGTGCCTACCCGTTGGTGAATTCCGCGTCGGGTCGCACCAAAAGAAAGCCCCGCGCACCTTGGGGTGCACGGGGCTCTTTATGTGCGTCTACCGCCAGGCTCTAGAGAAGTTCCTCGGCGAGGAGCTCCAGGGCTTCGGGCTGGGAGGTGCCGATGTTCATGGTGTGGACCCACTTCTTGAGCCCGGCTTCCTTCCAGACCTGAAGGCGCTCGCGGATACGATCCGCCGGGCCTACGAGATGGCAGGCATCCACCAATTCATCGGGCACCGCCATGGCGGCCTCGGCCTTCTGGCCGTCGAGGAAGAGATCCTGAATCTTGACCGCCGCTTCTTCGAAGCCGAGCCGCTTGGCCAGGTCGTTGTAGAAATTCTTGTTGCGCGCCCCCATGCCGCCGATATACAGCGACAGGTTGCCCTTCACCGGCATGCGGACCTTCTCGAGGTCGTCGCTGACGATCACCGTCACACCGGGCACGATGGCGAAATTGTCGAGGCTCTTGCCCCCGCCCGCGGCCTTGAAGCCCTCTTCGATGTAGGGGAGGTAGACCGAGTCGACCTTTTCGGGGTCGAGCATCATGGGGAAGACACCGTCAGCCACCTCGCCCGCACAGCGCACGCCGTTGGGGCTGATGGAGGCGGTGTAGATCGGAATCTCGGGATTGCCGTGCAGAATGCTCTTGAGCGGCTTGCCCAGCCCCGACGCCTGCTCTCCCGCCAGGGGAATGCTGTAGTGCTCGCCCTGGTGGTGGAGGGGCTTTTCCCGGGCCCAGATCGCGCGAATGATCTCGATGTATTCGCGGGTCCGAGTGAGCGGCTTGCCGTAGGGGACGCCATACCAGCCTTCCACAACCTGGGGGCCCGAGGGCCCGAGGCCCAGGATGAAACGGCCGCCCGAGAGATGGTCGAGCGTCATGGCGGTCATCGCCGCCATGGCGGGTTGTCGGGCGGGCATCTGCATGATCGAGGTGCCGACCTTCATCGTGGTGGTGTTGGCGAGCACCCAGGTCGCGGTGGTGACCGCATCGTTTCCATAGGCCTCGGCGGTCCACGCCGAATCAAAGCCGAGTTCTTCGGCGCGCTTGATCAGGTCAAGATTGACGACGGCCTTGGGTCCAAAGCCCACAGCCCCGATTCCGAGTTTCATGGTGTCTCCCTTTGATTGCTGTTTTGAGGTTCAGATATCTTTCAAGTCTGGAGCGATTTTTGTGCGTTCTTCGCGAATTCTTCCGCGGCTTTCTTGTCCTTGGTCATGCTGGGCATGCGGAAGGGGACTTCCACACCCTTGCGGCACGCCGGCCTTTCCTTCATCGCGTCGAGCCAGCGGCGCAGGTTGGGGAGTCCCTCCACGGGAACCCCGGACCATTTATAGGTGCGTACCCAGCACCAGTTCGCGATATCGGCCAGCGAGTAGTCATCCGCGAGCCACTCGCTCTCGCCGAGGCGCCGGTCGAGTACTTCAAAGAGCCGCCGAGATTCATTCTGATAGCGATCAATCGCCGATTGAAGCTTCTCGGGAAAGTAGCGGAAGAAGACATTGGCCTGCCCCATCATCGGCCCGACGCCGCCCATTTGGAACATCAACCACTGCATCACCAACGAGCGGCCCTTGGCATCCGAAGGCATCAGCTTTCCGGTTTTTTCCGCCAGGTAGACCATGATGGCCCCGGTCTCGAAGACCGCGAAGTCGTCATTGTCCCGGTCAACGATCACCGGGATGCGTCCATTGGGGTTCAGCTTCAGGAACCACTCCTCTTTTTGGACGTTCTTCGACAGGTCGATGGGATGAGCCTCGTAGGGGAGTTCGAGTTCCTCGAGGGTCACCGAGGCTTTCCAGCCATTGGGGGTGGGGGAGGTATAGAGATCGATCATGGACGTCCTTTCGAGTCGAGAAGATCAGGTCTTGAGGCCGGCGAGGCAGCCCGCTTGCTCGAGCACCGAGTCGAGGCCCGGGGCGGCGGCGGCGGCATATTTGGCCCGCAGCGTGGCCAGGGATTTGGCGTGGTATTTCTGGGGCTTCTGGGTCCAGGTTTCGCCGGCGAGTTCGACGCTGAATTCCTCGCTGCCCTCACTGCTCTGGCTGATGGCGCGCTCGTTGGCGAGGGTCCAGGGCATGAAGAGTTGGCCGATCTGTCCTGAGACGAAAGGCATGAGGGTGGGTTCCAGGCTGGCCCAATCCTCGAACTCGCCCTCGGCTCGGGGCCAGGTCATGCGGTGGATCCAGTCGAGGACATTGGGGGCGGAGCCCTCGACGAGGCCGCCGCCGGTGGGGTCGGTCCACGCCTCGTAGATCTGGCCCCAAAGACCGAAATCGCCAAACGCCGGCCCGCCGCCGAAGAGATAGGGACGCGTGGCGAGGTGGGCATCGAGTAGGGCGAGGCCTTCCCGAAAGGAACGTTCGATCTGGGGCCCGGTCTGTTCATTGGAGCCCACGAACCAAACCCGGTCCACCATGCGCTCGCGCATCTGGCTTGCAGCGGCGGCGACCTGCTCCTCGCTTGCGCCCGCCATCATGCTGGAGGCGATGCGCCCGGCCGATGCGATCTGGTCCACATCGCGCGCCCAGCGCAGATGGAACATCCACTTATTGCCCCACTCGTCGCCGAATTCCTCGATCAGCGCCGAGACGAAGGCGGCGACGGGGTCGACGGGATGAATGCTGGGTTCGGGATGCTCAGCTTCCATGGCTTCGAGGATCGGCGTGGAGTCCTGGATCGCGGTGTCATCCGCGCGGACCACCAGGGGAACAATGGGGATCTTCGCGTATTTCTGGTACTCGCCCATGGTCGTGGCGTTGCGCACGATCCACTGATGGGGGAGGCCTTTGTAGCGGTAATACGACCGCACCTTGACCGAGTAGGGGGAGAGTTCCGCTCCGAAGATCCGATCCACGTTGGCCAAGCCGCGTCCTCCTGCTGATCGCTGATTTGGGCCACCTTTTGGAGTGGCCCGGAAATTCGGAGTATCACCAATTGGCAGATTACGTGTCAATAGCTCCCTGGGGCGCCGAAAGTGATGGTACTGTGAGGAGGAGCCCAGCAAAGGAGCCCGCCCAATGCGTTTACGTCAGGTCTGCCTGGTGGCCGAAAACCTCGAACCGATCGTGAGCACCCTGACCGCGTTGTTGGACGCCGAGGTCTGTTATCAGGATCCCGGGGTTGGCTTCTTCGGCTTGGAAAATGCCCTCCTGCCCCTGGGCACGGATTTCCTCGAGGTGGTGGCGCCGGTCAAGGAGGACACGGCCGCATCGCGCCACCTCGCCCGGCGGGGTGCGGGTGGATACATGCTCATCATGCATTGTGAAGACGGCCTCGCCGCGCGGGAATGCGCGCTGGGGGCGGGGGCCAAGGCCGTTTGGCAGCACGATGAGAACGGGATCCGCGCCACCCATTTCCACCCGCGGAGCGTTCCCGGTGCCATTTTGTCCATCGACTCCATGGAGGAACCCGAGGGCGATTCGGGCCCGGGCCTTCGCTGGGATTGGGCCGGGCCCGATTGGCGGAGCCATATGCGCGACAACGGCATCGTCGGGATTTCCGGCGCCCTGATCGAGGCCGACGCGGCGGGCGCTGTCGCCGAGCGTTGGTCGGCGGTGTTGGGCTTGCCGTGCGCGGGTGACGCCTCGCCTTCTATCGCACTCGAGGGCAGCGCATTGTGCTTTGAGACCGCGCCGGTCGCGGATCCTGTTTTCAGCGAGCTCGCCATCGATCACGCCGAGCCCGGGGCGATCTTTGAGCGCGCTGCGGAATTGGGCCTCGCCCGTTCGGGCAATCGGGTCGAGGTCGGGGGCGTTCGATTGGAAGTGCGCGCCGCGAAGGCTTGACCCGCCGAGGCGCTTCAGCCAACGCAGTTACGCTTTCGAGTCGAGTTGTTTAGCGCAGGCCGAAATCCCAGCCGTCGCCGGTGCGATACGCGCCGAGAATCCGCCGCGCCGTGGTGGTGACGTGGACTTCGTCCGGCCCGTCGTAGATCCGCGCAAAGCGGGCTTGGCGATACATGCGCTCCAACGGCGTATCCTCGGTGACCCCCATGGCCCCATGCACCTGGATGGCCCGGTCGATCACATTGTGGAGCATCGCCGCGCCCACCACCTTGATCAGGCCAATCTCCACCCGGGCCTCGTCCCCCTGGTCGATCTTGTAGGCGGCGTGCAGGGTCAGCATGCGCGATTGCTGGATCTCGGCGGCGCTGTCGAAGACGAATTTCTGGATCTGCTGGTGCTGCCCCAGGGCCTTGCCGAAGGCCACCCGGTCGTTGGCGCGTTCGCAGAGCAGATCGAAGGCGCGCTGGGCCTGGCCGAGCCAACGCATGCAGTGGAAGATGCGCCCGGGCCCCAGGCGTTGCTGAGCGATCTTGAAGCCCCCGCCGCGCGGGCCGAGCAGGTTTTCCTTGGGGACGCGCACGTCCTTGTAATCGACCTCGCAATGGCCCCCGTAATCTCCCATCACCCGCACATCGCGCAGGATGTTGTAGCCGGGTGTGTCGGTGGGAACGACGATCATGCTGAAGGCGTTGTGGTCCGGGGTGTCTGCGTCCTCGGTGCGCACCATGACGGTGGTATAGGCCGCGACATCGGCCCCACTGGTAAACCATTTGCGCCCGTTGATGACCCATTCATCGCCATCGAGCACGGCACGGGTTTGGAGTTGGGTCGGGTCGGAACTCGCCACGGCGGGCTCGGTCATGGCAAAGCTCGGAAAGATCTCGCCATCCACCAGGGGCTGGAGGTAACGGTCACGCCAGTCCGCCGAAGCGTGCAAGTGCAGCATGATCGAGTCCTGCAGGGAATGGGTTCCCAGGGCGACCATGGCGGCGGATGAACGCCCCACGACTTCGTTGACGAATACGTAATCGAGGAAGGGCAGGCCCTGGCCGCCGATTTCCTCGGGGTGCCCCAGCGCCCAAAGACCCTCTTCCTTGGCCCTGTCCATCAGGCCGCGCATGACCGCGCCGCGCGCGTCGCCGCGTTCTTCAAGCGCGCTCTCGGCGGGGTAGACGTGCTTTTCGATGAATTCCTGGACGCGCGTCCGGATCTCGAGCACGTGGGGGGGGATGGCGAAATCCATGACAGGACTCCTGGGCTGAAGGGGTGGGGGATTTGAGGGAACGCGAGCGCGTCGCGCTGCTCCTAATTCTGCGTCCGCGCTGGTCGAATTGTAGCAGGGCCTATGCCAAAATAGCCCCCATGGCTGGCCCCTCAGACATAGCCGCGGCAGACCGCGCCGATGGAAGAATCCAGCGCTCCGAGCGGAGTCGTGAGGCGATTGTCAACGCCATCCTGGAATTGGTGGAGGAGGGCGACCAGCGCCCCACAGCCGAACGGGTAGCCGAGCGGGCCGGGGTGGGAATTCGCACGGTCTTTCGCCACTTCTCGGACATGGAAGGCCTCTACGCCGCCATGAACGAGCGCCTGCGCTCGCAGATCTTGCCGCTTCTGCGCATGGGCCCCGGCGAAGAGGGAAGCCTCGAGGAGCGCGTCGCGGATTTCATCGAAGCGCGATGCACATTCTTCGAACGCCTGTTGCCCTTTTGGCGATCATCGAACCTGTTCCGGTGGCGCTCGGCCTTTCTCCAGGCGGATCATGTCGCTACCAGCCGAGATTTGCGCAACCACCTTCTGCTTTTCTTTCCCGAATTGCGCGATGTCTCGACCGACCTGCTGGAAGCTGTCGACTGGGTCAGTTCGCTGGAGGGCTGGGATCGCTTGCGAACCGAGCAGCGCCTTGGCCGCGCCCGGGCCGCGGTGGTCCAGCGCGTGGCGCTGGAAGCGCTTTTGCGCGACGAACTTGGCTAGGCCTGTTGCTCCATGCTTCGTCCTGGGGCCCCTATGCGATCAATGAAGGATGACTGGATGAAAGAAGAGTCTGCGTTTTCGTTGCACCCCGTGGGCCCATCACTGGGCGCAGAGGTCGCCGGCCTCGATTTGGCGAGCCCCCTGGCCGAGCCCGATATGGCGGCGCTGAAGGCGGCCTTCGCTGAGCATGGCGTGCTCTTCTTTCGCGACCAGGTTCTCACCCCCGAGCAGCAGGTCGCGTTTGCGGAGAGTTGGGGCAAGGTAGTGATCAACCGCTTCTTTACCCAGGTCGAGGGTCACCCTCAGGTGGCGGAGGTTCGCAAGGAACCCGATCAGACCACCAACGTGGGCGGGGGCTGGCATACCGACCACTCCTACGACGAGGAACCGGCCCTGGGTTCGATCCTCTACGCGCGCGAACTTCCCGAAAGCGGCGGAGACACGCTCTTCGCCGGCATGAGCGCGGCCTACGATGCGCTATCGCCCGGGTTCCAGGAAACGCTCCGGGGTCTGCGAGCGGTGCATTCGAGCCGTCACGTATTCGGCCCCGATGCGGGCCTTCCCGACGACATGCTCTCCCGCTTTGGCAATGCCGAAATGGCGACCCAGGATGCGGTGCACCCGGTGGTGATCACGCATCCGCTCTCGGGTCGAAAATCGCTGTACGTCAATCCAGGCTTTACCTTGCGGATCGATGGTTGGTCCCACGAGGAATCCAAGCCGCTGCTGGATTATCTCTACAACCATGCCTCGCAGCCCGAGTTCGTCTGCCGCTTCCAGTGGAAGCCCGGTTCGTTGGCGTTCTGGGACAACCGGGCCACCTGGCATTACGCCCTGAATGATTACCACGGCCAGCGTCGCCTGATGCACCGGATCACCCTCGACGGGGAAGCCCTGTCGGCCTGAGCGAAGGAAGACCGCAATGAGCGAAGAATTCGTGACCTCCGCCAGTACCGGGGTCAGGGAGGCCATCGAGACTCGCCGCTCTGTCCGGGAGTTCGAAGAGACGCCGGTCTCAGAAGCCGATCTGCGCTCGATTCTCACCACCGCCACCCGCGCCGCATCCGGGGGCAACTTGCAGCCCTGGAAGCTCTACGTGCTGGCGGGAGAGGCCCGAGATGCATTGGTGGACCGGGTGGCGGAAAAATCGAAGACGACGCCCTTCGGCGACGGACCGGAATACGATATCTACCCCGCCGATCTCTCCGAGCCCTATGCCGCCCGGCGCGGTGCGGTGGCCAAGGGCATGTACGCCCTGGCGGGCATTGCCCGAGACGACTCCGCCGCGCGGGTGGCCCAGATGGCCAAGAATTTCAGTTTCTTCGGGGCCCCGGTGGGCATGATCCTCACCATCGACAAGCAGATGGGGCCGCCTCAATTTGCGGACCTCGGCCTCTTCCTGGGCAATATCATGCTGCTGGCCCGGGAAAAGGGGTGGCACACCTGCCCCCAGGAGGCCTGGTCGCTCTGGGGAGCGACCATCCGCGAAGTGCTCGGCGTGCCCGAGAACGAATTGGTCTTCTGCGGTCTCGCGTTGGGCTACGGCCTGGGTGATGCGCCGATCAACCAACTCTATACCGAGCGCGCGCCGCTCGAGGACGTGGCGGATTTTCGTGGCTTCTGATCGTCCCGGCCCGCGCCCTTCCTATGCGCTTGCGGCGCGCGCAGTGCGTGCCGGATGACCCCGCTTCCCGAAACCCCCGATCAGGATCGCGTGCGCGTGGGCGAGGGCACGACCCTGGTGGGCGTGGTGGGCATGCTCGACCAGGTGGCCGGGGCCGAGAGGGCCTATTGGTTGGCCTCTTCGGGCTTGCGCGATCTTTTCGGGTTCGAATTGCTCCAGGTCACCCAACGCCCGCCCGTCGGCCCGCTGCCCGATGAGCGCGAGGTGCACGCGCTGAGGCCGGGCGGCCGCCGGGGTTTTCTTGGCTTGCCCCAACTCTTCGCATTCCGGCGGATTCTGCGCGATGCCCAGCGGCCGGCGATTCTCTTCTCGTTTCAGCTGAATACCAATATCCTCTCGGTGTTTGCCAACGCGCTTCTCCCCTCGAGGCTCAGGCTGCCCGTGGTGGTGAACGATCGCGCGAATATCATCAGTGGGACCACGCCCGTCCTCGACCGCGGTGTCGCCTGGTTCGGCCGGGTGATCCTGGTGCGTTTCCTCTCGCGTTGGGCGTATCGGCGCGCCAGCGTGGTGGTGTGCAATTCGAGACAGAATGCCGATCAGGTGCGCGAGTTCCTGGGGAAGGGGCACCCGCCGGTGTCGGCGATTCCCAACCCCGTCGAGGTGGGGGCCATTCAGGACCGCTTTCCCGAGCGCGACCGCTCGTCCTTTCTTCGTCCGGGAAAGCCGGTCATTGTGGGGCATGGGCGACTCTTCCACGACAAGGGGTGGGAGATGCTGATCCGGGTGCTGGCCCGGGTCCGCAACGAATTCCCCGCTGCACGGCTGCGTGTGGTGGGCGAAGGCTTATTGCTTCCGCAACTCGAGCGCCTGGCCGAGGAGTTCGGTGTCAGTGAACATTGCGATTTCGAGGGCTTCGCGGATGATCCCCTGCCCCAAGTCGAAGCAGCCGATGTCTACGTTTTGGCCTCGCGCTCCGAGGGTATGCCCAACTCACTGCTGGAAGCCGTGGCCCTGGGGCTTCCCTGCGTCTCGACGGATTGCGCGACGGGCCCCGCCGAAATCCTGGGCCGCGATGAGCGCACCGGTCGCCTGGTCCCCGTGGACGGGGAGGACGAGATGACCGCCGCCATCCTCGAGTTGCTCCGGGATGGCGCGACGCGCCACGCTCTGGCCCGGGCGGCGCGGGAAAGGGCCTGGGATTTTCGCACGGAAGCCTGCGTGGAGGCGTACGCGGCGCTCCTTGCGGAATACTGCGCTCGGGATGACACCGCTTCTTGATCAAACTCAACAGGAGGACAGTCCAATGACCGTTGAACTCACCATGCTCGTATACAGCGTGATTCTCACCTTCGCGATCATCAGTGTCCCCGCCGTGGCGGGTATTTTGCAAAATGGTCTGGCTGCCCAGGCCGGCGATCGGGATGGCCTGCCCGAGCCGACGGTTTTCGCCCAGCGCGCGCGGCGGCTTCAGGACAACATGATCGAGAACATGGTGCTCTTCGTTCCATTGGTACTCGCCGCCCAGGCAGCGGGTGTCTCCAACGCCGACACGGCGCTGGGTGCCCAGATCTTCGTGGTGGCCCGGGTGTTCCACGCGGGGATCTACCTGGCCGGAATCCCCTGGATCCGCCCCCTGGCGTGGGCGGTGAGCATCGTGGGCCTGGTCATGATCGCCTCGGCGCTCCTCTAACCCAGCGCGAGCCGAAAAGCCGCCTTGCAATCGGGCTCTGCGGCCGTTTCACTCGATCCGATCAGGCGATACCTGGGCTCGTCCGGTTATTCGTGCGCGCACGGAACGCTGTGTCTTCGGGCAGCAATCGGCCTAAGCCGGGCGCCGGCGCTACTGGATGCTCAGCAACTCCACCTCGAAATGAAGCGTCGAGTTCGCCGGAATCTTGGGCGGCCGGCCGCGCGGCCCGTAGGCGATGGCGGGCGGGCAGATCAGCAGGGACTTGCCCCCCACCTTCATGAGCTGCACCCCCTCGGTCCAGCAGGGGATCACCCGGTTGAGGGGAAAGCGCGCGGGCTGGCCCCGATCCACGCTGCTGTCAAAGACCCGCCCATCGGGAAAGGTGCCGTGATAGTGCACCTCCACCACATCGGTGGCAGCGGGCGAAGCGCCATCGCCGGCCACGAGCTCGGTCATGATGAGCCCGGAGGGTAGGGTGTTGCTGTTCTCCGGCGCGGCCTCAAAACCAGCCGCGGCGGGCTCCGCCGGCTTTTCCTGGGAGCAGCCGATAGGACCGAAGAGCATGCCCAAGCACAGCATGCCCAGGGCGAGAGCCAACGAAGAGTGTCGGGCAGCGACCAGATTTCGAGTTTTCATGGGGCTCATGTGTAGCAAAGACGGGTGCGGCCGGGCCCAGGACATCCTTTATGGGGAAGGCTCTTTTGTGCCCCGGGATTCTTTCGAAAAAAGCGATTGATTGCCCGGTAGGGGCCGGTCGCTACCATCGAGTCCCTATTGGCTTCCAAGCCCGGCCCGTATACGTCGCTGAGTGCGAAGGAGAGAAGGAGATCCCCGTGGCGGCACCCGCGATTCCCTTGGATTTCGATCCCAAGCGCGCCATCGATCTGAACTCGAAGGCGTTCCATGCGAATAAGTACGCTTGGTATCGCTGGATGCTCGAGGAGGCGCCGGTCTGCACCGGGAAGGTCAGCGTGGTGAAGGTCAAGTTGGTTTCGCGCTATGACGATTGCAAAATGGTGCTCAGCGACCCCCGCTTCATGCGCAACCGGGCCCGGGCCCGGGGCAAGGGGTCGGGGTCCATGCCCTTTCCCGTCCCCAAGGCGGTGAAGGCCCTGGCCCAGAGCATGATCCTCGAGGACGACCCCGAACATCGCCGGCTGCGCAACCTGGTCAACAAGGCGTTTACGCCGCGTGCCGTCGGAGCGCTCTCGGATCGGGTGGAAGATCTCTCCCAGGAACTCGTGGATGAACTCGAAGACCGAAGCGGCCCCATCGACCTGCTGAACGACTATGCGCGCCCGGTGCCCAGCCTGATCATCAGCGAGATGATGGGCATTGCGCCGGATGAAGTCAGCCGCTTCCAGAAAATGCTGAAGGTGTTTTCAGATGGGCTCCAGGGTCTGTCGATGCTCCGAACGGTGCTCTGGGATCTGCGCCAGGTTCGCCGTTTCATCGAGGAGTTGGTGGAACGCAAGCGATCGAGCCCGGGGCAGGACATTCTCTCGAACTTGATCCTCGCCGAAGAGGAAGGCGATCGCCTCAGCCCCGACGAACTGCTCGCCATGGTCTTTCTCCTCATCATCGGCGGCTTCGAGACGACGATGCACCTGATCACCAACTCGGTGCGCACCCTGGTCGAGCACCCGGACGAGCTCGAGCGCCTGCTGGACGAGCCCAAATTGTGGGACTCGGCGGTAGAAGAACTCGTGCGCCATAGCGGGCCCATCCACGGCACCAAGCTCCAATACACCGCCGAGGACGTCACGCTCCACGGCGAGACCCTCGCCCGGGGCACGGCGGTGATGCCCATGTTGGCGGCGGCCAACCGCGACCCCCGGGTTTTCGAGGAGCCCGACGCGTTCGACATCACCCGCTCACCCAACCATCACCTGGGTTTCGGTTTTGGCGCCCATTTCTGCCTGGGGCGGCAGCTGGCCCTGATGGAAACCCGGGTCGCGCTCAAGAATCTCTTCGAGACCTGCCCGGGGTTGGCGCTGGCGACCGATCCCCGGTCGCTCGAACTCGCCCCCATGGTGGGCTGGCACCGCCACAAGGCGCTCCCGGTTCGGCTGCACTGATCTGAGCGCGGTCTCGGAGGCCTCAGGCTTCCCTGCTTGAGAAAATGACCGAAATAGCTAATCTGGTCATTCTTGTGGATCCCGGTGGGTTCCCGCCTGGGCGGGGCCCTCTCGCGAGACCCGGTCCGCCAACCCGCATCGCATGGACATTCCCATGAAGAGTTAGATAGAAGGAGTTCCCATGGCCGCCGCCACACCCCTCCCCGAATTCGATGCCCGCAAGCCCATCGACCTGAACAGCGCGTCCTTCCACGACCATAAATACGCCTGGTATGAATGGATGCGCGAAGAGGCCCCCGTCTGTACGGGCAAGATCAGCATCATGAAGGTGACCCTGGTCTCGCGCTACGACGACTGCAAAATGGTGCTCAGCGACCCCCGCTTCATGCGCAACCGGGGCCGGGCCCGGG
>JAAZXM010000050.1 GCA_014240165.1 Myxococcales bacterium | reverse complement strand
CCGCTGTCGACGTGGAAGAGTTGGCGGTCGAGGCCGCAGGCCTGCTTGAACTCGGCCAGGCGATCGAGCGCCTGTTGCGGGGAACCGATTACCAATGGACCCTCGGTCCGGGCGCTGTCGAAATCCATCTCCGGGAGCGAGGGCGCGGGCGTGCCTGGGGGCAGCACCGGTTCGAGGCCCCAGGGAATCAGTTCCCCGGCGACCCAGCCGATATAATCCAAATGGCGCTCGCGATAGCGCCCGGCGGCGGTTTCGAGATCCTCGGCGACATGGGTATGGGAGAGCGCGCCCACGAGCGGCGGTCCGAACCCCCTGTCCTGAAACGTTTCCCTATAGCGCTCCACCATGGGGGCAAACGCCGTGGGGGGCTGGATGACACTCGGCAGCATCAGCGGCAGCCCCATCTCGGCGGCCAGCAAGATCGACTCTTCGCTGAAACCGCCGCCGACCCAGAGCGGCGGGTTCGGCTTTTGGACCGGCCGCGGCTGGGCGGTGAAACCTTCCAGTGGGGTGCGGTGCGTGCCCGCCCAGTCGACATTCTCTTCACGCCAGAGGCGAAGCAACAACTCGATCTTTTCCTTGAAGAGCGAGCGCGAATCCGCGTAGTCATAACCGAGGTCCTGATACGAGCGCGCAATGATGCCGCGCGACACGATCACCTCGGCACGCCCGCCCGAGAGCACATCCACCGTCGCGTAATCCTCGGCCATGAGAACGGGATCACGCACGGGAAGCAGCGCCGTGGCCGTGCTGAGACGGATGCGTTCGGTCCGCATGGCGACGGCGCCGAGCAGGACCGCCGGGTTCGAGGTGATGTAGTCGCAGCCGTGGTGCTCGCCAATATGGAACGAATCGAAACCCAGCGCCTCGGCCTTTTCGGCGAGTTCGATCCCCTCGCGGTGGTGCTCCACCGCCGTGCGCAGGCGACCGGTGACCGGGTCGGGCCGGTTATCGCCCAGGGTGATGACTCCGAATTCCAAGCGCGTGCTCCTCCCTACATCGTGTCCAGTCCCGGGCCCACATCCTAAACGACGGCCAGCACATACAATGCAGCGAAGTCGAAGCCATCGCCCGCCTTGGCTGCAGGCGCGATCAGCGCTGCAAAACGCCGATGCGCTTGGTATCGCTCGCCAGGGGTACCGTGAGGAAACTGGTCACACCCGATACGCCCGCGGTTTGACGCGCCAACTGCCCCGCCTGCTGGATCTTCGCCGTGGAACTCATGACCCCCACCAACACCGCGTGGGTCCCGAGAACATCCACCGCAATGTTGACCTGATCGCTCCCCATGGCTCCGCGCAGCGCAGCCATCAGCTTGGCCTTGAGTTGCAATTCGGCGGTTGCGCTTGGCGCGTCGTCGCCACTCGGTTTCGTGGGCATGTAGACCGCCAGGGAGATCAACCCCGTCACGCCTTGGGCCGCCTGCTCGAGTTTTTCCCTTTCGGCGTCGTCCTTCACCCAGCCCACCAGGTAGCCATGCCCTCCGGCCACGTAAGAGGAAACCGAGAGCGCAGTGTCCGGGGCCACCAGCAAAAGGGCCTTGCGTAGGTTCACCTTGAGGCGCTTGTCCTCCACGAAAGCCATGGGGCTCTGAGGACTACGCACCGCCTGGACAAGGAGGCGGTAGGGGGTGAAGGCCTCGGCGGACTGGGTCCCCAGGCTGACCACAGCAAGCGAAATGCAGGGCGCCACGATCAGCGATAGCCAGGTCCTTCGAAATTCTTGCATCGACTCGGATCTCCCCATTGGATCGCGGCGAACGCTCGCTTCGGCTTTCGAACCTTGGGGCACGCCATGACCCAGCATCATCGAACAATCCCCAGGCTCTCTACCTTCGCCCAGGTGACCCATCGCCGCACGCCATCTCAGTTGCCTGTTATGGGCAAAAAAGTGGCCGTGAAACCACAAAAAAACGAGCCGCCAGAAGGCGCCCAACCCCCCGGAGACAATCAACTTTCAGCGCGGCGCGGCCTTGGCGCCTGATTTTTCGAATCCGATCAAGGAAAATCGCAACTTCCCTTCCGTGATTCTTTCATGACAGTATGAGACTCTGCTTCGCACATCCTGGGAAGGGCGCTCCGTGCGGGGGAGGAACCCGACCGTGCCATCGGTCGTAGAAGCAGCGAAGCAGGCGTGGGCGGCGGATCCCGCCCACGCCTGTCTTTAAATGCCCTGCGCTCCCCGTGCCCAGGTCTCAGGGCCACGCCCGGGCGAGCGGGTCGGCGCTATTGCCCCGGCCTTGGCTTGGGCTCCACAGGAAACCCGGCCTCCCGCCACGCGCCAAAGCCTCCCGCCATGTGGCAGACCGGTGTGAGACCCATTTCCTGGACGCTGCGCGTGGCCAGGGCCGAGCGTTGGCCGGCAGCGCAGAAGAACAGAAAGCGTTGGCCCGATTGGAAGACGTCCCGGGCGTAGGGGCTATCGGGATCGACCCAGAATTCGAGCATGCCGCGGGGCGCGTGCACTGCGCCGGGGATCGCGCCGTCGCGCCAGAGCTCCCGGATGTCGCGAATATCGACGAAGACCACGCCCTCGTCATCGAGGTGCGCCTGCGCCTCCTCGGCCGTCCAGGTCTCGACGATTTCCTCCGCCTCGGCACAGAGTTCGCGGATGCCTTTTTTCATGCTGGGCCCTCCCTTGAGGCGCCAGTATGGGGCACGCCCTCAGCACACTCCACCCGGCCCGGGGGGCGATGCCGCCCTGGGCCGTAGCACTTGCGCTCGGCGCGCCCAACGTGTGCAATGCGGGTGTGGCCCGCCGCAGATCAAAGAAGATCATGGCTTCTCCCGCTGCGATCGCCGTGCTGGCGGTGATCTGGTTCTTCGTCACCTACCCCATTGCCGGGGTGGCGCTCCTCGTCCTGGCCGCCGCCGCCGGGGGCGCCTGGTATTCCGGCCAGCAGCGCGAGGCCCGGGCGCGCCAGGCCCGGCAACTCGGCTACGGACTCGATGATCTCGACCAACTCTCGGGCACCGACTTCGAGGCCTGGGTGACCGCGGTGATCGAGAGCGGCGGCATGGCGGCGGAAAACATCCGCGACCGGGGCGATTTCGGGGTCGACGTGATCGCCGAAGTGGATGGCGTGCGGGTGGGCATCCAGGTCAAACGCTCCGCCAGTTCCGTGGGCAACAGCGCCGTCCAGGAGGCCCTGGCGGGCAGCGGCTACCACAACTGCGCGCTCGCGGCGGTGGTCACCCAATCGCGCTTCACCTCACCGGCCCGGGCCCAGGCCGAGCGCGCCCGGGTGCCCGTGCTTCTGGTGGGGCGCGAAGAAATCCACGATCTCAACGCGAAGCTTCGGGCCTTCGCGCGGAGCTAGAGGCCGTGAGGGATCTGCTGTCCCTCTCCCCTCAATCCCGGGCTCGCCGAAAGCCTAACCATCCGCGCCTCGCTGAGGCACGTGTGGCCCGGGCCGGTTGTGGATGCGCGTCCACACAGAAAGAACCAAAAGCAGGCCCACGAGTAGCCCCCGTGCCGAGGGGCCCAGGGCCGGCACCATCGGCGGGCCGGAGAGGTCGGCCGTGCAGGCGCTCATAAGACGCCCGAGGTTGTCGACCTTGTCCTGCCAGACGGTGTTCCAATCGTCCTGAAGGATGCCCCCGGTATCGCTGGAATTGGGGTTCCAACTCCAATAGAAGAAATTACAGATCCGCTTGTCGATGAAATAATCCACCAGGGCATCTTGCCAGGCTACGTCTTCGGGCGCGCCGCCGTGGCCGTAGCGTCCGCCGAACTCGCCCGGCGCCACCACCCGGCCCCCATCGGCCAGGAACCCGAAGTGCAGGTCCCAGATGGCGGGCAAGTTGTCGGGGAAATCAACGGCAGAGAAGTAGGACTGGAAGAAGACATCGGGCCCGTAAACGTGGGGCGAGAATACGAGCTTGTCGGCCGCGATCGAAAGCGGCGCGCAACTTTCGGGCTCGAGGGTGCCCCCCCACCAATGGCTGACGCTGGACGAGCAGACAGGATTTTCCTGAATGCCCTCCACGAAGACCAGGATATCGGGATTGGCGGCCAGCACCGCCGCAGCCGCGCGCTCGGCGGCCGCGTTCCAATCCGTCGCGGGATTGCCGACCCCCCACGTGGCCGCGCCGTGCGGCTCGTTCTTGAGATCGATCCCGACAAAGTGCTCCACGCCCGCGTAGCGCGAGGCCAGCATTGCGAGATCAGCGATCCATTGCGCCTCGCTATAACCGGGCACGTACCAGAGCTCAGAGATCGCGTCGCAATCGGGGCGGTGGTGATCGAGCAGGATATAGAGCCCGTTGCGATCGAGTTCCGCCACCACCTCGTCATAGATCTCGAGTGAGCCCAGGCCCACCAGGCTCGGGTTCGCGAAATAGTTGATCGAATTGGGGGCGACGTTCTGAAGGGTTTCGGGGCAGAAACCCAGCCGTACGGCATTGAAGCCGACGTCGCGGATCTGCTCGGCCATCTCGGCGTAATTGCGGGTCCAGAGGCCGTGGGGAACGTGATCTTGGGTCTCGGCGCCAAACCAGTTCACACCGAAGAGTTGGATCTCCTGGCCATCGCGCTCGATGACCCCGCCGTTGACGGTATAGGTTGCCCCGACCGCCAGAGAGGGCAAGAGCAGAGCGGCCAGCGCCAGCACCGCGCCCACAACTCTCTGTCTCCGGTCCAGATTCATTCCAACCCCTGCACTTCGAAATCCGCCCCCACCCACGCCGGTCCGAGCACCCGCACGATGGCGAGAGGAACTCGAAGTGGAGCGCTCTCCACTGGGAGTTCGGCTTCAGACCGACGACAACTCCCGCTGCGCCTGCTCGACGCGATTCTTCAGGACGACCGGGCGAGATATGCCCCTGAAAAAAACCTCGATACCACCGCTGCCTGCGCTGCTGAACCCGACATCGCCGAGCATGAAGAGCCGCTGCCAGATGGTCTGGTCCGCACTGACATTGCGCAAATCTTCGATGCGTATCATTTCCAGGTGCCGGGCGATAATCCCCCGCCGGCTCTCGATCTTCTGCTCATCCACGGTGTAGAGCCAGACATAGTGCCGGTAGGCCACCACCCCGATCAAGGGAAGGGCCAGGAGGGGCAGGTAGTTCGCCAGCGGGTCGAACTCGCTTCCCAGCGCCAGCGACGCCACGAAACAAGCGACGATCAACAGGATCAGCATCCAATCGTTTCGCCACGCCGGTCGCGCTTGATAGTTCACCGAGGTCCCCTTTCTTCCGCGCAAGCAGGGCAACGCTGAGTCTCTCGCAATCTCTTCTGCGCAAACCCGGACAAGCCAATGCCCGGGAGCCAAAGCGAGGTGACCCGCGTGATAGAGCCTCGGTTAAACGCGTGGCCATGACAAGGGCCATGACAAGAGCCATGACAAGTGCCGAAAGAGTCGGCTCGCCCCGGGTCGGGCAGGCCAAGGCCGGGGAGCCCGGATGGCCCTGTCCACCGGTCCAAACATTGCGCTGGCAATGGTCAAACGGCCAGTCGCGCTAGCCGCTCCTGTCCGACTATCGTGCGCCTGCCCTAGCCTCTGGCGCGCGCGGCCAATCCGATCAGGCCCAGGCCCAGCAACAAAGCTGAGGCGGGTTCGGGAATCAGCGAATAGGCCGATACGTGAGAGACGCCCTTGTTGTTCAGGTCCGAAGTATCCCAGAGGCCCATGTTCATCATGCCGCCGGTGAGGAGCGAGGTGTATTCGTAGGCGGCGTACTGATTACCCGCCTTCACAACCAGAACAGTGACCGTGCCCACGCCGGTGTAATCCCACCAGCCCGAAACGGCCTCATTGCCACCGTTGAGGGTGTAGTTCGACAGCATGAGCCCGTCGTTGGATGCGGGGTCGGGCGGAGACGCCCCGATATCGACCTTGGCCAGGAGTGCCACATCGCCGGAAGGCACACCCAGGTCGGCGGCCAATTGCGAGGCGCTGTCGTTGCCGGGGAAGACACCCAGCAGAGTGCCCTCCACCCTGGCCGCAGAAGCGGCCTGTGCAAAGATCATCGCCATCGCGATGAGCCATAGAATGAACCCCGCTTTTTGGCACGCGGCACTTCGAGCCATGATGCAACTCCTTCATCGAAGGCCCTGGGTCGCGGTCGTTCGCGACCTGGGTTCCTCTAAGTAGGAGTGGCTTTAAACTCTGAAGTGTCGCTGTACTTTTTCCTAATTCAGCGGAATTCTGAAAAAACCTGACGCGGGCAAACGCATCGCCATCGCCCAAAGACATTTGCGGGAAGCCCGACAGGAAAGAGGGATGAAACCCTCAGGCAAGGCGCGCGTGGATGCCGTTCGAATGCGGCGAGTTCAGTGGCCGACGGCGAACGCGCGAAGCAGGTCGATCATGATGCGGGTGCCCTGCTCCATATTCTCCACCGAGATCCGCTCGTTGTTCCCGTGGATGCCCCTGCGTTCGCTGTTCACCAGCGCGAAGGGCGAGTACCCGTAACTCGCGATGCCCCGGTCGCGAAAGAAGTGGCTGTCCGTGAAGCCGCCCGAAACGCTGGGAATCACAGTCGCTCCTGGAAAATGCTTTTCGCTGATGGCCTCGATGGCGGCAAAGAGTTCGTTGTCAGTGCCCGTGATGGCGGGCGCAAAACCCAGAATGCGATCGATGCGCACGTTCTCATCGTCGATGAGCGCCCGCAGATCGGCCAGGAAGGCCTCGGGATCCTGGTCGGGCAGGAGCCTGCAATCCAGTTCGGCCCAGGCCTCGCTGGGAACGACATTGATCTTGGCGCTGCCCTCCAAGCGGGTGATCGAGCAGGTATTGCGAAGCAGCGCGTGGGTGCCCGGATTCCCCTGCTGAAGCGACAGCAACAGGGCTTCGTTTTCGACCAACTGCTGGGGATCGGCGAATACCCCGGAAAGCGGGCCTTCCTGAAAGGGCGCCAGGCCGCGCAGCATCTGACCCACCGCGGGCACCAGGCGCGGGGGGAAGGGGCTCCGGGCGATCCGGTCCGTCGCGGCCAGCAACCGCGTCACCGCGGTTTCGACCTGGGGCGCCGACCCGTGGCCCGGGTTGCCAACGGCGGTGAGCCGGAGCCAGAGCGGCACCTTCTGGGTCACCTCGACCATCACGGCGAGCCCGCCCGGCATCTTCAGCGCCCCGCCGCCCTCGTTGATCAGGTAGCCAACGTTCTCGAACACTTCGGGGTGAGCCTCGAGCATCCACCCCGCTCCGAATTCGCCGCCCGCTTCTTCGTCTGCGGTGGCGACATACCAGACGTCGCGATCGAGCTTGGCCCCGGAAGCCGCCAGGGCGAGAAAGGCTTCGAGCTGCACGATGCCCAGGCCCTTGGTATCCAGCGCGCCGCGGCCATAGATATACCCGTCGCGAATCTCTCCCGAGAGCGGATCGAAATCCCAATAGGCCAGGTCGGCGGGCACCACATCGATGTGATGAAGCAGAACGATGCCTGGCTTCGCCCCGCCCTTCAGCCGGGCCCAGAGATTGCCCCGCCCGGGAGCCGACTCGCCGGTCTGATACGCGATGCCATTGGCCTTCAGGATCTTCGCCAGGTATTCGACGCCCCGGGATTCATTGCCCGGCGGGTTGATGGTGTCGACCTTCAGGTAACCGCTGAGGTCGCCCGGGGCCCGAGCGGCAAACGCTTCATCCCCCGCCCAGCCGAGGGCGGGCGCAAAGGCCAGGAAGAACACGAAGAAGACTGAGAGCGCCAACGCCGAAGCGGGCTGCTGCGAGCCAGTGAACCCGGGCTTTCGGATCAAGAGAAAACTCCGATCTGAAGGAGGAGGGAAAGAAGAAGCCGCGAAGGTTGAGTTTCGCGAACCACTGGGTTCCGTCGTCGGGGCGAGCGCGAAGCAACTCGCCCACCGTGAATCACATGGTGAGCCCGCGGGGATTCGAACCCCGAACCTAGAGATTAAAAGTCTCTTGCACTGCCATTGTGCTACGGGCCCGGGCGTTGGGTACCACTCGGCGCGCCCGCTGTCTACGCCTTGGGGCGCCGGCGCGGTCAATCGGCAGAAGTCGGCCTCGAGCCCTCAGCTGCCCTCCCAGGCGGGATATCTGGAAGTTTCTTGACTTTCGCTTTTTATTCGCCTAGTGTGATCCGGTCACCCCTTGAGACCCCGAGCGCTCCAGCCTGGAGTCCTCGGGGTCGACCGGGGACCGAAAACACACCAGAGCAACAAGGGCAACAAGAGCAACAAGAACGAAAACCGCGAGGAGACCTGCCCCAATGCGAATTGAAACCACGGTCGGCAACGCCGGAGCACCGACGCACGAGACACGAGAGACGCGCGAACTGCGTGAGTACAGCCGCGCACTTTGCCGAGTAGAGCGGATCCAGCCCCGCGTGTCCGTCGAGGCAAGATCTCAGCCCGTGAAGGCTGCGGGAAGCGACCTGCCCCGCAGCCCATTCGCCCCGGGCCTCGCCATTCCCGTCCCCGTGCAGTGGGGTGCCGTTCGGCGCTGACCGCTCCATGGGGCGTGGCCGGAGCTCGGGCCTCGCCGCCATCAACACGAGCTGCACGAGCCGCAACAGCGGGCTCCGGTCACCTCGGCGACCCTCTGCGGTCAAATCCGGTTAACTCCGGTCATCTCCGGTCATCTCCGGTCATCTCCGGTCAAAGAGACGCGGGTTCTCCCGAAGCCCTTGGCCAACCCCGCCCCCTGCGGCGCGCCCAGCGGCGCGGTGCTAATGAGAGAACGGGTCGCTGACCTTGATGATCTCTTCGCGACCGGGGCCCACGGACACGAAGGCCGCCCGCACGTCCACCAGGGTCTCGATGCGGTCGACGTAGCGCCGGGCGTTGTCCGGCAGGTCTTCCATGCGGCGCACGCCGCGGATGTCCTCGTCCCAACCGGGCTGGATTTCGTAGACGGGCTCGGCCCGGGCAACTTCCTCCAGCGTCATGGGGAAATCCTCGGTCACCTTGCCGTCGATCTTGTAGCCGGTGGCCAAGGGCAGATCCCCCTGCCCGCTCAGCACATCGAGCTTATTGAGCGCCAGGTCGGTGAGTCCGTTCACCGTGACGGCCTCGCGGAGCAGCACCGCGTCGAACCAACCGCAGCGACGCGGTCGTCCAGTCGTGGCACCGACTTCCGATCCTGCCTGACGCAGGGCTTCGCCGCGCTCGCCCTCGTCCTCGGTGGGAAAGGGTCCGGCCCCCACGCGCGTGGTGTAGGCCTTGGTAATCCCGATTACCCGGTCGATGCGTGTCGGCCCGACTCCCGAGCCGGTGCACACCGCGCCGGCTACGCAATTCGATGAAGTCACGAACGGATAGGTGCCGTGGTCGATATCGAGAAAGGTCCCCTGGGCGCCTTCGAAGAGCACGCTCTTGCCCGCTCTCAGGGCCCGGTCGAGGATGCGCCCGGTGTGATCGACATAGGGCTCCAGGCGCTTGCCCCACTCGCTGGCCAGGGCGTGGAGTTCGGTCACGTCCACCGCCTCGCCCCCGTGGTATTGGGTGAGTTCGAAGTTCCGGCCCTTGGCGACCTTCTCGAGTTTTTCGAGCAGGCTGTCCGGGGCCAACAGGTCGGCGACCCGCACGCCCCGTCGCGCCACTTTATCCTCGTATGCGGGCCCGATGCCCCGGCCCGTGGTGCCAATGCTCGATTTCCCGGCAGCGGCCTCCCGCGCCTGATCGAGGGCCTGATGCCAAGGCAGAATCACATGGGCCCGGCCCGAAACCCGTAGCCGCGAGGGATCCTGCAGCACACCGCGCTCGATGAGGGCATCGACCTCCCCCAGCAGGATAGCTGGATCCACCACCACTCCCGGGCCGATCAGATTGATGCTTCCCTCATGGAGAATGCCCGAGGGCACCACGTGCAGCACCGTCGTCTCACCATCCACCACCAGGGTATGGCCCGCGTTATTGCCGCCCTGAAAACGCGCCACCAGGTCGGACCGCGGGGCCAACCAATCGATAATTTTTCCCTTGCCCTCGTCGCCCCATTGGGCACCGACGCCAACTACTGTGGTCATGACTAAAGCTCCAACAACTTGGCTGTGATCACATGCGGTGAGTTCCGCAATTGCTCGACCACCGCTTCGGGCGGCACGCTGTCGACGTTGACCAACATCGCGGCCTCTTTGCGCTCGGGCACCAGCCCCAGCTGCATGCGTGAAATATTGATCCCGGCTTCGCCGAGTATCGACCCCACCATCCCCACCACGCCCGACTGGTCGTGGTTGTGGAGCAGCAGGGTCGGGCCCTCGGGAATGGCCTCGAGCATGAAATCGTCGATGCGCACGATCCGCGGCTGGCTGCCGTGGAAGATCGCGCCCTCGATCAGCCGCACCGCGGCACCCCGGGTCCGCACGCTGATCGAACTGGCAAAATCCACCGGCTTGCGCACCTTGGTTTCGATCAGCTTGATTCCCATCTCCTGGGCGATCAGCGGAGCGTTCACCATGTTGACATTGGCCTGGCTGCGCTCGAGCAGCCCGCGCAAAACCGCAATCGTGATGGGCGCCACGTTGATCTCGGAGATATCCCCGGCGTATTCCACCTCGACCTGCTCGATGGCCGTCTCAACCAACTGCCCTTGAAAGCGGCCGAGTTTCTCGGCCAGCACCAGATAGGGGCCCACCTCGGCCATGAGTTCGGGCGAAATCGACGGCACGTTGATGGAGTTTCGTACCACGCCCTCGATCAGGAAATCACGGACCTGTTCGGCCACGGCCACAGAGACATTCACCTGGGCCTGCTCGGTAGAGGCGCCCAGGTGCGGCGTGCAGATCACCCGGGGATGGGTCACCAGCGGGTGGTCGGCGGGCGGCGGTTCCTCGACGAAAACATCCAGCCCAGCGCCCCCCACCTGCCCGGAATCCAGGGCCGCGTAGAGATCCGGCTCGTCGACGATCCCGCCCCGGGCGGCGTTGATGATCAGCACCCCGGGCTTGCACTTCGCGAAAGCGGCCGCGTTCAGCAAGCCGGTCGTATCCTTGGTCTTGGGTACGTGTACGGTGATCACATCCGCCCGCGCGAGCAATTCGTCGAACTCCACCTGCTCCACGTCCATGCGCGCCGCAGCCTCGGCGGTGAGGAAGGGATCGGCCACGATCACCCGCATCCCCAAACCGCGCGCCCGGCTCACCACGATGCGACCGATATTGCCGGCCCCGATCACGCCCAGGGTGCGGTTGAAGAGCTCGATGCCCTGGAATTTCTTCTTCTCCCATTTGCCCGCCTTCAGGGAAGCGGTGGCCTGGGGAATATGCCGCGCCAGGGAAACCATCAGCGCCAGGGCGTGCTCGGCGGTGGTGATGTTGTTGCCCTCGGGCGTGTTCACCACCACGATGCCCCGGGCCGTCGCCGCGGCCACGTCGACGTTGTCCACCCCGATGCCCGCGCGGCCGATGACCTTGAGCTTGTCCGCCCGGGCGATCACATCCGCGGTAACCTTGGTGCCACTGCGAATCACGAGCCCCTCGACGTCGCCGATGAGTTCGAGCAATTCGTCCGGGCTGGCACCCGGGCGCTCGATCACTTCGAGCCCGGCCGCGTGGGCGAGTACCTCGACGCCCTGGGGCGCCAGCGAATCTGATACGAGGACCTTCGTCAACTCGTTTCTCCTCGGGCCTTGGCCCTCAGTGAATCCTTCATCCTTCTATCTATGTGCCTTTTTCGCCCAGCATCCCCCAACCCGGCCGATTTCGGCCATGGGGCACCCCGGCAACACGCAGCCCGAGTCATGAATGGTCGTTTCGGGGGAGGCCTTGCCCGCCCCGCCGTGTCTCTGGCGATTTCAGGAGCTAAAGCCACGTGGCTGCAAGGAAAAAGTGCAGCCGGCCCATGTTGCCGAAGCCCCGGCGGAGTGTCAACGGCGGCCCCTCGACCCGGACGAATTGGGCGAATATTCGCCGCCGGACGCTGGCTCCCGGGGCCGATCAAGCTAGCTTGGCGCCCCTACGCGGGAAGCCCGGCCCGGACCTGCCGGTTTGGATGCCGAGAGTCGGCTCCGGGCCGCGTGACCCGAGGATTGGGCAACCCCCTTGAAAGGTCCCCGAGCGCCCGTGGCCCAATTGCCCGACTCCTTACCCCTCGAGCCCCGCGGCCCCCTCGACGCCCGCGTCCGCGTCCCGGGATCCAAGAGCATCACCAACCGCGCCCTCCTCATCGCCGCGCTCTCCGAAGGTGAAACCACCCTGGCCGGCCCGTTGGCGAGCGACGACACCGATGTCATGCGCAATGCCCTGACCGCCCTGGGCACACAATTCGATATCCGGGGCGACCCCTGGGCGGTGGTGGGCACCGGCGGCCGATTGCGCGAACCCAATGGGTCGCTCTATTGCCAGAACTCGGGAACCACCGCGCGCTTCCTCACCGCCGCCGCTTGCCTGGCCCCGGGACCCGTGGTCATCGACGGCAGCCCGCGCATGCGCGAGCGGCCCATCGCCCACCTGGTCGACTCCCTGACGAGCCTCGGCGCCCAGCTGCGGATCGAGGGCGAAGCCGGCTGTCCGCCGGTCCGTGTCGCCGGGGGCGGTTTGCCCGGAGGCGAGGGCTTCATCGACGGCCGCCACTCGAGCCAATTCACCTCGGCGGTTCTGCTGACCGCCCCCTACGCGCGCAAGGATGTCGACCTCGCGTTCATGGAAGGCGAACTCGTCTCGCGTCCCTACGTGGAGACCACCCTGGCCATCATGCGCGATTTCGGGGCCGAGGCGGATTGGGTGGACAACGCACGGGCGGGCACCACGGGGGAACGCATCCGGGTACGGGCGGGCGTCCCCTACCGCGCACGCCCCTACGCGATCGAACCCGACGCCTCGTCGGCCGCCTACCCCTTCTGCGCCGCAGCCATCGCGGGCGGGTCGGTGAGCGTCGAAGGCATCCCGCCCAATACCCTGCAGGCGGATTTTCGGGTGCTCGGTTTGCTCGAACAAATGGGCTGCGAAGTCATTCGCCAGGCCGACCGCGTCGAGGTCCGGGGCCCGGATGGCCCGCTCCGCAGCCTGGGCGAGGTGGACATGAACGCCTTCCCCGACGCAGCCCTCGTCTACGCCGTGGTCGCGCTCTTCGCCGATGGTCCGACGCGGATCAAGAACGTGTGGAACCTGCGCATCAAGGAAACCGACCGCCTTGAGGCCCTGCAAAAAGAACTACGCAAACTCGGCGCCCGGGCCGACGCCGATCGCGACTCTCTCTTCATTCAGCCCGGCCCGCTTCACGGCGCCGAAATCGACACCTACGACGATCATCGCATGGCCATGGCCTTTTCCCTCGCCGGCCTGCGCGTGCCCGGCGTGGTGATCCGAGATCCGGGCTGCGTCAGCAAGACCTGGCCCCAATATTTCGACACCTTCAATCAGTTCTAAAATCAGTTCTAAAATCAGTTCTAAAACCAGTTCTAAAACCAGTTCTAACGTCAAGCCCATTCGGCCCACACCCATGGTCACCCACCCGCCCGCGGAAAACCCGGCATCCGGCAACGCGCCCGGCAAGGGCGCCCACGTCGAGGCCCGCGCCTTGGGACGGCGCTTCGGCCCCCATATCGCGCTGGAGAATATCAGCCTGGAGATCCAGCCCGGCGAGGGCTTCGGCCTTCTGGGGGGCAACGGCGCGGGCAAGACCACCTTCATCCGCCTGCTCACGGGCCTCCTGATCCCGAGTAGCGGCACCCTCAGCATCGATGGCCTCTCTCCCGCCCAGGCCCCGCGCGACGTCCAGGCACGCATCGGTTACGCACCGGAAACCCCGAGGCTCTACCCCGAGTTCCGGGTGCGCGACTTCCTTCGCTTCGCCGCGGGCCTGCGTGGTCTCGCCGGCGCCCGGCGCCGGGCGGCGGTGGACGAAGCCCTGACCCGCTTTGGCCTCGAAGACGTGGCCCGTCGCGGCGTGGGTCACCTGTCCCGGGGCTACAGCCAACGTCTTTCCCTCGCCCAGGCATTGCTCCACGCCCCGGCCCTGCTGGTAGTCGACGAACCCACCAGCGGCCTCGACCCGCGCCAGCGCCAGGCGATCCGCGCCGTGCTCGCCGAGCTTTCGGGCGAGTGCACCCTGCTGCTCTGCACCCACGACCTCGAGGAAGCCCGGGCGCTCACCCGCCACTGCGCGGTGCTCCGCCGCGGCGCGCTGGTGGCCCTGGGCGAAAGCCCGGCCCTCCTGGGCGGTGGCAACCCCCTGGCGCTCTTCGGCGACGAAAGCCCGGGCCGGGAGGCGACGGCGCCGTGATCCGCTTCCGCGCATTGATCCGCAAAGAATGCGTCGTGCTCTTTGCCTCGCCGGTGGCCTACGTGGTCCTGACCACCGTCGCGCTGCTCACCGCGATCCTCTTCTTCGAGCATCTGCGCCTGTACAACCAGCAACTCTTCCTCTACGCGAGCAGCAATATGGCCGGCTTCGATTCCTCGGCGATTCCCGATTACATCAACCTGCGCGACACCGTCTTCTTCCCGGTCATGGAACAACTCGGGCTGACCCTGCTCCTGCCCATTCCGCTCATCACCATGCGGGTCTTCGCCGGCGAACGCGCCCAGGGGACCGACGAACTACTCCTCACGAGCGGCGCTTCCCTGGGCCAGATCATCGGCGCCAAATGCCTGGTCACCTACGCATTCGTTCTCCTGATGATGACGGTGAGTTTCCTCTACCCGGCCAGCGCCATCGTCCAGGGGGGCCTCGGGCTCGGCCACCTGCTTTCGGTCTTCGTCGGCCTGAGCCTGCTGGCCACGGGCATCGCTTCCATCGGCCTGGTCTGCTCGGCCCTGACCCGAAGCCAGATGCTCGCGGCCACCGCCACGGTGGGGACCGCCTACCTCTTCTACGATCTCAGCTGGGCCTACGGTCTGGTGGGCCCGGGCTGGGCGGGATGGCTGGAAGCCGCCGCGCTCCACGACCACTTCGCACGATTTTCCGAGGGACTCGTCGCCCTTTCCGACGCCGTTTATTTTCTCTGCCTCGCCGGCGCAGCCTTCGGACTGGTCCGCGCCGCCCTCGAGTGGCGGAGGCTGACGGGATGACGGGTTCCCTGGCCCTGGTGGGGCTCATCCTCATGGCCTTCGGCTGGGCGAGCCAGCAGGTGCTCGGCGCCCAAACGCCTTTCGCCCTGGGCCAATGGTTGGCGGGGGCGGGGGCGCTCACCGCCGCAGGCCTCTCGGCCTTGATCCGCGCCGGCCGCCACAGCCAGCCCGGTTTGCGAGGTCCCATGCTGCGCACCCTGGCGCGCGGGGCCGGGGCCTGCCTTGTCGCCGCCGCGCTCTACGCGCTCAGCACCCAAAGCGAAACCCGCTTGGATATGACGCTCGAAAAACAATTCTCCCTGGCCGAGGCCACCCTCCAGGCCTTGGGCAAGTTGCCCGAACCCATGACCCTGACCCTCTATACCTTGCCGGGTGATCCCCGGCTTCGGCGCACCGGGTTACTCCTGGATGCGCTGGCCCGCCACGGCGAAGTCGTCGTGCGCACCCGCGACCTCAACCAATACCCCGAGGACGAAGATCGCTTCGGGATCGGCTCGTCCAACTCCGTGGTGGCCGAGTTGGGCGAGGACTGGGCACTGGTCCAGCGACCCAGCGAAGGCAGCCTCTACGAAGCCATCGCGGGGCTGCTTCCCCGAGGCGAGCGCATCCTCTACACGGCGGTGGGCGCCGGCGAGGGCGACCTCGCCCAGGAGGGGGGCGACGGTTTCTCCGGCCTCGGCGCGGCGCTTCGCAACGCCGGCTATACCGTGCGGCCCCTGCCCCTGGCGGTGGCGGACGCGATCCCGGAAGACGCCTCGGGCCTGCTCGTCATCGCCCCCCGGCGTTCCCTGCCCGACGCAGCCCTGGCCGCGGTGGAACGCTACCTGGATGGAGGCGGCGCGTTGGTGGCCTTCCTCGAGCCCGGCGAAACCAGCGGCATCGAAGCCGTCCTATCGCGCTACGGGCTCGAATCCCCGGATCGCTTCGTGGTGGACCCGTCCTCGCACCCCCTCGAAGGGGAAACCGCCGGGCTCTCTCCGGTGGTCTCCGCCTACGCGACCCATCCCGCCACCCATGGGCTGGGGCCCAACCGCATGACCTTCTTCCGCCGGGCCCGGGCCTTCGAACTCCGCAAGACCCGTCCGGACGACCGCCTTCAGGCCGTGGCGCTGACCAGCCCCGACGCCTGGACGGACCCCCAGGCCGGCGCCCTGCCCCCGGACGCCCTGCCCGAACCCCCCGACGATGCGAACCCGGGCTATCACGCCCTGGTGGCCCTGGCCGAAGTGGAACGGGGCGCATCCCCTGCGCGCATTGCGGCCTTCGGCGACGCCGACGTGGCGAGCAACCGCTACCTGCGCGCGCTCTACAACCTCGACCTGGTTCTCAACACGGTCCACTGGGCATTGGAGCGCGAGCCCGCCATTGCGCTGCATCCGAAACACGGCGGGCGCCAGGTGAACCAATTCCCCGTCCCCCTGGAGCGCTCGCTTCGCTCCTTCTATGGCGCGGGCCTGCTGGTCCCCGAACTCCTGCTGATCGTGGGCGGGCTGGTCTGGCTGCGGCAACGCAGCGCGTAAAGACGGACGGGCCTAGGATTCCGGGGGCTGCTGGGTCGCGATGGCGATGCCCTCGGCGCCGGCCTTCTGCGCCAGGTCGAGAATATTCACCGCCTGGCCGAGCAAGACCCGCTGGTCGCCCTTCAGGACCACCACTTTATCCTGGGCGCGTTCCAGCGCCTCCTTGAGTGCGGCCTCGAGTTGCCCTTCGCCCACGAATTGCGCGTTCACCTTCAACAGGCCCGACTCATCGATCTCCACCGTGACCCCTTCGGGCGGGGTTTCCTCGGCGACCTCGGCCGAGGGCAGATCGATATTCTTGCCCTCATCGTGAACCGCCGTGGTGGTGACCATGAAGATGATCAGCAAAACGAGAAAGATATCCGTCAGCGGGGTGACGTTGATCTCGGCAACAATGCCGTCGCCTTCGCTGCCCTCGCCGCCGGTGTCGATCATGGAGGCGCCCATCAGGCCGCCCCCCCGCCGCCGGGGCTGCCCGCTCCGCCATCGCGGGTTGCCCCGGACTCGATGAAGAGAATCGCCTGAACCAGGCGTTCGGTCGCCCGGGCATAGGTCGCGGTAATCGAGGTCACCCGGGTGTTGAGATAGTTGTAAAGGATGAGCGCCACGATGGCGACGCCCAGGCCCGCCGCCGTGGCGATCAACGCCTCGGAAAGACTCGTGGCCACCACCGCGAAACCGCCCCCCGAGCCACCCGCGAGATCTGCGAAGGCGCGAATGATCCCCACCACCGTGCCGAAGAGACCCACGAAGGGCGCCAACGAACCCACGGTGCCGATGATCCAAATGCCTCGGCGCAACTCGGTTCCCTGTTCGGCGCGCAGGGTGGCGAGGATGCGGTCGTAATCCTCCAACGTGATGTTCTGCCAGCGCAGGGCCTCGCGCAGGATATGGCCAACAGGAAGTTTCGAAGCCTCGGCCAACCCCTGGGCGCCCTCGAGATCCCGCGCCACCAGGCGATCGATCACCTCGCTGGCCAGCGCGCGACTGCGCGCCTCGAGGCCGCGAAAGGCTCGGACCCGATCGAAGAACACCCCCCCGGTGAGGATGGAGCCGATCGCCAGCGGTACGTTCGAAAGCCAGCCCAGGATGAGCAGGTCGATGAGATGTTCGGCGTTGAACATGGTCCCCCCGGCCTCGCCCCCACGCGCGCCCCGGGCGCACGCTGCCGCTCGGCAAGGGCGCCGGGGCTGACGAAGCCGCCCGAAGTTACCCGACGCATTGCGACTGCGGCAGGCCCATCGCCCCTTCGCTAGCTTCGCCTGAAGCACGATCGGGCGGAGCCCCCCACCCCCCGGCCGCAGCGGAGCGTGAGGAAATGGCACGGTCTCTCGTCATAGCCCCCCGGCGGCTCCGGCCGCGGCGACCAGCGCTGGCCTTTGTCTCGGGGCCCGAAGCCGGCATCGAGGGGCGCTTGGCTGCCCCGCTGCCCGCCTTCGCCCTCCCGGAGCCCACGGATCCCCAGGCGCGCCGCCGGGCGGCCGGGATTTCGGCGGCACTCCACGCAAGTTTTCTGCTCGCGCTGCTCCTGGCCGCCCTCCTCGCCCCGCCGGAACTCATCGAGCGGGTGATCCCGGTCGAACTCATGCCCGTCGCCCGGCCCATCGAACTCCCCGGCACCAATGCCGAACCCGCGCCCTCGGGGCCGCGCTCGGTGGGCACGCGCCGGCCGAATGCCGCCGCCCTGGCCGCAGCGGGTGGCCTCACTGCCGAGCAGGCCCGGGCCCTGCGCGAAGCCGCCCGGGAGGCCGCCCGCCGGGCCATCGAACAGATGCAACTCGAAGCCGAAGCCCAGCCCGTGCTGCCCAGCCAGATCGAGCGCCGCCCGGCCGAGGCCGAGCGCCTGGCCGCCCGGGCGGCCGCCGCCGTCTCGCCGCACGACCGGGTTGAAATCAAGGACTTCGAGACCGTGCGCATCGATCCTGCGGACCTCGAGGCCCTGGACCTGGATCTGGACGGCCCGCGAGAGATCGACGCCCGGAGCCTGGGCGACCTCTCGGCGCCCGAAGCGCTCAAAGCCTTGGACTCCCTGGGTGCCAGCGACTACTCGGGTTCCGTCCGGGCCGAGGCCGCGGTGCCCGGAGCCGTGCTCGTCGGGCCCGGGGGCGGCGGGGTCGATACGGGGCTCGCCGAGGGCTTCAGCGGCGGCAGCGGCGGCGCGGGCACCGGCGCGGGAAGCGGGGGCACGGGCCAGGTGGTGGGCGCCGTGCGCTGCCTGGAGAGCGCATCGGTCCAGCGCTACCTCGACGGCGTTCGCTCGCGCACGCGCCAGCGGTGGACGGTGCCCGCTGGCGTTCCCAGCAGCGCCCAGGTGGTGCTGCGCTTTGCGGTGGACGCCGCTGGATTGGCCACCGATACCGAGGCCGTGGGCACCGAGAACCCGGCCCTGGCCGAAAGCGCCGTACTGGCCCTGCGCTCGGCGTCACCCTTTCCGCCCATGACCGACGCCAACCGCTGCCTCACCGACAAGCGGATCGTTCTCACCTTCACCGTGCCGAGTCGCTGAGAAAGCCCCGGCATGCCGATTCGAACCTCGACCCCGAGCGCCCGCCTTCGCCTCCCGGCCCTGTGCGCTGTCTTCCTCTCCGTGCTCTGCGCTCTGGCCGCCAGCGGCCGGCCCGCCCTGGCCCAGACTGAAACGCCCCTGGAAGGGACCCTGCCCTGCCCCGAGGTCGACCTCTTCTTCGACAGCGACGAGCAGGTCAGCGAGAAGCGAACCGATAGCAACGGCGACTGCCAGGTGGACCAGGTGGTGCACTACGCCGCCGGCCTCCCCCTGCGCTCCGAGCAGGACCGCGACCACGACGGCCGCATGGATAGTTGGCTCCACTACGGGGAAGACGGCGCGCTGGTCCGGGAGGAGCGCGACCGCACCGGCGATGGGCTGGCGGATACCTGGACCGAACTCGACGGCTCGCTTCCCCGGCAGCGCCGGGAGGATCGCAACGCCGACGGCGAGGCCGACGTTGTCATCGATTACCGGGAGGGCAAGCCGGATCGCCAGGCGGAGGACTCCAACCTCGATGGCCAGGCCGACCGTTTCACCGCTTTCGAGGCGGGCATCCCTCGCAGCGTCGAGCAGGATCGCAACCACGACGGACGCGTGGATGCCCGGGCGGAATTCGACGCTGAGGGGGCCAAGACCGTCGAGCGCCAGGACGAGAACGACGACGGCGCCTACGAGATCGCGATCTTCTTCGAGGCGGGCGCGCGGCAGCGCGTCGAGGAGGATACCCGGGGCGACGGCCAACCCGATGTGGTGGTCTTCTACGAACCAGCCACCGGAGAAACCGAAACGCCGAGCGTTGCACGCCGGGAGATCGATCGCGACGGCGACGGCCGCTTCGAAAGCGTGGCGCACTTCGAGGCGGGAATCGAACGCACCCGAAGACTCGATGCCGACGGCGACGGTTTCGCCGAAGCCGTGGCATGGATCGCAGCCGACGGCGAAATCGAGCGCGAAGCCATCGATAGCGACGGCAGTGGTCGCCACGACATCTCCCGGCTCTACGCCGGCGGCCAGCGCAACCGGGATGAACTCGATGCAGATGGAGACGGCCGCCCGGAACGCATCACCCTCTATAGCGCCGAGGTGGCGGATCGGATCGTCGAAGAACAGGCGGATACCTCGGGCGACGGACAACTCGATACGCGCATCAGCTACCGCGACGGGCGCATGTACGAGCAGAGCGAGGACCGCAACGCCGACGGGAAAGCCGACGCGCGCTACCGCTTCGGTGACGAGGGCCAGATCGCTTTCGAATGGCTCGACGCGGATGGCGATGGCCGATTCGAGAGCGAGGCCGAATTCGATGAGGGCGTGATCCGCCAGCGCAGCGTCGACTCCACCGGGGCGGGCCGCCCGGACAGTGTGGAATTCTATATCGGCGGCGAATTGCGCCGGGTCGAGCGCGACTCAGACCAGGACGGGCGCATCGAGGCTTGGGTGTTCTACGACGAAGGCGGCGTTCTGGCCCGGCGCGAAGAGGATACGGACGCGGACGACCGCCCGGATCGCTGGCTCACCTTCGACCCCGAAACCCGGGAAACGATCCTCGTTGAAACCGACACCCGGGGCGACGGGGCGCCGGATACCTGGCGCATTGCAGATTCCGCTGGCCAGCCCCAACGCCTGGAGGAGGACCGCAATGCGGACCATCGGGTGGATTATTGGGTTCATTTCGAGGCCGGCGAGCCCCGGCGCTACGAGCAGGATCGCGACTTCGATGGCCGCCTCGACGCGCGCGGCAAATTGAACGCGGACGGGACTTCCAGCGAGACCGAACTCGACTCCACCGGGGATGGACGCTTCGATCTGCGCCAGGTCTTTGGGGGCGGCTTGCTGGTTCTCGAGGAGCGCGACACCCGCGCCGACAATCGTCCCGACGTGAGGACCCACTTCGAAGCGGGCGAGAGAGCACGCCAGGAAATCGACAGCACGGGTGACGGGCGCTTTGACACGCTGATTCTCTTTGCATCGGATATCCCGGTCGAGCAGCGTCGGGATACAACGGGCGACGGCCGCTTCGACCAGCAGGTGAGCTTGGACGAAAGCGGCGCCCCGAACCGCGAGCAATTCGATACCGATGGGGATGAAAAGATCGATGTGATCCGGGATTACGCGGCGGGCATTCTGGTGAGCGAAGAAATCGACGCCGATGGCGATGGGCGCTTCGAACAGGTCTCGCGCTTTCGCCAGGGTGAGATCGCGCGCACCGAGACCGATACGGATGGAGATGGCCTCGCCGAGGACGTCGCGGAATACGCCGGGGGATCCATCGTCCGGCGCAGCCTCGACAAGAACGCCGACGGCGCGCCCGAGCGCATCGTCCACTACGCAGCGGCCAGCCCGGGCACACCGGGCGAAATAGCCGAGCCCTCCCCCCTGCGGATCGAGGAGGACTCCAGCGGCGACGGCACCCTCGACACTGTGCTCTTCTACGAAGCCGGGGTCCATCGTCGCAGCGAGCGCGACAGCAACGGAGATGGCGCGGTGGATATCCGCATCTTCAACGACGCATCAGGCCAGATCGTTCGCCGGGAAGAAGACCGTAATGGGGACGGCCAGGCGGATTTCATCGTCCACTTTCGCCAGGGCATTGCCCGTCGCGTGGAAACCCGCCGCCCCGGCGAGCCAGGTGGCGGGCCGGGTTGCACCGATGTCACCAGTTGGCTGGACAAGAACGGGGACGTGATCGCCGAGGAAAAGGATACCCAGGGCGATTGCCAGATGGACCGCTGGAGTTATTACGCCCGCCGGGGGGGTGAGTCCGGCCAACTGACACGGCAGGCCCGGGACAGTGATTTCGATGGCCAACCCGATCTGCTGGTTTCCTTCGACGCCCAGCAGCGGATTCGCTCCCAGGAACTCGCGGGCCCGGGCGGCCGGCCGAACAAGAAGATCCTGCTGAATGAGAACGGCGATGAAGAGCGCCAATGCATCGATAGCAGCGGCGATGGCCGCTTTGACCTCGTGGTCTTCCGCGAGGGCGACGCCCTGCGTGAGACCTGGTCGGTGAGCGCGGAAATCCCGGATGACGACCCCCGGGCGGATCGACGCTACTTCTACCAAGCCGGGCGCCTGGAGCGCACCGAGATCGATACCCGCGGCGACGGGCGGCCCGATGTGGTCCAAACCATGGGGGACGACGAGACCGTGCTCCGTCAGGACGAGGATTCCGACGGCGACGGCCGCCTCGATCTCCGCTTCGAGAACGGCCGATCCGTCCCGGTAAGCGATCACCCGGAAGCCCCCTCTCGGCTCCAGAAGCTCGATTGCGGGGGTTTCGACCGTTTTTGGGATACCCACTGACCCCTGGGTCCGTCGCCGCCGGGCCCGAAAAAACTTGCCCCGCGCGGCCCCGGCGGACTGCGCAAAGGGCCCCGGGGTGGCATCATGGGAGCCGACCCCCCTGGCGGCGCCCCGCGTCGCCCCGCCCCTGCCCGAGGACTCCCGCTTTCCCATGAGCAACCCCCTGATCGAAGTCCAGCAGCACGGACAAAGCCTTTGGTACGACTACATCAGCCGCGATCTCCTGCTTTCCGGTGAACTGCGCCGGCTCGTCGAAGAAGACGGCGTGCGCGGTGTCACCTCCAACCCGGCGATCTTCGAGAAGGCCATCGCGGGCTCGTCGGATTACGACCCCGCCATCCGCGGTCTGGTGAGCCAGGGCCTGAGCGACGCCCAGGAAATCTACGAGGCGCTCGCGATCCAGGATATCCAGTTGGGTTGCGATGTGATGCGCCCGGTCTTCGAAGCCAGCGCAGGCGCCGACGGCTTCGTAAGCCTCGAGGTCTCGCCGCATCTCGCCTACCAGACCGACGCCACGTTGGAGGAAGCCCGGCGACTCTGGTCGGCGGTGGGCCGCCCCAACCTGATGATCAAGGTGCCCGCCACCACCGAGGGCCTGCCCGCCATCGAGGAGTTGATCGCCGAGGGGATCAACGTCAACGCCACGCTGCTCTTTGCCGTGGGCTATTACGAGGGAGTCCACCACGCCTACCAGCGCGGGGTGGCGCGCTACCTGGAGGCCGGGGGAAACCCGGCAGAGGTCTCCAGCGTCGCGAGTTTCTTTGTCAGCCGCATCGACGCCATGATCGAAAAACGCGTGGCGGCCGAGTTCGAGGAATCGCCCGAACCCGATCGCAAGGCCCGGCTCGAAGCGCTGCTCTCCAAGGTCGCCATCGCCAACGCGGTGGACGCCTACGCGAGTTTTCAGCGCGATCTCGCCACCCCCGAGTGGAAGGATCTGGCCAGCCAGGGCGCCCGGCCTCAACGCGTTCTCTGGGCAAGCACGGGTACCAAGAACCCCGACCTCCCGCCCACGCTCTACGTCGACGAGTTGATCGGGCCCGACACGGTCAACACAGTGCCCGCCGCCACCTTCGAGGCCTTCAAGACCGGGGGCACCGTCGAGGATGCGCTCTGCGGCCGGGGCGAAGCCACACTCAGCGAAGCCAGGGCCTTGATGTCCAGCGTCGAAGACCTGGGCATCTCCTTTCGGGAGATCACCGACGATCTTCTGGTGCGCGGCTGCCAACTCTTCTGCGACGCCTTCGACCAGGTGCTGGGCGCCGTTTCCGAAAAGCGCGACGCGCTCGCGAAGGACGCGTGAGCGAGCCCGCCCCGGAAGCCAGCGCCCAGGCAGCGCTGAAATTCGTCGCCGACGGACAGACCCTGGGTTTGGGGACCGGGCGAGCCGCCGAGGCCTTCGTGCGCGCCCTCGGTGCGCGAGTGGCCGACGGACTTCAGGTGCGGGGTGTCCCGACATCCGAGCGAACCGAGGCCCTCGCCCGAGAATTGGGGATCCCGCTCACAACCCTGGCCGAGGCGGGCCGCCTCGATGTCACCTTCGATGGGGCCGATGAAGTCGACCCCGCCCTGGATGTCATCAAGGGGTATGGCGCGGCATTGGTGCGAGAAAAAATCGTCGCCGCTTCGTCGGATCAATTGGTAATTCTCGTGGGCGCCGAGAAACTCGTCCCCCACCTGGGCGCCCGGGGGCGCCTGCCGGTGGAGGTGATTCCCTTCGCGGAGACCCTCGCCCATGCTCGACTGGCCGAACTTGGCTGCCCCGCCGAGCGCCGTAGCGATCCGAGCGGTGCGCCCGTCATCACCGACAACGGCAACCTCGTCCTCGACGCCCGAGTCAGCAAGATCGCCGAGCCCGGCGACCTCGACAGGCGCATTCTCTCGGTTCCCGGCGTATTGGGCACGGGACTTTTCGTCGGGATGGCGGATGCGGTAGTGATCCAGGACGGCGAGGACGTCGAAGTCCGGCAGCGCTGATCGCGATGAGCCCGCCCCTCGCTAGTTCTTCACAAGCGAAGCCCGAATCCGACCCGCCCTGCCCCGAAATCGGCTGAATCCGGCTGGGCCATCGCCCCCCCATCGATGCGAGCCGCCTGGGAGACGTTGGCGAATCAGTCGGTTCCCAGGTCTCGCGGCCGTCTGAGACCCGACTTCTCGCGATTGGAGACGCTTTGAATATCACCACCGCGGTGAAGAAGTACCCCCTGATTCTCGATCGACTGGAGCAAGCTCTCCTGGTCCTCGCCTATGCGTGGCTCCTGGTCCGCATCTGGCCGAACCAATTCGCACTTGAGAACTGGTTTCCCCTGCTCCTGCTTTTCAGCGAAGGCCTGGTGGTCTTCTTCATCCTGATTCGACGGGCCACAACCGAGATCTCCAATCGACCCTACGATTGGGCGATCGCGATGGCGGGCACGTTTCTCGCCTTGGCGGTCAGCACGGGCGGCGCGCCCTTGATCGATCCCGCATTGGGAGCGATTCCCTTGATCGTCGGCGTAGTCATCCACACCGGCGCCAAGTTGAGCCTGCGGCGCAGTTTCGGTGTCGTGGCCGCCTCTCGAGGCGTGCAGGTGAAGGGTATGTATCGCCTGGTGAGGCACCCCATGTATGCGGGCTACGTGCTCAGCCACGTGGGCTATCTCTTGCTCGCGCCTTCCCTACGGAACCTGCTTGTCTATGTCAGCGTTTGGTCATTGCTCGCATTACGAATTTTCGCCGAGGAACGCATCCTCATGCGAGACCCGGACTACGGGCTCTACGCCAATCGCGTCCGATTTCGCCTCGCCCCGTTCATCTTCTGAGCGCGGGCTTGTAGTTTCCGCGCCAGAATGGAATGCCTCGCCCGAGTGCTCGGGGGAAGTGCGGGACAGGCGGCCGGGGTGGCCCTCACGATTCCCCAGGACCCAGAACGTCTCGAGATCCGAGTTCCCAGAAGACGACACCCTCGCGGCGGTGACTGCGCCAGCCTTCCGGCGTGCGCCGCAGCTCATCGCGATACTCGCCGCCCATCTCGTACGTCTTCCCGGTCGCCGCGCCGACACCGACGTGGAACGCCCGCACGTAAACCCTGGAGCGCGCACTGTCGCCGTTGACATCGATGCGGTAGTTCCCGAGCAGATGCTGGGTCGGACCGCAGTCATCGAGATAGGTGCGGATCGCGGCAACGGCTTCGTTCCTGGAAGTGGCGGTCCACTCGCCGAAATCAAATTCGAGCTCCGGCACGAAAACGTCGGAGAGGAGAGCCCAACACCGGGTGTCGAGGGCCTCGGCATAGCGGTCGAGCACTCGAGCGATATCCCGGTGATCTGCCTCGCTAGCCACGCTTTCCAGGGTACCCCGACTCGCGATTTTCCGCTCAGGCACGCCTACTCCAGTTGCAGTTCTTCGAGGCGCTCTGGCGCGATATTTCCTAGCGAAGGGGGCCGCACATGCTGCGCGCGTCCGCCAAGCCCAGAAAAGTCGCCTGAGTGGACCCAAAGAAAGAGATCGGAAGCGGAACGCTCCCCGATGGCAGCCTGTTGGGGCAGTACCTCCCGACTTCCCCCATAGGAGCCTGATCAGACGCGCTTAGCCGGGCCATCCGCCGCCTTTGGCCGCACTTGCGCCAACCCTTGGCCGGTTCGACTCCCCACCCCGGACGCCCTCATGGCTCCCCGGCCGCTCTGCAGCTCAGCGCGACTCGGGCACCCAACTTGCACCGCTTAATAGGACGTATCCAACCCATGCAGAACTCTGGCCCCCAACGAAGCCCACACACCGGTTCCCGAGACAAGGAAAACTCAACATGCAATCCATTCGATCACTGCTCTGGATCGGCCCTGCAGAAAGCCTGGCACGCAGCGGCGTCCCCGATGCGCCCAGCCTCGATGTCACCTGGGTGCCCGACGTTCCCGCATCCCTCGCCCTACCCCCCATGACCCTCGATGCCATCGTCGTTGCGGGCAATGACCCGGGCCCCTTGCTGAGTGCCGTGGCCGAACTCAAGCGAAGGCCACGGGAAACGCCCATTCTCGCTCGTGTCGAAGCCCATGCGCCGGGCGAAAGCCTCGCCCGCCGCGACGTCGCCCCGATGATCCGCGAACTCCTGGGGGCCGGCGTCCGAGACGTCCTCTTGGCGGGCCCGGAAGATTCACCGGCGAGCCTGCGCGCCGAACTGCTCGCGCGCATCGACGCCTGGAGGGCGGAACCCCGCAGCCTCGCCGCGCGCGAGGCTTCTCGGGATGACGCCGACCCCGTTGGTGTAATCGGGAGCAGTTCCGCCATGCGCGACGTGCAGGCGCTGGCTCTTCGCGCCGCCCAGTCTCGGGCCACCGTATTGATCCAGGGAGAAACCGGCACGGGCAAGGAACTCGTGGGACGCTTGATCCACGCCCGCAGCAACCGACGCACGGCCCCCTACGTGGCCCTGAACTGCGCGGCCTTTCCCGAGAGCCTGCTGGAAAGCGAACTCTTCGGTTACCGCAAGGGCGCGTTCACCGGCGCCGACCGCGATCGCCCCGGGCATTTCGCCCTCGCCCACCGCGGCACCCTCTTTCTCGACGAAATCGGCGAGACCAGCCCCGCTCTCCAAGCCAAGCTTCTGCGTGTGCTTCAAGAGCGCGAGGTGCTGCCGGTGGGAGGGAGCCAACCCCGGCCCGTAGACGTGCGGGTCATTGCCGCCACGCACCGCGACCTGGATGAGGAGATCCGCGCCGGACGCTTTCGCGAGGATCTCTACTACCGGCTCGCGGTCTTCCCCATCCGGCTTCCCGCCTTGCGCGAACGCAGCGGCGACATCCTCGAACTCGCCGACCATTTCATGAAAAAATATGGCGCCGAGGAGAACAAGCCCGGCTGCCAACTCTCGGCTGCCGCTCGTCGCCTGCTGCTGAGCCACGCGTGGCCGGGCAATGTGCGCGAACTCGAAAACGAGATTCAACGGGCCCTGGCCCTGGCCGAAGCCGGCGAAAGGGTTGGCCCGCGCCTGCTCTCGGGCCGGGTCACGGGACTGATGGAAGCCATCGCCCAGGCCCCCCACGCCGGAGAGACCCTGCGCGCCACGCTCTCGAGCATCGAAGCCTGGCTGATTCGCCGGGCCCTGGAAGCCAACAGTGGCCGCCGCGCTGCCACCGCCCGCAAACTCGGCGTGACCCGCGAGGGGCTCTATAAAAAAATGAAGCGTCTCGGCATCGCCGAGGTCTGAGCCCATGGGCAGAGGCGGGAGGAATTCGCTTACCTCTACCGGGAAGGCCGAGGCGAGCCGAATAGGATCCGGCCGACGAGGAAGCCCATGAAAGTTCCGCCCGAGTTCACCGAAGCGGCCGTCAAAGCGAATTCACCGCTCGAGCAACAACTCTACAGCGATTTCATCCGCTGCGGTGAGCCGTGGAAATCCATTTTCGCCAACAACCCCTGGCTCGTTCCGCCCGATACCCGCAAGCCCCTGGAATGGGGCAACGGGATGTACTGGGACACAACGGTGGCCCGGAAACATCCCTACTGGAAGGATCGCGACCTGCCGGTGCCCACCAAGGATATCCACCGCATGCGGGCGGATCTTCGAGAGTGGGGCTTCTGCCTGGTGGAGGAAGGCCTTTCCGAAGCCCAGTGCACCACCTTTCGCGAACGACTCCAGGCCCAGGCCGAAGGCGAGCGCCTGGCCGGCGTTCAGATGCCAACGCCCTCGGGCCAGTACATCAACTCGCTCATCAACAAGGGCGAGTGTTTCGCCGGGTGCATCGAGCAAAACCCGGAAGCCGTCCAGGCGGGCCCGCTCATCGAGCAGTTGATGGACGAGACGCTGGGCAAGGGATGGATTTGCCATAGCTTCCTCTCCAACGGAGCGGACCCGGGCGGCTATCCCCAGGGCCTGCATATCGATCAGGGTCCCCTGCTCCCCTTTCAAACTCGGGAAGCACCCGTTCTGGCCAACACCATGTTCATCCCCCAGGATGTCGACGACGAAAACGGCAGCACGTTGCTGATCCCCGGCTCCCACGCGATCCTCGCCGAGGCCGGGAGCGGGGGCGAGGTGGGCAAGCTGCCCCCGGCGATCAACCTCGAGGCCAAAGCCGGAACGCTGCTTATCTTCGATGGGCGCCTATTGCATGGCACCGGGGCAAACCGAACCGATCAGCAGCGCTTCGTGGCCACCATGAGCAACGTGGCCGCCTGGACGCGCCAACAAGAGAATTGGATCATGACCGTGGCGCCCGATGTGCTCGAAGGCGCCAGCCCCAAACTCCTGCACCGCATGGGCCTGCAGGCGTTGACCTACGGCGGGACCATCGAGGGCTTCGGCCTGGGCGCTCCCGGACGGAAAGGCGACGCCTACGGGAGCCTGCGCGAGTTTCGCCAGGCCAGCGACCGCGGCGAGTACGTACGGGTGAGGGAGCTCTCCGCCGAATCGACTCCAGAAGAACTGGAACGCGATTACACGATCAAGTCTGCCCACGCCCGGGTGCGCCAGCAGCGTCAGTCGCGATCCTGACAAGAGCGAAAAAGCCTCGCCGCGCACACGGCGAGAACATGGACTCCTCGCCTATGGGGCGGGGTCCAGACGCAGGGGCCAGCTCAGGCTGAAGTCCTCGGTCCAACCGATGAAGCGATCCGAGAAGCCATATTTCTTGCGCATGGCGACGTTGACGCGGTGCTGGGTCTGTTGGCCCGACACATCGGTCACGGTGTAGTTGGCCCAGACACCGTCGCGCCGCAGCGCAACGGAACCCGCCCCAACGGCGTTTTCGGTCCAGGCCTTTCCCGAGGACCCCCGAACAAAGGCGCCGTCGGGCAGATCCACGATCCAGATCCGGGTTTCCTCGGCGGACTCCACCCCCAACGGGCGAATCACAACCACCTCGCCCCACTCAGACAAGCCGATGATGAGGCCCCCCATAAGAAGGACCAAGCCAAGAGCAACCTTCATGAACGAGACCACGGATGCCCCCCTGCCTGAGTAGACCTTGACTCAGGTGCGACCGGAAGCCGCGAAAGCCCGCATCTTAATGAAGGTCATCCCCCTCTCGCCAGAGGGAAGGGGCCGCGGGGCCAAGAGGCCGCGGCTCGGGGTCAGGCTCTTAGACCGTGGCGGAAAACGTACGCGCCGACTTGGGGGCAGCGCGCCGCTGCGCGCCGCTTCCGAAGAGCCTCGCAAAAAGAGCAGATCCAGTCTTGCGCCGCCTTCCGGAGACAGCCATACCGGCCAGCCCGAGCGCCAGCAGTGTGCCCGTCCCCGGCTCGGGCACGGCAAAGACCGACAGGTTCGCCCGGACAACGAGATCCTGGGTCTCGCCGAACAGCGCTCCATTCAGCGCATTCAGCGTCACGCTTTGAACATTGATGAGCGGCACCAGCAGGGAGCTTACGACTGCCGACATGGCCGGAACCGTATAGGAAATGGGGACGCCACTCTGAGACGGGTTGACGCCGCCTGAATCCGAAGCCGCCCAGGAACCCGCAACGTCAAGAGCCCCCACCAGGGCGTTGAAGCTCTTGGTGGATATAGGAGTCGAAGGCACCACCGGACCAAAGCCCACTGCGCTGGTCAAAGAGGCCGACTCGATCGTGACCTGGTCGAAGCCTCCGTAGCTCGTCGAAAGCGTCAGCGAAATGTTCGGGTCCAGCGCAAGAGCAAGAGAGTCGATGGAGAGTGCGACCGAATCGATGGTCACGCTTCCAGTGACCCCAACATTCGTCGCCTGCCCCACCACGATGCCGCCCACCAGGACTTCCACCGTGGCGCTCCCCGAACTCACGCTATACGTAATCGGAACGGCACCTGCGCCCGCGGCGCCGAGACTGAGAAAGACCCAGCCCAACACGCCGGCGGCAATTCTTTTCGCGAGAGCACGCACGCCTGCACGCGTCGAGTGACCAAGCCTCGCCTGCTCTTGGCAACGGCTTTCCCTGGGCCGTTGGGCATCCCATCTATCCTGCATCCGCAGCTTCCCTCTTCCCGCTTTCTTTATTTAAGTCCTTCTCCCAGCACCCGCTCTCTGGCCGCCACCGAGTTTTCCCCCTAGGCGATTCCCAATAGATGAGTACGGAGTCCACTATGCCAGCAGGCCTTTAAGAGCCGATGAAGCTGCCGCTCAGCGGACGGGAAAATGACCGGCACAATGACCCCTAAAGGGAGAAAACGAAGCTCCGGACCCTGATTTCGGCCTCGCCTCCGGGGAGGTGGGGGCAGGCTATCCGCGTCTCTACCGGGATCGACCCGCAGAAGAAACGCAACTGTGGGCGACACCCGCTGGCCCTCTCCTCCCCACGTGCGGGGTATTCTCTCTGCTCGCCGTTCGCGCCCCACACTGAGCGCCAAGGAGCCCCGCCCCATGCATTTCGGCCTTCTCTCCATCTTCCAGAACTACTGCGACACCCAGAGTGACGCCGAGATCATGCAGGGTGAACTCGCCCTGGCTCGCCTGGCCGAACGCACCGGGTTCGACAGCTATTGGGCCACCGAGCATCACTTCTTCGGCTACTCCATGTGCCCGGACAACTTTCAATGGCTGGCGCAGGTGGCCGCCTGCACCGAGCGCATCGGCCTGGGCACGGGGGCGGTGATCGTCCCCTGGAACGACCCCTACCGGGTGGCGGCCAAGATGGCCCTGCTCGACCAACAAAGCGGCGGGCGAGCGCTGCTCGGGTTCGGCCGCGGGCTCTCGCGTCGAGAATATGCCGGCTTCGGCATCCCCATGGACGAGGCCCGGGGCCGCTTTGACCAGGGCACCGAGTTGGTTCTCCAGGCGCTGAACAAGGGCTTCTTCGAAGCGGATACCGAGCATTTCAGCCGGCCGCGCATCGACCTTCGGCCCGCCCCCACCCGGGGCTTCGAAGACCGGGTCTACTCCATCGGGGTCTCCCCGGAATCCGCCACCCAGGCCGCCGTGCTCGGCGCTCAGCTGATGGTGCTCGCCCAGCAACCCTGGGAAGTCTTCCGTGAGCTGGCGCTGATTCCCTACCAGGAGAAGTGGCGCTCATTGCGCAACAGCGCGCCCCCGGTGCCCTTCGCAGGGCAGCTCGTGTTTTGCGATCGCGACCCGGTGCGGGCCCGAGAACTCGGGGAGAAATACGTCTACGAGTACTTCATGACGGTGGCCGAGCACTACGAGATCGGCGGCGCCCACTTCAAGGAGACCCGGGGCTACGAGTTCTACGGCAACGCCGCAGAGGCGATCGAGTCCATGGGGCTCGAGAAGATGGCCGAAATGTACGTGGGGGTGAACACGTACGGCACCCCGGACGAAATCATCGAAAAGCTCCGCAGCCAGCGCGAAATCCTCGGCTGCGAGCACGATGTGCTCATGATCGCCAAGTACGGGAGCATGCCCCAGGGCGAAGCGGAAGCCTCGGTGGAACTCTTTGCCCAGGAAGTCATTCCCCGGCTCTGAGCCCGGCTGAGCGCGCGCCGGTGAGGTGGTCAGGGCGACCGAAGGGTCTAGGCCTGGCGACGCTTGGCGACGCCCATCACCAGCAGGCCGCTGCCCAGGAGAAGCGCGGTGCCGGGTTCGGGGATGGGGATGACGCCCCCGCCCGTGAGTTCCGCGGTCCAGACTGCGCCGCCCGTGAGCCCGATGACATTCCCGGGAGAGGTGAGGGAGAGGTCGATCTCGGCCTCCCCGTCTCCCACGGCGATCACATCGAAGACCAGGGTCGCCAGCAACTCATTGCCCGTAAAGTCCGTGCCCCCGAGCACATCCGTGCACACGAAGTCAATGTTCACCTGGTTGGTGGTGCCGACTCGCAACGAGCAACCCGAACCCGCGGCCTCGGTGCCATAGGCCCCGC
>JAAZXM010000004.1 GCA_014240165.1 Myxococcales bacterium | reverse complement strand
TAGGCCATGCTCTGGTTGATCTTGCCCTTCACGCCAGAGCCATAGCGAAGGGGGGCCACCGAGAGCCTTCGGCGCGCGAATTGTTCATCCACGTTCTCGATGAAGCCCTCGACAATGATTCGGTCCGAGGCCAGCTCGCGAATCTTGTCGGGCGCGTTCAGGCCAATGATGTGGAATCGCAGCTCCGGAATCCATTCATGAACGATGGGAAGCACTTCGGCAATGAACCAGAGGACAGCATCAACGTTCGGCGTGTGCTGAAAACTTCCTATGAAGAGAATCCCGTCTCGATCATGAAAATTCGTCTTTTGTGGATGGACTTCGTGAATCAGGCTGACGATATGAACGACCGCTCCCGGGACCTCTTCGATGAGTTTCGCGCGGTCGAATTCGCTGACCGCGATCGTTGCATCGGCCCGGGCCACCGCTCCCAGCTCCTGCTCCCTGATCGCGTCGTGGGTGGGTGCAACCCCCTTGAGGCGAAGTTCCCGTTCCCGGCGGAGGAAATGAAGGTCAACCGTGTCGTAGAGGACCAGCGCATTGGGACAGTGCAGCCTTACCTTGCCGAGGCAGGCTTCGGCCGTATCCGGACGGCTCACGATGCAAAGTTCGAATTCAGCCCCGGTGGCTCGGAGAAGTTGATCAATGGATTCAACATGCGGGCCGCACTCAACCTGGATACCGGATCTCTCCAGCAACGACACGTAGGCTTCGTCGTAAGAAAGATCACTCGGCATGAAGGTGACGACGAAGCCCAGGCGGCCAAGCACCTTCATCAGGTTGAGCATACGCAGCGACCCGGCGTCGCGATCCGGCGTCAGTAGAGTCGCGTCGACCACCAGCGCCCGGCGACCGCTGATCCGCAGAGCGGCTTTTTCCACGCTCGAACCAGCGACGGCGTGTTCAGCGAGGGTTTCGCGCCAGCGTTCGAAGAAGCGCTCCTGGTTGACGAGTTGGTGATGTTTGAGGCCCGAGGAGATATCGCGCCCATGGGATGCCCCGCCGAAATGAATCACCTTGGAGGCCGGCTGGTAGATGACATCCAGCCCCGCTTCGCGCACCCGGAAGGCCAGATCCGTATCCTCGTAGAAAGCCGGGGCATATCGCTCGTCGAAGCCGCCGAGATCCCGAAAGAGATCGGCACCAATCAAAGCTGCAGCGGCAGAGACGTAGTCGGCCTTGCGCGCGAAAGCGTGACGCGGCTTCGTGGCGTCCTCGCCCCAGCCGTAGTTGAGGGCGCTGCCGTCGCGCCACACTACGCTTCCCGCCTCCTGCAGGCGGCCGTTGGGAAAGAGGAGTTGACTCCCCACCAGGCCGGCACCCGGAAAGGCCTCCCGGGTTTCCACCAGGCGGTCGATCCATCCGTCCATCACCAGCGTATCGTTGTTGAGGAGAATCAGATCCCTTCCCCTGGCCTTCTCAGCGGCCCGGTTGCAGGAGTGGAGAAAGCCCACGTTTTCCTCGTTCCGGAAGACCCGCAGGTTCGCAATCTCCGCCAGGGGCTCGAATTCGGCGGCGCGCGAATGATCGTCGACCAGGATGACCTCATAGCTCGCCCGGTTCTCGGCGCGCGAAATGGAGCGGAGGCAAGCCAACGTGTACACGAGTTGGCCGTAGACCGGGATCAGAATCGAAACGTCGGGGCTGTAGACTCCAGGGAGTTCGATAGCAAGCTCTGCTTCGGGGGAACTCTGGTCCGTGTACTCATCGACCAGGTACCCTCCGGCGGGATTGACGCTTCGTGCGCGGCGCGCGGGATCTTTGTCGCGAAGAAACTGAAGGCAATAGGGGAAGAGCCGCGACGGGCTTCGCCGCTCCTTCATTCCCTTCCGGCAGAGATGGAGGAAGAGCGTCTCCCCGGGACGCAGGTCAAGCGAGCCCTGGGCGCCATACCACTTGGCATCGAATAAAGCATTGGGGGACAGGCCCGCTGCTTCTCCCGAGCGGAGGTAGTGAAATACTGCGGGCATCTCTTCGACGAAATAGCCCGCGTAGGCGTCCCGATACCAACGGGAATCAAATAAGGGGTGCGGGTCGTATCCCTTGCCAGCGCCGATCTCCATGAAATGTGAGAGCGGGTCCAGCCCGGACTCCGCAACCTCGGGATGCTCCCTTCCGTACCACGAAGCCAAGAAAAGGGGATGCGGGCCTTCCTCGAGTTCGCCGTCGAATCGAAAATAGAATTCGAGTGGGCTCATGCGGCGTTCCTTCGCCAGGGGCATCTGGGTCAATACCCAGGACGAATCGAAGAGGCCAGAGGGCGAGAGCCCCGCGCGTCCCCCGATCGCCACGTAGTGGGCGAGGAGATTCGGCGCCGAATTTCCGCTCTGCTCGGCATAGTGGTCGGGATCGAATAGGGGGTTGGGTTTCAGGCCCTGCTCTTCGCCTGTTTCGAGGTAGTGGCCGAGCAGGGTTCCCTCGGCGGTCAGCGGCCCCGAGAGCTGTTCGGCGTAGTACGCCGAATCGAAGAGGGGGTGGGGATCGTTGCCGGGCTCGCCCCCATGAAGAAGATAGTCACCCAGGATCGACCCCGAATCGGAAGCGATCCCACCACCCTGCCCGGCACAATGAACGGGATCGAAGAGCGGATGCGGCCGTAAGCCCTCCGCCTCTCCGATCTCGAGGTAGTGGGCCAGCAACTCTCCGCGAGCAACCGACCGACCGCGCACCTGCTCGGCGTAGAACTCGGGTGCAAAGAGCGCGTTGGGTGCCCTCCCCTCACCCGCGCCGAAACACACGTAATGGCCGAGCAGGCTGTCGATGCCGGCAAGATCGGGGTTGGCCTCCAGGTAGAACGCGGGGTCGAAGAGGGGATTGGGCGCAAGCCCGAGTCCCTCCCCTTCGGCGAGGTAGTGGGCGAGGGCGGGAACGGCGCTTTGGCTCCCCGGCGCGCGCTGGCCCCGGTAGAAATCCGAGCAAAAAAGCGGGTGCGGATTCGCTCCTTCCCGGCCTCCCTCCCGCAAGTAGTGGGCGAGCCGGGCGCCTCCTTCTTCTGGAAGTTCGGGCTGCGGCGATGCGTAATACCCAGGGTCGAATAAGGCGTGCGGCGCGAGGCCCTCCCCATCGCCCTGCTCGATGTAGTGAACAAGGGGGTTGGCCTCCGCCGCATGGGGGCCGAGTTGGGCGCAGTAGAACTCCATGTCGAAGAGCGGGTTTGGCCATCGCTCTTCCTCAGCCCCGTACTGGCAAAAATGGGCCAGCAGGGGCCCCTCCAGCGCCTGCAGGTCGGGGTTGCGTTCGCGATAGAAGCCCGGGTCAAAGAGGGGATGGGGGGCCGCGCCTTCGCGCTCGCCCTCCTCGATATAGTGCAGCAGCCGGGCGCCCCCGGATTTCGGGATCTCCGGGTACTGCTCGGAATAGCGGGCGGGGTCGAAGAGGGGATGGGGCGCGCAGCCCGCGGCGTCACCCGCGGCCAGGTAGTGGGCCAGGGGGCCGCGCGCCGAGGCCCGGGCCCCCGGATAACGGGCCAGGTACCAGCCCGCATCAAAAAGCGCTCCGAACGCTTCCGCCGAAGGGACGCTCGGGGTCACGGTCGCCGGGCTTCGAGCAACGGTCCCGCGGCAGCGAGTACCGGCGGAGCGTCAGACAAAACAAGAACCCCCCGGCGCCTGCGCGTCGGGGGGTTCATCATCGCTCGGATCACGCCCAAATGCGTCGGCTTACTCCCCTGCCGCCATGCCCTGGAATGACGCGACGGACCAGCCATTCGGCATCGCGGTCAGGAAGGGCGTACCGCTGACCGCTCCGGGCCCGCTGTTCAAGAAGACCACCAGGCTCCCGTCTGCGTCGTTCACAGCGAGGGTGTCCACGATGTCATCGTTGTTGAAATCGCCCAGGCCCTCAACCCCCCAGCCCGCGGGCAACTCTACGTTCGCCGCGCTGGCGCCCATGTCGAACGAGATTCCGTCTTCGTTCATGGCATAGACGAAAAGTTGGGTCGCAGTACCGGCACCGCCGCTCTCATCCCCAGTGGCCAGATCATTGCTCACTGTCGCGGGGGTCGTGTTGCCCGCCGCGCAACAGAACCAACCAGGCGGCGTCTCGCCGGGATTCCCGCTCGCGCCCCCGTCCACACTGATCCCGCCCTCGGCGGTGATGAATACGTAGAGCCGGCTTGCGCCCGTACCCGTCGCAACAGAATTCGCGGCCACCATATCACTCCGGCCGTCGCCGTTGATATCGCCCACCACGGCCGTCCCCCAATCCGCCGGGAGAACAACCGGAAGACCGCTCGCGGCGCCGTTCGCTTCGGGATTTCCCGCGTTGTCGGTGGTGATGTAGGTGTAGATCGCGCCGGCCCCATCTTGGACGTAGACATCGGCGCTGCCGTCGTCGTTGGCATCAGCGGCCCCCATTACGGCCCAACCTTCAGGAGGAGCGACGTAGAGCCCAGCGCCCGCAACGAGCGCGACGGGCGTTACCCCGCCATCAGTCACGAGAACAGAGAGTCCGCCGGCGGCGGTTTCGACGAGCACGTCGGCGTAGCCGTCGTTGTTGAAATCGCTCACGCCTTTTACGCTGGCACCCTGCGGTAACGTAGTGATCCGGCCGCTGGCAGCGACATCTACATTGGGGCCGCCGGTCCCGATATCCGTCGCCGTCACGTAGACCCAGAGGTCTCCAGCGTTGGAGATGAGAACGTCCTGTCGACCGTCGTTGGTGAAATCGCCCACGAACGCGCCGGGGGCCGCGGGTGTGCCACCGCCGGCGAGCGCGGTCTGGGCCGTGAGCACGCCCAGCGCCAAAGCGAGCGCCAGCGAAATAAGAGTCGTTGCGGATTTCATGTAATGGGTCTCCAAATTTGCCAATAGGATGTGGAGGCGAGCCTGTCCCTCAAGGCCGCTATGATATGGTGGCTGTCCCGAGGTTTCGACCCTAGCGGCGGTCTTTTCTCGCAGACGACGCCGCGCTCCCCGACCCGGCCAGCCAGAGCCTGCACGGCGCCTGGAAGAGCCCGGTCCCCTAGCGGCCACAGCAGAAGAGCAGCGGCACCCCCGACCGGCTACTACCCTGGGGGATAGAGACTGGGAGGTCGTGATTTGCCTGGACCGACGGACGAGCCGGAAAAAATCTCCGGCGAGTTGCCCCTATCAAATGATGGTATTTCGCCACAGTCTTCCAGGATGCCTTCCTTCTCCAGCAATTCTTGGCATAGACTGGCCTGGATTTTCGCCCTCGTCGCCGGCGCAATTGCCTTCCGTAACCTGATCCCCTACGAGCCCTTTCCGGCTGATCGCCCGGGCCCCGATCCGTGGGAGGACTGGTTCTTTCGCCCCACAGGACAGTCCGCACCCCTGATTTTCGGGCTCAGCGCCTGCTTCCTCTATACACGGCACCGAGCGCTGGCTGCAGCTCTGGCTCGGCCTCGGGGCGGCGGGCGCGGTGCAGCGCTGCTGATCCCGGCGACCGCCCTCTATTTCTGGGCCACCTATACCGGGGCCGCCGACCTGCTCCTCATCTCCCTCGTAGGCATCGCGCTGGGCATCGGAGCAGCCCTGGGCGGACGGGCGGGGCTTCGGGCGACGTTTCTACCCGCGGTCTTTCTTCTCCTGCTGGTGCCGATTCCGGCGGCGCTCCTCAACCAGATCCTCTACCCCATGCAACTCGCCAACGCCCAGGCCTCGGCCTTCATCCTGAACGATCTCCTGGGGATCCCGGCCTCGAGCGTAGGCACAGTGGTCACGAGCGGGGCGCGGACTTTTCAGGTCATCGAAAACTGCGCGGGCCTGCGCACCATCAGCACCCTATGGATGGCCGCCATCGTATACGCCGATCTCTTCCAGCGCAGCCGCACGGAAACCGCCCTGCTCCTGCTCGCGGCCCCCCTGATCGGAGCAGTGGTCAACCTCGGTCGCGTGCTCTCCCTGATGCTCAACCCGGCGGGAGAGATCGCCGCGGTCCACACAACACAGGGCATCATCATGACCGTCGTCGGTGTTCTGCTCCTGGCCGCGGTGGATTCGCTGCTGGTCCGCCGCTTCTCGGCAGACGCCGCCTACCTTGCCAGATGGAGCGCCCCTCGAGAACCCGCCGATCACAGCGGCGACGAGAGCGCCGTGGCTACTCCCCGAAATCGCCGAGCGCTCGCTGTAGCGAGCTTTCTCGCGTTCTTGCTGGTCGGCGGATGGGCGATTCAACCCTGGCAGCGGACGCCCGTGCTCGACTGGGTGCCCTACCGCATCCCCGTGGAAATCGACGGCTGGCGCGGAAAGCCTCTCAAGACCGACAAGCACGCCATGGGATCGATCCACCCGAACCACTGGATCCACCGGTCATACACTCAGGGTACCCGCCGGGTCGAACTCTTCGTCGCCACCGACAACCTGCAGCGCCGCCACACCAGCTTGCTCTCCCCCCGGACTGTGCTGCCCGGCCCGGGTTTCTCGATTCGCGAGCAGGAAACCCTGCACCTCGAAGGCGTGGCGCCGCCGGTGGTGGCTTCCCTGCTCCGGAGGGACTTCGAAGAGGTGGTCAGCTACTGCTGGATTCTCGGCGACCCGAGTTTCTGGCGAGAAGCCCTCGGCGGGTTCTTCGCGATCGAGCACAGCGACCTGGTTCCCTCGCGTCAGCTCGTATTGGTTCGGATCAGTACCTCCGCGGCGAGCCCGGCGGCCGCTGAACGGCGAAGAGCCGAGGAGACGCTTCGATCGTTTTCGGCCGCACTCCGGCCATGGCTGGACGCGATCGAGCCACCCGAGCCGTTTTGATCTGCAGGCGCCCGCGGCGTGTCTCCCTGCGGTCGCCCCGGAGCTTGCCTGCGAGTGAGGACCCTCCGCGCTAGGGTTGCTGCTCTTCTGGTAACCGAGGTAGAAGAAATATGGCCCAACCATCGCCGCCGCAATTCCGCCGCCTGGGCTGGGTCATCCTCGCCTTGCTGGCGGTGGTGGGACTTTGGCTGACCCTCCGCCAGGAGTCCCAGGCGCCAACTCAAGCCTCGACGGCGGCCCCGCCGGAAGTCGCCCGCGAGGAACTGCAGGCCGAGCCCATGGCGCCCGCCTCAGACGACCCGGTCGCCGAAGAGAAAAGCTCGTCCATGAGCGCCGAAGCGAAAACTCAACCTCCGGCACCGCCCCGACCCGAGGAAACGCCCCGGTCGAATACTCTCGCGGAATCCGAATCCGAAGATCCCGCAGACGATTTCAATGCCGCCAAGGCGGAGCGGGCCCGCCAGATCGCCCGCTCCCTGGAGGCCATCAACTTCGGCACCGCCCGGGCCAGGGAGAACCCCGGACTGCCGCCCGAGATAGTCGAGGAACTCCAACAACCCGCCCCCATCCCCGTCGAGATCGAAGAAGCGGCGCGGCAAGTGAACTCAACCCCCCCCGAGGTCATGGATGGAATGCGGCAGGTTCGCGCGACGCCGCCTGAAATTGCCGAGGCCATCGCCGAGGCCGCGGCCCGGGGCACATCCGACGAGATGCGCGCCTACATGGCCGGCGAAACCGACCAGCGCCCGGAGTTCTAGGCTCGAAGGCCAGCCGTGAAATATCGCGGGCCCGGGCGAAGCATTCGCTGACGGCCTACGTCACCGAAAGGCGGCCCAGCATGGCGAAGTGTAAAGGTAAAGTCGCATTCATCACCGGCGCAAGCCGGGGCATCGGACGCGCCATCGCGCGTCGCCTATCCGCCGAGGGCGCGTCGGTCGTTCTCTCAGCGTCGCGCATGGGTGCCCACGGAAATCTCGAGGGCACCCTCGAGGATTCGGTGGCGCAAATCGAATCCGACGGCGGCCGAGCCGCCGCAGTCGCCACCGATCTCTCGGACGCCGGCGCCCGGAGCGACCTGATTGCCCGAGCCGCCGAGGCATTCGGCCCCATCGATATCCTGGTGAACAATGCCGCGGGCGCGCGTATGAAATTGCCGAGCCAGGCCAGTCACGAAGACCGCAGCTTCATGTACGACCTCAACGTCAACGCCCCGGTGGACCTCGCCCAGCAGGCGATCCCCTCCATGCGTGAGCGGGGCGCCGGATGGATCCTCAACATCAGCAGCGCCACCGCGTATCAGCCCGCTGTCCCCTACCGGGATTCGAAAGAGGCCGCGCTCATCATCGGGCCTTATGGTGCGACGAAGGCTGCCCTGGATCGCTATACCCTGGCTCTCGCAGACGAGGTCGCCGAATACGGCATCTTCGTCAACGCCATGGCGCCCACCGCCATCGTGCTCACCCAAGGTGCGGATTACGTGCGGGATATCGGCCGACGAAACCCCGACATGGTCGAACCCGTGGAGATGATGGCCGAAGGCGCGCTCGAACTCTGCACTGGAAGACACGTGGGCCGGGTGATCTACAGCCGCGATATCGTCCACGCCACCGGGGGCAAGGTGCATAGCCTGGATGGCAAAGCGGTGATCGGCGACGCCTTCATGGAGGCGGATCTCGAGGCCACGGCTTGATCTTCTTCTTTGATTTCGCCAATTACCGAAAGATGATCAGCCTGGCGTGGAATGAGAAGATTCCCGCCGCGCGTTATTACTTCCTCGCGATCCTCTGCCTCGCCGTTCCTTTGGTTTCGACTTTCCATGCCCTCTGCTTCTTTCTCGATGGCATCCTCTTTCCGCGCCTTTGGCAGGTCAAGGTTGAAGCCCCTGTCTTCATGGTGGGGCACGCGCGCAGCGGAACCACCCTGACCCATCGCCTGATGAGCGGGGACGAGGGACGCTTCAGCTCCTTCCTCCTCTACGAGTGCTACTTCCCCTCCCTGCTCCAGAAAAAACTGATCCGCCTCGGCATCGCACTGGATCAGCAATGGCTGGGCGGACGCCTGGCCAGGCGGGTCCGCGCGTGGGAGGAGCGTCGCTACGGCGCCCATCGCCATATGCACGAGATGGGTCTCACCATCCCCGAGGAAGACGATATCTCCCTCTACTACTCCATGGCCTCGGGCTTCTGGATCACCAAGATGCCCTATATGGGGGATCTCGACTTCTATCATATGAACGATTGGCCCGAGAAGCGGCGGCGGCGCTACAACGCCTTCTACCGCGAATGCGTAAGGCGCCAGCTCTATCTCAACGGGCCGAACAAGATTCACCTGGCCAAGAACCCCCTCTGGGCCGGACGTGTGGCATCGCTCCTCGAATCGTTCCCGGACGCCCGCTTCGTGGTGAACGTGCGCGATCCGCGCGAAACCATCCCGAGCCTGCTCAAGCTGGTGCGATCGGGCTGGGGCCAGATGGGGTGGGAGGAGGAAAAAATGCGCAATTGCCTGCGGATCCTCGCAGAGCAGTCCTGGCATTCCTATCAGCATCCCCTGGAATGCCTGGAGGCGAATCCAAGTACTCCCGGGGCGGTCGTCGACTACCGCGAACTCATTTCCGACCCCGCCGCCACCATCGAGAACGTCTACCGTGAATTGGATCTCCCCATGAGCGATGCCTTCCGCCACCGGCTCCAGGGCGAGGGCAAGCGCGAACAGAAACACAAAACGAGCCACAGCTACAGCCTTGCCGAATTCGGCCTCGAAGGAGACGTGATTCGAGATCAGCTCGGCGATCTCTTCGAACGCTTTCAGTGGGATGCCCAGAGCGGCCCGCCCGCCGAACCCGCCGCAGGTGGAGAACCCGGATGAAGAACGCTTCCAAGGAACGGGCCAGCAGCGATGCAGCGGCGGATCTGCGCGACGCCTGGGATGACATGATGGCGAGCCTCGAGCAGGCGCGAAACGCTATCGACCAACCCGAACTCATGCCCGCCCCTCAGAACCCGCGCAACCTGGCCGAGGGCTATCGCTACCTGATGGGCTTCGCGCACAGCGCCATCGAACGCGCCTTTCACGAGGACCCCGCACGCCCAGCGTTTCGCAACGCGCTCTCCATTATCAACCGCGCCACCATCGATAACGCCGACGCGATCTACTTCTACGCCCCCATCGACGGGCGCGAGCACTACGTAATTCGAGGCCGTGTCCACGATCACCGCGAGTGGCGAGGTGAGGCCCCGGCGCCCGAGGGCCCCCGGGCACCCCATTACCTGATCTTCGAAGCCAGCGCGGGTGTGCTCGCGGGCGACTCAGGCGATTTGAAGGAACTCGCACCCGGGGTCAAGACCCTGACCGGCCGCCTCGACTCGAGCCAGATCGAGGTCGGGCCCGAGGGCGATTTCGAAATCCTTCTCGCCCCGGAACGCCCAGCGGGCCATCGGGGCAATTTCATCTCCACCCTCAAGACCGTAAAAAAGCCGCATCCTTTCGAACCCGATACCCCCAACGATCGCTTCGCGCTCTATATCAGCGGACGCCAGCTCTTCAACGACTGGCAACGCGAAGAGCCGATCCATCTCTCACTCACGCGCGTCGCCGACCAGCAGCCAGCGCTGCCCGAATACACCCCGGAGCAAGCCGCCGCCGAACTCCGCCGCTGCGGCGAACTCGTCCGGGGACAGATGCATTTCTGGAATGCATTCTGGACGGTTCTGATGGGGGTCTACGGGCCGCGCGAGGGCAGCATCCCGGGCGTCGAATTCCCCCGCAATGGGTTCAATACGATCAACGCTGCGGCGGGTTCGACTGGAGGCGGCATGAGCACGAACCTCTATGCCGGCGGCGTCTTTGAACTCGGGCCCGAAGAGGCCCTGGTGATCGAAAACCGGATTCCCCATCCACCACAATATTACGGCTTTCAGATCGCCAACCTCTGGGGCGAATCCATCGAATACGCCAGCACCTTCGGCAGCCTCAACGGAAACCAGAGCGAGGTCGACCCCGACGGCGTCATTCGCCTGGTCGTGGCGCACCGTGATCCGGGCGTGCCGAACTGGCTCGACACCACGGGCCACGCCGAGGGCTTCCTCACCCCGCGCTGGGCCTACAGCGAAACGCCGCCTCCTGACCAATGGCCCGAGATCTCGGCCAAGAGGGTTCCCTTCGCGGAGATTCGCGAACATCTCCACGCAGAAACCCGCACGGTTTCCGCGCAGGAACGCCGAGAGCAGATCGCCTTACGCGAGGCCCACGTGCACAAACGCTTCCGGGTCTTCTAGGGCGCGCCTTCCGCGTCAGCGGCTGCGGATGGGGCCTCCCTGCTCGCCGGGCCAGCGCGAACCCCCAATGGTGTCGATATGGGGCCAGAACGCGTCCGGATCCAGCGCGCCCTCCAGGGTGATCTCCCGGCCGAGCCATGCGGGCGTATCCAACTGCGCGGATAGATATTCCCGAACGGGCAACAGGTTATGGATCGGATCCCAGGGGCTTTCCAAGAGGCGGAGCGCGCCGTCGACATTCTCGCGATAGGTCGTCGCGTAGCTGCTCCGCACGCGCACGGCATGGGGCGGGAAGTCGTAGCTCTTCTCGGCTCCTCCCACCGCGCGGGAAACCTTGACCCACCACTCGTTCTCTTCGTACTCGGGAAGATCATTATCCGGGCCGGTGACGTCCCCGCTGAACTCGATGAAGGTATACCCCTGATGGGTGCAGCGCGCGGTGACGCGGTCGCCCATGCGGTAATACTCGATCTCGCAGGGGTATTTCGGCTGGCCATTCATATCGTGGCTGATCATGATGGCGGATTCCTGGTCGATCCCGTAACCGATGGAATAGAGCCCCTTCGTGCCGCGATACTCGGCATCCACCATGATGAGAACACCCTTCTCGGGCTCATCCGGAACCGGCACATTGTAGATATTCAGGTGGACGTTCGAAGTATCACTCGGCTCGATGCCCGGCGGCAGCAGCGCCGCGATCTTGTCGGCGTCGGTCTTGTATTGGATCTTCAGGATCGGCCAACCGGCGATTTCGCCGGGCGCTGCCTGGGGAGCGGACATGGTTTTCTCTCCTTTGAATTGGGTCGCCGGGTACGTCGCGGTCCGCGGCGCTCCGGATTTTCAAGAACCCAGAGCATAGGGAATTCGCCCGCACTCTCCGACTCAACGGACAGGGGCTCCCGGATGACGAAAATGAGCGCTTTATGAGCTCAGTCCTTCTTCAGGGCGTTGTAGAGCTCCAGGGGCGGAGATTCGAGGGGCTGCAGGCAGCCCTCGTGGGTGCGGCCCCGGACCAGGGTGAACCCGTATTCGCTCAGGCTCTGGCCGCGCGACCGGCAGCGCGCGCTCGCCATGTGGAGGGTGATCACCCGCCGGTGGTTCTTCGTGCTGTTGCCCCCACTGCGATGAAGCAGCCGCGTATTGAAGAGGAGGCACTCCCCGGGCTCCATTTCCATGGGCACGGCCTCGCGATGGTGAGCCTCGTTGCCCTCGATATCCCGGGCCGCCACCGCGCCGAAGTTGATGCCTTCCCGGGTCTCGTGGGGTTGAATTTCGAGCTTGTGGGAGCCGGGAATGATACTCAAGGTCCCGTTGGCTTCCGAAACCGGATCGAGGGGAATCCAAACACCCACGCACGATGATTGGGGCTCGAAAGGAAAGAAGACCGCGTCCTGGTGGAAGGGATGAACTGTCTGGGGAAGCTCCGGCGGCTTGTAGATGAACATCAGGAGAAAGGCCAGGATATCCTCGCCGATCAGGCTCGAAACCGCGTCGAGTACCCGCGGAAAGCTCAAGCACTCGGCCATCACCGGGTCGAAGCGATCGGGATTCAAAATTTTCCAGAGCGCGTGCTCGGGGTCGTCGGGCAGGGGGACATGGCCGCGCGCGAAAGCGATATCGCGCACCAGGCGTTTCGACGCTTCCTCGGGCACATCCCCCAAGGCGATCTTCCGGGCCTGGGCGCGGTAGCGTTCGACTTCGTCCGGTCCCAATACCCCCGGGACCACCACGTAACCGTGTTCGAGGTAATGCTCCACCTGCTCGGGACTGAGGCTTCCCACCAGAAAATTCCTTCCTTGGGCCCTCAATGGCCCCCTTCACCTCGGCCCGCCACATGCCCCGGAAGAGATCCTGTGGCAGGTCAAGCACGCCCAGAATACCCCAACCGACCCGGGCATCCCCCCGGCCTGGCGTTCGCCTCGAGTGGGGAAGTAGGCGATTTCCCCGATGGGTCAGGTGCGCTAGTCAATCGCCATGCCGAAAAGGGCCGTACGATCGCTTGTCGAGATTCTCATCATCCTCACCGTCGGGGCCGGGATCGCCTGGGCGGGGAGCCAGGGCGGCAGCCGAGTCGGAGAGATCCCGCTTTTCGCACTCTGCGCCGGGATTGCGTTCGGGATCAACGGCCTGGCTTTCATCCCCGCGTACCGCTACCAGACCGAGCGCTATTTCGACCTGATGGGAAGCATCACGTATATCACTTTGATTTCCACGGCCTTGGCCCTGGGAGAAGAGATCGGGGCAAGAGATATCCTGCTCGCTTCAATGATCGCGATCTGGGCTTTCCGACTCGGCCCCTTCCTCTTTGCCCGGATCACGCGGGACGGCTCCGATGGCCGCTTCGACAAGATCAAGATCTACCCGGCTTTCTTCGCCATGGTCTGGACGCTCCAAGGACTCTGGACCCTGCTCACCGCAGCCTGCGCGCTCGCGGCCCTGACGTCCCCGAGCGCCCCTCCACTCGGCGCATTCGCCTTCGCGGGATTGGGGCTCTGGATTCTTGGCCTGGGAATCGAGGTGGCGGCGGACAAACAAAAGCAGGCTTTCCGCGCGCGTCCCGAGAACCAGGGCCGCTACATCACAAGCGGCCTCTGGGCATGGTCGCGACATCCCAACTACTTCGGCGAAATCACGCTCTGGGTTGGAGTTGCCCTGGTGGCGCTGCCCGCGCTCTCGGGTTGGCAATTCTTGACTCTCATTTCGCCGATTTTCGTCTATGTCCTCCTGACGCGGATCAGTGGGGTGCCCCTGCTCGAGGCCCGGGCCCAGCGGCGCTGGGGGGAAGAAGAGGGCTTTCAGCAATACACCCGGCAAACGCCAACGCTCTTTCCCCGGCCTCCCCGCAAAGCGGGCATCACCCCACCTGAATCCGGGGCTTGATGCCAGCCTTCTGGCAATAGAGCACTGCGAATTTCGACACTTCGATCGCTACCCATATAAAGAGACGGAATCCATGCATAGAATACAGCGACCTCTTGAATCCATTGTTCGCCACATCGCTTCGCTCAGTGTCGCGGGCGGCTTGATCCTTCTATCCGGGGCCGGGCTCGCCGAAGATGCCGCCGCTCTATCCCACGAAGCGCATCCCCCGAACGTGATCCTGATCATCGGCGACGGAATGGACGACCAGCAGATCACCATCGCCCGGAACTATCTGGTCGGAGCCAGTGGAAGAATGAGCCTGGACTCGCTTCCCGTACGCAGCACCGCCCAGGTGTTGACCGTGGACGAAAATGATCCCTCCCTTGCGGTTTACGTCGCCGACTCGGCCAATAGCGCCACTTCGATCGCAAGCGGAATCACGACCAGTCGGGGACGCGTCGGAACCAGCGCTGGTGACGATAAGGACGTCAAGACGGTGCTCGAACTCGCCGAGCAGAAGGGGATGAAGACCGGCCTGGTGGCCACCTCGAGTGTCACGGATGCAACCCCCGCTTCTTTCGCGGCCCACGTGAGCCTTCGCATCTGTGCGAACCCTTCCCAGATGGTCGATGTCAGCTTCAAGGGGATCGCCCTCGGCGGTTGCCCCGACGACTTGATCGCCAACGGCGGCCCCGGGTCCATCTCCGAACAACTCGCCAACTCCAGCGTCGATGTGATTCTCGGCGGCGGGCGCAAGGACTTCGACACCCCCACCGAGGGCGGCGAACAGAGCGTGCGAGAATTGGCCCTGGCCAACGGCTTCCAGGTGGTGGATAGCGGCGCTGAACTCGCGGCTGTGCCCCCGGGCCAGCGGGTTATTGGGCTATTCGGCGAAGGGACGCTTCCGGTGCGCACCCGGGGCGAAGGCGGCCGCGTGGCCGAGGAGCCGGACCCCAGCTTTCTCAACGGCATCCACTGGTATCTCGGCAGTGTCGAATTGCCCGAACCCATGCGCTGCGAGCCCGACCCGGAATATGGCGATACGCCGAGCCTCGGCGCCATGACGGATGCCGCGCTGCTTCAACTGGGTTATGAGAACACGAACGGCTTCTTCCTCATGGTGGAGTCCGCCTCTATCGACAAGCAGGCCCACGCGCGCAGCGCATGCGGGTCGATCGGCGAACTCGAGCAGCTCAACGAAGCCCTGGACAGCGCATTGGCATTCGCGGAAGCGAACCCCAATACCCTGATTCTGGTCACCGCCGACCACGGGCATGCGGCCCAGATCATTCCCGACAAGAGCCTCTTCAACCAATTCGGAGCCCCTGTCTACACACCCGGGCGCCTGGTCCGGTTGATCACGCCCGAAGGCGCCGGGCTGGCCATCAACTACGCGACCAACGGCTTCATGATGGAAGAGCACACGGGCACCCAGGTGCCGCTGCTCGCCAACGAGGTCGGCCGGGGCAAAGTGCCCGGCATGGTGACCCAACCCGAAATCTATGGCCTGATGGTCGAGCATCTCGGACTCGGAAAGACCGATTAGAGCGGGGGCTGCGGGCGGGGTTCGCGAGTGGGAGCGGGCCCCTGCTATGCTGCGCCTTCGTCTTCAGCCGCTGCCAGCAAGGTCCGATCCCGAGGTCCAGGTGTCAAAACTTCGCGCTTCCAGTTCCAAAGCCTGGCTCGAGGCCGTACTCGGCGACTTCGATGGGTTCATGCTCGACCACGCCACCTGTGAGCGCAAAGCTTCGGCCACCGCGCTCTCCCTTGTCAGCCACTACCCCGACCGGGAACTGCTGGTTCAACGCATGATCGTGCTGGCCCGGGAAGAGCTCGAACATTTTCACCAAATGCTCTGGCTCGTCCAGGCCAGCGGCCTGGTTCTCCCCCCGGATGAGAAAGACCTCTACGTGCAGGGGCTCCGAAAGCTTTTTCGCCACGGCCGCGCGGAATATTTCCTCGATCGTCTGCTTGTGAGTGGCATCGTAGAAGCACGGGGCTGCGAACGTTTTGGGCGGGTCGCCGAGGCCCTCGAAGAGAGCCCGCTGAAAACCTTCTACCAGTCCATCGTGCGAGCAGAGGCCCAGCACCACGCGCTCTTCTACAACCTGGCGCTGAATTATTTCGATACCACAACGGTGGACGCGCGACAGGACGAATTGCTCGATCACGAAGCCGAGATCCTGCAAACGCTTCCCGTCCGCGCCATCGTGCACTGAGCAAACTCGGGGCGAACCCCGCATGGGAAAAACCGGCTTGGAAGCGCACGACAAGGCGGTCCGCAAATACCTGGCTGGATACGCCGAAGAGGAAATCAACCTCGTTGGCGAAATCCGCGCCCAGGCCCCCCGCTTCGCCCACGGTCTGGCGATCCCTTGCCATGCCGAGGGGAAAAATGTGGAAGCCTGCCTGGCCAGCGTGCCCAAGGGAGAGCGGGGACGAGTTCTCACGGTCCTGGTGGTCAACGCTCCGGCCGGGGCATCCGAAACGATTCGGGACTCGAATGCGCTGACCCTGGAACGAATTCGCCTCACCCATGGAAACCCCCGCTCCCTCTCGGCCTCGACCCTCCTTTACCCCCATCCCGCCGGCGCCCTCCTGGTCATCGACCGCTCCACCCGCAGCCCCCTTCCCCCGCGCCAGGGCGTCGGGCTCGCGCGCAAAATCGGGGCCGACCTGCTCCTGGCCCTGGCAGAGGATGGCCAATTGGAATCACCCTGGATCCATTGCAGCGACGCGGACGCGACCCTGCCCCCGGATTATTTTCAGCAAATCGGTGGCGTCTCCACGCGCGGAACAGCCGCCCTGCTCTACCGCTTTCGCCACGTAGACGCGGGCGACGCTCGGCAATACGAGGCCGCGCTTCAATACGAAATTTCCCTCCGCTATTACGTCCTGGGCCTGCGCTTCGCGGGCTCCCCCTATGCGTTTCATTCCATCGGAAGCACCCTGGCGATTCATGCGGGCGCCTACGCGCGCGTGCGCGGCTTCCCTCGCCGCGAAGCGGCCGAGGATTTCTACCTTCTCAACAAACTCGCCAAGGTGGGCAAGATCCGGAACCTCTCGGGCGATCCGCTCCGCCTTTCTTCGCGAAGTTCGTTCCGGGTTCCCTTCGGCACCGGAGCCGCGGTCGGCCGTCTCCTCGAAGCCCCCGAGCCGACCCTCGAAACCTACGATTCCCGGGTCTTTTGCGGCCTCCGCTGCTGGTTGAGAGTTCTCGAGGGAGCACTCGAGGATTCGGAAACCCGCCGTGACCTTCGCGGCCGGGTCATCGACAATGCACGGCGCGATGGGTCGATCCAGGGCGAAGTGCTGCTTCGGGCTTTGGAGGAAACCGGCGCCCTCGAACGCGCCGAAGCTGCCCTCGCTGAGCCGAGTGCCAATCGGGGCAAGCGCCTGCTCGACGCCTTCGACGGCTTTCGCACCCTTAAATTGATCCATTGCCTACGTGATATCGGCCTCGAGAACCTGCCCCTGCGCGAGGCGCTTCAGCAAGCTTCGTTCATCCCCTCGATCGACAACGTGCTCGCGGCGGGCACCCGTGAGCTGGCACGGGGGGTGGAAGCCCTGGATGAAGCGGCGGGAGACTCGGGCGCGTAAAGAAGAACTAGGACTCGCCGCCGCCCAGGGCGGCCCGGGTCTCGTCCAGCCTCGAGTCCAACCAACCCAATTCGAACGCGTTCTGATGGGTCGCCCGGGCCCGTTCGAGCAATTCGGCCAAAGCATCCCGGCGGAGTTCCAAACCAGGGCGCGAACCGGGCTGACCTTCCAGCACGATCTCGGAAAAGTGCAGAGCCTCCACCGCATCGCCAGCCGTCAGGTAACGCTCTCCCCGGGCAAGGAGTGCGTCCGGCCCCGCCAACTCAACGAGGTCGGCGTAGAGCCCGCGCACCGGCACCGGATAAAGTTCGGTGGTGGAATCGTGGTGAAACCAGGTGGCGTAATACTCCCAGATACTCTTGACCCCCCACGAGACCCGGCCATGAACCTGGCTGAGTTCGAGTTCCGGGGGAAGCTGGATCTCCTCCATCAATTTGTGAACGGTCTTGCCGGCGTTCATCCCCTCGACCGTGGAGTCGTGTACGTATTGCACCGCGTCGCGCATGCGGGTCATTGCGGCCTTGATTTCCTCGCGCCCATAAACCGGCTCCAGGTGCGAAGGAATCACGATCTCGGGCTCGAGCGCAATCAAGCGGTCCAGGGATCGGATGTACTCGATGGGCTTTCGCGTCTTCTCACCGCGCATGGTGAAGATATTGGGAAATTGGGGAAAGATCGGACCGAAGAAATCGCCGCTCAACAGGATTTTCTGATCGGGCAACCAGAGGCAAAGGTTATCCGCCCCCTCCGCCCCGGGCGTAGGGATCACCTCGAAGCGCATGCCGCCCTCTTCGAAGGCCAGACTCTCCTCGCCCGAAACCGTGATCGTGGGCACCACCTTCCCAAATTCGAGTGGGCCGCCCGACGGCGGTTCCTCGGGCATCCAGGGGAAGAGCCTGCGATTGCGGGTCCAGAAATAGGGCTCCAATTCCTTGAGGTAGCGCTGCTCTTCCGCAAATTCGCGATGCGCGACGATTTCGCTCTCCTCTTCGAGCCAGAAAGAAACACCGCCTACATGATCCTGATGGGAGTGGCTGAGAATGATATGCGTGATGGGCCCGCTGCCAGCCGCTTCTTCGAGCAGGCGCTTCTGCTTGGCCCCTTGGATCGACAAGCCGGTGTCGAAGACCACGTAGCCCTCGCTGGTGGGGATCAACTGGGTATTGGCAATTCCCGTTGCCTGATAGACAACGTCGCCGATCTGCCCGACCTCCACCGGGCGACTATCCACCATGTAGCCTTCAGCCACATCGCCCGCGATCTCCGCCATCTCGAGCACCGCGGCTTTGCGCAGCGAGGGCGAGGATTGAAAAAGGATGAACCCGAGAGCGAGAGCGCCCACCAGCACGAGGAGAACCAAGGGTGCGCGCACTGCGCCCTGGGTCCTCTTCGGGGCCGCTTTCGCATGAAGCCGGCGGTGTTTTCCGCTCAGCGTACTCATAAGAGTCTCTCCCCTTGGAGGCCCAATGAACCCTTCGAGGAATAGGGCCTCGGCGAGCGCCAATGGGTAGCAACTGCGCCGAACCCTGTCGAAGTCCAGTTCCTCGGCCCAGAAGAAATTTCTGGAGGACTGCGAAGAGAATCTCGCTTGCTTCTCTCTTCGGCTAGCATGGCCGAAGACAAAGCGGTTCGAAGCCAACCTCCATGGAACAAGGCACGGATTAATCAATCCCGGAGATCAGGCATGACGCTTCGCCAGCGCATTGAAGCCAACTTCGAAACCTTGGGCCTGCAGATCGTCCGGCGCCGCTGGTGGGTCCTCGTGCTCCTGCCGCTTTTTGCTCTTTCGCTTTCTTCCCAGGCACCCACGATCAGCTTGGACACGTCCGCGGATGTCTTCCTCCACGAGGATGACCCCGCCAAGGTGCTCTACGACGAATTCCGCGATCAATTCGGTCGTGGAGAGTTCCTTGTCGCTGCGATCCGTACGCCAGATGCCCTCGCGCCCGATTTCCTGCTGAAACTGCGCGATTTCCACCAGGCCTTGGAAGACGAGGTCCCCCATCTCGAAGAAGTCCACAGCCTGATCAACGCCCGGGTAACCCGAGGACTGGAAGACGAACTCATCGTTGATGATCTACTGGAGGATTGGCCCGAAGACCCGGGTGCGTGGGCGAATCTTCGAACTTACGTACTCGCCAACCCCCTCTACGCGAACCTCCTCATATCCGAGGACGCACGCATCGCCACCGTTTCCATCGAGACCAGCGCCTACTCGTCCGAGGACATCGATGTCGATCTCCTGTCCTCAGTCGAAGACGAAGAGGAGGACCTTGCTTTTCTCAGCGGCGCGGAGAACGACGAAGCGGTTTTCGCCACCCGCCGCGTCAGCGAGCGATTCCACGGAGAGGGATTCGAAATCATCCTCAGTGGCCAGCCCGCTGTGCAAACAGAGATCGCCACTTCGATGCAGCGCGATATGGCGCGCTTCGTTGGGATCATGGTGCTCATCATTGCCGGGCTTCTCTTCCTTCTCTTTCGCCGCATCTCGGGCGTGGTGCTGCCCCTCGTTGTCGTCGCCCCGGCCGTTTCGGGCACCATCGGCGCTATGGCGATCGCGGGCGAAAAACTCAGCGCACCAACGCAGATTCTGCCCTCGCTTCTGCTCTCCGTGGGCATTGCCGCCGCGGTTCATATTTTGACGATTTTTTTTCAGCGCCTCGACGCAGGGGAAAGCCGCGAAGACGCCATCGTCCATACGATGGGCCATGCCGGACTTCCTGTTTGCATGGCAAGCCTAACGACCGCTGGGGGGCTGCTTTCCTTCGTCACGGCCGAAATCGCACCGGTTTCGGTGATCGGTTTCTTTGCGCCCGTGGGCATCGGCCTCGCCCTGGTCTATTGCCTGCTTCTGCTCCCGGCTTTGCTGGCTGTCTTGCCCTTGCGAGCCAGGGGAGGCGGGAAAAACGCGAGCAGCGAGGAAAGCGACCTCGACGCCATCGGAAGGGCGCTCGTCTCGATCGGCGACTTCTCGATCCGCAACGCATGGGCGAGTGTAATCGTCTTGCTCCTGATCGTGGGCTTCAGCCTTGTAGGTGCTTCCCAGATTCGTTTCGGTCACGATATCCTGGGCTGGTTCGACGAATCGCATCCGATACGGGTGGCCACTCACCTCTTCGACAACGAAATGCAGGGCTCCATGGTGCTCGAGTTCACCGCGGACACTGGGCGGGAAAACGGCGTCCAGGACCCCGAAGTCTTGAGCGCCATCGACGCCCTCCAGCGCGAACTCCTCGACGCAGCGCCGAGGGCGGAAATTCCAGTGGGCAAGGCCCTCTCCATCGTCGACGTGGTGAAAGAAATCAACCAGGCCCTCAACGGGAATCAGGCCGAGCACTACCGCATTCCCCAGGACCGACAATTGATCGCCCAGGAACTCCTGCTTTTCGAAAACAGCGGCTCGGATGATCTCGAGGTCCTGGTGGACTCGCAATTTCGCATGGCCCGGATATCGCTCAGCGTCCCCTACGTCGATCCCATTCTCTACGTGGCCTACCTCGAAGACCTGAGGGATCGTTTCAAGGAAAGGCTGGGCCCCGGAGTCGACATCGGCGTCACAGGATTCATCCCCGTAGTGGCAACCACGATCGAATCGTTGATCAGGAGCATGACGAATAGCTATATCCTGGCTCTGCTTATCATCACGCCCCTCATGATGCTTTTGATCGGATCCTTCCGCATCGGCCTTGTCAGCATGCTTCCCAACCTATCCCCCATCATCGTTACCCTGGGCATCATGGGGTGGACCGGAATCGTCCTCGACGCTTTCACGTTGATGGTCGGCGGCATCGCCATCGGGTTGGCGGTGGATGACACCATCCACTACATGCACAATTTCAGACGGGGCTATCTCAGAACCGGCGATGTGCGCGAAGCCAGCAAGGAAACCCTCATCACCACGGGCCGAGCCCTGCTCGTGACATCCATCGTTCTCTCCACAGGGTTTTTCATCTTCACGTTCTCAGAACTCAACAATCTCTACTATTTCGGATTACTGACGAGCATCACCATTGCGAACGCCTTCCTGATCGACATCTTTGTCTCGCCCGCCCTGATGGCGTTGATCCATCGAAGCGCCAGGGACGAGGGCCAGGGCGGATCTTCGTCGGGCCAAACTCGGGCCTGAGCCCGGCTCAGGGGCGTACGATTTCGAAGTCGGGCTCGAAGCGATCGAAAAGCCCCGCGAAGCTTCCCAGGGCCAGGGGGTTTCCCGAGATATCCATACGGCCCCCTGCCAGCAGCCCGGGCAAACCCGCCTGGCCCGAAATCAGGGCGAGGAAATCCGGCCGCGTCATCTCGAGGGTGATATTCGGGTCGGGATGGGGATCGCCCTCCCGGGCATGAAGCACGCCATTCTCCACGTCGAGCACCCAGAGTTCGTCGCGATCCGTGAAGAGAATCTGAATCGCCAGGTCGGTTTCAGCAGCCTCGATCCCCTTGATCCGAACCGCCATGAAATCGAAGACCATGGCGGAGGTCATGCCCGCCACCACGTCGGGGCTTGCGGTATTCACCCTGCCCGTGCTGAGCACACCCTCGCGCAACTCGCGTGCCGCGCTCAAGTAGAAATTGCGCCAGGGACCCGACTCAGCCTGGTAGCCCAACTGTTCGAGGGCATCGGCTTGGAGCCAGCGCGCCTGCTCGTTCTCGGGCTCGGCAAAGACCAGGTGATTCATGGCCTCGGCCACCCAGCGATAATCGCCTTCGGCCAACGCCGTACGGCCCTTTTGGATCATCGCGTCGGCCCCGCCCATCCACGACACGTAGCGCGCGGCGCTCTGCACGGGAGGGAGCGGGCTGAGGTTCGCCGGATTGCCATCGAACCAGCCCAGGTAGTATTGGTACGTCGCCTGGGCGTTGTGGCGCACGGTCCCGTAATAGTCGCGGTTGTACCATTTCTGACTCAAACTGGCTGGAAGCCGAAGGGTCTCGGCGATTTCATGGGGGGTCAATCCCGAGTTGGCCAGCCTGAGTGTTTGATCGTGCACGAAGGCATAGAGGTCGCGCTGACTCGAAAGGTATTCCAGCGCCTCCTCCCGCCCCCAGCGCGGCCAATGATGGCTGCCGAAAACCAATTCCATCTCATCGCCGAAGAGCGTCATCGCCTGTTCGAGCCAGGCCGCCCAATCCTTGCCACTGCGAACCTGGGCGCCGCGAAGCGTATAGAGATTGTGAAAGACCGCGTTGGCCTCTTCGGCGGGACAGAAGGCCTTCCATTGCGGGAGATAGAACATCATCTCCGCCGGCGCTTCGGCGTTGGGGGTGTACATGAAGATCATCTCGACGCCGTCGATGACGATCGTGGTCGGCGTCTCGCCGATGATATCCGTGGGCGGAATCAGGGAAACCCGGCCGTCGGATGTCGTCTTGCCCAGGCCCGTATCCACCCGTCCTTGGGGTCCGGCTTCGAGCAGGCCGCCGAACATATAGGCGGCCCGCCGGGTCATGACGTTTCCCGCCAATACGTTTTCACTCACCGCGTGGTGGCTGAAGCCTTCGGGTGCCAGAATGCGAACCCGACCGGAAGCTACATCCTCGGGAGTCGTGACCCCGCGAACCCCGCCGAAATGATCCGCATGGCTATGGGTATAGATGACCGCCACCACCGGCCGCGCACCCAATTCGTCGTTCACGAGTTCGAGCGCCGCGCGAGCGACCTCCACCGTGATGAGTGGATCGACGACGATCCATCCCGTCTCCCCGCGAATGAAACTGATATTGGAGAGGTCGTAGCCCCTCACCTGGTAGATGCCATCCACCACTTCGAAGAGACCATGAATATTATTCAGGCGCGCCTGGCGCCAAAGGCTGGGATTGACGGTATCCGGGGCCTGACCATCGATGAAATCGTAGACCGTCATATCCCACGCGACCCCGCCATCCTCACTCGCGATGACAAGATTATCGGGGCCGGCAATGAAGCCCCGAGCCGCGCGCTCGAAATCCGATTCGTCCGAGAAGGGCAGCGCCTCGAGCACCGCGGCATTCTTCGACCGGGTCCATTCGCTGGCGGGTTTCGCTTCGGAATTGAGAGCCGCTTCGGATGAAGGCGCGGACGGCGGCGGAGCCGCATCACACGCCAGCCATAAAAACATCCCCGCGCAGATCACCAGGGCTCGCCGCGGGATGCGTTTCTCGGGCAGCATATTCTCTCCTCTTGGGCGCTTCACGCGCCACCAGCGGCTCATCCTGTGGCTTCGGCCCCGAGCTTCCCGTAATCCACGGTTCGCCAGCGCTCGGGCTTCATCGTAAAAACCTTCGAAGTCCCGGCTTCACTCGAATCCGTGTATAGATCGCCCAATTCCGGGCCGAAATAGCGCCGAGCCATGGGACGCGCATCCGCCTCCTTGTCGACATCGCGCACCGAAACCACCGGCCCCGAAACCGAGACGTATTGGTAACGGGGCGGCTCCTCGACCTGGGCACAGAGCGTGAAGCGGCCCGCGGCAGCCAGCGCCCTGCCCTTCTGGGAGCTTTCCTCGGTGAGCACCCAAAGCCCGATCTCGGGCGAGTAGTCGTACCAGATGGGCACCGTGAGTGGTGCGTCACCGGCTTGCTCGATGCTGATGATCCCCACGTGGAGATCGGCCAGAAAGGCCTCGCGCTCGGGTTGGGTCATGGCTAAAGACATTCAATCGGCTCCTTGTGTAAGCGCGCTGACACGCACGGGAATTCCATTCACCGCAGCATTGCCCGAAAGCACATCGACGAATTCACCTGGCGCAAGAATATTGTTGCAAACCCCCGCGTTGCGGGCGGCCACCGAAAGACGCGCGCCTTCCTTGTCATGGCCAAAACCATGGGGAAGGGAGACAACCCCTGGCATCATTTCATCGCTGATTTCTGCCGGCACCGTCAGGCTGCCGGCTTTTGAATCGATGCGCGCCGGCTCGCCATTCACCAATCCCCAGCGCTCGGCATCACCTGGGTGGACAAGGAGAGTGCAGCGGTCTTTTCCCGTCATCAATTCCGGCACGTTGTGCATCCAAGAGTTGTTGCTTCTCAAATGACGGCGGCTCACAAGCACCGCCTCTTCGGGTGCACGGGTAAGCCGTGCGCTGAGCCTCTCGAGATCTCCACAGACATGGGCGGGTGCCAGGTTGACTTTCCCGTCTGGTGTATCGAGAACTTCGGGAATGCGTGGCTCGAGGGCGCCCATATCGATTCCGTTGGGCGCCTGCTCCATGGTCTCGAGGGTCATGCCGTCGGGACGCGTTCCATAACCCTCTCCCCAGGGCCCAATCCGAAGCGCGAAATCCAGCATACGCTCGGGACCCTTCCCCCGGCTCTGGGCCACGATCTCCCCGGGGTCCCGGCCCGCAATGCTCGACCGCGGCGATGCGCAGAGAGTCGCCACGAGGCCTCCAAAGAAGAGGTCATCGAGCAAGCCCGTATTGACCTCGTCGGCTTTCTGTCCCTGAAGAATCGCCGAGAGCGCGAGAAGGATTTCCCACTCATGGGGGCGCTCCGGTTCGGGTTCAAAGAGCGGCGCCGAGTATTTGCCCGCATTGCGCACCGCCCAGCACCAGAGCAACTCGTCGTAATGGGGCTGCTCCAGGGGTGAAAGGCCCGGCAGGATGACATGGGCATGCCGCGTGGTCTCGTTCAGGTAATTGTCCACCGAAACCATGAAGTCGAGGCCCGGCAAGGCGGCATCGAGTTTCGCTGCATCCGGGGCACTCAAGACCGGGTTGCCCGCCACCGTGATGAGCGCCCGGATCTGGCCCTCACCCGGCGTGGCAATTTCCTCGGCAAGACAGGAAACCGGAACCTGACCCAAGATCTCCGGCGCACCCCGAACCCTCGATTTCCAACGACCGAAACTCCAGCCCTCGGCGAAATCCGGCGGGCGCAGAGTCGTCATCGAGGGCGCGATGGGGTTTGAGAACATCAAGCCGCCCGGACGATCGAATTTTCCGGCGAGAATATTCACCAGGTCGACAGCCCACGAAGCCAAGGTTCCGAATTCCTGGTTGCAGGTTCCAATGCGGCCGTAGAGCGCCGCGGCCTTCGCCTCGGCGAATTCCCGGGCCAGGGTCCGGATCTTCTCGGCGGAAACCTGACAGGCCTCGGCCACCGCCTCGGGACTGAACTCGCGACACAAGGCGCGCACTTCATCCAGGCCCTCGACGTATTCGGCCATGTGTCCCAGATCGACCCGATCTTCGTCGAAGAGCACATGCGCCATGGCGAGGAGAAGCCCAGCGTCGGTGCCGGGCTGAATGGGGAGCCACTCATCCGCAGCGTCTGCCGTGCCCGTCCGCCGGGGGTCGATGACCACCACCTTGCCCCCGCGCTTTCGAATGCCGGAGAGCTTGCCCATGATATCGGGCGTTGCCAGAAGGCTGCCTTGGGAAGCCTGGGGATTGGCGCCCATGATGATCAGGTAATCGGTGCGGTCGATATCGGGGGTCGGAATCGTCCACATCCCGCCATACATCAGCGCCGCCGTCACGTTCTTCGGCCATTGGTCCACCGTGCCCGCCGAATAAATTCGGGGAATGCCCGACATGGCAATGAAGGCACCGACGTAGCGGGAGAGGGAAAAATTATGTGCGGTGGGGTTCCCTATATAGGACGTGACGGCATCAAGACCGTGGGCGTCGATCACGGGGCGAAGCCCTCGTTCGATCTCGCGGAAGGCTTCTTCCCAACTCACCTCCTCGAAACCGCTTTCGCGGCGAACCAGGGGCACGCGAAGGCGATCCGGGTCGTGGTGGAGCGCGCCGAGGGTGGTGCCCTTGGGGCAGATATAGCCTCGGCTCCAAACATCATCGGGGTTCGCCCGAATACGCTCGACCCGTCCTTCCCGGGTCTCGACCCGAAGGCCGCACATGGCCTCGCATAAATGGCATGTACGGATATGCGGCGTCTCTTCCAAGAAAATCTCCTCCAGCCGGAAGCCGCTAGTTTGGCAGTTTGGCCGGGCATGACCACCCTTGAAGGCGGCGCCATCGGTTGAAAGCGCCGGGCAGGCACTACTCGCCAGGGCGGCCTGAGGCTAGCTTCTGGCGGGTGCGAATCGGCAGCCCCGGAATCCGGAGCAGGAGAAACCCATGATCGGCTACGTCACTCTCGGCACCCAAAACCTCGAGCGCGGAGCGGCTTTCTACGACGCGCTGCTCGGCGAACTCGGAGCCACCCGCTCCCTTGAAGCCGAAAATTACGTCGCCTGGGCGACCGCGACGGCTGGACCGATGCTGTCCCTGATGCTCCCCTTCGACGAGCAACCCGCCAGCGTGGGCAACGGCACCATGGTTGCCCTGGCGGCAGAGAGTCCCGCCCAGGTGGATGCCCTCTACCGGAAGGCCATGGAACTCGGCGCGGATGACGAGGGGGCGCCCGGCGAGCGGGGGCCGGGCTTCTACGCCGCGTATTTCCGCGACCCCGACGGCAACAAATTGGCGGTCTACCGGACCGAGTAGGTCGCCCGCCCCCATGGCACGCGGAAACGACCCTGCGCCGATGTCGCAATTCAGCCCGGCCAGACGCTCCAGCCCAGGGCAGCATCCCCCCGAAGCGCGCCCGCCAATACCCGCTCAACCCCCGACTGCTCCAGGACCCCTCGAGCCACTTCGGCCGCCAGGGCGTGGGTGGTCTCGGACTCGACCTTATTGATCAGGACAACGCGCCGGGCGCGGGCGGGCGCCGCCTTGCCACCTCCCGCATCCGAAGCCAGAAGTTTCGCAAGGGCGCCCGGGCTCAAGGTCTCGGCCTCGGGCAGCCCCGTCAATGCGCTGACCCGCTCCGGCCGATGGGCGATTTGCGCGATGGGTGCCGAAAGGGCGTCGATGCCCGCCATGCTGACCAGGAGCGTAGTTTCTGGAGGCATCACCGGCTCGTGCTCGGCGGGGGCCTTGACGGGCAATCGGCGCGAGCCGTCGGCTTCCACCACCACCCAATCGACACCTTCGAGCGCCAGGAGGCGGGCGGGAACCGACGCCGGCACCCCCACGGCGTGCCGCTCTTCCAGGGTTCCCGCGACCAACACGCCGCTGGGCGCCCCCGCCACGGTTTCTTGCCAGCCCGGTTGGTCGAGACTGCAAAAGAGAGCCGCCTCCCGCGCCTGGCTCGCGAAGATGCGCGTCGTGGTGGTCAGAACCGTTCGCCCGGGAAGCAGCCGCGCGAGTTCGAAGAGCAGGCTGGTCTTGCCCCCGCCGCCCACTACGGAGATGATGCCCGGCCCCGACTCGAGACCCAGCGCGGCGATCAACCCGGGGCGATCCGGTTGTGTCCGCTCTTCAATCGCGGGGCTCAATTCGACTCTCCTCCGCTTCGCGACAAGAACAACAGGGGGCAGAGCAAGAGCTTAGTACGCCCGGCGTTCGCGGCGACCATCGCACCGAATCACCGGAAAACCAGCGGGAGTGATTGAGGCCCCGACCACGCGCCTGGGCTAGTTTCGAGGCTTCCAATCCGACCCGGTGAACGACAGCCCAGGTCCCGACGAGCGGGCGCGGCGTGTTCGGAATCGCCAGCACATCGAGAAAGACGGACAGAGCGGTCCCGACCCGCCCTTGCCCCGATTTCTCATTGGAGCCCAAGATGAGCCTGATCCTCTACGGTGCGCCCCTTTCTCCCTTCGTTCGCAAGGTCGATGTCTTCCTGCGCGAGAAGGGCGTCGAGTTCGAAACTGAGTCCGTCAACATCATGCCCATGCCGGATTGGTTCAAGGAGATCAGCCCAGCGCGGCGCATCCCCGTGCTCCGGGACGTTTCCGTGGGCAAGGAGGGGACAGCGGGCACCCTCCCCGACTCATCGGCGATTTGCGCGTTCGCCGAGCGCAAGCACCCCGATCCGGCGCTCTACCCCGAGGACGCCTTCGAATTGGGGCGGGCCACCTGGTACGAAGAATGGGCCGACAGCGAACTCGCGGGAAGAGTCGGCATGGGGATTTTCCGTCCGATCATGTTCCCCCGCTTTGCGGGCAAGGAGAGCGACGTCGAAACCGCTGCGAAAACCTGGCGGGAAAGCCTGCCCAGCCTTTTTGATTACATCGAAGGCGAACTCGCCGGCAAAGAATTCCTGGCGGGCGGCGCACTTTCCATCGCGGACATCGCGGTCGCCTGCCAGATGACCAACCTGGAATTGGTGGCGGGGCTGCCCGACGCCACACGCTGGCCGAACCTTGTCCGCCATACCGAACGCCTGCGAGACCGACCCAGCTTCGCTCCGAACCTGGCAATCTGCAGGAAGGTCATCGGGGAGAGCATCGATCTTGAAGCCGCGGCGGGAGGCTGAGCCTCCCCCCTCCTGGCTCGAGCGCGGGCCGCGGCCCGTATTCCTCTAGGGAGAGGGACGCATTTCCCGGGAATGAGCCATCCGGTGGAGACGGGCGGCCCGGGTTTCGCGGCTGATGCGCTCTCCGTCTTCGCGTTCGCTCTCCGCCGAGCATCGGCTGGCGTAGCTCACCACCAGGAGAGAGGTCAGGGAGATCAGGGCTGAGCCCAAGGGCAATCCCTCTCCGAATATCTCCGGGACGGGGATCATACGGACAACTCGGGGGAAGAGATCCCATTCGAAGTGATTTCCGAGCGCTTCATGATCGTTCCCAGGGCATGGTTCATCAGGTCTTCCACCTCGGAGTCGCGCTCCTCCCAGGCCTCGGGCGGGCCCTCCGGGAAACGGATCTGGTTGACCAGATTTCCCGCGACCCGGCGGAAAATTTCGCTCTCGAACTCTCCGGCACACGCTGCGGGCCAGTCCTCGTGCTGAACGGCCAGGGTCTCGAGGGTCACCGGGCCCACGGCGTCGAGCCCCTTGAGGGCCGCCAGGCAATCGCCGCAAACCACCGATGAATGGCCTTCAATCGAAAACTGTCCCAGGGGCAACCCCAGGCGCCGGTAGGCTTCGAAAGGGGCCTCACCGCAATAACCACACTCGGAACCACTCTCCCGGCCTGATCCAAGAATTTCGACCTTCACTGCTCTGCCTCTCCTTCTGCAACTTCTTCTTCATCCCGGCTTTCGTGACCCCTTGGCCATCGGCTTCATTGCGGGACCCGCTTCTCCCTCCTCTCCTATGCAGCGACCGTGCCAAACTTGCGGCAAGCCCAGCTGGCATCCAGGCCCTCGATACCGACACGGAACCCGGTGGGCGACAGTCGGGCGTACGAAATCGGACGTTCACCCGACCACAACGAACGCTTGGGGACGGCCGAAGAGGGAAAGCGTGCGGGTCCGGGCTTCCCCGGCGGCCTGGGGGACTCGCTCAGGCGCGCTCCCGGACCAGGTCGAAGGGGCGCTCGCTCTCCAGGGAATCCGCGACCACGCCCCCCTTCACCGCCCAGGCCCGGTTGTCGTAGATCTCGCCCGTCACCTCGTTGTGCTGGTCGCCGCGGCAATATTGGATCACCCAGGCGCGGCGCTGGCGGTCGGCGGTCAGGTTGCCGAGGGTTTGGTGGACCAGCAGCGAGGAGAAGATCAGCACCTCCCCGGCCCGGGCGTCCAAGCCGACGGAATCCGCCGTGTCGAGCTGGTCCCCGGGGATCACCGCGTGGACGCCCTCCCAGGTATGAGGGCGAAGGCCGGCTTGATGCGAGCCGGGAATCACATTCAGGCCCCCATTTTCCGTATCCGAGGCGTCCAGGGCGAGCCAGCAGGTCAGAAATTCCTGGGTACGGCCGCGCTGGTAGCCGTTGTCCTGATGCCAGGCGATGGGGCTGCCCGACCCGGGCTTCTTGTTGATGCCCTGATCCCACCAGAAACGAATATCGTCCCCAAGGATCTGCTGGGCGATGGCCAGCAAATGCGGATGGAGAATGAAAGCGGCAAGCGCCGGGCTCCGAAAATTCAGCATGGCCCGGTAGGGAAAGAAGCCCTCTTCATCGTTGCCCAGAACCTGGGCTTCGTCGGTCACGAGCAGGTCGTACTCGGTGGAAATCGTACGGAGCTGCGCGTCGTCGAAAATCCGGCCCAAGCTGATGAACCCCTGGTGCGAAAAACTCTCGAGCTGCGCTTCGCTCAGGGCCATTTCGGGGTCTCCTATTGTCTTTTCCGCGCCGCTCATGCGAGGCCCTCTCCCTCTTCTGGCTCCCCCGAACCGCTGGCGATGGCTATGAGATACGCCCCAGCGATAACCAGGGGGGGCCTGGGGAGGGGCCCGGGGGTCGGGCCTATCCGAGAGTAGCCGAACCCGCATGGCCAAAGAAGTGCCCGGATCCCTCGGTCGCCCAGGAATTTCGCGAGCTAGTCTTCTGCCATGAATCCATTCGTATTCTCGGGCGTCGTGATTCTGCTTCTCGTTTTCGGACTCATCTACTCCTATTTCGCGATTTAATCGGCTTTGCCGGACCCAGCGCCTCGTCCGCCCTATCCCATCGCAAATAGCTGCTCCCCTTCGCCGCATGCCGGTCGGCCGGGACTTTTAAATGCGGCGCCGCCCGCAACTCTCGGTATTCTCCTCCCGCCATGATCTCGGTTTCAGGCCTTGGAAAACACTACGGTGACCAAACGCTCTTCGAAGGGGCGTCACTGCAATTCAATGCGGGCGAACGCTACGGCATCGTGGGCGCAAACGGATGCGGCAAGTCGACCCTTCTCAAGATTTTGAGCCAGCAGGCGAGCGCCAGCGAAGGCGAGATCAGTATTCCCAAGCGCGTTTCCCTGGGCGTATTGAAGCAGGACCATTTCGAATTCGAGGAGACCCGAATTCTTGATGTCGTCATGATGGGGAATCGAGTTCTCTGGCATGCCATGGCGGAAAAAGAGGCCATCCTCGAGAGAGCCGAAGAGAGCTTTGACGCCGACCGTTACACCGAACTCGAGGACATCATCATCCAGGGCGACGGCTACACCCTGGAGGCCCGAGCTGGAGAGATCCTGGAGGGGCTCGGTATCGAATCCGAAATTCATCAACAGCCCCTCTCCACCCTTTCGGGCGGATTCAAACTCCGGGTTCTGCTGGCCCAGGTTCTGGCGTCGGAGCCCGACGTATTGCTTCTCGACGAACCGACAAATCACCTGGACATCCTGTCGATCCGATGGCTCGAGCGTTTTCTCGAGCAATTCGCCGGCGCGGCGCTGATGGTTTCCCACGATCACCGTTTTCTCGACAATGTCGCAACAGTCATTGTTGATATCGACTACTCGACCATCAAGGCATACCCGGGTAACTACCAGACCTTCACCCAGGCCAAGCGCGAAGAACGCGAAAGGCGCGAGAAAGAAATCGAGAAGCGCGAGGCGCAGATTGCGGACCATAAAGCATTCGTAGAACGCTTCCGCGCCAAGGCGACGAAGGCCAGGCAGGCCCAGAGCAAGCTGAAGGCCATTGATCGAATCGAAATTGAGTCGCTTCCCCAGACCAGCCGCCGCTACCCGGTATTTCGCTTCAAGCAGCGCAGGCCGGCTGGGCGACAGGTTCTCGAACTCGGGGGAATCACGAAGAGTTACGGGGAGAACCACGTTCTCGAGGATGTCGGCCTGACAGTGATGCGGGGTGAAAAAGTCGCCATCATCGGGCCCAACGGAATTGGGAAATCAACTTTGCTCAAGATTGCCGTGGGCGATGTCGGCCAAGACTTGGGCAATGTCGAATGGGGTTACGAAACCCACCCGGGTTATGTCGCCCAGGATCACAAAGAGCAGGTGGGTCGGCATAACCAGACCATTGAGTCATGGCTCGGCACGTACTGCCCCTCCCAGGGAATCGGCTACGTGAAGGGAAACTTGGCCGCCGTTCTCTTCTCCGGGGATGAGGCGGAAAAGAAACTCGAGGCCCTTTCGGGAGGTGAGGCCGCACGACTCATCTTCGCCCGACACGTGGTGGAATGCCCGAATGTGCTCGTTCTGGATGAACCCACGAATCACCTCGACCTCGAAGCCATCGAGGCCCTGGTCGATGCGCTCAAGAAATACGACGGGACCTTGATCTTCGTTTCTCATGATCGCTGGTTCGTCAGCGAACTCGCGACCCGGATCATCGAGATTACCCGTGAGGGCATCAACGATTTTCCAGGCACCTATGAGGAATACCTCGCCCGAAGCGGTGACGATCATCTCGATGCCCAAGCTGTGCTTCGCCAGGCACGAGCAACCAAGCGCAAGGCCCGGGCCGAGGATGCCAAGGGTAAGAAGGCTGCTACCGGGCCATCTCCGGAACGTCAGTTGAGAAAGCTCGAGCCCCTACTCGGAGATCTGACGGAGCAGATCGCGGCCGCCGAGGACAAGGTTGAGGCTCTCAACGCCCGCTTCTGCGAGGAGAATTTCTACCGAGACACGCCGCCAGAGGAACTTGCAGCGCTCGAAGCCGAGCGGCGGATGCTTGAAGAGGAGGTCCGCACCGCCATGAGCGAGTGGGAGTCCCTCGAGGAGCAGGCCGAAGCACTCCGCAGCGAGATCGAACCGCGCCCCTGAAAGCGCAAGCCCGCGCTTGCTTTGATACGCGTGGAGTTACGAACGCATTCTCGTACCGGCGGCCGCTCGGGAATGAGCCGGACGCTGTGCTTTCCAGGCCACGGCCCCGGTACAAGAAGACGTTCTTCAGTGTGTGGTCAACATCGGCGAAGCCACGGCCAGCCCCACGCAACCCGTGGCCAGCAGATCCTGTAGATCCACCGCCCGCCGGTCGAGATCCGCGAAATCCCGATCGATGCCACCGATCGGGCTCGGATCGGGAATCGGCGATGTCCCGGTGCCCGTCAGGAAGCGAGACAAGCGGACGGGAGAGGTTCCCGGAGATGTCGGATCCACGTGGTAAAAGGGCGGATCAAAACCCGGATCAATCGCATCGCCACCATGGCAACCGGAACAGGTGTTCACCGAGAAGTTGAAGCGAATGTCATCATCCGTACAACCGCCGGAGGGAAAGCTTGCGATCCCAGGCGCCCAGAAATGCGAGTCGGGGAAGAAATCAGCCCTGCCAGCCATGAAGGGCATCCCCGAAAATGTATCGGGCACCGTGTGCTTCGAATCGCAGATATCTCCGAGATTGGAATTGATGAAATTCTCGAGAATGGGTTGAAGAGCCGCGTTCACCGTAAACTCTCGATCGGGTGTCTGCTTCGTCGTATCCATGCGCAATACATTCTGGATGGGCGTTCCGAAGGGGATCGGCTGGAGCGTGAACTCGCGCATCTCCCAGGGAAAACTCATGACGACTTCGCTGGTCCGAAGCTGCCCAATCGAACTGCCGTTGGGCTCGAGGGGCGCGGCCCCGGCGTTGGTGACCGGATCCGTAATGGACTGCAAATGGGCGAGATAGCCGGGTGTAGCCGGGAAGGGGGGATGCAAGAGGTCAAGGTCTTCCCATTCCTGCGCGTAGTTGAGAACCTCGGTACAAGTATTGGCATGAACCGTGTACTCAAAAATCGCCGTCATGCGATCGGGGGTACAGCTGTTCATATCCAACAGACCGAAGACAAAGCGCAGCTCTCCAGCGGTCGACGTACTCGACCCATAACCCACGGCATCGCGCAAGTCGACGCGATTGACGATGGCGAGAAGCCGGAATGGCGCCTTGTCCATATCCAGGGTTCCCGCACTGGTCTTGGGCCATGGGTTGATGATGGATGCGATCAATCCCGCTTCGCGCTGAGGCACGACATCGTCGTTGATGATCCAATCACCGCTGGCGCTTCCTTCATGAAGAGGATCAAAATTCTGTGCCCAGCCCATCAGCCATTGCTGCACGAAGAGGTCGAGGGGCACGCCGGTGGCCAAGGTATTCGCCATATTGGCCATCAGCGTCTTGAAACTCCAGGCCCCATTCGGGTTGCCCATCAAACCATCCGCGTCGGTATCGCAGGGATCAAACGTTCGCGAGGGGTCGGCAATCACACTGAGATCACGAATCATCAAAGCTCGCTCGGAGTCGACCACCGGTGCCGCAGCCACGGGGGGGGCGAGCGCGATTGTCGTTGGCGCCGCCAGAGAAACCAACGTGGGGCCAAGTGTCGGCACTTTCTTCGCTTTGAGCTCGCGTCCCGAGAAGGTCAACTCCCCCGGGTTGGCCGTATCGATCGATGCGGTGAAGACTTCGCGAGTCTTCCGATTGCGATAATTCTCATAATCGAAATCAACTCGGGCCGTGTAGTGGCCGTCATTGGCTATAGAGTCATCCCCCTCCCCACTATCGCTCAGGATAAAGACGCTCTGCGCATCCGCCCGGTAGGGAATATTTGCGGGGGCATCGAAGCCCTCCTTGAAAGTGACGTGGAGCAAAGCGTTCTGGCGCTTTCCAAAGGATTGAAGCATCTCCAACTCCGCCGTTTCAATCGGGGGAGGGTTCTTGGCGAACTCGTCCGAAAATTCGGTGCCCTCGGGAAGGGGAGCCCAGGAAAACTCCACGGAGTGGAGGCTCTGCACACCGTCGGCGAGGCGATTCGCCGTCACGATGAGCTGGTTTGATGTGTTCAGGGATTGCGCCTTCGCGAGCGAAGAGACGTAGCTTCCGTCTTTTCCGCTCAAGGGAACGAAGACACCGTTGAGCTCGGCCTGAAGACTATTCGGGTCGAACATGGCCTCATCGATCTCGACCTCGACTTGGAAGATGGAAGCGTCCCGAATCAGCTGGCCTTGTTCGGGCGAAACGACGACGAGCTTTTTCGAAACCGGGACACAGGCAGAAAGAAGAAAGACGCATGCACTCGCACAGAAAACAGTGGCAAGATATCCCTTGAACATTTTTAAACTCCTTGATAGCGATCCAATGGCAGCGGGCGAAGGTTTCTACTCGACGGCGTCGGAAGCGACCGAATCGCCCCGCGGACAAAGCCCCGAGGGTCCGATCTACAACGCGTATCGACGGAGGCGTCTTCGGAGTGCGTTGCCGGCGATTCCGATTCCCCTCCTTGCACGGACTCGGTTGGACCGAGCCGTGGCGTAGGAGTCGCCTGCCGAGGCTAAAGCGGATCATTTTCCGCCAGAATTTGGAAAAACAATGTATGAACGCGGAGTTAGCCTGCGAAGCAAAGCTTCGACCAGAGCGACCGAAAGCCCTCCGCGCTTGCATCTCGGAGGAGCGATGGCCAATATGCCCGGGCTGAGCATTTCGTAGACGGAGGATTTCGCATTGGCCGCAACCTGGGTGGACATGAAGGGCAAAACGGTGCTGCTGACGGGCTTCACGGCTGGCTTGGGACGGGCCGCGGCTTTCGCCCTGGCGGAGATGGGCGCAGATCTTCACCTGCTGGCCCGCAATCGAGAGAAAGCAGTTCAAACCATCGAGACCCTTCGACTTCGAACTCCCGGTGTCCGTGTCGAATTGAGCCTCGGAGATCTCGGAAATCTCTCCGATGTGCGGCGCATGGCGAGTGAGTTCCTGTCAACCAATCGAACTCTGGACGTACTCTTCAACAACGCTGGCGTCGTCAACCAGAAGCGCCGAACGACAGCGGACGGCTACGAGGAGACCTTTGCGGTCAATCACCTCGGTCATTTTCTTTTGACTCACCTCTTGCTGGAGAGCCTGCGCGAGAACGGTTCGGGGCGAGTAGTCTCAACCGCGTCCGGGGCACACCGTTTTGGAGGGGGTCTGAATTTCGATGACCTCCAATCCAGTCGGGACTACAGCACCTTCTCGGTCTATGGTCGTTCGAAACTCGCCAACATCCTCTTCACCCAAGAGCTTGCCCGCCGGGAGTCCGACTCGGGAATCACGGCCAACTGTTTTCACCCCGGTTTTGTGGGGAGCGATTTCAGCAAGAACAACGGAGCCTGGGCTCGGATCATGATGACCCTCGGCTCGCCCTTCTCCCGAAGTCCGGAAAAGGGGGCGGAAACCGGCGTCTACCTCTGCACATCACCGGAAGCCGCGAAGATGAGCGGCGCCTATTTCTTCGACATGAAGGAAATCGCGCCCTCTGCCGCAGTATTCTCGGCCGGCGATGCAGAGCAACTCTGGGATATCAGCCTTTCCCTCGCAGGCCTGGACAACTAGGACACAGAAAGCGCCGTCTGAACGATGCGAGCGATTCGGGGCAGCGCTAAAGGTTTCCCATGGACTCCACCGAAACGACCCAGCTCTCACCTGCCCGCTTCGCGATCATCAACGCCGTCGTCTGCTCGGCGGCAATCGCCTTCCTCGTATGGCTGATCTATTTCCATGAGGGCTCCCCCACTGGAGGCGATTCGAGCCTTCCTGCCTTCAATGCGCTCTTCAATTCCATCAGTGCTTTGCTTCTGGTCGCCGGACTGCGGGCCATCAAAAAAGGCAAACGCGCCCTCCATAAGCAGCTCATGCTCAGCGCCATCGTATTCTCGGCGCTCTTCCTGATCAACTACATCTATTACCACTACAGCCAGGGAGACACGCTCTTCCAGGGACAGGGTGCTGTGCGCCCTCTTTATTTCGCGCTCCTCATCAGCCACGTTGTCCTATCCATCGTGGCTCTTCCGATGATCCTGACTTCGGTCTATCTCGGTCTGAGCGGCCGCTTCGCGAGCCATAAGAAACTTTCGCGCTGGACCTGGGGGGCGTGGATGTACGTTTCCGTCACAGGCGTTCTGGTCTACGTGATGCTCCACGTGATCGACTGGAGCGCCTAGCCCATATAGGCCTGGCCCCCATCAACGGCGATGCTCTGGCCGTTGACGTATGCGCAGGCATCCGAACAGAGCGTCGCCACGAAGCGGCCGATATCCTCCTCGCACTCGCCCACACGGCGCATGGGGATGGTCGCAATGAAGGCGGCAGATTCCTCGGGGTTGTTTTCGATCCACCATTCGAGCCCGGGCGATTTGGCGTGAGGAAGGACGACGTTGGTCCGGATGCCATCGGCCGCCCACTCGCTCGCGGCGCCCCGGGTCAGGGCCCGAATCGCCTCCTTGACCGCCGCGTAGGCACTATATCCCGAGGCATCCCACCGCTTGGCCGCGGTACTCGCCAGGTTGACGATGCAGCCTCCCCCCTGGAGATGGGGATGGCAGAGCTTCATCAAGCGAAGCGTCGCCACCGGCCCGGATAGCCAGCCCGCTTCGAAGGCTTCGTCGGTGACCGAATGGAGCGTCCCGAGCGGAACCTCTTGAGCGTTATTCACCAAAATGTCGATGGTGCCGAATTGCTCCACCGTCGCCTCGACCGCCGCTTCCAGGGAGCCGAGTTCTTTGATATCGCATTCCAATGCCAGCGCTTCAGATCCGCGTTCGGCGATCAACTCCGCGGTCTTTTCGCACTTCGCCAGGGTACGTCCGATAGCTACCACCTTCGCACCCTCGGTCGCCAGAGCCAGGGCGATCCCCTGCCCCACACCCTGCCCGGCGCCGGTCACCAACGCGACCTTGCCCTTCAGCATGACTCTCCCCTTGAAATTTCAGATCAGTCGTTTCCTTCTTCGAGTTGGCTACGCAGATAATTGTGGAGCATGCGGTCATGGCGGCTCGTATCGCTCTGCCCGCCCCCTCGCGTGTAGGCTTCCCATTTCGGGGCGCCTCCCCGGGGCTCATCGCCCATCACCGTGACCCGCTGAATCACCCGCTCGCCGTCGAAATCATTCAATACGAAATGTTGCGTGCAGCGGTTATCCCACATCGCCACGGTTCCGGGCTTCCAGCAATAGCGAATGCTGAAGCGCGGGCTTGCGACCCAGCGACGCAAATAGCCAAGAAGAAGCTCACTTTCAGGCACGCTGAGTTCGACGATACGACGCGTAAAGTGTTCATTGACAAAAAGAACTTTTCGCCCCGTCTCGGGGTGAACGCGCACGACGGGGTGTATGTGCATCTCCTCGGGGCGATCGTGCGGCTCGGCGTTGTGTAATGCCGAGAGGCCTTCGCAGAGTGCCTGCAGCGGAGGAGAGAGTTCCTCAAAGGCTTGATAAAGATTCGCCCATAATGTGTCTCCCCCCACCTCGGGGCATTTCACCATCTGGAGAATCGATACCAGGGCGGGACGCGGCAGAAAGCTGAGGTCGCTATGCCACTCATCGGCAATGCCTCCACGGCTCGCCTTGAGGACGAAAAAACGCTCGTCTTCCTTCGCATTGTCCAGGTGGGGATGGCCTTCCAACTCACCGAAGTATTCGCCAAAAGCGATATGCTCTTGCTTGTCGAGGTTCTGATCCGGAAAGAAGAGAACTTGATGCTCCCAGAGAAGCTTCTCGATCTCCCGAACGGTCTCAGGATCGATGGCTCCCAGTTCAAGACCACGCACCTCCGCTCCCAATGCAGCGGAAAGACGAGCGACTTGTAGTTTTGCCGTCATAGAGCCCTATTCAACTCCCAGAGGCTAAAAATCCGCGTCTGAGCCCATTCGCTTCCAGGCTTGCTGGCTTCCGGACTCGGCCCCTCTTTTCTTTTCGAACTTTTAGCGGCCCTCGAAAATCGGGTCCTTCTTGTCCACGAATGCCTTGACGGCTGCTCGGTGATCACGAGTCAGCGAGGTATGAACATGATGGGTGGCCTCGAGATCGAGACACTCTCCCATATCCCCTCCGACTGCCCTGGCGATATTCTCCTTCATGTAGCGATAGGCAACGGTCGGACCGTGGGCGATTCTATGGGCCATCGCCATGGTTTCCTTTTCGAGTTGATCCGCCGGCACTACACGATTCACCAAGCCGAGACTCTCCGCCTTGATGGCATCGATCTTGTCGGACAGGTAGTAGAGTTCTCGGGTTCGGGCGGCGCCGATCAACCCGGTCATGAAGAAAGTTCCACCCCAATCACCGCTGAAGCCGATCTTCGCAAAGGCCGTAGTGAGAATGGCATTTTCGGCGGCAACGCGAAGATCGCAGGCCAATGCCAAACCCAACCCTGCCCCGGCCGCCGCGCCCGGCAGCATCGCGATCACTGGCTTGGGCATCTCGTAGATTCTTCCCGCCGTGCCGCGCTGAGCAAGTCGCTGGCGGTGGATCGCATCGTCCAAGCCGCCTCCGCCCCCGCCGCCCTGGGAATCGGCCATGCCTTTGACATCACCCCCAGCACAAAAAGCACCCTCGGCCCCGGTCAGAACGATGCATCCCACATCCGTTGCCGTTTCGGCTTCGATCAGCGCAGTCTGAAGGCCTTGGAGCATGGGACCCGAAAGCGCATTGCGGCGCTTGGGCCTGTTCATGGTCAGAACGGCCACTCGATCTTCGACACGGCCGAGCAGATGGTCGGTTCCAGTATCCATTTCTCGCGATTCGCTCATATCGATCTCCCGATTTGTGCACCTGTTTACGAAACCTCGCGGTTTCGTTCGCAATGGCGCGCGCAGCACGAAGGATCACCCTAGCGCACTCGCGCACTTGACTCGTAATACGCCTTCATGCTGGAAGCCAGAGACTCCATGCGCCGATTCATCTCCTCGTTGAAAAAGGAGTTGTCCAACCATTCGCCCAAAAGCCCCGCCGATGGCTGGTAGTGCATGGTGAGGGATAGTTCCGTCCCGCTTTCATCCGACGACTCAATCCAATAGCGGAACCGGGCATTACGGAAAGGAGGCGGCGGGCCCTGCTGTCCCTGATGAAGTCGGATCACAAACCCGGATCCCTCTTCCCACTCGACGACCGTCTCATCCAGCGTCAATCCTCCGTCCTGAAAGATGCGGCGACTCGCGCCTACGCCCCGATCTGCGTCGGTAAGCATCGCCAAGCCCTCCACCCCGGGAACGTAGTGCTCGGCGAGACGAAGGTTTTGAAGCCGCTCCCAAACAGCGGACTCCGGGAGTTCCACGGCGAAGTTCGCACCCGCTTCGCTCCATGCCTCGGGCTCACGGGGCGGAATAAAACCCAATAGGATCACGATGGCGACGAATGCCAGTAGCCCATAGGAGAGCAGCCGAAAAACATTTGCTCCCAGATCGCTTGCGGCCAATTGTCTTCTCCTGAAGAGTTCCTCGGTCAGAAAAAATCACACCTAGCCTAACCGAGATCCCCGGCACTCTGTTGCTTCATCTATTGACATATAGAGTGCCAACATTTAGCTTTCGCTCCAAGGGAGACTCGAACAAATGGCTGTCGAGCGCGACGAACATGGCTTTGATGCACCCGCGCCACTGGAGCATCCTGCCCGCAAAGGCCTCCCTTCCGGCCACTCGACGGGCCCCGAAGTGGGGGACCGCTTGCCCGATTTCACGCTCCCGGACCAGAACGGCAAAGCGATTCGCTTCCACGAGGATCGTGCGAGTCAGAAGTCGGCGGTGGTTTTCTTCCGATCCGCCGTCTGGTGACCCCCTTGCTGGACGCAACTCGGTGAGTTGCGCGACGCGTACTCGAAATTCCAAGCGGCTGGCATTCGCCTCTATGCCATTTCCTACGACGACCAGGAAGTGCTCTCGGAATTTTCGAATAGGCAGGGCATTCCCTATTCACTGCTTTCCGATATCGACTCCGATGTGATTCGTGAATTCGGAATTCTCAATGATCAGATCGAAGGCGATCCGCTCATGATGGGAATTCCCTTTCCGGGCACCTATGTCACGGATGAAGACGGCATGGTGGTTGCCAAATTTTTTCACGACTCCTATAAGAAACGCGACAGCCCGGAGTTTCTGATCGACGCAGCCCTGGGACGGATCGATTTTCAGGACGAGCCACCCCAGGCGAGCACAGGCGACGAAGAGATCGGCCTGAGCGCGACCATAAGAGGAGGCAAGGGAAGCCTGCGTCAGGGCATCCTTCGCCAGTTGATCGTACGCTTCGAACTCGCCGAGGGTCTTCATATCTATGGCGATCCCGTGCCCGAGGGCATGATCGCTACGAGTATCGAAATCGCGCCCCAGCCCGGACTGGTCGTGCTGGATACAGTTGAGCCGCCTTCGCGCCCTCTGCACCTGAAGGAAATGGATATCGAGTTGCAGGTTTGGAGCGGAACCGTCGATTTCGTCATCCCCTTCTACCCAACGGGAGAAATGGCGAGCGAAACGCGCCCCCTCGACATGGCTGCCACCTCGCTCGAGATCAAAGTCCGCTACCAGGCCTGCAATGACGAAACCTGCCTGCTCCCGCGAACCGAAAATTTCGAGATCGAGTTGCCCCTGGATGTCATCGACGTACCAGCCCTCAGTCTGCATATGGGCCACGGCCAGCGCGAAGCCGAGTACGATGGAATGCCCCATATGCGCCGGCTCTTGCTCCGCAAATTCAAGCGAAAGCCCGTGAGCATTTTCCGCTTCCTCGGAAAGACGCTCCTGAGGGAGATCGCAGCCCTACGGCGACGCCTCTCTGCTTGAGGCCTCTTTCCTCGGCACGACCAGGGAAAAAGCCGGGGATCTAGAAGCGAAATGCCCACTCAAGCTTGACCAGGGGTTCGCTTCTCGTCGCCGTCACCCCGTCCTCGGTATCGAGTCCCTGGTTGAAGACAACGAAGATTTCACGGCCATCCTCGATGATCCAGTGAACGCGGGTATTGATCCCGGCGCTATCCGTCACGTTGTCCCATTGCGCAACCGTGATCCAGGCCAGGTTCGGGGTGAATTGAACATTCACCCGCGCCCGCAGCAGATGCGTCTTGAAATCGCCCTGGGGAAGGCTCACATCGTTGAGGATGTAATCAACTTCGAAAAGCCAATGAAAGCTCGGACGCCACGAGATCTCCGGAGAAAAACTGGTCAGGGTTCCCCCGTAGAAGCCGCCGGTGGTGACTTGAATCGCACCCTGTAGCACTCGGTTACGACTCGTATCGATGCGTATATAACCGCGATTTACCGGGTAACTTCCGGGGGGAACATCGATTCCCGGGTATACCGTGAAGGGCTCATCAATACGCTCGTAGTCGTGGCGATACGCGATAGAAATCGCATCGCCCACCTCGCTCCTCACTGTCAGCGGCGAAAAGTTGAACTGTCCCGACTTCACTTCGTTGGACAGGTCCGTAACCACGTACCCAAGCACTCTCGAATCGATCGTCCGGATGTAGGCGTCTCTCCGAATTCGATTTCGATAGGCAGCGTTATAACGCCGAATGCCCGTACGGTTGACGAATCCGAGCGCTGGGTTGTAATTCTCCTCGATCCCCACGACGCCGACCTTCCAGCGAGTCCTGTCATTGGGGTATTCGAGAAGGCCCCCATAACTCCATTCACCGCCGCCTACCCCCTCGGTAAAACTTTTGGCGAACCACGCCTGGCCCATCAATGTCTCGCCACCGTTGAAATCGCTGTTGGCGTAATTGAAATCCATACCCACCAACGAGTTGTCCGGGCCGCCGGATGGATTGCCATGGGTCACGATTGCACCCAGGGTCGACTCCTCGAGCACATTCATCGCCACACGGCCGACGGCGACGTTCTGCTTCCCCACGCCGTCGTGATCGTCGAGCACGACGTCCATGAAACCGAAATTGAAGCGATCCAGGCGACCGGTCACTTTCCCGCCGGCCAGGATATCAACGCCAACCACATCGCCATTCGGATCTTCCACCAGGCCGATTTTACGAGAGTCGAAGGGCAGCCCGTTCTTGTAGCTACGCTCCGCCTGGAAGTCCGCAAAACTGAAGATCAACGCATCCTGGAGAAAGAAAGCACGCTTCTCCGGAAAGAACAGATCGAAGCGATTGAGGTTGACTTGCCTATCGTCCACCTCGGTCTCTCCGAACCTGCTGTTGACGGTCGCAGATGCCACAACCGAAGGGTAGAAGTTGTAGAAAACATCCAGACTCGGCTCGATATTGTTATCGGGTACGGTCGCATTTCGCTCATCGATTCGAGCCGCGGTCGCCGACGGAATGATCGAGATGCCCAGGCCCTGAGTGATTCCGAGCATCCCCTCGAGACTACCCGCCACGGCAAAATCACTGACGAATCGCTGCGGGTGTGTATCACTCCAGCGAATTTGCTCGTCGTTTCTTCGAATACCCCGCGAGAAATTAAAACCCCATGTGTCAGACTCGGGATCGAAATTCATGGAGTGGTACGGAATGGCAATCTCGACGCTCCAACCACCTGAATCGATCGATGCCTCGGCAAACCATAGGGTCGTCCAATTGCTGTTCCACGCGTCGCCCTCGATCAGCACATCATGTCGGGAGCCTCTCGGGTTGACTTCGAACGCATAACCGTTTCTGCGATCATTGAAGGTATCGAGTCCGATCACGATCCGGTCGTTGTACCAGAGACGCGCATCGCGCAGCATGACATTCGCCACGATCTCTTCGGGATTCGTGTCGTGACAGCGAATACCGAAATAGATGAACTCTCCGTCCGTCAGGATGCGTACATCGGTACGCTGGGACGGCTTTCCTCCAGGCACCGGCGTCACCTGCAGGAAGGTGTCGATGAGCGCAGCATCCTGCCATGCGGGGTCGCTCAATTTGCCGTCGATCTGCGGAGCGTCCTCGCTCCACCCGATACGGACGCTGGGACGAATCTCTTCCGAGCGGAGGGAGGCCGGCAAAAGGATCAAGAGCATCAATCCAAGAGCGAGACCTCGGTACCCTCCAAAATTCAAACAGTTCACTCTCACACTCTCTTATTCTTGCAATTTCGGTTTGTCCAGAGTTGACACGGTGAAGGCAGTCCCTTCGTCGAACCGACTCCGAATCAAACCGGCGCGACGAGGAACACTAGTGCGTCCTTTTCGGTCGCGTCAACGCAACTCGTGCTCGGGCAGCGTCCGTATTTCAACCAATCCGGCTTCGCTTCGCGCGTCCAGTATCCACGGGGATTTGCCCGCTTCCAAGGTGGTAACTTCCCCCTCTCGGACGATGGGTACCTTAGCCAAGGAAGTCCCTGTGCGGCGAAGTTCGCCTCCGGTCCGCGCCCGAATTGCAAGTTCGGCCTGATCCGGCAGATCGACTCGCAACTCTCCCGTTTTTGTACTCAGGCGAGCAAGATGGGCGGCGCTGGGATTCTTGAGCACCGCCCGCAATTCGCCGCTCTCTGTTTGAGCCGTGAGTGCCCGGCCCGTCGTTACCCTCAGGCGACCCGAACCCGTTCGAAGGTTGAGATCACGCTTGATGCCCTTGATCTCGATCAAGCCGTGCCGGGTTTCCACGACCATTGCGCGACCAGCAGGAACCAGAACGCTCAGGTCGATTCGCCCATTCGGGCGTCCGTTCTGGGCAAGCTCAGAAGCACTGGGGTAGACCGTGCGGACATTGACTTCACCTTCATCGCTGGAAATCAAGACTTCGCCATCGTCCTGATCCGGGGCCAAGCGCTGGATGACCCCCACGACCATCAGCTTTTCATCTCCGCTGCTACGGCCCCTGACATCGCCCAGGGGGTTGGAAATGGTCAGAGTCGAATCCTTCGGCAAGTCGACCACCCAGCGGGGTGACTCGACCCAGACTTCGGGCGGAACAGCCGGCTCGCTCGCACGAGCGGCGACTTCAAATGAGAAAAGAAGTAAAACGGCGACCACCGCACGTGCCCAAGCCATTGATTTTCGCCTTGCCTCCACTTGCTCGCAGTAGGCTGTCCTCCACCAAAAAGCGACCAGCCTCCTCATGAAGATACGGAATCCAGGATCCGTGTTTTTTCCGAAGACCTTCCGGTCAAATGCCGATGCGATGGAGTCACACACCCACGGGCCCTGGGGGGGCGGACTCCGTTTTTCTCGCCCAGGTGAACTAGTTGCCTCCTCAAGAGCCCCTCGCCAACCCCGCGAGGGATTAATGGCCGAATGCCCGGCCCGGTCAAAGTCTCGAACCGGCTCCAGGTTGCATGATGGTAATCTTCATATTTAGAGTTTATGAAGGCCCCGATCTCTCGATTCGCCGTCGCCGAAACCAAGCGAGTACACTGTTTCCGCGGCCGCATAGCCCTGGCAACGGATGCTGGGGAAGGACGCAGATCGCGCGGAAGGCCTCGCCGTCATACGCTTGGCTCTCGGGCTAAAAGGCTCGTTTCCGGATAAACCTCGGGTCTCTAGGGCGATTTGTGTACCGGTAGAAATCCTTCAGAATTCGGTGGAGGCAGGGGCATCCTGCGAATTTCCAAGCGCCCAGTCCGCCGCTTGGAAGCGGATCCGGGAAGCGCCGATCGGGCCGAGAAAGCGCGGCCGTGTCGGAACTTCAGAATTCATTAATGCGAAGATGGCATGTTAATATGCGAAGGCGTCTAGAAGCGCGCGATATCAATCAATTATTTACGTTTTGGTGTAGGTAAATAACCTTAGCGTGAAGTGGGGGTTTTTGACTTGAACCGGCCAGCCCAATACTGCCGCCTCGTGCGAGGCAGGCATGCCAGGGCATCAGCGTATATCTCCGGGGCGGCGCATACGGGGGTTCGTGTCGGCATCGGCCGAACGGCTCTCGGCCGACCCGCGGGCGCAGTCGGAAACCGGCCCCTGCGCTTGGGCATGGCGTTGCTCCCATGGCTTTTGGTTCTTTTTGCCCTCACCCTCTCCTTCCTGCCCGGCACGGCGTCCGCTCAGGTGCCGGGAATTTCCAAGGTTCGAGTCGTCCGCGGGGCCGAGACTTTGCCGCCGGTCACGCCCGCCTCCATCGACACGGATCTAAGAAATCTCGTCACACGACAGGCCTGGGCGCCGGGCGACAGCATCAAGATGATCCCCAAGCGCTACTACCTCAACGAGAAATTGGTCGATGCGCAGAGCCGGGCCAAGGTCCCTGTCTCCACCAAGGGGGACTCCCTCCTTGAAGTGCAAGCTGCCGCACCGGTACACAAGGTCGTCTCTGCGCCTTTGCTGAATTTCGCGGGCGGAGGCTTTACGGGAGCCTCGCCTCCGGACACGGTCGGAGATATCGGGCTGAATTACTACATCCAGTCCTCGAATTCAGCGGCTGGTTCGGTCTTCTCTGTCTACAACAAGGACACCGGCGCCCTTGTCGCGGGCCCGCTGAACATGGACACGCTCGGAGCAGGCAATGGCGCCCTCTCCAATTGCTTGACCGGCCGAGGCGACCCCATCGTTCTCTACGACCACGGCGTCGGGCGCTGGCTGCTCTCGGAATTTTCAGATGCCGGCAACAAGCTTTGCGTATACATCAGCAAAACAGGCGATCCCCTGGCAGGTGGCTGGTGGGCTTACGAGTTCAGCGCTCCCCAATTTCCCGACTATCCCAAATACGCAGTCTGGTCCGACGGCTATTATATCGGCACCAACGAGGGATCCGGCCCGGGACTCTACGCCCTCGACCGATCGAAGATGCTCGTTGGGCAGGCGGCCAGCCTGCAGCGAATCACGGGCAGTCGCCTCAACGGATTCGGCTTCCAGATGATCCACCCGGCTGATTTCGACGGAGCGAATCCGCCTCCGCCAGGCACACCCGCCTTCTTCATCCGGCACAACGACGACGAATCGCATAGTCCGTCGACCAATAGTCCGACCTCGGATTTCCTCGAAATTTTCGAGTACGACGTCGATTTCGCGAACGCTGCGAATTCCACCCTGACCGGACCGATCCAGATCCCTATCCTGGACTTCGACTCGAACCTTTGCGGCCTGTTCTCCTTCCAGTGCATTCCCCAGCCCAGTGGAGGAATCCGGCTGGACCCGTTGCGCGAAGTGGTGATGTGGAGGGTCCAATACCGCAACACCGGCGCCTACGAGAGCCTCGTCGGCAGTCACGTCACCGACGTTGACAATACGGACCATGCGGGACTCCGCTGGTGGGAACTTCGTCGAAGCGGCGGCGGGCCATGGACCCTGGCCCAGGAAGGGACCTACGCTCCCGACTCCCACAGCCGATGGATGTCCAGTGCCGCAACCGATCAGGACGGCAATCTCGCCATTGGATACAGCATAGGCAGTGCCTCACTTCACGCGGGCATCCGCTACAACGGCCGGCTTCAAGCCGACCCGCCCGGCACCCTCACCCAGGGTGAAACAACCCTCATCTCGGGACTCGGAGTCCACAGCAACGAACGTTGGGGTGACTATAGTTCGATGAACGTCGACCCCGTAGATGACTGTACCTTCTGGTATACGAACGAGTACGCGCTGGCCAACGGAACATGGGCCACACGAGTCGGAAAATTCAAATTCGAAAGCTGCGGCACACCGGGAATCGTCCTCAACGCTACAAACCTCGTCCAATCTTTCTGTACGCCAGGCTCCCTCCAGCCCATCACGATTGACATTGCGAGCGTCGGAGGCTTCAACGGGGCGACGACTCTATCCGTCCCCAACCTGCCTGCAGGATTCACCGCAAACTTCTCAACGAACCCGATCACTCCCCCAGGACAGACCACCCTCACCGTCACCACCGATGGAACCGTCAACTTCAACCAATACTTCCTGGAAATCCTGGCGACTGCCCCTGGTGCGGAAAGCCAGAGCCTCATGACTCAGGTGAGTGCATTCTCACAGAGCCCGCAGCAGCCCGTGTTGCTGACCCCCGCCGATGGCGGAGACAACGTTGCACAATTGGCGCCCTTCAATTGGAACCCGGCATATCAAGCTGAAACCTTCCTACTTGAAGTCGATGATGATCCGCTCTTCGCGAGCATCGACCTGACAGCTATCGGCGCCGGAAACTCGTTCGTCGCCGAGACCCCGCTCCAACCAGCCACAGCCTACCATTGGAGACTGTTTGCCAATAACGCCTGCGGACAGACCAAGGCCCCGACTCGGACCTTTACCACGACTCAGGGTTCGGAGTTCTGCACCAGCGCGAATCTCAATCTCGCCTTCTCAAACAACAATCCGGCTTCAAGCAATTTTCTCGTCAACCAGACGGGAGTTATGTCTGGCCTCGATGTCTCGTTGAACATCTCCCATACCTGGGTAGGCGATGCCAAATTCACCCTGACCAACCAGGGCACAGGCACCTCGGTGGTGCTCATCGACCGCCCCGGCCACTCCCCGACCGCCGGTGGGTTCGGATGCTCGCGGGACGATTTCCTGGTGACTCTCTCGGACGAGGGCCTCGCGGCTGCGGAGAACCAATGCTCCGCTGCGCCTCCGGCCGCGATCTCTGGCGTTCTGACGCCGGTCCAACCACTCTCAGCATTCGCGGGTGAGGAACTTTCAGGAACCTGGACGCTCCTCGCCGAAGATCTTCAAGCCGGCGATAACGGGGTCATCAATTCGTGGTGCTTGATCCCCGTTCAAGCACCTGAGCCTGGTAGCATCATGCTCCTGGGAAGCGGAATCGTATTCATCCTGGGCGAGCGAGCGGCCTCTCGGCGGCGACGCAAGAAGGCTCGGCCTGGACTTCGATAAGGACGGGTTCGAGTGTTCTCGAGTCATTTGAGGACGGGTCCACGCTGGCGGCGACTCTTCGGCGCTTGCCTTGGGACCGCGCTCGTCGCGTTTTTCTTCCTTCCGGCATTGAGCTGGGCCCAGGATTTCCCGGACGCTGCAATCGATCCGGGCACGGATTCCGAGATTTCACAGGAGCAACGCGAAGATATCCGCATCGTCGGGTTTCGCGACCAGGAAGACGGTATCGAGAATACGGTTCCGGCGATCTTCCTTGATCACCGCGCACTTGAAGACTCGATTCCCGAGGTGCTCACGGACGCCTTGAAGGGGGCCCGTGCTGTCCACTTGCAGATCACGACTCCCGGCCAGGGATCGCCCTTCCTGCGTGGTCTGACGGGTTCCGGGGTACTCAATCTCGTGGATGGAATGCGGCTTAACAACGCAATCTACCGCGCCGCGCCCACCCCTTATATTGCGTTGGTGGAGCCTCGCCTCGTTGACAGCATCGAAATCGTTCGCGGTCCAGCGTCGGTTCGACACGGCAGCGACGCCATGGGCGGCGTGATTCAATTGCATACCCGTCGCCCTATTTTTCAAGACGAAGGTTGGGAATCCCGGGCGAGCCTCTCTGCCCTTTTCAACTCCGCCAACCTGGGTCGAGGGATGCGGGCGGAAGTCGAGAGCGGCAATACACAACTTGGGATCCGCGCCGGATTTTCCGGGCTGGAAACGGGAAACCTCGAAGGAGGCGGCGATGTGGGTCGCCAGGTCCCCAGCGCCTATACCTCCTTGGGTGGCGACTTCTCCGTGTTCTGGGCACCTCAGACCAACCGCACACTCTCCCTTGATGTCCAATACAACAAACAACCCAAAACGCCGCGTTACGACGAAATGACCACGGGATTCGGTCAGACCCATCCTTCTTCATCGGAATTCTACTACGAACCCCTCGAGCGACTCTTTGCCCACATGCGTTACGAACAAGAGGAGGAATCCCGCTATTTCGATTCCGTGCGCTTTGATGTCGCTTACCAAAGAATTCGTGACGATCGCTTGACTCGCGATTATGAGAGCGCGATCCGCAGTCACGAAAAAAACAGCAGTGAACTGCTGGGCATATTTGGAGTCATACGCAAACGGATCGGAAACAAAATCAATCTGCATTGGGGAGCCGATGCCTACCTGGACTGGGTTTCCAGCAGTCGCCGAGATACGAATATAAATACTGGGGTAGCGGTCAACGTTCCTTCGCGTTTCCCCGACGGATCAACCATGAATACCTACGGAGTGCACGCGGATATGTCCATGCATATCCTGCCCATGCTCAGCCTGGATGCCGGTATTCGCTACAGCTATATAGAAACCCGGCTACCCGACAGCGCGCTGGGCACTGTAGAGCGAGGCGACCAACAAGACTTCACCGGCTCCGTTGGACTGCTCCTCGAGCCCTGGGAGAGCGTCGAGTTCATCACCAGTTTTCGCCGCGGCTTCCGCGCCCCAAATATCTTCGATCTCGGCGCATTGGGGCCGCGCCCCGGGAACCGGTACAACGAGCCGAATACCGATCTGGCTCCTGAAGTGATCTACACCACCGACCTGGGCTTTCGCTATCTGGGCGAAACAATCCAGACGGAGATCTTCTTCTACTACTCTCGATACGATGACAAGATCGAATCCGTTTCGACCGGGGGGCAGACACCCGAGGGCAGGGATATCGTCAGAAGCGCCAACACCAAGAAGGTGCAGCTCACGGGGGTCGAATTCTTCGAAAACGTTCGCCTCAACGAATCCTTGTCCATGGCTTTTTCCTTCTTCTGGACGTGGGGCGAACAGTCGATCCGAACCGGCGGCGAGGAGCCCGCGGATCGCGTCCCCCCCCTTCAGGGAAAGCTCGGCTTTCCTTGGCAAGCGAGCGAGCGCTTGCGGATCGAACCCTATCTACGCTTCGCCGCCAGCCAGCGCCGACTCAGCGAACGAGATATACGCGACCCTCGGATCAACCCACTCGGCACGCCCAGCTGGGCGACGGTGAATATCAGCGGGCAGTTCCAGTGGAGCGAACGTCTGAGCTTTTCGGCTGAATTGCGCAATCTCTCGAATGCCAATTACCGGGAGCACGGCTCGGGAATACAGGCTCCAGGAATCGGGGCAGCCTGCTCATTTCAGCTGACGTATTGATCCGCGTACCCGGACGCCTCGTCCGAGCCAGCTGAGGAAGCCTGAAAGTCCCGCCTATCGCCACAGGATTCCCCGGGAGGCTCCGCCTCTATCGCGAGACCCGCACCGAAACCATCTGGACCGGGGTGGTGGGGCGATCGCGTCCATCCGTGGGCGCCTTCTCGATCCTTCCGACCACATCCATGCCTTCGGTGACGCGACCGAAGACCGGGTGTTTCGAAGGCCCGGGTGAAAACCAGTCCAGGTAGTCGTTGTGCACCGTATTGATGAAGAACTGACAGCCGCCGCTATTCGGCTGGCCGGTATTCGCCATGGAAAGGGTGCCCGGTTCGTTGGAGAGCTTCGCATCTTCCGGATGCTCGTCTTCGATGGTGCCGCTCGGACTGTTTCCGGTTCCCGCCTGGGGACTCTCCGGATCTCGGCTATGGGGACAGCCAAACTGCAACATGAATTTTTGAATCACACGATGGAAATGCAGCCCGTCGTAGAAGCCGCTCTCGGCCAGGTCAAGGAAATTACCGGCCGTGATGGGCATCTGGTCGAGAAAGAGTTCGACCGTGATCTCGCCTTCGGAGGTTTCAAGAGTCGCCGTGGGATTTGCCATCCCGTAGAGATACCAATTCCGGAGCGCCGAATCACCCTTCCGGCGCAGGAATTTCGGGTAGGGCGCTCAATTGGTCGATCTCCCAACGCAGGTTCCGAGCCCACTTTCCGAAAATCAAGCGCATGGCTCCGGCCTGGGAAACACTTTCGCTCACATAGTAGTTCCGGTCATCCCGAATCTGCTTGCGATCTGCCACGCGCAGGAGTGTCTCCCCCGTCTGTGCATCGACGACGTCGAGCGCCAGGGTCATGTGGCCCGAGTCGCTCACGATGAAACTCCCATCCGCGGGCTGATCCCTCATGGGGGGAGCGGTAATGACCAGGTCCAGTATATGCCCACGAATCACGAGCGTGCCCGGACCCGGCGCCGACGCCTGCTGGAAGCGCCCGGAGCGGATCAGCTGAATTTCGAAACTCTCTGCATAGATCTGCTTGATCGATTTCAGGGCGCTGTCCGGCAGCGCGTAGATCGGCTCGATGGAGTTGTAGGCGATGCGGCCTGGGCTCGGCTTTTTCCCGTACTGGAGCGTGACAGGCTCGATAATCAGCTGGTTGTAGTTCTGGAGCCGCGCCCCCGGCCGGACAAAACTCGTCCTGAATGGCTTCCACATGACCTGACGGAGACCGTCAGGAGTAACCGACCCCTCTCCGGAGACGTAATAGATGTCCGAAGGATTCGGCGTCGCGCAACCCAGCCAGAACATGCCTCCCAGAAGAAATGGAAGAAAAACACAGACCCGCTTCAAGAAAACCCAGCGAACAACACTCACGGGCCGACCCTCCATTCAATCCACCGCCAAAACACCGCGGCTCAAAGCGTATCCTTTTGTATTGACCGAGAAAAGAGCGCCAAGAGCCTCTTTCCCCGGGGAGACGAACCTGCTGGATCTCGGGACGAGGTCCGGCGCCCGGCGAATCTTTCTTCCTGCGTGTAGAGTCGAACTATGCCGGAAGAATCCAAACTCAAGCGAAGCCTTGGACCCGTCACGCTCTGGGGGCTAGGCGTAGGCTACGTGATCAGCGGCGAGTATTTCGGCTGGAACCTGGGGCTGCCCATTGGAGGCAGCTACGGAATGCTGGCGGCGACGACTCTCGTCACCTTCATGTACGTGAGCTTCATCCTCAGCTACACCGAGCTCGCATGTGCGATCCCCAGGGCAGGGGGCGCCTTTGTCTACTGCGCTCGGGCTTTTGGCCCCCTGGGCGGCTGCCTCGGTGGCCTTGTGCAGATCATCGAATTCGTCTTCGCGCCGCCTGCGATCGCCATGGCGGTGGCCGCCTATGTCCACCAGCGCTTCGGTGGTGCCCCGGTAGAACTGATCGCTATTGGCACATACGTGGTCTTCACGAGCCTCAACGCCTGGGGAGTCAAGCAAGCCGCTCTCTTCGAACTGGTCATCACCATCCTCGCCGTGGGCGAACTGCTTCTCTTTTGTGGCCTCACTCTTCCTTCCTTCGAGTGGGCGAACTTTTCCCATAACCCGCTCCCCAATGGGTACGGCGGAATCTTCGCCTGTCTGCCCTTCGCGATCTGGTTCTACCTCGCCATCGAAGGGGTCGCGAATGCGGCGGAGGAGGCCCGCGACCCTCAACGAAACGTGGCCCTGGGTTTCGGGACGGCCATGTTGACTCTCGTCGTCCTCGCCATCGCGGTATTCTTCAGCGCAACCGGCGTCGCCGGCTGGGAAAAGATCGTCTACCCGGCGCCCGGAGCCGAAGCCAGCGATGCCCCCCTGCCCCTGGCTCTGGCCCTCGTCGTGGGCACTGATTCCGGCTGGTACACCCTGCTGCTGGGCGTGGGTCTGCTTGGATTGATCGCCTCCTTCCACGGAATCATTCTGGTAGCCGCCCGGGCCACATTCGAATTCGGTCGCTCGGGGTTCGCGCCGGCGGCCCTGGCGCGCATCCACCCCAAGAGCGGAACGCCCCGCATCGCCCTATTGGTCAACCTGGGGGCTGGCGTAATCGCCATTCTCTCGGGTAAAACAGCCGAGATCATCACCCTGGCCTGCTTCGGGGCGGTTTCGCTCTATATCCTCTCCATGGCGGCCTTGATCCGGTTGCGGCAAGTCGAGAAGGATCTTCACCGACCCTTCCGCGCAGTCGGCTATCCCTACCTGGCCGGGCTTGCCCTGGGGCTGGCGAGCATCTGCCTCGTCGCGCTCTTCTACTACAACCCGGAAATCGGCCTTCTCTTCCTCGGGCTCGTGGGCCTCGGCCTGGGCTACTACGGGCTCAGGGGACGGCACCGGATCGTCGAGAACTGGGCGAAATGAGCGTCCATCAACAGAGAATCAGTCAGGTGTCGGTCCGCGGCTTCTCGGATAGGCTCATGGATCATTCGATTTCAGCGGGCTTCCGAAGGTCAGCCACGGCGCGCCAGGGAAGATCCCCCAACGAAAGCCCTCTCCATGTCCCGAATACTTTCGTTCCTCTGCTCCGGCCTCCTTCTTTTCGCCAGCCTCTTCCCGGGTTGCGCAACGGAAACCAGGACCCGAACTGAGCCCGAGCCCGCCACCGAGCGCACCCTGCCCAGCGGAAAAATCGTAGGCAAACACGCGGACAACGGCGCCCTGGCCTGGCTCGGCCTTCCCTATGCGGCTGCGCCGGTGGGGGAACTCCGCTGGCGCGCCCCGCGACCGGTTCCGGCCTGGAGGGGTGTCTTGCAAGCCACTCACCCGGGAAGCGCTTGCCTCCAGCGGGGCTCGTGGCTCGGCGGCGCACCCAAGAAACTCGTGGGCAAGCTCTTTGGGTCGGAGGATTGTCTTTTCGCCAACGTCTGGGCGCCCGAAAAAATACCCGCCGAGGGCCTGCCCGTGATGGTCTGGATTCATGGCGGCGGCAACACCACCGGCCATGGCGGCTTTTACGATTTCAGCCAGATGGCAAAGCGTTTCAACCTGGTGATGCTCAGCTTCAATTATCGACTCGGCGGCCTCGGCTGGTTCTATCATCCTTCGCTCTGGGGCAAAGAGGACAGCGCGCTCGACCGTTCGGGGAATTTTGGGCTTCTCGACCAGGTCGCACTGCTTCGCTGGGTTCAGCAGAATATCCGCGCTTTCGGGGGCGACCCCCAAAGAGTGACCCTATTTGGAGAGTCCGCGGGCGGCCAGAACACCCTCGCCCTGATGATCTCGCCTGCCTCCCGGGGCCTCTTTCACGGGGCCATCGCTCAAAGCGGATATACGAATAGTGTCACCCCCGAGCGAGCCAGCAAGCCCAGCGACGGGACTGAGGGCAAGAACTCCGGATCAAGCGGCGAGATGCTTCTTGACTGGTTACAGGAAGCCGGCTTGGCCGACTCCCGGGCATCCGCCGCGACAATCAGCCGGAACATGAGCCCATCCCAAACGGGTGAATTCCTGCGCTCGCTTCCCGCCGAGCCCTTGGTCATGGGCTATTACGCCGACGGAGGGAATCACGCGGCGCCCATCATGATTCAAGACGGGAGCGTGATTCCACAAGAGGGGACCGCGGCCGCCTATCGCCAGGGCAAGATCCATGACGTTCCGTTGATCGCGGGAACCAATCGGGATGAGAACAATCTCTGGCTGGCCTTCAGCCCCGAACTCGTGAACGCTTATCTGGGTGTTTTCTACAGGCTCAAGGATGAAACCCGCTACCGCTTCTTTTCCGAATACAGGGCAAAGGGCTGGAAGGCGCGCGGGGCCGACGATCCCAGTCGCTGGGTCAGGGGAGCGGGAGGCTCGGCCTTCGCCTATCGCTGGGATTGGGATGAGGAACCCAACACGCTCTGGGGCAACTTCCCCCTGCTGGTGGGCGCCGCGCATGGCCTCGAAACCCTCTTTCTGACCGGCGATTTCCCCGATGACGGCTTGGCCGGGCTGCTCTTCAACGAAGCCAACCGGCCCGGTCGAGAGGCCCTCTCGCGATCGATGCAATCCTATTGGGCAGAGTTCGCCTACTCGGGCGACCCCGGTCGGGGTCGAGAAGGCGGCTTGCCCCAATGGAGAGCATGGAATCTGGGAGAAGGTGAGGACAAGTTCATCATCCTCGATACGGAGGCGGGTGGAGGCATCCGAATGTCAAAAGACGAAATCTTCCAAGGCCAGCTTCTTCTTGCCGCGGCCGCGGATGAACGCCTTCGCAATCAAGAAGATCTCTGCTGGCTCGTCTATCTCAATTTGAAGGACGAGGCCGACTACCGACCGGAAAACTATCTCGACTGGAATGAGGGCCAATGCCGGAAATATCCGCCGGCCCATTTCGACGCCAAATCGAGCTAGGGAAGATCGCCCACCTCGAACCCCGCATCCGCGAAACACCCCTTCCAGCCGGATTCCTCGAAGCGCTCCCGGCTACAGGGAGCCGAACGGGGCACGTACTCTTTCATTGCGTCGGGCACGTAGCCCCCGTTGAGCGCAAAGGCGATCCGCCGGGCGAATTCATTTTCCCGGTACACCATTCGGTAGGTGAGTTGGCCGTCGAGATAGGGGCCCCAATCGATCCAGGTCGCATCGACATCTTGGATATTGCCCGGGCGATGTGCCTCGTCAGAAACGACCAGAGTATAGAAGCCGTCGGCATCCTCCCTGAGTTCTTGATCCAGCATGCAATCCTGCGCGCTACCGGACCAGATATTGTAGGTACAAAGGGTATAGAGCCGGATATCCATCCCCGGGCTGCTGACCGCTTCGCCCTCCCGAGAATTCGCGGTCTTGAGCTTCCGCGCCCGCACGACAAATAGATCGCCGTGACGGCGGCTGAAAAAAGTTGCCAGGTATTGCACGTCGGCGTTGGCCAGCGTATCCGAAGGACTCTCGAAATTGGAAGACGTGCTCCACGCGGCGGGATAGACAGCGCGGTGGTCCGCAATAGGAAGCACTGGGAAGAGAATATTCGTCTCGGCATGTTTTTCGCCGGGCTCGAAGGGCTCGCATTCATCAAAGTGACGCACGATCTCGCCCTTTCGATCGTAGATCGTCACCGCCGGGAGGGGCACGCCCCCGGAGTTGGGCCCATCCCCGATATCCGAAGCGTAGAGGCGCAACATATTCCAGAGCCAGCGAGTCGGCCGGATACCGTTTTTTCGGGCGCCCACATAGTAGGTGTTGGGCGGCGGGTCGTTCGCTGGCTGGTCGAAGACCAACCAGGCGGTGTAATAGTTCGGGTCATCCCCTTCCGGGATTTGTCTGAAGGGATTCACGCTTCCCTCATCGGGGTCGAGATCCCAATCCCGAAGCGTGCGCAAGTTGTTGAGGTCTTCATCGTTGGGATGAAAGGCGAAATATCGCGCACGCGGATATTGTCCGCGGAGCTTGACTCGCCCGCCCTCTTCCACGGCGAACATCCCCGGCGGAGTGGGCCCGTCCGAGCTTATCCAGAAGCGCTGAGCGAAATAATTCCCACCGGAAATATCCGGCAAATTCGGAAAGTGATTAAAGGTCAGCGGGTTGCCCACGCTGGGCCAGGCCGGACAACGCCCGGCGCGAGAAGCCGCGGTGCCCACCTTGTACGCAGGGTCACCGAGACGGATTCCGCACTCGGCCGCGATATAGTCGGCGATTCGCCCTTGCACGCCAGCCAATTCGGGATCGCGCAGGATCGCAAAGGTCTGCATCATCGACGTCTTGCCGTCCACAGCATTGAGCCAGGCCGCGAAGGTATCCCGTAGCGTGCCCAGGTCTGGCTGGATCTCATCGGGAGACGCAGCGATCAAGGTCTCGAGCACTCGGACATGCCCCGCGAGTTCCGGAAATTCACGCGTATCCACTTCGCCGCGATTGACCCCTGCCAACGCTTCACAAAAGGCTTCGGCCTCCCCGGCAAAGCCCGTATTCGGCAAGGCGAGCGAACCGAGCGCCAAGAGCGCGAAAAGAACAGTCCGGCCAAGGCCGGCCCTGATGCGCACTCCGGATTGCACCTGGGAGTGAATCGAGCCCTGCTTCTTCATGAGTCTACGCCCTTCCCTTCGACTGAATTGCCAGCATGCAACAGCAGCCCTGGGGCCGCGACCCCATTCGGGATGGGAGGCTCCGCGGATCAAGCTCGCCCTGGCCGGGGCGGAAACGGTAAAAATTTCTCAGGGCGAGAGTCGCCTTTCATCCCGGTTCCAGAGATCGTAAACTCGGGTCAGCGCGAGATCGCAGCACGTCCAATTCGTGCTCCCAAGTGGGGAGAGACCATGCAGCCCTGGGAACTGGCCGCCCGGGAAGCCATCCGGGACCTTGTGGCGCGCTACAACGCCCTGGGAGATCGGGGCCATTGGGATGACCTGGTCGCACTCTTCGCCCCGAACGGAGAAATCCACGTGCCCGAGCTCGGCGATTTTGTCGGCCACGAAGCCCTGCGCGATTTCTTCACCACTGCGGCCTCTGGGGGCGGGGAACGAAAAACCCCGGCGCGGGTCTGGCATCACACGTCGACCCTCGTGATCGACCTCGAAGGTCAGGAGAGCGCCGCGGCCAAGTGTTATTACGCCGTCATCGCCGAAGGCGGCCTCGACCATTGGGGCCGCTACCGAGACGCCTATACCCGCGTGGGGTCCACTTGGCTTTTCGCCCGGCGCGAAGTGACAGTGGACGGCATGGTGCCCGGAGGCTGGGCGGCACTGAACCTCGCGAAGCTCTCTTGAAATTGAAGCGAAGGCGGCGCCGGGTTACATCACGGGAAGGCTGGCCAGGTCGAGAGGAAGCTCCCCGCGCCCGATCCGCGCAGCTCGATCCGTCAAGGTCGCCTCGGTCTCCTTGTGGCCGAACATGATCACGAATTGCTGCTGCCGAACCCCCTCGAGGCAATGGCGCGCCAGGTCATCAAGGTCCTGGAACTGGAGCTCCATGCCCGCCGCTGATGCAGCTTCCTTGAACTGGTCGATGGTCGGGGCGGGAACCGCAGGCTCAGCTTCCCGCGCAAGCTCTGCGGGTCGGTTTCGAGCAGTCGTCCAAATCCCCGTATCGAGCAGGCCGCCCGAAGGGTAGAAGATCGATGCGCGAAGACGCGTCTTCTCGGTTTGAAGCTGGGCGTCGAGACATTCGGTGATGCACGACACGGCTGCCTTGCTCGACGCATAGACCGATTGAAAGGGAAGAGGCGAGATCCCGCCGTCGCCCGAGGAGGTATTGATCACATGGCCCTCTTCGCCCGAAGCAATCATGCGCGGAACAAAGGCCTGGATCCCGTGAATCACACCCATCACGTTGACCCCGTGAACCCATCGCCAATCGTTCACCGTGGTTTCCCAAACGTTCGCCGAAGGAGCCGCCACACCGGCATTGTTGAATAGAAGATGACACCCGCCATGTTCTTCGAATACCCGATCCGCGAAAGCATTGACCGAATTCGGATCGGAGACATCCGTCACGACACCCGACACCTCGGATCCGGGCGAAGAAAGACTCGCCGTGGTTTCCTCCAGGACTGATTCCTCGACATCGCCCACCACCACGCGCGCACCTTCGGCTACAAGAGCCGCCACCAGGGCCTTGCCAATGCCCCCGGCACCTCCCGTCACAGCCGCGACTTTCCCGCTCAGATCCTTCATCATTCTTCCCCTCTCTTGGTGTTCTTGATATTCCCGCCGAAGCTCGGAGTTTTCCAGACCCGGATGCCCCGGCAAAGCTTCTTCAACTCGCCGCCCCACCCAGGGTGCCCGGCGAATCCCTGAGTGTAACGCTTTGAAGGCCCGGGAGCGGCGGGCTCACCACCGTGGCCCCAGGCCACTCGCGCCCCCGCTCAGGAGAAAATCGCCCAAAGCCCCTTTCCCATCATCGCCAGACCGAGGACAACCTCGCGCTGACCAAGGCCAATCCGGGGGCCCGGATCAGCGAGCGGAATGCTACAAAGCGGATTCCCGTTCGCGCTTCAACCGACCCCCGTAGTGCAACCGACCAGGAAAGGGAGCCTGCCTGTGCTCAAACATCTTCTCTCACCCGCGCGAATCGGGGGACTCGAGCTCCGCAATCGCATCGCGGTGGCGCCCATGGGTGTGGAGATCGCCGAAGCCGACGGCAAGGTTCGTGAGCCCGTCATCGCCTACTACGAAGAGCGTGCCCGGGGCGGAGCCGGCCTCATCATCACTGAAAACACTTCGGCCACCTACCCGCGCGGCGCCAACTCAGCCCACGAACTCGGCGTTTCCAGCGACGAATTTCTACCCGGGCTGCAGGCCCTGACCGAGCGCGTCCATCAACACGGGTCACGAATCGCGATTCAACTTGCACATCACGGTAAGGTCGGTCGACTCGATACCCAAGACGGGCGCGCCCTGCTCATGCCTTCCGCGCCGCGAAAAAAACCCGGGCTCAGCGGCCCCCTCGATTTGAGCCGCGAAGAGATGGGCCTGATGGCCGCCGCCGCTGGAGGCGGACGACCGACGATTCGCGAGGCCACCGCGGAAGACCTGCGAGAACTCGTCAACGACTTCGCAGCTGCCGCCGAGCGCGCCCAACGCGCCGGCTTCGATGCGGTGGAAATTCATGCAGCCCACGGCTACATCTTTTCCGAATTTCTCTCGCCGGCGTGGAATTTCCGCGAGGACGAATATGGCGGCTCCGTCGAAAATCGTTCGCGCCTGCTCCGCGAAACCCTCGCCGCCTGCAAGGCAGCCACCGGGTTGTCCTTCCCTGTCTGGTGCCGAATCGACGCCATGGAATACGGCGAAGAGACAGGCATTCGTCCTGACGATGCCCAGCGCACGGCGGAACTCGCCGCCGAGGCTGGAGCGGACGCCATTCACGTGAGTGCCTACGCCCCGCCCCTGGGCGCCGGTTTTACCCAGGCCCCCATCGTTCATGCGGAAAGCGGCTTCGCGGCGTTTGCATCCGCCATCAAGGCCCGGGTATCCGTGCCCGTCATCGCCGTCGGGCGCATCTCCCCCGAAGCCGGAGATCGCATGATCCGGGACGGGCAGGCCGACCTCATCGCCATGGGGCGCCAGATGCTCGCGGACCCCGCAACCGCGAGAAAGCTCGCCGAGAACCGGAGCGCCCAGATTCGCCCGTGCATCTACTGCTATACGTGCGTGGCCCAGGCCTTCTTCGATCGCTCGGTCCGCTGCGCGGTCAACCCCATCACGGCCCACGAAGCCGAATTGGCCGAGCGCAGCCGGGAAAAGTCTCCCCACCCCCAGCACGTGCTGATCGCGGGGGGCGGCCCGGCGGGGCTCGAAGCCGCGCGCGTCGCCGCCAGCCGGGGCCACCGCGTCACGATCTTCGAGAAAGACGCGCAATTGGGCGGGACCTTGCGCTTTGCCGCCCTGGTCTATGAACCCAACGAACGCCTTCTGGGTTGGCTCGAATCCGAGGTTCGCTCCCTGGGTGTCGAAATCCATCTGGGCAGGGAACTCCGATCCGAAGACGTGCAGGAACTCAAGCCAGATTGCGTCATCGTTGCTGCGGGTGCGCGACGCGACCCCTCCGCCATTCCGGGCTCCGATCTCCCCCATGTTCTCGACGGTGATGGCCTGCGCAACCTGATGAGCGGAGAGGGGGAGCGGAGTTCGAAGAATCGCATGGCCTGGACCGATCGTTTCATTATCGGTGCCGGGCGCATGCTCGGCATCCTGAACAACCCCGGCCAACTGCGCACGCTCTCCCACCGCTATATGCCCCTGGGCGACCAGATCGTCATCGTTGGAGGCGGTCTGGTGGGCATCGAGTTGGCTGAGTTTCTCGCCGAGCGAAAAAGAAAAGTCAGCGTGCTCGAGGAAGGGGAAATCTTCGCACTCGAGATGGCTCATCCCCGGCGCTGGCGAGTGCTCCACGACATTCGGGAAGCCGGTGTCGATCTGATCGGCCGGGCCCGGGTGGAGCGGATCAGCGAGCACGAAGTGGAATTCTCAGTCGCCGACGCCGAGGGAAAGACCGAGAAGCGGCATATCGAGGCCCAGAACGTCATCATCACCCTGGGGCTCGCAGCCAACCCCGGGCTGGCTGCTAGGCTTGAAGGCCTCGAGACCCGGATCATCTCCATCGGGGATTGCACCGGAGTCGGATATATCGAGGGCGCCATTCGCGACGGCTTTCACGCCGCCCTCAGCCTGGACGACAAAATGCAAACAGAGTGACTCAAACACCGACCGAAAGCGCTTTGCCCGGTCGGTCAATGGAAGATGGGGAGTTCGGCCATGAGTGATGCATCCACGGACGCAGAGGGGGCCGCACGCACGCTCACCAAGGAAGGAATCGGCATCCGCGACGGACTTCCCCTCGAAGTGGGCGACGGCGGCATCGAGGATCTCCGCAAGGGGCTTCAAACCCTGATGGACATGGAAGCCATTCGGCAGCTGAAGCACGCCTATTTCCGTTGCATCGATACCGCCAACTTCGACGAACTCGGAACTCTCTTCCACGATGACGTGCTCGTTCATTTCGTGGGTGGCAATTATGAATGGAAACTCGAGGGCCGCAACGAGTATCTCGAGTCGGTGAAGAACGCCTTTACCAACGAATCCATCGGGCACCATAACGGCCACCATCCGGAAATCCAGATCCTGAGTGAGAACGAAGCCACGGGCATCTGGTACCTCGCCGACAATATGTGGGTGATGAATTACAACTTCTTCACCACGGGCACCGCCATCTACTGGGATCGCTATCTCAAAGTCGACGGCCGCTGGGTCATCAAGGACACCCGCTACGAACGAATCTACGAGATCAGCCACGCACTGAAGGAGCGCCCTCCCCTTTCTTCCCACTACCTCGCCAAGCACGGCACGAAAATAGAAGCGGGGAGTTGAGGCGATGGAGGCCACCCGCAATATTCGAGAGGTTGCAAGCGGGAGAGGCGAATTCAAGGTCTTCGAATCCGCCCGATTGGGCCCCCTGTCCCTCAAGAATCGAATCATCAAGGCCGCCACCTTCGAAGGTCTGGCCTCGGAAAACGTCGTCAACGAGCCGCTGATCACCTTCCACCGTCGGATCGCCGAGGGTGGCGTCGGGATGACGACCATCGCCTACTGCGCAGTGGCTCCCGACGGACAAGGAGCGCCCAACGAAATCGTGGTCGCCCCCAAGGCGGCCCTGGGTCTGCGCCACTTCACCGAGACCATCCATCAAGCGGGGGCGGCAGCGTCGATTCAACTGGGCCATGCCGGGCCCGTGGGCGCCGGTGCCGGGCAGAAAGGGCTTTCACCCTCTCGGGTCTTCGCCCCCCAGGCGCTTCGCTTCACCCGGGCCGCCAGCGAAGACGACCTGCGACGGGTGATCGGGGATTTCGCCCGTGCGGCCAAGATCGCGGCGGGCGCGGGCTTCGACGCCCTGGAATTGCATTTCGGGCACGGCTACTTGATCAGTTCTTTCCTGAGCCCTGCCCTGAATCGCCGCAAGGATGGCTGGGGCGGAAGCCTGGAAAATCGCGCGCGCCTCGGCCGCGAAGTGGCCACCGCAGTGCGCGAGGCCGTGGGTAACGAAATCGCCCTGATCGCCAAATTCAACATGGCCGACGGCGTGGCGGGCGGCTTCTGGCTCGATGAGAGCATCGCCGTAGCAAGCCTGCTCGAAGCCGACGGTGCCCTGGACGCCTTGGAACTCACCGGGGGCAGTTCCTTCCAGAACCCCATGTTCCTGTTTCGGGGAGAGGCGCCCATCCACGAGATGGCCTCGGCCTTTCCCCAACCTCTGCGGCTCGGCTTCAAGCTCGGTGCCGGGCGCTTCCTGCGCGAATACCCCTTCGAAGAAGCCTATTTCCTGCCCTATGCACGCCAATTCCGCGAAGCGCTCAGCTTGCCCCTGATCCTATTGGGGGGCATCAACCGGCTCGAGACTGTGGAGAATGCGCTGGCAGAAGGCTTCGACTTTGTCGCCATGGGACGGGCCCTGCTTCGGGAACCCGACCTCATCCGGCGCTGGCAGGCGGGGGAGCGAGGCGAGGCACTTTGCATTCATTGCAATAAATGCATACCCACGATCTACGAGGGGACGCATTGCGTGCTTGCCCCGGACTCCATGCGCTAGGAGCTCGCCAGGCCAGCCAGGGCTCAGCCCGCTTCCAGACCGCGCAGGATGATCTCCGTCAGATCATCCGCCGTCTGCTTCGGCGATCTTCGGATCGCCGGGCTGATATGGGCCCGGGAGAATTCCTGGCCGAGCCCGCCCAGAACGTGGGCAACCGCCGCCGTATCGACGGGAGCGATTACGCCCTCGTCCACTGCGCGATCCAGCAGACTCTGAACGATGGCGATGAGGTAATTCTCGTGGGAATCCACCAATCGCTTGCCCCCCGCAACATCGGTCAGGCCCGGGACCATCTCACCTTGCTCGGAGCGAACGGCTTCATTGGCCGCTGACAGGTATGCGCGCAACGCCTCGAGGGGAGGCAGCTCGGGGTCGAGAGATTCCATGGCCGCCCGGCCAATCCGGTGGAGGCGACGATCGGTGACCGTGAGGACGAGTTCGTCCTTGCTGGGCGAGATGCCATAGAGCGTACGCAGCGAGCAGTTCACCCGGGCAGCCAACTGAGCCATGGTGATATCCGCCACGCCCTCTCCAATCACCAACTGCTCGAGTTCGTCGAGCAGATCTCGCTGGCGATCCGTGAGCCGACGCTCGATCTCATTGGGCAGCAGCGGTTTGGGCGGACGTACGCCCGGAAGCCGAATGCGCTGTTGTGCTTTGTCTATGGGGTCGGGCGAGCTCAAGGCAGGAGCGCCTCGGGAAGATCGACGACCCTCGCCCTCAGCCACTCCCCGAGACTCTTCGCCTGACCATCCTGGCGCGTCGACGCGGCGACGCCTTCCTCGAGCAGACCGTGAATGACGAAGTTCACCGAGCGCAGCGCGGGTAGCGGATGACGATCCACCTGCATCGACGCGGTCTCGGGAAGCAATTCCTTGAACTTCTCCGTGGAGAGGAAGCCATCCAACCAGGCCCAGGCTTCATCGCTCCGCGCGAAGACTCCCAAGTTGGCGTTGCCCCCCTTATCCCCCGACCGCGAGCCAAAGACCAGGCCCAGGGGTGCACGTCGCGTAGCCCCGGTGGGCACGCTGGCGTCCGGACCCGGCGTAGCGACAACCGAGACATCGGCATCGGGGATGACCGAGGAAACCTGCCGGGTCTCGCCGCCCAGAACCACGACGTTCTGGGGCACTGTCTTCGAGGGAATGCAAGCGGGTTCGTAGACCCCGAAGGGCCGACCGTTGCTCGGTCCGCCCCCCACCCCAAAGAAGCCGGGGATGGTGGCCAGGGCCAGGTCGCCGATTCCGTTGGAAAAGGAACGGCCCACCTTCTCGGGGTCGGGATCCTTGACGCTGATCTTCAGAATCGCGACGCCCTGCTCGTTGGTTTCGGGATCCTCGTGATCGTTCCTCATGAGCCGGATGGTCGCCTGGGCGTAATCTTCGGGCCCATAGGGCGATGATGCCCAGAACGCCTCCTCGATGAGTGCCGCCTTGGCCTCGATGTCCAGGCCCGTAAGGCAGATGCTCACATCGTTGCGGAACCCCCCTGCGCGGTTGATGCAGACCTTGAGAGTCGACGGCGGCGGCTCGCCCTTGATGCCGTGCATCCGGACCCGGTCGGTTTCGAGTTCTTCGACTTCGATGGTGTCGAAACGAGTCGTCACATCGGGACCTAGATATTCGGGACCGCCGATTTCATAGAGCAGCTGGGACGTCACGGTTCCGATGGAGACCTCGCCCCCCGTGCCCTCATGCTTGCCAATTACCGACGAGCCATCGGCGGCGATATCCGCCCAGGGAAAGCCCGTCCGGACCATGCCCGGAACCTCGGTGAAGAACGAGTAATTCCCCCCGGTAGCCTGGGTGCCGCACTCGATGACATGCCCCGCGGCTACCGCCCCTGCCAGCTGGTTCCAATCGTCGCGCTTCCATTGGTGATGCCAGGCGGCCGGGCCGCAGACCACCGCGGCGTCGGTGGTTCGGCCCGTGATTACGATATCGGCCCCCATATTCAGGGCCTCTACGATTCCCCAGCAGCCGAGATAGGCGTTGGCGGTGAGAAAGGAGGCCTCCTTGATGGGATCTCCCGTCTCGAAATGGCGGAGCTGATCCGCCGCAAGCAGATCCTCCATCTGGGGCATCAGATTATCACCCGCCACATAGGCAACCGTCGGGCTCAGGCCCAGCTTATTCGCAACTTCGGCCACGGCATCCGCGCAGCCATCGGGGTCGAGGCCGCCCGCATTGGTCACCACCTTGATGCCCTTATCGAGGCAGGTACCCATGACCTGCTCCATCTGCATGACGAAGGTCCGCGCGTATCCGCCCCCAGGACGCTTGGCCTGGGTGCGCGAGAGAATCAGCATGGTGAGTTCGGCCAGCCAATCCCCGGTGAGAAAATCGATCTCGCCCCCTTCGACCATCTCGCGTGCCGCTGATAGGCGATCTCCGAAAAATCCCGAACAATTCGCGACTCGAACCGGTTCCGTCATCTTCTCTCTCCAATCTCTTTATCAGATCGTTTTTTCTGGTCCTGCCGTCGTCACTCTTCGGCAGCCGCGTGGCCGCCGGCCTATTCGTCGGGCTCGAAGACCAGCAGGAGGGTTCCGCTCTCCACCTGCTCTCCAACTTCCACTCGCACTTCGGTCACGACCCCGTCCTCGCTGGCGCTCATGGGGTGCTCCATCTTCATGGCCTCGAGAACCACCAGGGTCTCCCCCGCAGAAACTCGCTGTCCGGCTTCCACGCGCAGATCGATCACCTTGCCCGGCATCTTGGCAACGAACCCCCCGGCGGTCTCTTCGGCCCCGGGCAATTTGAAGCGCGGGCGAATTTCGAACTCGACATCGCCCCGAGTGCCCTGCACCACCAGTCGGGCCTCTGCCCGAGAAATCCGGGCGTGGTGACGGCGGCCATCGATCTCCGCGTCCAGGCCTTCTTCGTCCCAGGAATGAATCCGGGCATGCCGTCCATCGGAGAAAAGGATGCGCCCATCGCGAAGGGTCCGGTACGACACTCTCAACTCGCCATCGCGCCAAGCAAAAACGATCTCCTGGTCGGGCATCCTGGAATTCCGCCAGCCCGCAGGCGTCTGGCCCAGCACCCGTGCAGATCGATGATTCACGCCGCGAATCCAGAGAGCCGCCAGTTGAGCCAGATGCTCGGCCTCGGCATCGGAGACTTCGAGGATCCGCGGCGGCGCCACCCGCTCGATGAAATCCGTCGTGGTATCACCGCCGAGGAATTCCGCGTTTCGCAGCGTCGCCGCCAGGAAATCCCGGTTCGTGATGACACCACCCAGATGAGTTCGCTCCAGGGCGAGCGCCAGGCGCCCCGCCGCCTCTTCCCGGGTGGGCCCGTGAGCGATCACCTTCGCGAGCATGGGGTCGAAATCCACACCAATCACCGACCCCTTCGCCACCCCCGAATCCCAACGCACCTCGGGCGAAGGCGCGGGCTCGAAGGCGATCAGGGTCCCGGTGGCCGGCAGGAAATCGTTTCCCGGATCTTCCGCATAGAGACGGGCCTCGATGGCCGCTCCCTCGAATTGAATCTTGGACTGGTCGTACCCGAGTGGCTCTCCCGCCGCGATGCGAAGCTGCTCGCGCACAAGATCGATACCCGTCACCGCCTCGGTCACCGGGTGCTCCACCTGGAGGCGCGTGTTGACTTCAAGAAAGAAATACTCGCCGGTTTCATCATCGAGCAGGAATTCCACCGTGCCCGCAGACTCATAACCGAGCACCTGGGCCAGGCGAAGAGCGGCCTCGCCCATGGTTTCGCGCAGGGCGGGGTCGACCCGGGGAGACGGAGATTCCTCGAGAATCTTCTGATGACGGCGCTGGATCGAGCATTCGCGCTCACCCAGGTGAACCACTGAACCGTGGGCATCCCCGAGGATCTGGATTTCGATATGCCGAGCCCGGGCGACGTAGCGCTCGAGAAAGACCCGGTCGTCTCCGAAACCGCTGGCCGCTTCGCGCCGGGCAGCAGCAACGGCTTCCTCGAGATCGCCCGGAGCTTCGACGATCCGCATGCCCTTGCCCCCGCCCCCGGCAGCCGCCTTGACGAGGAGCGGATAACCGACTTCGTCGCCCGCTTTGGGATTCTCGCTCCCGGGAAGCGTCGGCACCTCGGCCTTTTCGGCCAGGGCCTTGGCGGCCAACTTGTCGCCCATCTGCTCGATCACTTTTGGGGAAGGGCCCACCCAGGAAAGCCCCGCCGCGGTGACGTCTGCGGCGAAGGCGGCATTCTCTGACAAAAAGCCGTAGCCGGGGTGAATCGCTTCGGCCCCTGTCGCCTGGGCGGCTTCGAGAATCGCCTTGCCGTCGAGGTAGGACTCCGGCAAGCGAATAGCCTGGTCGGCATCTGCAACAAAGGGGGCGTCCGCGTCCGCATCCACGTAGACCGCGACGGTGCGAATTCCCATGGCCCGGGCGCCGCGAATCACGCGCCGCGCAATTTCGCCTCGGTTGGCTATCAGGAGAGTAGAGAAGCTCACAGTCTAAATACCCCGTATCCGTCTGCGCCCTCGATGGGCTTTTTGCGAACCACCGAGAGGCAGATCCCCAGGACGGTTCGGGTATCCCGGGGATCGATGATTCCGTCATCGCTGATCGCTCCGCTCGCTTCGAGGGCGACCGAGCCCGCGTCCTGGGCCGCTTCGACTCCCTGGCGAATCTGGGCATCCGCCTCTTCGTCGAATTCCTCACCCTTCCGCAGGGCCTGACCCCGGCGCACCATGGACATCACCCCTGCGATCTGCTTTCCGCCCATGACGGCGATCTTCGCGCTGGGCCAGATGAAGGTGAACCGGTTGTTATAGGCCCTGCCCGACATGGCATAAGTCGCAGCCCCATACGAGTTGCCAATGATCACCGTAAGGTGGGGAACGGTGGAATTCGTCACCGCGTTGATCATCTGGGAGCCCTTCTTGATGATCCCCGCATGCTCGACATCGCGCCCCACCACGAAGCCCGTCACGTTCTGCAGGAAAAGAAGCGGCACGTCGATCTGGTTGCAGAGCTGAATAAAATGAGCGGCCTTCTCGGCCGCTTCGGGGTTCAGTACGCCGTTGTTGCCCAAAATTCCGACCGGGTAGCCTTGAATGGAAGACCAGCCACAGATCAGGGTCGTGCCGTAGCGCGACTTGAATTCCTCGAAACGCGAGCCATCCACGATCCGGCCGATCACGTCGCGGATATCCACCGGGCGACGAAGATCCGGGCTCACAATGCCCAGCAACTCTTCGGGATCGAGCACGGGCTCATCGGCCTTCAATGCAGGCGGCGGGCCCGCCTTCTGGATATTGAGGTGGGAAACGACTTCGCGGCAAAGGCGCAGGGCATCGGGTTCATCCTCCGCCAGGTACTCGCCCAGGCCCGAGATCTCTGCATGCATCTGGGCGCCGCCCAATGTCTCGTCGTCCGATTCCTCTCCCGTCGCCATCTTCACCAGGGGAGGCCCTGCCAGAAAGATCTTCGACTGCTTCTTGATCACGATGTTGTAGTCCGACATGCCGGGCTGGTAGGCACCCCCCGCGGTCGAAGAGCCAAATACCACGCAAACCGTGGGAATTTCGAGTTTGGAGAGCTCGATCATCTCGTAAAAGAAACGACCCGTCTCCGCGAAATGATCTGTCTTGGCGGGGCGAATCTTCTTTTTCTTTCCATCACCGTCGCCGCCAATGCCGCCACCCCGCCTGAGGTCGGCCCCTGCGGATTCGACAAAACTCACATAGGGGATCCCGTTATCCCGGGCGATCTCGAGAGCGCGCATCCACTTCTTGGCCATGTAGGGCGTCATCGCCCCGCCGAGCACCGTGGGGTCGTTGGCGAAGATTACGCACTCCACCCCGGCAATGACCCCGATGCCCAGCATCGCGCCGCCCCCCACCGCATAGTCCGAGTTGTACCCGGCCAGGGAACTGATCTCGAGGAAGGGACTATCGGGATCCAATGCCAGGGCGATGCGCTCGCGAACCGGCAACTTGCCGCGCTTGGCGAGGCGTTCGTGGTGGGCGGGGCCACCACCGGCTTCGGCTTCTTCGAGAAGTTCGTCGATGACATCCAGCTTTTCGAGCATGGACGCTCGATTCTCGGCGAACTCGGGCGTGCGTCGGTTGAGGCTCGATGACAAGGGCGGGGCAAGTAGGGAGGGAAGCATCTTTTTTACCTTCGATTTGAACTTCGGTGGGGTCCGAAAGCGGCGTTGGGGCCGCGTTGCGACTGGGTAATGCGTATGGTAACCAGATGCTATAGATATTACCAGAGGAAAGACCCCATGACACAGGCCAATGCCGAAGCGACCTCAAACCAGTCCACCCCGGGCGAAGCGCTGCAGGTCACCCGCGCCGAAAACGGCGTTGTCACCCTCACCCTCAACCGACCCGGTGTAAAGAACGCCATCACGGGTTCTATGTGGGAACCCCTGCGGCAGATCTTTCAGGAAATTCGCGAGACCGAAAGCGATCGGGTTCTGGTGATCACCGGAGCAGGCGGGGAATTCTGTGCAGGCGCCGACCTCGGTGAGGGAGATAAGGTCGCGGCACATCCACTGAACTCCATGCACGACGTCAACGCCGCAGCCCTTGCGCTCCACACCTTGCCCAAACCCACCCTGGCCAAGGTTCGGGGGCATGCCGTGGGCGCGGGCATGAATCTCGCGCTCGGCTGCGACCTGATCGTCGCCGAAGAGAACGCGCGTTTCTCGGAGATCTTCGCCCGCCGCGCCCTGTCGGTGGATTTCGGCGGCACGTGGCTGCTGCCGCGCCTCGTGGGTATGCACAAGGCGAAGGAACTCGCCCTTCTCGGCGATATACTTTCGGCCCGGGAAGCTGCAGAGTTGGGTCTCGTGAATCGGGTATTGAGCGAGGACGAACTGGATCCCTTCGTGAAGGATTGGGCCGACCGCCTCGCTGGGGGCCCGCCCCTGGCCCTGCAGATGACGAAGCGAATGCTCCTGAATTCCTCCTCGCTGAGTTTCTCGGAAGCCCTCGACGCCGAAGCCTGGGCACAGACCGTGAACTTCGGAAGCCAGGACACTCTCGAGGGCGTCAAGGCCTTCATGGAGAAACGACCGCCCCAATTTCGCGGGCGCTAGGAGAACTGAGCCAGATGGAACCCGTAAAAGTAACGACCGAGGGTGGCGTGATGACCGCAACCCTCGTGGACGTGGACAACCGCAACGCTCTGGGATCCGCCCTCTTGCACGGTCTCGTGAACGCCATCGAGGCCGCCAACTCCGACCCCTCCATTCGGGCGGTGGTGATCACCAACGAAGGGTCGACTTTTTGCGCCGGAGCCAATTTGAAAGAGCGCTCGGGTGCCGTGGAAACCCAAGGCGATTCCAAGGTGGGTTTCGACGACCTCCTCGAGGCCATTCAGCAATCGCCCACTCCGATCATCGGCCGAATCGCGGGGCACGTGGTGGGTGGCGGAAACGGCCTTGCTGCAGCGCTGGATATCTCCATTGCCGATGAAGACGTGAAATTCGGCTTCACCGAGGTTCGCCTGGGCGTGATCCCGGCCATCATCTCGGTGGTTTGCCTTCCCAAGATGCGGGCCGGGGAAGCCATGGAGGCCTTCATGCGGGGCAACCGTTTCCCCGCCAGCCGGGCAGCGGAATTGGGTTTGATCAACAGGGCGGTTCCCGCTGCGCAACTCGACGATGCCGTGGGCGAGGTGCTCGCCGATCTCCGTAAGGGAGGGCCCCAGGCTGTCGGGCTGGCGAAACGACTCGTCTACGAGGTCCCCGGCATGGAACAGAAGGAAGCCTTTCATTATACGACCCGCCTCTCAGCCAAACTCTTCGCCGGAGATGAGGCCAAAGAGGGCATGGCCGCCTTCCTGGGCCGAAGAAAGGCGTCCTGGGCCGAAGACGACACGGAGCACTGAGCCAACCCCCACCGAGCGGCCCCCGAGCCCTTGCCCGGGAGCTGCGATGCAAAAGGAACTCCCTCCATGCGATCGAAACTCGCCCAGGATATGGGACTTGAATTTCCCATCTTTGCCTTCACCCATTGTCGCGACGTTGCAGCGGCAGTTTCCAAGGCGGGCGGGCTCGGAGTGTTGGGCGTGGCGGGGCATTCGCTCAAGAATCTCAAAATGGAACTCGAATGGATCGAGAACGAAGTCGGCGACAAGCCCTTCGGAGTCGATCTGCTCTTGCCGGCGAAATTCGCGGGAAGCGATCGCGGAGGCTTCGACGGCGATCAACTCGACGAGCGCATTCCCGAAGAGCACAAGCGCTTCCTCGATGATCTGCTGGAGCAGCACGAGGTTCCGCCCCTGCCCGAAAACGTCGGCCTCGCACCGGAATTTGCCGTGGGGTACGAACAGCAACGCGATGTCATCGAATTGGTCTTCAGCCATAAGATCAGCCTGATCGCCAGCGCGTTGGGGCCGCCGCCACCGTGGATGATCGAAATGGGGCGCGAGAAGAATGTAAAAGTCGCCGCATTGGCGGGCACCGTGGAACACGCCCGGCGACACGTCGAAGCCGGGGTGGATATCGTGGTGGCCCAGGGCTACGAGGCGGGCGGCCATACGGGGCAGGTCTCCACCATGGTGCTGGTTCCCGAAGTGGTGGACGCCGTCGATCCCATCCCGGTGCTTGCCGCGGGGGGTATCGGGAACGGCCGCCAGCTCACCGCATCCCTCGCCCTGGGGGCGCAGGGGGTCTGGGCGGGTTCGGTCTGGCTCACCACCGAGGAGGCAGAAACCCATCCGGTGGTGAAGGAGAAATTTCTCACCGCCACGTCCAGCGATACGGTGCGCAGCCGATCCCTGACAGGAAAGCCCGCGCGCCAACTTCGCAGCGCATGGACCGATGCCTGGGAAGATCCGTCGAACCCCGACCCCCTCCCCATGCCGCTTCAACCCAGGCTCGTCCGGGAAGCCCGGGCCCGCATCGCCCGATCGTCGCATAAATCCGACGGCGCCCGGGCCTTGGACAATTATTTTGTCGGCCAGATCGTGGGCTCGATGAATCATGTGAAATCCGTCCGCGCGGTGATCGAGGAACTCGTGGGCGAATACGCAGACACGATGGCTCGCCTGGACGAGCTGGCTGAAGACTAGAAAAAGGGAGTTGCTCCTCGTATGACAACGACCCTCGACTGGTATGGATGCGCCACGTTTCGGCTCCAAACATCCGGGCTGAACATTTTCCTCGACGCCTATATAGACCGGGCGGTGGGCGCTGCCGGCCCTGGAGTCCGCACCGAGGATGTGGCTGAATGCGATTGGATCGTGGTGGGCCATTCGCATTTCGATCATCTCTACGGCGCCGAGAGAATCGCAGCCAATACCGGGGCCAAGATCATCGCGAGCTACGAATCGATCCGGGTCATGGAGGAAGCAGGCGTTCCCCTGGAACAGATGATTTGTGTCGCGGGCGGGGAAACCATCGACCTGGGGAACGATGTGCGGGTCTCGGTTTATCCGAGCCAGCATTCCTGCGTCTGGAGTCATGGCCAGATGGACTCGGCAGATACGGTCTGCCTGGGAGATCTCGGCGTGACCTGGCAGGAACAGCGCGCGCGTTTCGAGGAATTGGTCAAATACCTGACCCAGCAGATTCCGCCGCCTTCCATCGAACATCTTGTGGCGTCCCAGCAGGGCGATCGGGGCGACGGCGGTGCGCTGATCTACGTTTTCGATTGCCCCGACGGCCGCATCCTCTACCAGGATACGTCGGGACATTGGTCGGGTATCATCGACGGGTTGGCTCCAGATGTAGCCATCCTGGCCGCCGCCGGGCGGGGAAATATCGATGGCGAACCCATCCAGGGCTCCCTGGCCCAATTCATCGCGCGCCAGGCAGAACTTCTCGGGGCCCGGCGCCTCGTCCTTTGCCACCACGACAACTGGCTCCCGGGTTTTTCCATCGACACGGATATTGCCCCCATTCGTAAGGAATTGAGCGTGCAGGTTCCCCAAGCCGAATTGCTCGAACTCGGCTACCTCGACGCGACACCCGTTCTTCCCCTTCCATAGATAGACCGATAGAAGGAATCCCCCCATTGCGAATCGAAACCTCGATCCCCCTGGATGATTGGCGCAAGGTCGCCGACAAGGCACGCTTTGCCGAAGAGTCGGGCTTCGACGGAGTACTCTCCGCCGAAATCGCCCACGATCCCTTCATGCCCCTGGGTTTTGCCGCCCTGGCCACCGAGCGAATCCGCCTGGCGACGGCTATCGCGGTTGCTTTTCCCCGAAGTCCGATGGTGGTAGCCAATACCGCGTGGGATCTGCAGGAACAATCCGGGGGACGCTTCGTGCTCGGACTCGGCGCCCAGGTCAAGGGGCACAACGAGCGCCGCTTCAGCATGCCCTGGAGCGCCCCGGTACCGCGTATTCGGGAATACGTGGAATCCCTGCGCGCCATCTGGCGCACATGGGAGACGGGGGAGGAGTTGAACTACCAGGGCAAGCATTACAACTTCACCCTCATGACCCCCGAGTTCTCCCCGCGACCCACGGGCCTGCCCCGAGTTCCCATCACCATCGCGGCAGTGGGCCCAGCCATGATCAAGCTGGCCGGCTCGCTTTGCGACGGTGTGCGCCTTCACGGTTTCGCCACCCGGAAATACGTCGAAGACGTCGCTCTCCCCATGCTCGACAAGGGCCTCGCCGAGAGCGGCCGCAAGCGCTCGGAATTCGAGATCTGGGGAGGCGGCTTCGTGGCCACCGGGCGCGATGACGAGGCGGTGGCCAAGCAGGTCGAGTGGGTTCGCTACCGCCTGGGCTTCTATGGATCCACCCGCAGCTATCACAATGTCTTTGCGGTGCATGGCTGGGAGGATCTCGGCATGAAGCTCCATAAAATGTCCAAGCAGGGGCGCTGGAAGGAGATGGCCGCCGAGATCTCCGACGATGTCGTTCACACCTTCGCCGCGGTGGCGACCTATTCGAACCTCGCCCCGGCCATCAAGGAACGCTTCGGCGGTCTGGTAGACTCGGTGACCCTGGATTTCGACCGATCCACCGCTCTTCCCGAACGAATGGAAATCCTTCAGGATATCCGCCAAATCGGAAATGAGTTCCAGGGCTTCGACCCGGGGTGGTAGGCCACCCCACCCCAAGCCATCCGCCCCAAGCCATCGAATGATTCCCGGAGCCCCCCATGAGCAATGACATCTTTTCTACCGAAGAACACGAACTCTTCCGTGCGACGGTGCGAAAATTCGTCAACGAAGAGCTCAGGCCCCGAGCCCGGGAATTCGACGCCAATGGGCGCTTCGACAAAACCCTCTACAAGACCATGGGCGACCTGGGCATGTTGGGCCTGCGCTACGACCCGAAATGGGGAGGCTCGGGCCTCGACTGGTCGTACTCCGCCGTCATGTTCGAGGAGTTGGGCCGAGCCGATAACGCGGGTGTAACGATGGGGATCAGCGTACACACCGATATGGCGACGCCCTCGCTTCATCAATTCGGCAGCGATGAACTCAAGCAGCAATACCTGGTTCCGTCGATTTCGGGTGAAGTGGTCAGCGCCATCGCGGTGACCGAACCCGATGCGGGCTCGGATGTGGCGGGGATCAAAACCCGTGCGGTGCGCGACGGCGACGATTGGGTCATCAACGGTTCAAAGATCTACATCACCAATGCCGCTACGGCAGACTGGCTCTGCCTTCTCGCCGTGACCGATCCGGGCGCCGGCTACGGGGGCTTCTCCCAGATCATCGTTCCCACGGATAGCCCCGGCTTCCGCTACGAACTCCTGGACAAGATCGGCAATTGGGGATCGGATACGGGGCAGCTCTTTTTCGAGGACGTACGCGTCCCTGTCTTGAATACCATCGGTGATATCGGTCGCGGCTTTCAGCAACAGATGATGCAATTCCAGGATGAACGTCTCGTGGCCTGCGTCTCCACGGTAGCCAGCGCCCAGGACGTTTGGGACGCCACCCGGAAATGGGCGGAGGAGCGAATGCTCTTTGGCAAACCCCTTTCCAAGATGCAGAACTCTCAATTCAAATTCGTCGAAATGCTCACCCAAATCACCGCGGCCAGGGAACTCGTCCGCTCCTGCGTGCGCAAAGCCGTCGACGGTGAAGACGCAACCGAAATCATCTCAATGGCGAAGCTCTTCTGCGCGCGCGTTTCAAGACACGTTTCCGACGAGTGCATCCAACTGAGCGGTGGCTATGGATACATGAAGGAGAGCCCCGCCGGGCGTTCGTTCGTGGACTCTCGCCTGGGCAGTATCGGGGGCGGTTCGGACGAAACCATGATGCATTACCTCGCCAAGCAATTGGGCTTCTGAAGCCCGGGCCGCCAAAGCGCCGCCCGCATACGAAGACAGGGAGAAGAACTCAGATGTTGCAGGAAAGCCTTGATCTCATGGCGGAAGTCGAAGAGTTTCACGACTTTCTCCAGACCCTCGAAGCCGACGAATGGCAACGACCCACGGGCTTCATGGATTGGACGCCCTGGGATGTGGTCGCCCATCTGCATTTTTTCGATCTCGTTTCCCAAGCAGCCTTGCAGGGCGAAGAAGTCTTCGCGGAGCGACGGGACAGCCTGATCCAGTCCATATCCAAAGGGGAAACCAACGCCCTGATCGCCCGCAGGGAATTCGGGGAACTCTCACCCGCAGAACTGATGGAGCGCTGGATCCAGACCTGCCGTTCCATGGCGAAGGACCTTGGAGAATCGAACCCGAAGCGGAGGCTGCCCTGGTTCGGGCCGGATATGGGCGTGCGCATGTTTACCACTGCCCGCTACATGGAGACCTGGGCCCACAGCCAGGAGGTCTACGACCTCAAGGGTGTCACGAGGAAATACAACGACCGCATCAAGAACGTCGCTGCCATCGGCATTCGGACCTTCGGCTGGACCTTCGTCAACCGGAAACTCGAAGTGCCCGGACCCGCACCCTATATCAGGTTGAACGCGCCCTCGGGCGAGACCTGGGAATGGAACGACCCGAGCGAGACGGATTATGTTCGGGGCGAGGCAGCGGAGTTCTGCCATGTCGTGACCCAGGGACGCAATATCGCGGATACATCCCTCGAAGTGGGAGGAGATGTAGCGAACCAATGGATGGCGATCGCCCAATGTTTCGCGGGTGGCCCCGTTGACCCGCCTGGCCCTGGAGAACGCGGCTAGAAGCGCGGAAAAGTACACCCCTCGAGGAAACGATCAAGCAAGCGAAAGGGAAGAGATGGATCTCGAATACGGAGAACGCTATGAGGACTTCAGACAGGAAGTCCGGGCATTTCTCGAAAAAAACAAGCCCGGCGAAGATTCCATAGAGGCCTCCGGCACCCGCCGCGAATGGCTCGCGGACTGGTTGGGCTTGCAAATCGAACACGGCTATTGGGCGCGGACGATTCCCAAGGAATACGGAGGCTACGGCGCGCAGCCCGACCTTCTCGAAACCGTGATCATGGACGAGGAATTCAACCGGGCAGCCGTGAACCGAGGGATGTCGAGCCAGGGGCCATCGATGCTCGTTCCCACTCTGCTCGAGCATGGCACCGAAGAGCAGAAGAAGCGCTGGATCGCGCCCACCATGCGGAGCGAGATCATGTGGTGCCAGGGCTACTCAGAACCGGGTTCGGGCAGCGACCTCGCCAGCCTTCAAACCTCGGCCCGAGAAGACGGAGACGATTTCCTGATCAGCGGCCAGAAAATCTGGACCAGCACCGCGGATAAATCTGAAATGATCTTTATCCTCGTGCGCACGGAACCCGATGCCGCCAAGCATGCAGGGATCAGCTACATCCTCCTGCCCATGGATACGCCGGGCATCGAAGTGCAGCCCCTGCGGACCATGTCCGGGGATCTCGGCGACAATTCCTTCAACCAGGTCTTCTTCACGGATGTGCGTGTGCCCCAGGCCAATGTCGTGGGAAAACGAGGCGAGGGATGGCGGATCGCCAACACCACGCTGAAGCACGAACGAAATAGCCTCAACGCCAACAGCGAGGGCACCATCCTCAAGCTGATCCGATTGATGGAGCGCGAAACGAGCAACGGCGTCTCCGCCATGGCGAACCCGGTTTTTCGTGACCGACTGATGAAGCTCCAGGCGCGCTCGATGGCGATGAAATTTCATGCCATGCGCATGCTGACATGCAGCTTGAAGGACGAATCACCAGGGGTTGCGGGCCTGATCACGAAGCTCCGCAACTGCCAGCTCAATTTCGATATTTCATCTCTGGCCATCGATGTCATGGGCGAACTCGGAGCGCTCTATGACCACACCGAATACGAGCGCGACCGTGGGTATTGGCAATCGCATTCGTTCTTCTCCCTGGGCCTGATCATTGGCGGGGGAACGGCCCAGATCCAGAAAAATATCATCTCGGAGCGCGGGCTCGGCTTGCCGCGCGAGCCCAAGCCAGCCAAGGGTTAGACGCGGATAGCCCGGCGAAATAAAAGAACTCGCATCAGAAAAAGGAACGAAGATGGATTTTGGACTCTCGGAAGACCAGCAGATGCTGGACGAAACGATTCGCAGCTTTTTGGCTGATCGCGTCCCCATTGAAGAAGTTCGCAAGCTGCGCGGTGAGGATTGCCCCAACGACCGAACGATCTGGCAATCCCTTGCCGAATTGGGAGTGACCGGAATCCTGGTACCCGAAGCCCAGGGAGGAAGCCAACTCAGCATGCTCGACGCTTGCCTCGTGGCCCAGGCCCTCGGCCACTCGGTTACCCCCACCCCTTTCATCGGCTCCGCCGTGATGGTCCCCGTCGCCCTGCGGCAATTGGACCATCCGGAAATCGCCGGATGGCTCGCGGGTATTGCGACGGGAGAGATCGCGTTTGGAGTCGCCGCTACGGAAGCCTTCTCCCTGCGCGAAGAAGCGGGAATCAGCTTCGAGGGAGAGCGCCTCAACGGCAAGGCGATGATGGCATGGGACGCGTGCGGCGCGGACCTGATTCTTTTTCCCATTGATGGCGATCGAATCGCCGTCATTCGCGGGGATGCAAGCGGTCTCAAGAAGACGAAGCTCGTGACCACAGATACCACGCGCTGCACATCCGAGTTGATTTTGGACCAGGTTCAACCCGAAGCAGTTCTGGCAGACGCGAGCTGCGCGATCTCCCAGATGCTCGACGCCGGCCGCTTGGCTCTCGCGGCCGACTCCCTCGGTGCCGCTGAGGCCATGATCGAGCAGGCGGTGGCCTATGCCAAGGAACGGAAACAATTCGAACGGCTGATCGGTTCCTTTCAAGCGGTGAAGCATATGTGCGCCGAGATGATCAGCGAACTCGAACCCGCGCGTTCGCTGGTCTGGTATGGAGCCCATAGCTTCGACACCCTTCCCGCGGAAACACCCCTCATGGCTTGCCACGCCCTGGCCCACATTTCAGAAATCGGCCACGAGATCGCCAGCGTTTCCACGCAAGTCCACGGCGGCATCGGCTGGACCGACGAGCAGAACCTTCATTTCTGGTTCAAGCGCATCGGCGTCGCCCGAGGCCTCCTGGGTGGCCCCGGGCTTCTCAGAGAGAGAGCGGCGGAACTTCAAGGTCTCGCGAAGGCCAGCTGAGCCGGGCGACCCGGGCCCGGCTGCTGGGCGGGATTACCGAAAAAATGCGCCACCCGATCAGGTGATTTGCGAGCGCAGGCTCAGGCTAAACGTGGGCTCACCTCCGCGCTCTCAACAGTAAAACTGTGAATTTTTTTCCGACAAGGACGCCTTGTGGTCACGAGGGCGCGCCTCGCCTAGGCTCAGTCAACATTGGCGCTCCGCAGATTTTCTCCCTGATCGATCGCCATTCAGCACCGCGTCTCGGGGTTCGTTCAGGGCGGCGAAAACGACGCTACCTCACGCTTCGCGGCTCAACTTTCGTGAATACCATGACGAAAGAATAATGAGGAAGTAATCACTGGGTTGTCTTCATCGCCTGCAAGCAAATTGCACCCGGGAAGTCCCAACCATTGCCCTCCCTCGAATCCCCCATACGCACCCATCGCCTGGCAGCTTTCGTGTTCCAACCAACACGAAAGCCATCCCGCATGCCCAGAGTACTCGCCGCGCTCCTCTGCCTTGTACTCGGCTTCTCGTCGCCAGCCCTCGCCACCGACTCAGAGATCGAAGCCAGCCCCGAGGATTCGATCGATAACGGGTTCGGTGACCTGCAACTTCCTTTCGGCCAGGTTCGGGCCGGGGAAACCTGGAAGTTTTTGACCGAAAACCTCCGCTGGGCGGTTGATTTTGCGGGGCGCATCAACGCAACAGAAGACGCTGGGTATACGAACCAAGACTTTTTCGGCCTCGATATGCACAAGGTCGTGAGCACATCGAAGCGTGATATCGGCACCATGCTGGTTCAACTCTACGTGGACTACAACAGCGATCCGCCTCCAGGCAAGAACGACTGGAAATTCAGAACCCGCCTTCTCTTCTTCAACTATCATTTGAGTGGCCGAGGGGGCTTGAACGTCCGCCTGGGTCATATCCTGATCCCCTATGGGCTCAACCTTCCCTCGCGAACGCCGGGAACGCTTCGACAATTCGATACCGGCGCGAACCTCGGCCTGAAGGTCGATTGGGGGACCAGCGTGAACGGGGTCCTCTCCAACCTCAACTACGAAATCGCGTTGACCCGCGGATCGGGCATGGACTACGAGAGCCAGAATGACCCGTACCTGATTTCGGGCCGGGTCGGCACGCCTTCCCATCTCCCCCTCGCCATGGGGATCTCCGGTCTCCACGGAAAGGTTCTCAAGAACGGCAGAATTATTCCGCGAACACGAATTGGCGTGGACTGGCGCTGGCTGGGCGGGCCCCTGGACGTACTGGCGGAGCTCTCCATCGGAAGGGACTCCCATGAGAAGGATATCGTCAACTCCTTCATCGACGTCTCGTGGCGTTCCCCGATGGAAGCCCTGCTGGTCTACGTCCAAGGAAATATAATGATGAATCGCGGGGTCGCCGATAGAGATCAATCCTGGGAAAAACTCTCATACCTCACGCTGGGCTCCCAACTCGCGCTGGGCACCCATTATTGGCTCTCTGCTGACTACAGGCATGAGATCACCAACACCGGAAAGCCCGATCGAGTGCGGGCTCAAATTCGATACCGGTTCTTTTGACCGGAAAGTAGTCCTGCCATGAAAGCATTCTCAATTCTTATCGCCACGCTTCTCTGCCTCGTGCCCTCGCTGGCCATCGGCCAAGCCTACTGTTCGCTGAGGGATCCGGTGAGCGCGATTCAAGCGGCTTTTCCTGAGCTTGACCATTACCGGTCCTTCGTACGCGAGATTCATCCCCAGGATCGAAACGCGATTCTCGACTCACTCCCCTTCACGATTCACCAAAACGAATTGGGAACGCATACGCTCTACGCCGCCTTCGCTGCGGACGACTCCCTGCTGGGCATCGTTCACGTTCGAACCGAACGCGGCCGCTGGGGCCTGACTGAAATCGCCTGGACTTTCGATTCCGAACTACGCGTCATCGAAATGAATTTTCAGAGATCACGCGACTCATCTCGCCAACTGGTGGAAAGCAAGGCTTTTCAGGATCAAATCCGTGGAAAGAATTTCGAAGAACTCCGAGCGATGCTCGACGAAGAGGGGACCCATCTCAACGGTGAATTGCTTCAGGTTGCGCCAGGGGCAGAAGATCTCGCTATCCGGGTCATCCAATCTGCGTTGAAAACGATCTCCGTGACGGAAACCGTATGGGAACTCAAGCTCCGGGGCCTGGGAATCTCGGCGGAAGCTTCCTGAAATGAAGAACGCCAACCAAGCTCGCCACTTTCTCAAACGTCTTGGGCGCGCTCCCGGCCGAAGCCGTATCGGTGGGGTTCACGTTTCCGATGAGCCTTAGAGCCCACTTACTGCTGCTGCTCTTTTCCGTAGCTATCGGCGGCGGCGCGCTCACCTTCGCCAACGACCGCTGGCATACCGACCTTGAGGTGCGCAGCCAGAAAATCGGAAGCGAATCGCTCACCCTCGAGAAGCTCAGACATATATCCGATTCTTACGGCCGTTTTCTCGTCACCTATGATCTGGTGGTCTTCAGCGAGATCACTTATCTCGGCGGAGACGCACTGTCCCAGGTCGACAACCTCATCCGATCGCTCAACGAGGTTCAAGTCGTTGAAGATGATGTCCTGGACCTTCGCGGGATCAGGGGTCGGCTCCACCGCGCACGCGAGATCCTGTCCAACCTGATTTCCAAAGCGAGCACTCGGCCTTCGAAGAAGGAAGTCGAGGTCGCGGAGCAGAATCTCGAATGGGTGGCCGCGCGACTCGACGTTCTCATCAACAGAACCGTGATGCGCTTTGAGACGGATACGGCGGACCTGGCCCGCCAGAGAAGCCTCCAGGAATCCACCCAAGGGGCCAGCCTGATCGCCTACGGGGCATTCCTTTTCCTACTCGTCCTCTGGTCGTCGCGCCGCCTCGCGGGGGGCGTGGACTCACTCGCGGAACTCGTCGAATACGAGGTGGGCTCCGACGTCCCCACAGATAAAACGATCTCGGGACCAACGGAGTTTCGCCTGATTTCCGAACGCGTTCGGAGGCTGATTCTCTCTTTGGAGGAAACGGTCCGGGAAAGAACCGCAGCCCTCGCCGGTCAGGTTGCCGAGCACCAGAAAACCCAGGTCTCGCTCGAAACAGCGAATACTGAGTTGGAGAAGAGCGTCGAGGAACTCCGAAAAACCCAGTTGGCCCTGGTCCAAAAGGAGCGCCTTACGGCCCTGGGCGAGATGGTTGGAGGAATTTCGCATGATTTCAACAACGTCCTCGTCCCAATTACATCTTACTGTTCCATCTTGCTCGACCAGCCCGACCTCGACAAAGCCGAGCGATTGGAACTTCTGACCATCGTCAAGACAGCGGCGGAGGATGCCGCCCGGATCATCGAGCGCCTCCAAGCATTTACGCGGTCCGCCGATAGCTCGAAGATCTCAGAAGTGATTGAGATCGACGAAATGGTCCAAGATGCGGTCGCGATGGCAGAGCCTCGCTGGAGGGTTCGCGATGGCATAGGCCAGCAAGGCATCGAAGTCCTGACCGAACTTGGCAACGTGGGCACGACGGTGGGCAACCCTCCGGAAGTGCGGCAGGCCCTGCTCAACCTCATCTTCAACGCGGTTGACGCTTTGCCCGATGGCGGGCAGATTCGCGTCTCCAGCCGGACAGCTGACGATTTGATCTGCATCGAGGTCTCCGACAACGGAACGGGGATGTCCGAAGAGACCCGTCAAGATTGCCTGAAGCCCTTCTTTTCCACAAAAGCCGAAAAGGGAACGGGGCTCGGCCTCGCCATGGCGAACAATACGGCCCTTTCCCACTCGGGGAGACTCGAAATCAAGAGCAGCCCCGGGTCGGGCACTTCTGTCAGGATCCTCCTGAAGCGCAAGGTCTTGACCACCCCCTTGACCAACTCCATTGATCCCGATGAGCATCAGTCTTCGGATCTGCGAATCCTTCTCGTGGATGACGACGAGGCGGTCATCAAAGCCCACGCGGCCATGCTCTCAAGCATGGGCTACAGCCCAAAAACCTTCTGCAGCCCCCTTCAAGCGATCGAAATCGTAAAAAACGAAACCTTCGACCTCGTGATCACAGATCTTCGAATGCCCGAGCTTTCGGGCGTGGAGTTCGCCGAGCAAGTTCGATCCCTTGCACCGGAAACCCGGATCTTGCTCTTGACGGGTTTCGAAGGCGGCCTGGCCGAATTCCCCGACATCTCCTTCATTGATCGAGTTTTGCGAAAACCCGTGCGCAAAGCCGAATTACTGAAGGCAGTGACCGAACTCTCTGGGGCTTCCTGAGCCGGCCTCGCCTAGCGAGGGCCGGGACTAGAACCCGAGCGCCAACGATCGACCGCGTCGAGAACGCGCGCCGGGGCTTCCTTTTGCACCCAATGGCCGCACCCTTCGACTTCGACCAAGTCTGCTTGGGGCAGCACCTCGGCGATGATCGAGGAGGCCTTGGGGCCCATGGGGTCATCTTTGCCCACGATCAGCAGGACGGGGCAATCGATCGCTGAAAGCAGGGGCGTAAGCGGTTCGGTGTGAAGACTCGCAAGCGTGCGCGTCACCGCCGCTATGCCCTGGGCATCGGCAACGATTTCCTTGCGGCTCTTTGCACCGTAGATAGTGCGACGCAAACCATCGATACCGTCCTGCTCGCCCGAGTTTGCGATCTTGCCATACCACGACGCCGCCTTCTCGCTGCATTGGCTCGCGGTCCCGATCAGGACGAGGCCTTCCACGCGCTCGGGATATTCCAATGCGGTCACCATGGAAACGACGCCCCCCATGGAGTGACCCAAGAGAAGCGCGCGCTCGGATTCGAAAGCGTCGAGCACGGCGATAACGTCCTTCGCCAGATCCTTCCTATCGTAGGGGCCGGCCGGTGCGCCTGATCCACCGTGTCCTCGCTGATCCATGCAAATCGCCCTGCCGCGCTCGGCCAGCTTCGGAGCCAGGTGATCCCAGATCTCGAGGCGGTCAGCCAGACCGTGGAGACAAACCCAATCGGGCGAGCCACGGCCATCGATGGTGGTCCGAATCGAGTGGGTTTCCGTCCGAATCATCTTCGCGGACATTCCAAAAGCTCTCCGGGGATCTTCGGTCTTTCGCCCCAATGGGAAGCAGCATAGCGGGAGCCCGCCTGAGCTTCCGCCATCTCCCAGCGGACCCGAATTCCGACCCAATTCCCCCCCCCAACGTGGAAGGCAAGCGAAAAGCAGCCGACCGGCAAGCACCCTGGGAAATTCGACCAATTTGCAGTCTGATTTCAGCTACTGGAATTCTTGCGACCCTGGCTCGCCCCTTTCCTGATCGAGGGTGGAAATCCCGGCATCGAAAACTCTTGTTTCGTTGTCGCAGGTCGATAGATAACTCATGCGCACGCATTGCGTCGCATTGGCCGGCGCATGCGAACTCCGCTCCGGTGGCCAGTATCAGAAGACCCGCCAATTCCCCTTCTTGGGGCGCTCTGAGGATTTCAATCTTGTTCTTTCCAAGCAGAATGATACTTGGCCGCCATTGCCCGCCCGCGTGCCCCAGAAGCGACAGCGGAGATCGACACGCCCGTTCGACGTCGCAAATTCGGCGAGCGCTGGCAAGCCTTCTCGTTGCCCCGGCACTGCTTTCGCTGCTTCTTCTTTCAGGCCTCTCCGCCCACGCCACACCCCTGGATGACTCCGAGGACGATTCGTCCGAACCCCGATGGGGGCGGCGTGCGAATGTTGCCCGCGAGCATATCGAGAATAACTGCGACGAACTCGGACTCGAACTCGAAGACGTCGACGATATCGAGAGTCGTGAACACGAATCACGGCACACCGAGACTACACATCTGAATTTTCGTCAACGCGTGAACGGCATTCCGATCAATGGCGCAAATATGGGACTCGCTGTCGATCGCCGGGGGCGTGTCTTCGGTCGCTGGAGCGACTTCATCCCCGGGGCGGACGGCAAGGCGAATCGCCGCAGGCCTGTATTGAGTGCCGATGAAGCCCTCATCGAAGTTTCTTTTCAACTCGACCTTCCGATCCCGGATGACATCGAATTTCTCGGCAACCCACGAGGCCCTCAAACCCAGATCACGATGGCTGGAGGGAATGTCTCCCGAGATCCCATTCCAGCCAAACTCGTCTACCAACCCTTCGAGGACGGGCTCCGCCTCGCCTGGGACCTCGTCATCCGCACGCCCGATGGACTCCATTGGTGGAATCTCCAGGTTGATGCGGAGAACGGCGACATCCTTGCCCAATCGGATTGGATCTCACACGAGACCTATAAAGTCTTCGGACCCCCGCCCGTACTGACTCCGGACGAGGGTGCCCATATCATCACCTCTCCGCCGACGCTGACCGCAGACCCCATCGCTTCTCCCTTGGGATGGCACGACGCCAATGGAATACCGGGAGCAGATTTCACCGACACACGGGGAAATAATGTCTATGCCCAGGAGGACACGGACGCAAATGATGTCGGTGGCTTCCGGCCGGTCGGTGGGCCGAACCTGATATTCGAGTTTCCCCTGGATCTCTCCCATGACCCTTCGACCTATCAATCCGCGTCCATTACGAACCTCTACTATTGGGTCAACATCGCCCACGATGTCTTCTACCAATACGGATTTGATGAGGCGAGCGGAAATTTCCAACTTCACAACTACGACCGAGGCGGCCTTGGCGCGGATCCGGTCGTTGCCGATGCGCAGGACGGCGCATCCATCGACAACGCGAGTTTCGGCGCGCCCCCCGACGGCTTCGCCGGAAGGCTGGAAATGTTTCTCTTCACCGCACCCGTCAGGCTCGAGGTGACCGCGCCGGCCGGGATCGCGGATTTCTATATTGCGGGCTCGGCGCAATTCGGACCGGCCCCTCCGGCGACTCCGATCAGTGGCGAAATTGTGTTGGCGCTCGACAGTGCAGATGGATTGGGGCCAAGCACCACCGACGGTTGTACGGAGCTCAGCAACGACGGAGCGATCGACGGAAATATCGCTCTGATCGATCGTGGGAGCTGTAATTTTACCGACAAGGTGATCAACGCCCAAAATGCTGGCGCTACCGCGGTCATCGTGGCCAACAACCTGGACGATACGGTATTGACGATGGGAGGCACGGATCCCTCAATTACGATCCCAGCGCTATTCATCGGTCAGGGCGATGGCGCAACCATCCGATCCGCGCCGGCACCCGTGGCCGGGTCAGTTTCGTCCTCGCCCATGCGTGATGGTGCGCTGGACGCCGGAATCATTATTCATGAATTCGGCCACGGCGTCACGTCTCGCCTGACGGGCGGGGCTTCCAACGCCAATTGCCTTGTAGACGCCCAAAGCGAGGGCATGGGCGAGGGTTGGAGTGATTTCTTCACCCTCTTTTTTAACGCCGAGTCAGGAGATACAGGCGCGGAGAGGAAGCCCGTCGGAACCTATGTGCTCGGACAATCCGAAGCCACCGGCAGCGGAATCCGAACTCAGCCCTACAGCACGGATATGACCATCAACACCCACACCCTGGCGGATATAACCACCTTGCCCGCCCCCCATGGCATGGGCGAAGTCTGGGCGGCCACGCTCTGGGAGGTTTTCTGGGAGTTGGTGGGCGCCAATGGTTTCGATCCGGATATCTACAATGGGTCGGGAGGCAACAATCTGGCACTACAGCTCGTCATTGACGGCCTGAAGATGCAGCCGTGCAACCCCACATTCATTGAAGCGCGGGATGCGATCCTGACCGCCGAGGACAACGCCACCGCTGGTGCCAACAGTTGCCTGCTATGGAGAGGCTTCGCCAAGCGAGGCCTGGGCGACGGCGCAAGTGTTTCCACCGACCCTTCCCTGCTCGCGCCCGCCGAGGATTTCACGCTTCCCGCGGAGTGCGCCGAATTCTGTGCCGATGGGAACCTGGCTGCCAGTGAACAGTGTGACGATACAAACCTGATCGACCTGGATGGTTGCTCCCGAACCTGCCGGATCGAGGAGTCGTACCTCTTCCAGGGCGTCGCCCAGGGCGGAAGTGCCCAACTCATTGTGGAGGGTCAATCTGTTTCCATCGCTACCCTGCCCGGCGAAACCGCAATGGATATCGCCGCCAAATTCGCGGAGGCAGTGACCACCCACCCGGTTCTGAGCGGCATGGGTGTGGTGGCGACCGGAGACGGAGACACCATCGTCGTCTCGGGATCCATCGACTCGATCGATATCTCGGATCCTGGGCTGGCCTACGCGGTTCCCCTCTCGGATTGGTTCGCACCCATCATCGCCCTGTTGTTGCTAATCTCCGGATTCTTCTGGATCAACACCAGCCAGCGCGGGCAACATGGCGGATCAATCTCCCAATAAATGCCCCCTGCCCTGGGGGCAGAGCGCAAGCCATCGGCTAGGCCAGAGCCTGGCCTTGCTTCTGGCTTGCATCCCCTTGCTTGGGCTCACCACCGAGAGCAAAGAGGCCTCTTCCGCGTTTCGATCGCCGCCCGGCGCCGAACCCTTGGACGCGGCACTGCAGAAAAAATTGGCCGAGACGCTGAAAGCGCGGGGTCCCGACTACGAGCCGAGGACGCGAAATCTCGGATCCGATGGCGCTCCCGTCTACTCCAATCGCCTTCTTCTCGAAGCCAGCCCCTACCTGCAGCAGCACGCCCACAACCCGGTCAACTGGTATCCATGGGGAGATGAGGCCTTCGCCGCAGCTCGGCGCCGGGGCGTCCCTGTCCTGGTGAGCATCGGGTACTCCACCTGCCATTGGTGCCATGTCATGGAGGAGGAATCCTTCGATGATCCCGAAACCGCGGAATACCTGAACGCGAATTTCGTCGCCATCAAGGTCGACCGGGAAGCGAGGCCCGATGTGGATGCGGTCTATATGAGCGCAGTCCAGGCCATGGGGATCGACGGCGGATGGCCGCTGAACGTGTGGGTCACGCCCGACCGCACCCCGTTTTTCGGGGGCACCTATTTCCCTCCGGCTGACCAGCGAGGTCGCCCTGGGTTCAAGCAGATCCTCAAGCGCATCCATGAGCAATACGCGGAAAACCCCGAACGCTTCCGTGCCCACGCCCAGGCCGTTGCCCGAGAACTCTCGCTCCAACTCGCCGGGCGCGATACCACTTCCAGTTCATCGCCCAAGATTGCGGATCTCGAAGCCACCTTTCGGCGCTACGAGGCCCTGGCCGACGATGATTGGGGGGGATTACGCCAGCGGGTTAAATTTCCCTCCAGCCTCCCGATCCCCCTTTTATTGCGCTGGCACCGCCGCAGCGGCGATCCGCGAGCTCTGGACATTTCAACTCGGGCGCTCGACGCGATGGCTGCCGGTGGGATTCACGATCAACTTGCTGGTGGCTTTCACCGCTACTCCACCGACGAGCGCTGGCTTCTTCCCCATTTCGAAAAGATGCTCTACGACCAGGCGCTTCTCTCGAACGCCTACCTCGAAGGCTGGCAACAGAGCGGGAATGAACGTTTCGCGGATATCACGCGCTCGATTCTGGACTACGTCCAAAGCGAGCTCGGAGCGCCCAGCGGCGCCTTCTACTCGGCGACAGATGCAGATAGCGTGGGCCCGGGCGGAGAAATGGAAGAAGGCTTCTACTTCACATGGACCCCCGACGAGGTCGACGCGATTCTCGGCCCCTCCGTGGGCAGCCAATTCCGGCTCTGGTACGGGGTCAGCACCGCGGGCGATGTCGACGGGCGCAGCGTCTTGAGAACCTGGAAAAACCCGGATGAACTCGCTGCAGAACTCGAAATGCCTCGGGCCCAGTTGATCGCGAATATCGAAGCGGCGAATATGAAAATGCTCAGCGCTCGCGGCCAGCGACCGGCTCCTTTGCGCGACGACAAAATCATCGCGGCGTGGAACGGATTGGCGATTTCGGCCTTCGCCCGAGCGGGGTTCGTGCTGAACCAGAAAAGCTACCTTGGAGCCGCACGCGCGGCGGCGACATTCGTACTCGATCAAATGCGAGTCGACGGCCGGCTCCGAAGGATCTGGCTGCAGGGCAAAGCGGCGGGGCCCGCCTTCCTATCCGATTACGCCTTCATGATCGCGGGGCTGCTGGATCTCTACGAAGCGTCTCCCGATATCCGCTGGATCGACGAAGCCATCGCGCTTCAGGGAGTACTCGACACCCACTACGCGGATCCCATGGGGGGTTATTTCCGAACCGCCGACGACTCCGAGGTTCTCCTGGTTCGTGAAAAACCCTTCCGCGATGGCGCCATTCCGTCGGGCAATTCGGTGGAAGCGCTCAACTTGCTGCGACTGGCCTCCCTGACCGGAGACGACAACTACCGGAATCGCGGCCTCCAGATCCTGTCCTCCCGGGGCGATGCGATTCGCAAAAGCCCGACCAATGCCAGCGAACTCCTGCTGGCATTGGATTTTGCCCTGGATACGCCCAAGGAGATTCTTCTCATCAAGGGGCCCAATGGCGACGCGGACCCGCTGATCGATGTGGTCCGGCAAAGCTTCGCGCCCAATCGCGTCATCAGTGTCGTGGATGACGGGGCCGAACGTGACGCCCATGCGAGTCGCGTCCCGCTATTGCGCTACAAGACCGCCCAAAAGGGTCGAAGCACGGTGTATGTCTGCGAAAACAAGGTCTGCAAGAAACCCACCAGCGACCCCGAGGTACTGAAAAAGCAGCTCCAAGGCGGCCCCCCGAAGCCTTGAGTTTCCACATCCATGGGCGGAAGAAACGCCCTGCGGCGCTCGACCCCAAACAACTGAGCGTTACTGTTCTCGTCGAAAGGTTGCACCCAAGTCCTTCCTTGATCCCAAAGGAGTCGAAGCATGGCCACATTGATTTTTCTCCTGATCGCCGCATCGATCGCCTGGTGGATCTGGGAGCGCAGCCACCGACGAACCCATTCGGTGCCGCCGGGTCTCCAGGAGAAGATCACCCTGCCCTTCGACAAGGAATTCGAGCTCTACCACAACTCGTTTTCACTGTGCTCGAAGAAGACCCGCGTCTGCCTGGCTGAGCTCGACATCGACCACGCGAGCCATCACATCGATCTCATCGAAACCGGCTCCTACGAAAATCTTTCGCGGCATTTTCTCGCCGTGAACCCCCAGGGCGTGGTTCCGGTTCTTGTGCATCACGGCCACCCGATTTACGAATCCCACGAACAGATTCGCTACGCCGCGGACCACGCCGGGGCTGACGCCGAAGCGCTGGTTCCCGACGACGCAGCTCTGGCCGATGAAATGCAGGCCTGGGTCGACCGCGCTTCCCTGATCGGGGACGACCCCATCGCAGAAGTGTCGGTGAGCGCCGGGAACTGTGTCCCCGGCATCACGATTCCTCTATTCAGCGCGATGATTGCTGAAATCCCAATCCACCGGATCTTCGTCGGTTTGCTCTTTCATCGTTTGAAAGAGAGGCCGATGATTTTCCTGACCATGAAAATCTTGGGTCTCCGCCGGCTGGGGGGGATGAAGCCGGCGGCGAAGGCGATCGGATCCGCCATTCGGCATATGCACCTGCACCTGGATGCACTTGAATCGCAACTCGAGAAAAACGGCGGGCCTTGGATTCTCGGCGATATGTTCAGCCTTGCCGACGTGAGCTGGGTGGTCATCTTCGACCGCATGCGCGAAGCCGATTGTGCCGAGGTCTTCCTGGGTCCCGAACTGCGGCCCCGGGTCGCCGCCTATCGCGATCGGCTCTTCGCCCGGTCGAGCTACGCGAAGGCCATCTGGAACCACGAACACCCGACTGTCGCCCGGGGCACCCAGAAATTGAGAGAAGCCAAGGCGGCGGATCCCGCTCTGCGAGCCCTGCTGGCGGGAACGGGGACAACCCAAGGCGATCTCTAGGAGAAAAGAACCCCCCCGGCGACTCGCCCCGAGATGAATCCGCTAGAGTGCGCCGCCGTGCCCGCCGACCCCGCGACTCTGATCCTCGTATGGCTGCTCGTCGCCGTGGGCGCCGCGCTCCAGGGAGCGGCGGGTTTCGGCATGGCGCTCATCGCCGCTCCGCCGCTCATGCTGATCGCCCCCGAATTCATACCCGGCCCCTTGATCGCCGCGGGTATCATTCTCACGGGTCTCGTGGCCTACCGTGACCGCGCACATATCGACTACTCGGGCATCCGGCCGGCTCTTGGGGGAAGAGCCCTGGGCACAGCCCTTGCCGCGCTCTTCCTCGCCGCGGCTTCGCCCCAATCCTTCGATCTGGCCTTTGGTCTCCTGGTCCTGCTCGGGGTGGCTCTCAGCCTCCGCGGTCTTCGTTTCCGTGTGACCTCGATCTCGGCTGCAACCGCCGGCCTCGTTTCAGGGCTGATGGGGACGATCTCATCCATCGGCGGGCCCCCCATGGCGCTCCTCTACCAACATGAGGGCGCCGCTCGCCTGCGTGCAACCCTCGCCGGCTATTTCGTTCTGGGCGTGGTGTTCTCCCTGGCCGCCCTCTACGCGGTGGGGCGCTTCGGCTGGGCGGAACTCAAATTGGCGCTGGTCCTGAGCCCCGCCATGCTCGCGGGTTATTTCCTCGCCGGGCCACTCCAGAACCGGCTCTCGGAAAAGATGATTCGCCCGGTGGTTCTTTCCTTGTCCTTCATCTCGGCACTCTGGGTCATCGTGCGCGCACTCTGAGTGCCCTCTGCCGTGACCCGCGACCGCTGCGCTACCCTCGCCTCGGAACCGCGACTTTCCGCATATGCGCAGATGGGAGAAAATTCATGGACCTGATCTACCTCGTCATCGGCCTGGCCCTTCTCGAATATTTCATCTTCGGCGCACTGGTCGGCCAAGCCCGGGGAAAGCACGGGGTCGAGGCGCCCGCGGTAACGGGCCATCCCGAATTCGAGCGCCGGCTCCGGGTTCAGCAAAACACCCTCGAACAATTGATGATCTTCATCCCCTCGCTTCTGCTCTTCGGCCACTACTGGAGCGAGAGCGGGGCTGCCGGGCTGGGCGCTGTCTTCATCGTCGGGCGCCTGATCTACTCCCGCGGCTACGTGGCCGATCCCAGCAAGCGCAGCACGGGCTTCGCCATCGGCTTTCTCGCCCAGATGATTCTGCTCCTTGGAGCCATCGCCGGGGCGGTCATGGACCTGCTGGGTTGAGGCAGCGAAAAGTTTTGGTCCTGCGCTCTGCCGAGTGAGCGAATCCGAAGGCGAAGACTTCGCCCGGATCGTCGTGATTGGGACGAGCGGAAGCGGCAAGACCACCCTGGCGAGGCGCCTTGCCGAGGCCTTGGGCGTCCGTCACGTCGAACTCGACGCACTTCATTTCCTGCCCGATTGGCAGGAGCGAAGCGATGAAGACTTCAGGCAATGCGTAGCCGAAGCGGTTCGGGGCGATCGTTGGGTGGTGGACGGAAATTACTCGCAGATCCGGGATCTCATCTGGCCCCGAGCGACCCGAATCATCTGGCTCCACTACTCGTTCGCCCGAACCTTTAGCCAGGTGCTCCGGCGGACCATCCGCCGCTTCATACACCGGGAGGTGCTCTGGGCCGGGAATCGCGAACGACTCTGGACAACGCTCTTCTCTCGCGACTCGGTCCTGTGGTGGGTCATCTCGACACACGCACGGCGCACGCGCGAGTTCGGCGCGCTTCGTGACTCGAGCCACCGACACTCGGCTGTCTTGCTCGAACTCACCCATCCCCGCCAGGCGGAGACCCTTCTGCGGAGGCTGAAAGAAGCCAGGGGCTGAGCCTTTTCGGCGCCAGCCCCGGCTGGCTTTTCAGTGGGACGTGCCCGTCTGCAACCGGCGAATCCGCTCTTCCAGGGGAGGATGAGAAGCCCAGAGTTGCCCCAGACCGCGGCGTCCCCCTGAAATTCCCAAAGCCGCCATCTGCTGGGGCAGGGGCTCGGTCCTCGCGGAAAGCGATCCCAATCTCTGCAAGGCATCCACCATTCCCTGACGCCCGGCCAGGCTGGCCCCGCCGGCGTCCGCACGGAATTCACGCTGACGCGAGAACCACATCACCACGATGCTCGCCAGGGCACCCAGAACCACTTGGGCGAAAATCGTGGCTGCGAAATACCCCATCCCTCGGCCGTCCTGGTTGCGAAAAATCGCGCGGTCGATGAACTCGCCAATGATGCGCGAAAAGAAGAGGACGAAGGTATTGAGCACGCCCTGGATCAGGGTCAGCGTCACCATGTCGCCATTCGCGATATGGCTGACCTCATGACCGAGTACCGCGGAGATCTCGTCCTTGTTCATGCCCTGAAGCAGGCCCGTACTCACCGCCACCAGCGCAGCATCACGGCGCGCGCCCGTGGCAAAAGCATTGGGGGAATCCGAGGGAAAGACCGCTACCTGGGGCATGCCGATACCCGCCGCGTTGGCGTGCTGACGAACGGTTTCGACGAGCCAACGCTCTGCATCGTTGGACGGAGACTCGATGACCTGGGCCCCGGTGCTGCGAAGGGCCATCCACTTCGAGATCGCCAAGGAAATGAAGCTACCCCCCATGCCGAAGACGCCGGCAAAGACCAGCAGGCCGAGCCTTTCGAATTCGATGCCTTGGGATGCCAGGTACCCCTCGAGCAAGGTGCTCACGATCCCGAGCAGGATCAGGATGGCCAGATTCGTCGCAATGAAGAGAAGAACTCGTTTCATGATGTCATTACCCTGTCGATGAAGAGATGAAGTGATGAAGTGATGAAGAGATGAAGAGATGAAGTGATGAAGAGATGAAGTGTACGAATCGCCTTCACATCGCTCCGCACTCACGGCCGCCCGGGAGCGCAAAAAAGGTGAAGGCTCAAAAAATTAGTCGCGTGTGGGACCAATGCAAGCCTCGCCCTGAAGCAAAGTCCAGAGTACCCCCAAGGGAGCAAAGAAGAGCGGGCGCGGCGGCGTATGAAGACTCTCCGCGCAATTCGGGGTGCGTTAAGCTTCGTTCCGAGCCGGCGTTTCGGCTCTGGACCGCGCCTCCCGAGGAGCCCGCCCGTGACGGAAGACAGCGCCGCCGAGCCGGTGGACTATATCGCCGAGACCCGGGCGACCTACGACGCCCTGGGATACCCCCCCTACGAATGGGTGAAAAACGAGGGTACGCCGCCCTGGACACCAATCCGAGTTCCGCTCCGCGAGGCCAAGCTCGCCCTGGCCGCTTCCGGGGGCATCTACCAACGCGGCCAGCACGCCTTTCATTTCAAGGACGACGCCAGCTTTCGGGTCATCGACACCGCGGCCTCTTGCGATGACCTGCGGATCACCCACTTCGCCTACGACCTCACCGATGCCCGGGCTGACCCCAACGTGGTCTTTCCCCTGGACCCCCTGCGCGCCCTGGTCGAAGCGGGTGAATTGGGCGCCCTCGCACCCGAAGCCTTTACCTTCATGGGCGGGATCTATTCCGCTCGCAAAGTGCGCGAAGAGTTGGCCCCTGCCCTGGTGGAACGCATCGTCGACCAACGCCCGGATATCGCGCTCCTGGTGCCGGTCTGACCCGTCTGTCATCAGTCGGTCGGACTGATCGCCAGGCAACTCGAAGAAGCAGGCATTCCCACCCTGTGCATGACCAGCGCCCTTTCCATCACCCGCTCGGTTGCGCCACCCCGGGCCGCTTTCCTGGACTTTCCCCTGGGCCACACCACGGGCAAGAAGAACCAGCCGGAGATGCAGCTGAACCTCATGCGCCAGGCGCTGGCGGGTTTCGAGGAGATCGACGAACCCGGAGCAATCCGTTTCCTCGATGAGCGCTGGTCCGAGGATGAGAGCTGGCGCCAGAACGCAATGGCGGGAGGCGGCTCGAAGGGAAAGGAGTCCAGCGACGATTCTCGGACTCCCCGCGTTGACACCCCCCAATACCAATATCCCGCAGATCGAGACGAAGCCGAAAAACTCCACCACAAGGGCGCCTGCGGCAGTTGCGTGGGTGCCGAGTAGCCAGACGCCGTTCGCAATCCCGTCCGGGTCTTCCGCTTGAATCGCCTGGGGCTCGCCTGGGCGTAGCCAAGCCAGGATCGGCTCCCCGCTCCTCAGCGGCCCTTGAACTCCGGCGTCCTACGCTCGAGCAAGGCCTTGATGCCTTCCCGGGAGTCCTCGGTTTCCGCCGTGCGCGATTGAACATGCGCCTCGTGGCGCGCCGCGCTCCGGGGATCCCAGTCCAGGCCGCGATAGATGGACTGCTTGGTCCAGCGCACGGCCAAAGGCGCCGCCCTCGCGATTTCTCCGGCGATTTCCCGCGCCCGGGCAAGGACATCGTCCGCCGCCACCGCGTGATTGGCCAGACCGCAATCCGCCGCCTCGGCCCCGCTTACGATGCGGCCGGTGAGCAGGAGTTCCACCGCCCGGGGAACCCCCATCAGACGCGGGAGGAGGTAGGTCGTCGCCATCCCGGGATGCAGGCCGAGCTGAACGAAGTTGGCCCCGTAGCGCGCATCCGCATTGGCGACGCGGAGATCACACACCACGGCCAAACCGAGACCACCCCCGATAGCATGGCCCTGCATGGCGGCGATCACCGGAACCTCGATTTCAAGCAGCGAGAGGAAATGGGAATACATGCCGTAGAGGCGATCCTGGGGCGCAACGAAAGCGCCATCCGCCTCGCCGCCTCCACCGATGGGGCCCGCTTTGAAATCGGCACCCGCACAAAAACTCTTTCCCTGGCCCGTGACGATCACGCAGCGCACTTCGGCATCCGAACGCGCCCGACCAACCCCTTCCGCCAAGCCCTGCAACACATCGGGCGTCATGCTATTGCGGTTGTCCGGGCGATTGAGCGTCAGGGTGGCGATCCTGTCTTCCACTTCGTAGAGCACCGCATCGTCGGCCACACGTTCTCCTTTTCGTTTCACGAATCGTTTCCGGGCGCCGTCCAGGAACCCTAATCCCGCGGCAACTGCACCAGCTGACGAGCCATCACCAGGCGCTGCACCTGGCCGGTCCCTTCGACGATATCCATGGCTTTGACGTCTCGGAAGAGTTTTTCGACCAGGTGGTCTCCTCGGCCGCCCACCTCTCCGAGAATTTCCATCCCCAGGATGGCCGCCTCGAGGGCAGCAGCCGGCGCCATGGCCTTGGAGATGGAGGCTTCAAGAATATTGGGGCGACCGTGATCCGCCAGCCAGGCCGCCTGCCAACACAGCAAACGCGCGCTCAGGATTTTTCGTCGGACGCGCTCCAAACGATCACGCACCCGGCGATCTTCCAGCAGATCGTGCTCCCGGGCAAAGTCGAGGGACGCATCCAGCGCCGCACGTCCGATGCCCACGGCCATGACGGCCACCAGCGGGCGGGTCGCGTTGAAGGAGCGCATGGCACCCTTGAAGCCCGCGCGCTGGGCATAATGCGCCTCACCGCCGATCAGGTTTTCCGCTGGCACCCGGCAGTCCACCAGGCTGAACGAAGTCGACTCGTATGCCTTGAGGCCCATCTTGCGCTCGACCTGAAAATCCACCAGCCCGGGCATCCCCTTCTCCACCACGAAGGCGCGGTGCCCCTCGCGGCCCAGGCTTGGATCCACCGTGGCCCAAACAACGATCCAATCCGCGCGGCTGGCATTGGCCGCAAAGGATTTGGCTCCGTTGAGAACCCAACTGTCGCCGTCCTTGCGCGCGCTGGCCCGAATGCCCGCGACGTCCGAGCCCGCACCGGGCTCGGTCATGGCAAACGAACCCCACCGCGGGCGATCCGGCTCGATAAAGGGCCCCAGGAAGCGGCGCTTCTGGTCCTCGGTCCCCATGGAAATCAGGGGCGGCTCACCGAGTCCCGGGCCGGGAAAGGAGACCGCGACGCCGCGGTCCCAATACGCCATCTCTTCCGCGAGGCAAAGAGCAGTTCGTGACGAGCCCACCCCCTGGGCCGGGGCACGGCCAGACGGCTCCGGCGCCTCGCCGGTCCAGCGGGTACGCCCCTGGCCAGCCTTCACCAGCCCTTCGAAAAAGGCGTGGTCCGGGGGCGTCGGCCTTCCCAGGCGGTCGGCCTCCAGGCCGAGGGGGCGGATCTGACTCGCCCCCAAGGCGCGAATAGTCTCAAGGCGCTTGCGGGTCGCCGCATCGAGGGAAAGATCCATCAAGCCGCTCCCAGGGCGAGCAGGCCCTCATCACCGGCGTCTCTCAGCCCGGCTTCGGCGTCTTCCCGGGCACCGTCCACACCGCCGAATAAGAGCCCCAGGGCCCGTCCCTCGCGCATGTATTTTTCCACCGGGTGGTCCTGCATGAAGCCGTGGCCACCCAGAATTTGAACGCCATTCGGAGTCACGAAGAGGGCGGCCTCGGCCGCTTCCAGGAAGGCCGTGGCACAGGCCTGCTGCGACTCCAGGCCTGCGTCGAGCCGCCAGGCGGCCTCGCGGGTCAGGACCCGGGCGGACTCCAGCGCGATCGCCATGTCGGCGATCAGAAAGGCCAGGGCCTGGTGGTGCGCGATGGGTTTGCCGAATGCCACGCGATCCAGGGCGTAGAGGCGCGAATAATCCGCCGACTCGCGCATGACCCCCAGAAGCAGACCCGCGGCATAGAGCCGCGCCCGGGCCAGGGCTCGCCGGGCGGCCTCGGCATCCTGCCACTCGGCCGCCACCGGGGCGTCCTGCAGGGTCAGTTCGGAAGCTCCTGCGCTGCGCAGCCCCGCACCCCGAAGCGGTTCGAAAGCCATGCCCCGCTCGAGCACCACCGCGCCCGCGTCATCGAGCACCACCAGGAGATCCGCGCGATCCGCGGGCACCCAGGGCACCACCCCCGAAAGCGTGTCCCGGTTTCGGGCCAGGGGTCTTCGGGTGCCCGGCCCATTCCAAACCAGGACGGCCCGGCCCGGGTCTCCGCCGATCAGCGGGGAGGCGAAGCGCTCCACCGCTTCCCGGCCGCCGAACTCCGCCAGGGGATAGAGGGCCGGACCCAGGGGATCGAGCGCCAGGGCCGCGCCGGGGTCCGCAGCAGCCAATTCCTCCAAGACGAGGCAACGGGCCAGCGCGCCCAATTCGTCCCCCACCCCATCTTCCGGCCACTCCAGGGTTGCGAAGCCGATCTCAGCGTAGGCCGCGCAGGACTCGGCGCTGAGCGCCCGCGCGGATTCGTGCTCGCGCATACGCGGGCGCAGGTGATCGTCGGCAAAGCCCCGGGCGGTCTGGCGGACGAGTTCGAGTTCGTCGCCCAATTCGAAGTCGATCATGCGAGCCTCTGTGGCTGCGGCCCGGCACGGGACGCCAAGTCGACAGTCTATCCGAGTCCGAAATCCATGGGCTAGATGATTCTTGGCACGTCGGCGACGCAAAGCGCGGGATTGGACCCAGGGGCTGAAGCCCGCTACCCCTACTGGCTCCTCGAATGGCCCAGGAGGCCCCAATGCCCGCCCCCTTGATCCTCTGCCGTGCCTTGAAGCGGCCGACCCTCGGCCTCGTGGCCTCCCTCGTCCTGGCTCTACTCGCCAATGGCGCCCTCGCGGCTCCTCCCAATGTAGTGATCCTGCTTGCCGACGATCTGGGCTGGGCGGACGTGGGCTATCACGATGGGGAGATCGCCACCCCGGCCATCGATCGCCTCGCCCGGGAGGGGGTTCGCCTGGAGCGCTTCTACTCGGCCCCCATCTGCTCTCCCACCCGAGCCGCCCTGATGACCGGCCGGGATCCCCTGAAACTCGGGCTGGCGTACGACCAAATCCACCCCTGGTACAACGCCGGGCTTTCACCCGACGCCTATACCCTGGCCGAGGCTTTCCAAGATGCCGGCTACCAGACGGGATTGGTGGGCAAATGGCATCTCGGTCATAGCCAGGAGCACCAACTTCCCAACGCGCATGGCTTCGAGTATTTCCACGGACACCTGCATACGAATACCGACTACTGGACGCACGAACGCGAAGGCGCCCACGATCTCCAGGAAAACGGAAAGTCCATCTCCCTTCCCGGCCAATACCTGACGCATATCCAGCAGCGCGAAGCGGTCCGGTTCATTCGTGAGCGCGACCCCGAGCGGCCCTTTCTACTCTATGTGCCCTTCACCGCGCCCCATAGCCCGATGCAGGCCCCTGAGGAAACCATCGAGCGCTACGCCCATCTGCCCGCCGACGGATATCGACGCATCTATGCCGCCATGGTGGACGAAATGGATCGTGCCATCGCGGCAATTCTCGAAACCCTCGACCAGCAGGGCCTCGACGACAACACGTTGGTCTTCTTCTTCAGCGACAACGGCGGGTTCGGGGGCTTCGGCGGACGTAACACACCACTTCGGGGCGAAAAGGGGCAGACCTTCGAGGGAGGAATTCGCGTGCCCGCGGTGATTCGCTTTCCCGGCGAACTTTCGGCGGGGAAGAGCACGGACGTACAGGCTTCGGTGATGGATGTATTCCCCACGGTGGCCGCAGCGGCATCCCTCGAGTTGAACACCGCCGCCCCCATGGACGGCCGCAACCTGTGGCCCATCCTGCACGATGGGGCGAGCGGCGGCGAAGCGCCTCCGCTCTTCTTTGCGTCCGAGATCCCGCTGCCGGGATTGATCCACCTGGCGCTCATCGACCCTCCCTGGAAGCTCGTGCAAATCGTCAACGAAGGCCAAACCGAGACAACGGTGCGAAGTCTGCTCTTTCGGATCATCGAGGATCCCAACGAGGAGAAGAACCTCGCTGCTGCGCATCCGGAAATCGTGCAAGCGCTGGGCGATCGGATCCGTGCCTGGCGGAGCCAGCATCCCATGGCGGGCACCCGGGGAACCCTGGTTGCCCATCCGGGTTGGGTGGCTCCCCATGACTGGGCGGAGGTAGTGGTTCCGTCAGCGCTCCTCCAGCCTCGATGGAAGAACGAATTGCCCTTCCCGAAGGCCCTGCTGGACGCCACTGCAGCGCGCGGCGTGCTGGTAGATGAGGCCACCCGCCGCGAACTCGAGGCCGCCGAAAAGGTTCGCGCCGAGAACTGGGAGCCCTGAGCCCAACGCGACTCCTGGCTCAGCGCGGGCAGGCGCCTATCGAAGCCCCACCCAAAAAGGCCCGTCAGGCCTTGGCTTGCATCTCCGCCAACGCTCCAATGAGCTGGTCAACCCGATAGGGTTTATTCAAGACTTTGACCAAAGCTTCTTTGTCCAGAAATTCCTCGGTCTCGAAATCCGAATAGCCACTGGAAACGACAATTCGGATTCCCGGAAAGCGGGCTCGCAATTCTTCGAACGCTTTCTCGAAGACGATATCCGGCATCATGATATCCAGAATCGCTGCAGTGTACTCTCCTGCCGGAGCCTGCATCAGCTCGAGCAACTCGGATTCATTGTTCGCCGTATCAACGCCATACCCCACCCGGCTGAGCCCACGACGAATCATATCCAGCACAATGAGTTCGTCATCGATGACCAGAACCTTCTCGCGCTGACGCAACCCGACCTGCTTCTCTTCTTCAGGACTCGTTGATTCATCGATACGCGAAACCGGCGGGAGAATCACCGTCGCCACCGTTCCCTCTCCTTCGACACTCGATACCCTGAGACTTCCCCCGTGGCTGCGGGCCACTTTTCGGGCCGCCGCAAGCCCGAGCCCTCGACCAATGCCTTTCGTCGAAAAGAGGGCATCGAAGAGCTGAAGCTGATCGACTCTCGAAATCCCGCAGCCGTCATCCTTGACCTCCAGGAAAACGTAGGGTCCGGGCTCTATGGGCTCGTTTATCCAGTCGGCCTCCAGATCGGCCTCGGTCACTTCAATGAGCCCGGTCCGGTAAGACAGAGTGCCCGTGGCGGGCAAGATCGCCTCGCAGCCATTGATCGTCAGATTGATGACGACCTGTTGGAGACGACTGATTTCGACCCAAACCAGCGGCAGCTCTTCCTGAAAATCGGTCACCACCAATATTTTCGCATCGACGGATGAGCGAATCAGGGAAAGGGTTTCTGAGGTCAGAGCGCCCAAGTCCATCGCATCGAGAGCAGTTCGGCCTCTGCCGCAGTAGTCGTTGAGATGCTGCGTCAGCTCGGCCGCACGATCAGCCGCAACCTCAACATCAGCCAGCGCCTCGTCAAAATCCTGAGCTTCAGCGGGCCCCAGCTGTCTGGCGAAACTCGCGTTTCCAAGGATGCCAACCAGGAGGTTGTTGAAGTCGTGGGCGACCCCCCCAACCAAGGTGACCAAACCATCCTGCTTTTGCTTGGCCACCAGACGAGCTTCGAGGCGCTCCTTCTTCATCTTGGCTGTGCGGCTCGATTCGCGTGCTTGGCGCTCTTTTTCTTTGGCGAGCTGCAACGTCTTCCTGTCAACCGCCATGCTTAGGGCTTCCGCCTGGCGTTCGAGTTGATCCCGTTGCTTTTCGTTTTCCTCGAGCAGTTCCGCGAAGTCCGTTGTCGTAGAACTGAATAGACGTCCACAAACCAGAACAAAGGCGGAGCCACCCAGGAAAACGATTGAAACAAGCCTGTTGGTCGGATTCGAACTCGGCGACTCCAACAGGTAGCCGATGAAAAGCAAATAACCGACAAGAAAGCCAACAACGAACAGACCCAGGGCGAGCCAGCGGCCGCCCGAACGTTGGGTTCGCGAAACCCGATAAGCTCGGCTGTATTGGGCCAAGGCGGCAATAAAAAGCACAATGCCAACCGAAACGAATGCGATGTCCCAGCTCAAACGCAATTCTCCAAGCTCATCGGGACGATGCCGTGAAGGCTTCGACGCTGGAGGTTATCGAGCTTCGCTGATGGAAACCGCTCTTCATGAACCCCTTCGTTACCCCTATTCTGCATTCTCGGGGCAAACCCAACCGAATCCGATTGTAGCCCGCTGCCCATCAAGAATCCGGGGGACGCTCGAATGTTCCTGAGCCTGGCATCGGAAGCACTCCTCCCCGGTCGAAACGGCCCGGTCGAAAGACAGTCGTGGCCGGCTCTCCCCCTGGCTCGTGGAAGTCTTGTGCGCTCAATTCGATCCGTACGGCTTCCCAGGCTCTTCCCTGACGTTCGTCGAGCCAAGCCGCCGGAATGGCGACCTCCACCACGTAGCCGCCCTCGCGCATCGCGGACCCTTGAAGGATTCCCTCGGGTAGCGGTGCGAGCATTCGAAGCAGGAGGCTGTCCGCCTGGGTCTCCAGGGGTGTCAACCACGCAATGAGAAGTTGGCGAAGGACGCCGGCCTTGATCGCGGAGAAATAGTCCTGACCTGAAACGGAACGTTCGGGATCCGGCCGCGCATCGATATTGAGCAGGAGCGCATCCTGTTCTCGGGCAATTCGCCCCGAAACATGCACGGGCGTCGGGTCGCTCACGTCCGCCGCGAGATAGAGGAAATCGTCATCGTACGCGACACCAAAGCGAAAGCTTGCCCCACTCTCCGAGCCCTCGAGCGTCTCCGCCGAAAAGGGAAGCCCGTCCCAATCAGCGAGCTGGCCGTCGATTCGCATATCGCCTTGCGCCCTGGGCAGAAGAAAGCGGGCTCGCGGAAGCAGCCACGCTTCCCTTTCGACAACGAGTGGCGCCCCGTTCTCCTTCACCCCTTCCAGGCGCCAACGCGCCAGGGGAATCGCCGTATCTCGAAGGTCTTGAGTTCCTTCCGCGGCGCGCAATTCGACGCTGAACCGCCTCTTTTCTCCAGGTGCGATCTTCGCAGCGAGACCGTCTTCCGAAATATCCAGGTTCCTCGCCGACTCGAATGACGCCTGGACTGCGAGCGTCTCGACACCCGGGTTACTCACCTCGAATTCCACATTTCCCTCACGAAACTCTGAGTCGACCGGCTCTTCCGAAACCATCGTCAATGCGCTCTCGAGTTGACCCATACGGCGGCGGGTCTCAGCGCTGCGCACGTCCTCCCCGTGCACCCCCTCCAGAAGCAGGTTGGCGAAAACGGGCCCTCCCTCCCTCATGGAAACCAGCATGAAGTGATCGAACTCTCCGTGGTCCAACCCGCGTAGACCGCTTCCTCCCCCCGTTGTCGCCAGGGTGATATACCGGCGGTCGTGGCGAACATGCTTGGTATACGCGTGAAAATGGCCCGCAAAGACCGTGTAGGGGCGGCTCCCAAGCCACTCTTCGACTTTTCTCCAATCGGGGTGCAGGCGAGGGTTGTCCCAGAGAGGTTGATGAATGATGACGAAGGTGTACCGCCGGCTGGAATTCTCGCTGAGGACATCGTCGAGCCAGCGCATCTGCTCTTCCTGGCTCTCCGGCCCGGGAACGGGGCGGCGCGGGTCGCTCACCATTCCAAAGAGTTCACTATTGAGAACGACGAAGAGAACGTCTTTGTAGGTAAAGGAGTAGTAGGACGGACCAAAGCGATCTTTCCACAGCAGGGACATCACCGCGTTGCTCATATCGTGATTTCCCGCGACGTAGAAGAATGGCATCTGCAAGGGCGAGACCATTTCCGCAATTTCGTCCCATTGCCCGACCAACTCATCTTTATCGTCTGAATACCCTTCTATAAGGTCTCCGACGCTCATCACGAAAGCCGGCTGAACAAGGTTCACCTTTTTCATCGCCTCCGCGAAGACACCTTCTCGATGCCCTCCGGTCCGGTCGCTGACGACAACGAAGTCGAAATCCGCATTCGAATCACTCGGATTGAGACTTGTCCAAGGAGACGCATCGGCCTCAATAAGCGGCTCTGTTTGAAGAACGGGCACGTCCGAGGAATTTGGCCAGGTTTCGCAGCCCAGGACGAAGGTGAGGATCAAAAGAAGGGAGCCGACCCTGCCCGATATACCCGCTGCCCACCTGCGCGAGGCAAAGCAGCGGGGGGCGGAAGACTTTCCATGAACTCTCTGAGAGAACGGCATGGCAACCCCTCGAATTGAGGCTAAAGAGCGTAGCGCTCATAATCGGGCCAGGGAGTCCCAGGAATCGCCAGCGCACTCGCCAGGCCAGCGTTTCGATGAGGAACGCCACGCCCAAAAGTCGATGACATAAGCATGTGGCGCAGCGCCATCCGAGAAGGCCAGCAAACCAGGACAAACTGCGACCACTGCCGAGCCAGTGGGTGATTGGAATCTCCCTTGAGAACGGCAATCGGGGTCGCGATCCAGAAAAAATTGCCTCCGCGCCTGTAGACTTCAACGGCGGTATTCCTGACGTACTTTTCATAGACCTTTTGGCCGCTTTGCGGCGGCGCATCTGGCTCCGCGCCCTCGGCAGAACCTTTCGAACGCCCACTGAACTCATTCATATTGATCATGAAAAAGGGCTGCCACTGATCAGTTCGATGAAAAGCGTCGATCTGCGCCTCATCTGAACTCAAACCAGCCGTCGCGGCATCTCGGCGATATTCAAATTGGGGCACTTCGACGACCTCGATACGGGCGAGGGTCTTGATGGCCCTGCCCACCAAAGCCACCAACTTGTGGGTCAACCTCGACTCCGGTCGTGCGGCGATCACGAAATCGTCCCGAAGCCCAACCTCGACATCGGAACTGGATCGATCCATTACCTCAACCGCCGCCTGGCGCGAAGGGTACTCCTCCACCAGCAACTGCTCGAAACTGAAAGCTGCCCGTCCTTGGACAACGTCGAGGTCGCCGGCATAGACCCGCTCGCCGCCCACGTCCTCTACCCAATGACGACTGGCGTCGACCCACGCCCGATTGAGATCGGGGTTCTTGACCGCCTGAAATCGAATCAAACCGACGCGATGGCCATCATCTCTTGAGAGAAAATTCCTCCATCGCTCGTCCATTGGATTTTCACCTCTCTTCGGTGAATGAGTAAGGCTGCCCTGAAAAATCTCAGCACCCTTGGTGAGATGATGCAATAGGATATTTACCTGAGGCCATGGGTTCCAGAACCATGGACATGCACCCCCGGATGCCCGCCATGCACCTGGATCCGCGGCAGCCCTGGGCAGATCGAAAGGATTTCGCCTTCTCGGAGGGGGCGCGATCCCTTTTCCCGGCAAATATTCCCGGTAGATAAGCAGACCGATCGATTGATCGAAAAGGGGGAAGCAAGTCTGCACGCACTCTAGAGGGCTGTGATGGGCCGAGCAAGGCGCCTTCGCCAGCCCTATTCAGATGCGTGTCAAGTGTCGCGCAGGCTTGGAATCGATTTTGGGGTGGCCCGAATGAATACCGGCGATCGACCCTGAGGCGTCCAGTCTGGGATCAAACCGACCAGACTGCTGGCCTCCACCCGCTGATTTCCTGTGCTACTGCATGGGGCCATGGAACGAAATGGAACAGTCGGCGTCGACCGCGCGAGCACGCCGACACTGCTCGCCTTCGGGACTGGGGCCATCGCGGTGGGTACGAAGAACGTGGTCTTCGGATCCTGGCTGATGCTCTATTACAACCAGGTACTCGGGCTCGCGCCCTACCTCGCGGGGCTGGCGCTTGCCTTGGCCCTGGTCGTCGATGCGATCAGCGACCCGCTCGTGGGCGCATGGTCGGATCGAGTTCGAACGCGGTGGGGACGCCGACACCCCTTCATCTACGCGAGCCTGATTCCCTTCGCCGGTTCGATCTATCTCATCCTCCAGCCCGTACCGGATGCGAGCCAGTCGGACTTGTTCACTCGACTGCTCTTTCTGGCTATCGCGGTTCGACTGTCCATGACCTTCTACGAAGTTCCGCGCAGTGCTCTCGGGCCGGAACTCACCAAAGACTACGATCAGCGAACCCTGATGGTGGGCATTTCGACCGCCTTCGGGTGGCTGGGCGGAGCGGGTATCTCTGCAATCGCCCTGGGCTGGCTTTTTCCCGAAACCGCCGGGTATACCGGCTCGCGTGCCTTGCTGAACCCCTCGGGCTATGTCTCCCTGGCCTGGATCGGAGGGCTTGTCGTTCTGCTCTCGGGCGTCGCCTCCACTATCGGACTCCATAGTCAAATTCCCAATCTGCACGTTCCAAAAGAAACCGAGAAATTGGACTTCGGGCAGATCATGGGCGAGATCCGCGAAACGATCTCGAACTACTCGTGGCTCATGCTTTTCCTGGCGGGTTTGGTTTTCGCCCTATTTATCGGTCTTCACTCCGGGACCGAGCAGTACTACAACGTCTACTTCTGGGAATGGATACCCGCAGAGATCCGGATCTTTCCCGTGATCCAGGCCTTCGTTGCGATTACCTGCGGCTTTGCGACGAGCATCCTGGCCGCGGGACGCGAGAAGAAGAGGCTCGCAGTGCGACTCTTTGCGGTCAGTGTCCTGCTCGGGCCATTGCCTGTGGCGCTCAGACTCCTTGACGGCATCACCCCCTACTCGGTCTTTCCAGCAAACGGAACCGATTTGATCTGGTGGGTTCTTCTCCTCCACAGTTGCATCATGGTCCTTCTCTCGGTCAGCGGCTTCATCCTGATCGGTTCGATGGTGGCCGACGTCGTAGAGGAGAGCCAAGCCCAAACCGGGCGCAGAAGCGAAGGCTTGCTCAATGCCGGACCCGCCCTCGCGCAGAAAACGATGAGCGCCGGGGGTGTCTTGATTACCGGCCTGGTTCTTTCGGCCTTTGGCTTCGACGTCCCCAACCCCACAGTCGAAGAGATGCGTAGACCCATGGAGAAACTCGCCCTGGCTCATTTGATTCTGGGCGTCACTTTTCCGGTGGTCTGTACCTACCTGATCTCGCGGTACACCATCACCCGGGAAGACCATGAGCGTCGCATCGGGGAACTCGGGTACTCAAATACAGATTCGGAAAGCCCCGAGTCATGAAGCACCATCTCACCATCGCCGCCATCTTCAAGCACGAGAACCCATACCTCCGCGAATGGATCGAATACCACCGGATGGTCGGCTTCGACCACTTCTACCTCTACGACAACGATGGTGGTGAAGAAGCCCTGGGGATTCTCAAGCCCTATATCGAGGAGGGCCTGGTCACCCATCATCCCTGGATGCAATTCGATGGCACTCGGCACGACGGACCGACCTATCTCTTCTTTCAGGACAAGAATCACCGCGCTTTCGCCCATGCGGCGAGCACATACCGCGATCAATTCGACTGGATCATGAAGATCGACATCGACGAGTTCCTCGTACCTCTCGAAGGCGATCATTTGCGTCCGATCATCGATCGCCATGCCGAAAATTCGCGAACTCGCGGCATGCGTATTCCTCGGATCGATTTCGGCCACTCGGGCCATATGGAAAAGCCGAAGGGCCTTGTCATCGAGTCCTACACTCTCCGTGAATCCGCGGTTTCGGACCACAAGGACATGGCACGGGGCGAGTTCTTGAGCAGCAATAAATATTCGAGCAGCGCCCACAGTTGGAACTACCGCCTACTAAAGAGAGGGCGAACACTCACCGAAGGGGAAGTCGGTGATATGCGGATCCACCACTACTACACCAAGTCTCGGGACGAATGCCTACAGCGCCAAAACAATATGCGGACAAGACCCATCACAGAAGAAGAATTTTTCGAACAAAATCGGCACCTCAATGCGACCTCCGATCCTGAAATACTGCGATTCGTTCCCGAACTTCGGACGCGCCTCGGATTGGAAGACCCCGAGCTTTGAGACGCCTTGGCCTGGCTTGCCAGGCCGGAAAATGATTGGAGCGTAGGTGGCTTCGAAGAAATCGCTTTGGGGAACGATCCTCCTTCTATCATTTCTGGCGATTGTCTACGCAGCAGGCACCGGATTCTTCGTTCAAACGCCGAAAGCGGAATCTCCTCAGGCCCCCAGCATCGGACGCGCAACCCTGGAGCGCCGCGCTCAACGCCAGGACGAGGCGGCGCGAGAGATCGGCGTTTCCGCACAGAAGCAGATCCTCTTCGGCGATCTCCATGTCCATACCACGTTCTCTTTCGATGCCTTCCAAATGAGTCTTCCCATGGCCGGAGGTGAAGGGGCGCATCCGGTGGCGGATGCGTGCGATTATGCCCGGCATTGTTCGGCGCTGGATTTCTGGTCGGTCAACGACCACGCAATAACATTGGGCCCAAGGCGCTGGGCTGAAACCGTCGATTCGATACGGGAATGCAATGCGATCAGCGCATCGAGCGCGGAGCCCGACATGGTGACCTACCTCGGCTGGGAGTGGACACAAGTCGGACCGACTCCTGATCTGCATTGGGGACACAAGAACGTGATCCTTCGCGATCTCGACGATGATTCCATCCCCACTCGGCCTATCAGTGCCGGGTTGCCCCCGGGCTCCCCCGACGTGTCCGATGTAGCGCCCTCTACCTTTCTCATGGGGCTCTACGCCCTGGCGATGACCGCCGAGGGCGGGGATGAACTCGTGGAATATGGGGCGGAAACCGCGAATTTTCGTGATTGCGAGACCGGCGTACCGGTCCGCGAACTTCCCACCGACTGCCGCGAAACGGCGCCGACTCCCAAGCAGCTCTTCGAGAAACTCGATGATTGGGGGCATGCCGCCCTGGTGATCCCCCACGGAACGGCGTGGGGTTTTTATACGCCCCCCGGCTCGTCTTGGGACAAGCAACTCGATCCCGAGCAGCACGACCCGAAATGGCAGCGGATCATCGAGGTGTTCTCGGGACACGGAAACTCCGAGGAATATCGACCCTTCATGGAAGTATCCATCGCTCCAGACGGAAGCCGGCGCTGTCCTGAACCGAACAACAACTACCTGCCCTCATGCTGGCGAGCCGGTGAAATCATCGAGTCGCGGTGCCTGGCAGAGGGAAGCGACCAGCCGACCTGCGATGAGAAAAGTGCTGAGGCACGGCAGTTCTTCCTGGATGCCGATCGAAACGCCGGGGCCTGGACGGTGCCGGGGGCGACCATCGCCGACTGGCAAGATGCGGGCCAATGCCGGGATTGCTTTCAGCCCGCATTCAACCTCAGGCCACGGAATACTGCCCAATACATTCTTGCCCTTGGACGCAAAGGGGAATCGAATGACGAGAACCATTTTCGCTTCGGCATCATCGCGTCCAGCGACAATCACTCTGCAAGGCCGGGCACGGGCTACAAAGAAGTCGCTCGGAGCGAGTTGACCGAAGCGCGCTTTGCGAATTTTCTCGATACGCCCCTGGGATCGAGCCCGGAGAGGGCGCCTGTCGCCTCCTCTGAACCTCTACCCAATGAGTACAACACCGCAATTTTTTCGACCTTTGAAACAGAACGGGCCGCGTCCTTCTTCCTGACGGGCGGGCTCGCGGCAGTTCATTCCGAGGGCCGGGATCGCCAGGCCATCTGGGATGCCCTTCAGAGGCGAGAGGTCTACGGAACGAGCGGGCCGCGGATCCTGCTCTGGTTCGACCTCCTGAATGGGCCCGGCGGCAAACCACTCGCCATGGGGGGCGAGGTTGAACTCGATACGGGACCCATCTTCCAGGTTCGAGCGGTGGGCTCGTTCGAGCAGCAGCCCGGGTGTCCCGCGGAATCGGTGAGCGGACTGCAGCCCGATCGCCTCGCTCACCTATGCCGAAACGAATGCTACAACCCGGGTGACGAACGTCGCCCAATCAGTCGAATCGAGGTCGTGCGTATTCGGCCCCAACACAACGCGAACGAAGCAATCGAACCGCTGATCGAAGACCCCTGGCAAGTCTTCTCCTGTACGGGTCACCCCGAGGGCTGCCGAGTCGCCTTTACGGACCCGGAGTTCACCCGCTCGAAGCGAGACGCGGTCTACTACGTGAGAGCCATCGAAGCCCCGAGCCTGGCCATCGGCGCAGATCCCCTGGGCTGCGCTGAGGCGGGCGATGGTATTTGCAACGCACCCAGCCCGTGTTCTGCACTTCCCGACAATGAAGATTGCCTGGCGGAAACCGAGGAACGGGCCTGGTCATCACCGATCTTCGTCAGCCAGCGGCAACCCTGACCTTAAAACTTGCCGGGAAGAAGACCCATCAAGCCCCGGTAATACGCGCCGGCAGGCCCGGGATCGCCCTGGCCTGCCGGCTGCGCCGAGATTCAACCCGAAGCGGCGCTATTTCCGGGCGTCGTCGATACTCCAGATCCCCGATCCTTGGGCCGAGATCAGGAGAAAGATGAAGCAATAGAGCACGGCGAGTTCGCCCTGGTTCTGCATCGGGAAGAGCGCCTTTGTGCCGTGCACCATCCAATAGGCGGCTGCCATCAGACCACTGGAAAGAAACGCGGCCCATGACGTGAACAAACCGACCAGGATCAGAAGACCACCGATCAATTCGATGGGCCCGGCGATATAAGTAATGAACCCTGGCATCCCCGCGCTTGCTTCCACGGGAAAATCCAAGAGTTTCTGGCTCCCGTGAAGCGCAAAGAGCAGGCCCGACACTATTCGAAGTACCGCATAGGCCTGGGCATTATAGGAAGACATGAAAGCGGCCATCGTGATCTCCTTTTCCTTTATCGAGCACCGGGCAGGGGTCAACTCCTAAAAAGGAAACAGAGATGGCCGAGTCGGCACTCTCCTCTCAAAAAATTGAACTTCCCCCAAAACGCTTCTGCAGCTTACCGACTCCAGAAAAATCCACCAAGTTTTTCTCGTGCCAAACACACCTTCGGCTGGAGAAGCAATCCATGCCGGCCTTGATGGGGGAAACCCGGCACATGTGCAGCGACGAGCTACACCTCTTGGGCTAGTCCGCGTCCGCCTGGCCCGCCCCAGAAAGCGCCGCCATGGCCTCTGGCGTGAAATTGACCGAGAACGCTGCGCGATAGCCTGCGCGGTCTGTTACGCCCGCAAGATATTCTTCGAGGCGCGACGAAAGAGGCAGGTTGACGATTCTTGCCCAGCCCAGGCAAGTCACCAGGAGCAGGTCGGCCGCTGAAAAATCCTCCCCGAAAAGATAGGGACGCCCGTCCGCGAGCCGACGATCCATCTCGGCGACCTGGCGAAGAAAATATTCACCAGCGGATTGAATGGCGACAGGGGACTCTCCGTAAATTTCGGGCAGGCCTCCATGGCGGCGAATGACGTAAAGCGGCGCATCCAATTCCATCAGGGTAAAGATGCAAACGTCATCGAATCTGGCTCGCTCATCGCTTCCAGGCGGAGGGGCGAGAGCGCAGCGCGCCCTGTATCGATCCGCCAGATGAAAGACGATGGCGCCGCTTTCCCCGATGACCAGATCGCCGTGTTCGAAAACGGGCACCTTGGACCGCTGGTTCAGGGCGCAGAAATCCGGATCATCCATGCTCGGGGTGCGCGGAATGATCTCGCGAGTTTCGTAATCGAGACCCAATTCGGCGAGCATCCAATGCGCCCGTAGAGTACGTGAAGTGCCAATCCCCCAGACACGTATGGCAGCCGCCACGATCTAGCCTCCGAGTATCCCTGCATCGCGCAACTCGCTGATACGCTCGGCGGAGAGGCCCAACTCAGAGAGAATTTCATCGCTGTGCTGACCCAGGGTGGGGGCGGGACGCGAAATTTCCGAGGGCGTCTTGTCCATCCGCTCCGCCGGGCGCGCCTGGCGAACGAGCCCCACCACGGGGTGCTCCTCTTCGACGATGATGCCGTTTTCCTGAACCTGGGGATGCAGGTGAACATCGTCGCGGGTGAGCACGGGCGCACAGGGCACATCCGCCTTGTCGAGCACCTCCAGCCAATGCGCCGTGCTCTTGGTTTTCAAGACCTCGGCCATCATCTCCAGGCGCTCGCTCGCGTGAGTCACCAAACCCGCAGCGTTTTGGAAACGAGGATCCTCGAGCCATTGCGGCCGTTCCGCGGCGCGACAAAATGCCTGCCATTCCCTATGAGCCACCGTCGACGCAATGATGTAACCATCGGAAGTATCGTAGATGAGATCGCGCCGGGGAACGGGTTCGATCTTCGGCCGATCCGGCGATACGAAGGTGTGGTACGCCATCGCCTCGGGCCAAACAAAGGCCAGTACCGCATCCAGCATCGAGAGCCGGATATGCTGACCCTGCCCCGTACGTTCCCGGGCGAGCAACGCAGCAGTAATGCTCTGGGCGGCTGTCAGGGCCGTCACTTTGTCGGGCACGATCACCCGAATCAACTTCGGCCGATCCCCATGCGCCGCCTGGATATCCGTCAGAGTCGACATTCCCTGGATCAGGGGATCGTAAACGCGTTTGTGGCTGTAGGGGCCACTTTCCCCGAAGCCCGAGATCGATACGTAGACCAGCTTCGGGTTGATGGCCCGAAGATCATCCTCCCCAAGACCCATCCGTTCGACGATACCCGGACGACTGTTCTGGATGAACACGTCAGCGTCAGCAACAAGCGCCTTCAACGTTTCGAGCCCCGCTGCCTCCTTGAGGTCGAGGACAAGGGATCGCTTGCTTCGATTCGTGGTGGTAAAGGGAGGAGAAAGGCCCGCAACACCTCCCATATGCCGAAGGATATCGCCCTGGGGCGGCTCGATCTTGACTACATCTGCACCCTGATCGGCCAGGATTCGGGTGGCCAGGGGCCCCGAAATGACCTGGGTGATATCGATAATTCGAAAGCCATTCAACGCACCCGCCATTACGCTCCTCCACGAACCTTCGCCGAAAGTCCGGCGGCGATTTCATTCTAGTGCGGCCAGTGCGGGCGTGCTTTGGCGATCGCTGGGCGCGCCTTCGCTTTTCTACTGGACCGCTTGGGAGAGCATTTCGAGGTCTGATCCGAACGCAAGGATCAGGCCCGCACTGAGCAAACCCACCACCAGGGCCGCGGCCAGGCCCGCTCCCAGGGGGCGCAGGCCGAGCCCACGCAAACGAGAGAGCTGCGTCCCCAACCCCACCGAGGCCATGGCCACCGTCAGGCACCAGGCCGACAGGCTCGAGGCCCCAGTGAGCAGGGAATCCCAGGCCGAAAGCGAGATCAGGCCTCCGAAGGGTGCGTCGCCCATATCACCCACGGTTCGGAAAGCCGCCATCGCGATAAAGCCAAGAACGAAGACAGGGACAAGGTCTCGAAGGGGAATTCCCGAAGCACCTGCCTGATCGGTCTCGCCGCGCTGGTACACCATGGCCATCAATGGAATCACCATGATCATGAACAGGTTGCGAACGAGCTTCGTCACCGTGGCAATATCGAGAACCTCCGGGTCAGCGAATTGCTGGGCGTAGAGCAACCCCGCCCCGGCAACTTGGGCTGTGTCATGAATCGCAGTGCCGAGAAAGAGGCCCGCTTCGAAACCATTGCCCCCAAAAATCGCGTGGGCAACGAAGGGGTGGACGACCAGGGCGAGAACACCGAATACCGTGATGGTTCCCACCGCGTAGGCGATTTCATCCTCGCTGGCCTTGATCACGGGACCCGTGGCTACGATGGCTGTATTTCCGCAAATCGCAGTGCCCACAGCCACAAGGATCCCCAAGCGGCTCGGCAAAGCGAGCGCCCGGCTCACCCAGCGGACGATGATCAGGGCGGCAGCGATGCAAGACACAATGATGGGCAAAGCTGCGAGGCCGATGCCTCCGACTCCGTAGAGGCTCAAGCGAATACCGAGGAGCGCGACGCCAATCCGGAGGACTTTCTTGAGGCAAAGCTGAAGACCCGATTCATAGACCGAGGGCAGGCCCACCGTGTTGCGAATGACGAGTCCCGCGAGAATCGCGATCAGGATGGGAGAAATCGGTGACTTCTCCAATCCCAGAGCCCCCGCCCCGATTGCCTCCGATGCCCACCGGCCAAGGAGCGCGAGAAAAAAGGCGAGCAGGAGACCAGGAGCTATTTTCCCTCCCGCTTCGAGCCACCCGTGACCCGAAGCCCGCCAGCCCTCTCGGGCGGCTCTTTCCGCCGGCGTTTCCGCGAGGTCGAGAAAGTCGGGAACTCCTTCCATGCTGCCCATGAAGCGAAAGAGTTCAGGGTTCGCGTAGGGGTCGCTGGATGAAGGGATCTCGCCGGTCATGGCCGCATGATGCCACAGGTCGGCCTCGGCCAAAGGCTCCATCACCTGAGCCGGGGCAATCCTCACATTGAATGGCCATGAGCCTTCGGAGGTACTGATGGCATCATTTTTCACTTGGGCTGAAGCCATTGGAATCTGCGGGAAATAATGACATTCTCTCGCTCTAGCTTGGAAAGGGAGAGCCATGTCGGGCGGCATCAATTTCGACGAGAACAGCGCGCGTATGCTGGAAAAGACCTACCAAACACCCGATGTCCTGGGCCAGCGTGCACGCTTTCATGCTTTGCTCGGACTGCGCCCCGGAGACCGTGTTCTTGATATCGGAGTCGGACCTGGCCTGCTGGCGCGCGAACTGGCTGAAACCGTCGGCGCCGATGGGAAGCTGAGCGGGGTCGACCAGAGCGACGCCATGCTGAGCATGACTCGCGAACGCTGCAGTGAATTCGATCACGCCGACTTCTCATTGGCCGACGCGTGTGAGCTTCCCTATCCCGACGCCAGCTTCGACGCGGTCGTCTCTACCCAGGTCTACGAATATGTATCGGATATGGAACGCGCGCTGGCCGAAGCGGCACGGGTCCTTGAACCCGGCGGTCGTATCCAGATTCTCGATACCGATTGGGACAGCGTGGTTTGGAGCACACGCGACCCCGGGCGCATGCGACGCGTCATGGATGCCTGGGACGAGCATCTCCACGATGCGCATCTCCCCACCCGGCTTGGCCCGCTTCTCGAGGGAGCCGGTTTCCGCGTCTACCTCCGAGAAGTCGTCCCCCTGGTCAATCCGCGCTTCCAGAAGAATTGCTACAGCTACGGAATCTCTGCGGCGATTGCTGGCTTCGTAATAGGAAGACAGGGAATCAGCGAAGAAGAAGCCCGGGCCTGGCGAGAGGAGTTCAAGCTCCTCGAACGCGAGGGCGCCTACTTCTTCAGTCTCAACCGGTACATCTTTGCGGGAATCAAACTTTAGGGGAGCGCGTTTCCTGCTCGCCGATTGGCCATTCGGAGACTCAACATGAAAGTTGCCACCTGGAATATCAATGGTTTGCGAGCCCGTCTCGACTTCGTTCTCGCGTGGCTGGCCGATCGACAGCCCGATGTCGTGGGTCTCCAGGAACTCAAGCTACAAGACGAAAAATTTCCCCACTCGGCCTTCGAGGAGATCGGCTATCACACCGCCTGTCACGGCCAGAAGGCTTGGAACGGCGTAGCGATCCTGAGCAAAGAAAAAGCCGAAGTGCTCGCCCGGGGACTCCCCGGCCAGGAGGACTTTGGGAGCCGCCTCATCACGGCCAGGGTTTCGGGGCTGAATTTCACAACCCTCTACTGCCCGAACGGGAAGAATCTCGAGCACGCAGACTACGAGCGAAAAATTACCTGGTTCGATGATCTGGCCGCCCACCTGATCCGGGAACACGATACCGATTCAGACACCATCGTCTGCGGCGATTTCAACATCTGCCCCTCGGCCATCGATAGTTGGCAAGGAGATGCCTCCGAAGGAGAAATCTTTCATACCGTCGCCGAACGGAGCCGCCTTCAGGCTGTCCTGGATTGGGGCCTGCACGATCTCTTCCGGCATAAATACCCCGAAGAGCAGGCTTTTTCCTGGTGGGATTATCGCGGCGGCTCTTTCCACCGTGGCCATGGTCTTCGGATCGACTTCTTGTTGGCCAGCGCCAGTGTTCGTGACCGCCTGGTCGAGGTGGAAGTCGATCGCGAGTGGCGGAAGAAAAAAAACGACCTCACTGCTTCTGACCACGCACCCGTAGTCGCAACTTTGAGCTAACGAAAATTTATCGACTTCGACCCTACGCAGGTTCAAGATCAACAAAGACGGCTTTCGCTTCGCGACCCCCGATTGCTAGCGTTTTCTCGCTCAATCCATGGCCCGACCCCAACATCAAACGAGGAAAGACGTCTTGAAAGCAAGCTCTCCCCACGGTGTCCTCCCAATCACCGAGGACGACGCCTTCATCGCCGAGGCGCTCGAAAGTGCCAGTATTCCGACGCTGCTGATGTCGATGATCCACATCAGCGGAGAGACGGATATCCTCGGCGGCGCTACACGGCCTCAGCCTGCGGCGTTGGGCGATACCCAGGGCCAACTGGGAGAGGAAGAAAAGGCTGAGGTCCGAGCCCAGGCGCTCGAAATTCTAAAGAGATTTCGTGATGGAGGGTGCCAGCTTCCGCCACCGCCTTCGCATGACACCGTTCTTTCCATGATGCGTTTCGCCGTGGGTGAGGAGGTTCCAAACGCCTACGTACCCATGATGCTCGAGGAGATGGATCTCGAGGGAAGCGATAGCCGAGCCTTCGAATGGAAAGACGAAGAGGCGGCCACCAAGGCGAAAGATTTTCACGTTCTCGTAATTGGCGCCGGAATGTCGGGCCTGCTTGCCGCCATCCGGCTCGAGCAGACAGGAATCCAATACTCGGTCATCGAAAAGAACGCGGAAGTCGGTGGCACGTGGTTCGAAAATTCATATCCCGGATCGCGAGTGGATATCGCCAACCATTTTTATTGCTATTCCTTCGAACCCAACCCCAACTGGTCCGAGTTCTTCGCGCGAAGAGACGAACTCCATGCCTATTTTCAGCGCTGTGCCTCGAAATACGATGTTCTCGAAAAAATCCGCTTCGAGACAGAAGTTGTTTCGGCACGATGGGATGATTCGAAAAGACATTGGAGCGTCTGCCTGCGGGATCGATCCGGCGCTGAGGAAACTCGCGAGTTCAGCGCAATCGTGAGCGCCGTGGGTCAACTCAATCGGCCCAATATCCCCGCCATCGAAGGCCTCGAGGAGTTTCAAGGCCACGCCTTCCATTCCGCAGAGTGGCGCCACGATGTCAACCTGACCGGAAAGAGGGTGGCGGTGATCGGAACCGGGGCGAGCGCGCTTCAACTCGTGCCCGAAGTCGCCAAGGTGGCCAGCCAACTCCACGTATTCCAGCGTTCCCCGGCTTGGATGTTTCCGAACCCGGATTACCACGCACAAGTCAGCGAAGGCAAGAAGTGGCTGCTCGCACACGTTCCCTTCTACTCCCGCTGGTACCGCTTTCTTCTCTTCTGGCCGGGCTCTGATGGACTCATGCCTTCCCTGATCATCGACCCGGATTGGCCGCACCCCGAACGCTCGGTGAATGCGTTGAACGAGGAAACGCGCATCTTTTTTACCGAGTACATGCGGTCCCAGGTGGGCGAGGATGATGAGTTATTTGAAAAAGTCGTGCCCCGATACCCGCCCTTCGGGAAGCGCATGCTTCAGGACAACGGAAGCTGGCTGACCACGCTCCAGCGTGAGAACGTCGACTTGGTGGCATCTGCAGCCAAACGGATCACGCCCCGCGGCGTCGTCGGAGAGGATGGCATCGAGCGGGAAGTCGACGTCATCGTTTTCGCGACGGGCTTCCATGCCGGAAAATTTCTGTGGCCCATGCGCATTGCGGGCAAGGGCGAAGGCACCCTGGAGGAGGTCTGGGGCGACGAACCCAGGGCCTACCTGGGAATCACTGTCCCGAATTTTCCCAACCTGTTCTGCCTCTACGGGCCCGCGACCAATCTCGCCCATGCCGGCAGCATCATCTTCAGCTCAGAATGCCAGGTCCGCTATGTCATGGACTGCCTGGCCACTCTGATCGAGAGCGATTACGCGGCCATGGATTGCCGACGCGATGTCCACGAGGTCTTCTCGGAAAAACTCGATACCGCGTTCAACCGCACGGTCTGGGCTCATCCCGGGGTCGAGAACTGGTACAAGAACGAGCGGGGAAGCGCGACCACAACATCGCCCTGGCTCCTGGTGGACTACTGGGAATGGACTCGAAAATGCAATCCCAAGGACTACGACCTGATCCCCAAATTGCCGGGCTGATTCATATATAGACGCTTCGGCCGAGGCGGCTCAGGCCCAACATATACTTCGAATTCCGAACGGGGTAGAAGGGAAGGTCGAACATGACCTCTGCGGCCAAATCCTTGTCATCGGGAGCAAATTTGAACTCGATCACGTTGATCGCCAGGGTACTTGGCCTCTGCTTTCCGTCGGCCAGCCCTGAGGCCAAATCTCCGAAGGAGAGGTCTCGGTCGATTGTGACTCGAATCTCCCTGCCGCGTTCGTAATAGTCGCGCGTATACTTCACCAGGAGAACGCTCTGGAGAGGGTCCGCCGAAGGCAGTTCCCCCCTAAGGCTCTCCTCCTCAACAAGCAGGCGATCCCGGTCTGTCGAAGTCATTGATTCGAACTCTGACGCCCGCAACGGAAGATCCGCAGAAACTTTACGACCCAGCCTCCCCTTCTTGACTTTGATCTCGAACCGCGACGCAGGGGTTTCCTCGAGGCCATACCATCGCAAACGGTATTTGGCGCGGTCGGCTATGCCAGAGATATTATCGATGGCCGTAGTAAAGTCGGGCGTATCGTAGTAGATCGAGTTGACGATTCTCCGCGGGTAGGAACGCCTGAAATGAGGCTGCCCCTCGAGCCAATTCTCGAAATAGACGAGATCGCTGTCGAGAACCGCGTACTTTATCTCGTATCGCCACATCAGCGGGCTACCACATCTTCCCGCCCCAGCTTCTTCATCGGGCCCTCCCTGTAGAGGGCGTCAACATCCAAATCGGTCTCAGTGATCGGCAGTCCATTGACTGTCAAATTACTTCCTGTCTGGTTGTAGAAGAGCGCATCGCCCAGCTCTGAAGAGGAAATCGTCAAGCGCGCCGGGCCGTAAATGCTCTTCTTTCGATAGGCCATGCCCGCCGCAACCCTCGCATTAAAAACCGAAAGGTGCTGAACAGAAAGGTCGGACCCGTCTTTGGACACGACCGCGGCACCAACATCTCGGGCAACAACATGATCTACTCTCACGCGGCTCCCCTCACCCGCTGAAATTGCCTTGTCGACGATCTCTTCGAAGAGAAGATGTTCTCCGGAAATCTCTGAACCCGAGGTATCCAGCGCGTCCCCGCCAATATCGAAAAACTTGGAATTAAGGATGACTCCGTCGCTGTAGTCAGCGTCGAAAGCATCAGAGCGAGCCTCTCGAAAAACTGTACCTCTCAGCTCAAAATCGGATTCGATGATATTCAGGGCGTCCTCTGCCTTTGAACCGTAAAAGGATACGCTTTCCATCGTAACGTCCGAACGGAAGAAATTGACCGCACCCGTCAGTTGCAGAGCGCCATCCTCCAGAAAATTCGTATCCTCGAAAATCACATGGCGCAGACGGGACCTGCCTTGGGCCTGGGATACGTATAGGCCTCGCCAGCTATCTTCGGTTGGGCCGAGAATAATGGGCCTGTCTGGGGTTCCTTCCGCAAGCAATCTTCCCCGGACGAGAAGGTAGGCTTCGGGTCCGAAACGCAGATCTGTTCCAGGAGCGACAACAACTTCCTGATCGGCGGGGAAGATCAAGGGTTCATCGACCACCCAAACTCCGGGAAGAATACGGATCATATCTCCGTCGAGTTCCAAGAAATTGGGCAAGTCTCCCGACGCTTCCAGAGTGGGTCGGTCAATGAGTGGGTTCATGAGGCCAGACACCGTAGAGAATCGAACTCGGATCTCCCGGCTTTCTTCTCCCAACACCGTAGTAATCAAGAGTTGCTTCGAATCGTTGACGTGACCCTGGCGAATTTCAAAATCGCGGTAGTAGGGAAACGAGCCGATCTTCCCCGTGTTCAGGATGAAGGGGGATTCGATCACCGACCCCGACAGGCAATCGCCCTCTTCTTTCCCGCGATCGCCATCCGACTTGCAAGCGACCCGGATATCTCTCACTTCAACAGGATGGCTCAGAAGGTTGTAAAGCCGAAGCACACCCCCCTCCCTGTACTCAGCATAGACATGTTCAGGGTATTCAATGCGAGGATCGGGCGGGATTGGATTACCCAACTCGACTTCGAGGTTGGGCGCCTTCCAGTCCGCCGACAAATTTTCGGCCAGCTTGCGAAGATATGGCTTTCCTTTTTCTTCCAACCATTGGATATTTTTTACGAGAAGTTCCTCGTTGTGATCTGGGCAATCGAAAGGAAACGATTCGCATATTCGCTGGTGCTCGTCACGAAGAGTGGGCAGAGATTCTTTCATCTCCTCGATGGCCTTCGCATACTCATCGTAGAAGCCGTCCTCTTGAATGAGGTGCTGGTAGATCAAGGGCAAATTCCTGCCTCTCTCCACGAAGGGCGGGTTCGCCGAAGGAAGACTCGTATTGAAGGGCGTGTAAGTCGGCTGATCGGTGGTGACAGGTTCGAGCAGAAGCGTGTAGGGGTTGAGATAATATCTCGAGTTCGCTTCGTGAAGCGCATGCTGGTGATTCCATGCGAGTGCGAGGAGCAATGCTCTTGTAAAGGAAGGGATGTCGACCAAATTGCCAAGCGGAAACTCGCCCTGACGCCAACTCCTATATCTCTCAGCACCATAACCAAAGAGCGAACGCATGCGCCCGTCGTCCCGGTACGCGCTCTCACCATATAGGCCGATATCGGGGACACCGTAGTAGGCTTTCGGAGCAGCTGGGAGCTTGGAATTCGCGTGCTGGTAGTACCAGTAGTCGATGCTGCTCAGCTTGATGAGCGGGGCTTCTTTTCGCCGATTTCGCTCGAGGAAATGCTTGGACATATGTTCCTCGGCGAGCGTGATTCCCCAATAATCTCCGTTGACATAAAGGCGAAAGAATTCGAAATCGGGAGTCATGATGCCCATCTTTCGGCCCCAGAACTGAAACAGCTGATCAAAGGGGATCTGACGGACACGAGGGCGTTGAAGGGAGAACTGATTCAGCCCCCTTATCGTCTTTCCGCCGCGAAGCCGGACGCGAAGGCTCCAGCGATCCGGGCCCATCCAATGATCGGTCAGGCGACCCTTCAGCCTTACCCTGGCCCGGTAGCGCTTCGAGCCGTATTCCAAAGTGGCCGGCACGCTCACTGGCTCTCGCAGCATGCCCACTTCCATCGCCTGGCCCCGATCGCTTTGAATCTTGCGATAGTGCCTGAACTTGATATCCAAGCGCAGTTCTTCGACTTCCGCGGGAAAGCGCCCGCTCAAAAGCGCCGGGAGAAAATCCAACACGATTCCAAATGGGCCAGGCCGAGTGGCTTCTGACAGATCGAGGATTTTGGACGGAGCGTCCCAGATCAGGTTGACGATATCGTGCCGAGTTGAGCTGTGAATCGACGGCAATAGAGCCAGAAATACGGCGATCAAGAGCGTGAGGGCACCCAGGATGAGCCCGAACCCCGCCTTCTCCTTCCTGATCTTCATGCCTCTAGATCGCCACCTTCCTTCACTGCAGCGGCCGAGCCTCGTAGAACGAACAGTTGCTTGCGGGCGCAATCGTTCTCACCTGGCGCAGAATGGCCTCCAACTTCTCAACGTCGTCAAGCATCACCTTCAGAAAGAGCGAACTGCCAGCTTCGCCCACGTTGTATTTTTGCATCTCGACCTGCTCAGTATGATCGGATATCGCGCTCAAGAGATCTTTGACTTCCACTTCGCGATCAGTCCAATCGATCATCAGGTTGTATTCATCCTGCTTTGCGATGGAGGTTCTTGAGAGCCAGAGCATGATAAGAACCAAGATGACCAGAAAGACGACCGAAGTCACCACCGACTGACCTGCCCCGTATCCCAGACCAAGTGCAATGGCCAGGAAGAGATAGACAAGTTCTTCGGGCTCCTTTATGGGCGTGCGGAAGCGAACGACCGACAAGGCGCCCACGAGCCCCAGGGAGAGTGCCAGGGATGACTTCACCACCATGATGACGAGAAAAGTTACGCAGGCCAGAATGGGAATGACCGTTCCTATATGGAATTTCCCTGACAGAGAAATCGACCGCTTGACATAAACGCTTCGCAGCATGAACGAAGCGACAATGCAGAGGAATAAGTTGAAAGCGAACTCAACTGGGTTGAGTTGCGTAAAAGCCGGCTCGATCAGTTGAATTTCCTGCATGAGTTTTCTCCAAAGCTCGTTCGGATCGCTAGACGCCGTAGTAGTCGCGATACCAGTCGACAAAGCGCGTGATCCCCACTTCGATCGGCGTAGTCGGCCTGTACCCGACATCCCGCATCAGTGAATCCACGTTCGCATAGGTATCAGGCACATCGCCTGGCTGGAGCGGAAGAAGATTTTTCTCAGCCTTCATTCCCAGGCGCTCCTCGATGAGTTCTATATAGCGGAGAAGTTCCACCGGGTTATTGCTCCCGATATTGTAGAGGCGATAGGGTGCGCTCCCTGACGCCGAATCCGGTTCATCACTCGACCAATCAGGGTCTGCCGTTGCGATGTTGTCGAGGGTCCGAATGACACCCTCCACGATATCGTCGATGTAGGTGAAATCCCTTCGGTGATTTCCATAGTTGAAAACATCGATGGGCTCTCCGGCCAATATCTTCTTGGTAAAAAGAAAGAGCGACATATCTGGCCGACCCCAGGGGCCATAGACCGTAAAAAATCTCAGCCCCGTAGTGGGCAGCTCAAAGAGGTGACTATAGGTATGCGCCATGAGTTCATTGGACTTCTTCGAAGCCGCGTAGAGACTGATGGGGTGGTCGACGTTGTCGTGTACAGAAAAAGGAGTGCGTGTGTTGGCACCGTAGACCGAACTGCTGGACGCATAGACGAGGTGCTCTACACCGCCGTGGCGACAGGCTTCCAATATATTGACGAATCCCACGAGATTGGCAGAGACATAGGCATGGGGGTTTTCAAGCGAATATCGGACTCCCGCCTGGGCGGCGAGGTTCACCACACGCTGGGGCTGGTGTTCCGAGAAAGCCCGAGAAAGCGCATCTCCATCTTCAATATCGAAGCGCAGATCTGTAAATTTCGGATGATTCTCCAGCCGCGCAAGCCGTGACCTCTTGAGGCTCACGTCATAATAGTCGTTCAGGTTATCGACCCCGATGACCTCATCGCCTCTTTCCAGCAGTCGATAGGCGAGCGAGGACCCGATGAAACCTGCCGCACCCGTAACCAGGATCTTCATCGCTCTCTCCAACTGCCTTTCGCCAGAGGGCCCAAGGGCCCTATTCGCGGTGCGCGAGCTTACTCTAAGTGCCCTGACCCTGCATCGGATCCAGCATCTGCGAACTCAAGGTCTCCACGCGCATCGCTTCCAGTTCGCCTAAAAGATTCGAAGGGCGGCCAATGGGCGATAGACCCATGAGCCGCTCCACAGGCCCGAAGAGGGGATTCTTGGCGCGTGCGCGATATTGCCCCGGATTTCGTACATCCTCGAGCTTGCGTCCAATGAACTCCTCTAGCCGACTGAAATCCGTATTTGACCGCATCAGATCTTCGTAGCGAAGAATCAAGCAGTCGCGACCACCTTCCCGCACCGCCTCCATCATACCCCGATTGTAATTCGACCAGGCACGCAGGACTCGCCATGCTTCGGCAGGCCTGCGGTTTGTCACGCGATAATGATTCATGACTTCGATCGGATTTCGGTAGACCCCTACGACCCGATGCGGCGGAAGAACCCGCTTCCAGAGCGGATAGGTCAGACATGTAAGGGGCTCTTTGAAGCCCCAATCGCCACCTGATTCCTCGCAGTTTCGAATCATTTTCTTCATTTCAGAAATCTGCTCGTCTCGAAGCTCTCCCCGAATCTCACGGTAGTGGTCGAGACTGTAGTACCCGGCCTCACTGCACCCGCAGAGTTCGAGATTGATGAGAAAGGCCTCTCGCCTTTCCCACTGGTTGCCATCGTCATAGCCCCCTCCATCTTCGAAACCGTCGCCCATATCGATGCCGGAGCGGTGCAACATCTGGGAAACCAGAGTCGTGCCAGACTTGTGCATACCGAGAACGATGTAAATCATTTCTGATCGGCCGAAGGTTTCAAGTTTCGTGAGGTAGTCTTCTTTCTCTCGATCGAGCGCATGTACGCAGCTTCGATTTTCTCCACCACGATGGGCGCCGAGTAATGATCCTCTGCGTATCGCCGGGCGCGGGATGCGCAGGCGAGCCTCAGGTCTGCGTCCTCATGAAAGCGCCCAAGTTCCATCGCCATCGCGGCCGAGTCGCCCACTTCCACCAAAGCGCCTGCTTCGGTCTCCCCTATGATGTCTTCGCTCCCCGAAATTCGAGTCGAAATGATGGGAAGGCCCGAGCTGAGCGCCTCCATAAGACTATTGGAGAGGCCCTCCAGCCGAGATGAGAGCAGAAAAATATCCGAAGCCTGATACCACGGTGCCGGATCCTGAACGGCACCCGCAAAATTTATCGAGGAACACGCGGCTGATTTCGCTGCCCTTTCGCGTAGCTCGGACTCGACGGGACCATCTCCCACAATGACCAACTTCACTTGCTCTTTTTCCAGGGCGAATTTCTCCCAGGCGTCGATCATCATTTCGTAGTGTTTGACAGGATCCAGTCGGCTGACCGCAATGGCCAGGAATTCTTCCCCAACCCCGAGCTTGCGGCGTACTGCAACCCGACTCTCCGGATCCGGCGGACGAAAGAGTTCGGTGTCGAGCAAGTTCGGGATTCGCTTGATGTTCTCGGCAGAAACTCCGAATCTACTCGCTTCGCGCGCAGCCCTATCACTGGTCGCCAGACAAAGGTCGATGTTTCTATGAAGCCTGCACTGAAGGCGGGCCATGAGCGTATCGGAGATCAGAGAATTGATTCCCAGGTCTTCCGTGCTCGTCAACTTAAGGGCTACTGGCCGACTCAATATCCACCCACACAAGACGACCACCGAGGCGGCCCATCCCATTTGATGAACATGAAAGACATCGAATTTGCGCCCGTTCAGAAAAAGAAAAAATACTAAGCTGCTCAAAGCCGTTGCGACATGAAGGCGACGCCGATTGACGCACCATATCCGGGTGACCGAGAGCCCCTCGATTTCTTCGCGCTTTGGCCAGACGGAATCTCTCCGCTCGGCAACGACCTCGACATGATGCCCTCGAGCCAGAAGGCTGCGGGAAAGCCTTTCGGCAGCTCGTTCGTAGCCCCCGGTCAATGGATTGAATTGCGGGGAGATCATAAGGATGCGAAGGGGCGAGATCATGGATTTCCCTGGGACAAGGCCAGGTAGCTTTTGCTCACACTCTCCCAGGAGTATCGCTCGGACTGCTCGAGCATCGACTCGGAAAAAGAGCGCTGCAACGCCTCGTCCGCCAGCAACCGAAGCAATGCATCTGAGAGCCCCCCGATATCGTTCGGCTCGACCACCAAGCCATTCTCCTCGTGGACAACCAGATCCTGGCTGCCACTGATATTGGTCACCACGGCGGGTCGACCCGAGGCCATCGCTTCCAACACCACCAGGGGCATCATCTCCCAGATCGAAGGCGAGAAGAAGATATCGGCCTGTTGATAGGCTGCGACCAATTGGTCTCCGAAAAGTCCCTCACAAAGCGTGACCCGGTCGCGGATTCCCAGTTCATCGCAAAGGCCGGAATGAACGCTATTCCCTCCTCCTATCAGGAGGTAATGCGCTCGCGAATCCCGTTGCGCAACCCGGGCAAAAGCTCTCAAACCCGTGGCATACGCCTTCTGCTCATGCTCGCGACCCACGCTCAAGATGATCCGCTTTGTCCTATCGAGTTCGAAATGCTGCCGAAGATCAAATTCAACCTGCTTGCGAAAACGCTCGAGGTCTACTCCGTTGGGAATATCATGAATATGCTCTGGCTCGACGCCGAGTTCTTCCATCAGCCTGCGCGCAACTGAGCTGATTGCGATTGCACCCGTGCACCCATTGAGGGCGCTTCGGAGAACCTCGTCGATATCGTATTGCTGCCGATAACCCCAAGCGAAGCCAGTGAGGTCGCTGCCGTGGCAAGTGATGACGTGGGGACAGCTTGGCATCAAACCATCTAGATAGTAACCGGTGGGATAAGCCATATGCGCGGAAATGAAATCCGGCTTGAAATCCCGAAGCTGCCGAGCGATATCGCCGCGGGAATAGAGACCCCATGGGAAGCGGTGGTAGCCCACTCTCGGCGCCCCGCGAAGGAGCCTGAAGCGCGCAACGGTATAGGTCGCTTCATCATGAGTCGCTTCTCCCCCCACCCAATTGAGGACGCGGACTTCATGACCCTGCCGCCCCCACGCCTGGGCCAAGTTGTGCACTACGAACTCTGCTCCGCCGGTGGCCGGTAGGAATGAAGGTGAAACCAACGTGATTCGCATGCTGGATGATTCCGATCCTTCAGACAATGAAAATCGTTTTTCGACTTTGGTCACAGGTCACGTTCATACGACTCGGGTTTCGCTGCTGTTTTCTTCCGGTTCACTGATTGTCGCATTCACGATGACTGCTGCGAAGAACACGGCAAAGATCGTGTTGGTCTGTACGGTGTGTGAGAAAAGGCTGTAATAGGCGAATTGGAACGTCAGAAGAAGATTGGTCAGGGCGCGCCTGATCCCGAAACGAAAAACTTTCGATAGCGCGTGAATGATCACGACGAAGTAGAGAACCAAGCCTCCGACCCCATACTCCAACGCAACCGCCAGATAGGCGTTATGAGGACTATATGCATACGCGGGTAACGCGCCCAATCCCAGGCCGGTCCAGAAGGCCGATAGAAAACCATCCAATGCATCCTCTGCAGAGTAAATGCGCCCCTGCGAAGAGATATCGCTGATGTCCAGGGTCAGCAGTGAGCGAATCCGCCACGCTTGTGAGCTGTCGATATCCAAGATTTGACCGGCGATGACCACGGTAATTATCAGCAGAAATAACCCACTCACCGCGAGTGTCGTTCGGGTCCCGCCGGAGAAGGTATCTCTACCTCTCGGCAGGAAGATGTAGGCCGCTGAAAGTAGGAAAGCGAAAATGATTCCCGAGCGACTCTGGGTGGAGATAATTGCGAGCAGGGATATTCCGACGATCAACATGCTCTTCAGGTTCTGCCGGCTGAAGTCGACACTCAGAAGAAGCAAGGTTCCGATCGCGGCGGCCGCCAAATTGGCATCGCCATAAAAGCCCGCCGTTCGTCCCCCTCCCTCCGCCGAGTTGTAGGGGTTGTACACAACGAGGTCGAGAAGAATGGTCACCACCGCGAAGGCAAGAGAAATTTTCGCGGCGGTCTTCAGAATTCTGAACCCATCGGGGTGCAAAAGAAGCACACCTGTACCCGCCAAAACCGAGAAGTAGGTCACTCGGATCGTGGCCGAACCCCAGGCATAAGAATTGTGGGAAGAGCCGAAGTAGAAGAGCGCCAAGGGCACGAGCGCTGTGAGGGCCCAGAGCCATGTGATTGGCTTGGTGATGAATTCGAAAACCTGCACCGGGCTTGTGAGGGCGAGATAGAGAAGATAGGTGCCAATAAGCGGGTAATAACTGGGAAAAGGGGCCAGGTCGTTGATCCAAACGGAACTATTCGTCAGGAAATAGACGAGCCAGAAGACTCCGGCGGCATAGTGCAAGGTCCACTTCGAAGCCGGGACGACCGGGGCAGTCGAGATCGCAGGAAGCGCCTGAGCCAAAAATCTTCTCCGATACGATCACGGGGGCTCGCTCTGGAGCCCACACCGAGAATCGTCGTATCTTACTGAGATCGGAAGAACTTTTCCCTGTCTTGAATTGCCCATCGGTCAATGAGTCCCAATTTCCCCCAGGGGAAATTGGTCCTGCCCCGTGCAGGGCTGGCCTGAAGTCAGAAATTGACCGCGAAGCCGGCGCCCCCTGAAGTCTCCCCCTCGGCGGCTTGACCGCCTGGGCCATTGAGAAATTCGGCTCCAGCGCCGAGGTCTCCGCAGACCCGCTCGGCCAGCGGCTCAACGTGCTTTATCAGCGTCACTGAAATTGGGGTGGGCGGAATTTCGTCGGCATTTCGAAGAAGGGTCGACGGCAAAGTTCGACTCTATCCCAATGCCAAGAGACAAAGTTTTGAAGGTCGCGAGTTGGTTGATGGGCCAACGGCTCAAGGCACCACAAAAGGAAAAGTTTTGCAAAGAAGAAGAAATTTCTTCGAGGCAGAGACTCGGTAAGGGCGAGGTAGGCGGATGGCAGTTGTGGAGTGAACCGTCTGAAGTCCGCGACTACGAGCTTTTACATCCTGTGGAGAGAAATACCCATTGATTCACGAGTTCAAAACTTCTTCACACCTGATGGTTAAGGTGTTCCCACTTCATTGAAATGAAGTGTCATTACGCGTGTGCAAGGAACTGCCAGAAACTCGAAAACCGACCAAACCCGTAGTTGTCGTTGTCATTATTGATGGGCGGGAATGAGTTGGCTGATCGATCGGGAGCCGCTTCGAGTGTCTGGATCCTGGGATGAGGGGTCAAGCCGGATGTTCAACGCTAGAGGGTCGCTGAGATGTCGAAGAAATCATTCCAGTCCACGGAGAGTGCGAACCTAAGCGCCAACTGCCGTCAATCGGCCGCAGGGTGCACTCAATCCGTTCCAAAATTTTTGACCCGCGTTCGCAGAGCGATCCTGCCGACGCTTGCGGTGACCCTTGGCTGCACTTTTTTCGCGATCAGCTCGCCTGTTGACGCGGCGGATATTCGCGGACGCTTAGAGCAGGCTCGAAACGCAGAACTGAAAAACGAATTGGATGCGTATATCCAGACCCTGGTGGGCAACCACCAGCTGATCAAGGGCGATCAGGGCGAGCGCGGACTATCCGGGCCCATAGGCCAGCGAGGCCTGCAAGGACTTCGCGGTCCCCAGGGATTGACGGGACGCCGCGGAGCCGAAGGTAAAGAAGGGGAACGCGGAGAAACCGGACCCCAGGGCGAACGCGGCGATAAGGGACACCGCGGCGATAAGGGTGATGAGGGCGACCAGGGAATCCAGGGGCTCAAGGGCGATCAGGGCATCCAAGGTGAACGCGGTGATAAGGGACACCGCGGCGACAAGGGTAAAGAGGGAGACCAGGGTCTCAAGGGT
>JAAZXM010000049.1 GCA_014240165.1 Myxococcales bacterium | reverse complement strand
ATCTGGGAGCCCGAGACCGAAGCCATCATGGCGGCGAATGAGGGAGAGGCCGAACTCAGGTCGATTTTGGGGTCGGGGTCGGTTTCGGCGTTTACGACGAGCACGACGAAATTCTCCGGACTCTCGAGCATCGCTGCCTCGGCGAATCGACGAGCCCCGCCCGCGGCAGCGCTCAGTTCAATGGAAAAGCGGAGGCCGAGATTATCGGCGATCCCGCCGTCGATCAGGTGGATATAGGGTCGGTCATCGATATCGCTGAAATCAGTAAAGGCCAGAGCGGCCTCGTAGCGTCGACGATCCGATTGGCGCGTATCGAGTGATTCGCTTACCCAATCGGGGACCTGGAATTGGCAGCTTCCGGCATAGTTCCGCAGCACGATGGGACTGAGCAGGACCGGGACGGCCGAGGAGGCGGCCACCGCGGCAGCCACGGGCAGTGGGTCGAGGTCGGAGCAGATGACATCGAATTGTCCCTGGTTGAACGTGAAACGGTAACCATGGGACAGATCGGTGGCATTGATGTGAATGTGTGGGCCGGGAGCGGCCGCGAGGTCTTCGAAGGTGGCCCGATCGAAAACCTTCTTGTCGTAATAGTCGAGGGCAAGGAGGCTGCGGCTGAACGAGGGAGTAAGCAGCCGCAGGAGATTCCAGGGACGGAGAGCCCGGAAGAGCAGGGCCCTCTGAACGTTTTTGTATAGAAATTTCTGCTCAAAATCCTCGAAAATGCGGTCTCCGTAGAGGCCGTAATAAGCTGCGGGAAATGTACCGCCGGAAACGGCACTGATCGTATCGATCTCGTCCAGAAGCCGAACGGTTTCCCCGTTGAGCGTGATTTGGGTATCGCGCAACTCTTCGAGAACGCCGTATGCGAAAGCCGCCGCGCGGGTGCCCCCGCCTGAGAAAGCCACTGAGAGCCAGATGCCTCCGAGATCCACCGGTTCGGTTGCGGTATAGCGGCGGTAGCCCCCGGCGGGGTCGACCTCATCGAGCGGTTGGTTGACGGTTTGAAAGCTGGCGCAGCCCCAAAGCGCGACGGATAGGCCGACGGCCAGGGCCCGGCCCTGGGCGGACAATCGATTTTTCATTGCTGGATTCCGGCGGTGATGAATCAATACAGATGCCCCCCCAGGCCCCTTGGCGCCGGGAGCCCGCTGCCCTTCGATCACTCTACCCCAGGGCCCGAGCCACGGTTAGTTGGAGAGTCTGGCGGATTATGCGCTAAACATGCCTCCGCGAAAAACCAGGGAGCCTTCGCGTGCCTTGTCGCAGGTCGGGCGGGGGCACTTCGAAGGGGCTCCGGGGGCAAGGCCCCTGGCGAGCTTGAAATCGGAGAGGAAAGACTGTGAATTCGGATAGATTGAAAATGTTGACGATCAACCTCGTGGGCGGATTGTCGGTGCTCGGCAGTTACGTCTACGGACTTGAAGCCAATCCCGAGACGCGTGGTCAGATCTGGGGTGGCGTTCCGGATTCGCTGCAGCCCTTGTATACCGTCAGCATGCTGCTGGCGGCTGCTGGCTATTTCCTGTTTACCTATTTCGTTTTCTTCCGCCTGGATCCGGAACAGAGCCGACTGGGTTCATCGGCGGGGCTGGGCCGATTCAATCTGCTCTATGTCCTGATTCTTCTGCCTTCGGCTCTTTGGCTGCCGCTCACTTTTGAAATGATCGAAGCGCCGAGTCGGCTCCTTTGGTGGTCCATCTGCATCGTGTTGTGGGTGGTGGGGGCCGCGTCCCTCGCGATGCTGGCCGCCATCGTCAAGGTGCGCTCGCCTCGAGCGGATGGGGCGCGATGGGTAGGCGTTGTCGGCTGCGTTCTGTTCTCCATCCAAACGGCCCTGCTCGACGCATTGGTCTGGCCGGCCTATTACCCTTTTTAGAGAATCCAGAAGACACGGTTGATCGGAGGTCAGTCACGATATGTCAGTGCCCAAACGAATCGGCGAGATCGAACTCACGGATTGGCAGGGTGATTCGCGTCTCCTGAAATCCTGCTGGAAGGTTGATCCAGTCGTCCTTGCCTTTATTCGGCATTTCGGCTGAATCTTCTGCCGGGAGCAGGTCGCGCAGTTGCGCGACAAGATTCAGGACATTCGTGATCGGGGGGCTGAACTCGTGATCGTGGGTTCGGGGAGTCAGTATTTCGCGAACGCTTTCAGAGAGGATTTTGAGCTCGATTGTCCGGTTCTGATCGATCCCGAACTTCTCGCTTTCCGCGCCGCAGGCTTGCGACGCGGGCGCTTGGAAGCGCTCTCACCCAAGCTTGCCTTCAACGCGGTTCGTGCGCTCCGATCGGGATCACGGCAAACGAGTGTGCAGGGCGATCCGTGGCAACTCGGCGGAGTTTTCGTCATCCGGCCCGGGGGAGAACTCCTCTACAGTTATCTCAGCCGGGAGGCCGGAGATCACCCACCCGTCGAGGCCATTCTCGATTCACTCGGCGACGCCTAGGCCGATCTCTGATGCTGGGCCAGGCGGTTTAGGGTATGCGCGGGATTCACTGGTTTCGTAACGATCTGCGTTTGGCGGACAACACCGCCCTGGCCGAGTTGTCGGCGCGGGTCGACGAGTGGATTCCTCTTTTCATCATCGACCCCCGGCTCGAGGGCGAGTCGGGAGCCGCGGGGCCGCGGGCACGCTTTCTCTTTGATTGCCTGGACCGCCTCGGGCAGGATCTGCTGCGCCGCGGAGTGGCTCTCCAGGTGCGGGAGGGCTTTCCTGAAGAGGTTCTTCCGAAGTTCTGCGATCAAATAGGGATCGATGTTCTTTCATTCAATCTCGACACCAGTCCCTTTGCTCTGGGTCGGGATGCCCGAGTCGGCCGCGCCCTGGAGCGGATCGGTGTCCGGGTTCTGGCGCCTTCGGATCGCGTTGTCTTTCGCTCGAGCGAGATCCGGTCGCTGAAAGGCGATGCCTACTCGGTTTATTCGCCCTATCGGAAGAGTTGGTGGCGGCGCTGGGAAGATGAACCCCGGCTCCCGCTGGCGCGCTATCGGCTACCTGGACCGGTTGACGGCTTCTCGGCCGGGGCTCTTCCCGATCGGGGGACTCCCCATGCAGGCCAATTTTCCGTCGAACTTCCGACTGGGGGCGCTGCGGCGGGGCGCCGTCGCCTGGATAAATTCCTTCAGGGCGCCGTGGGCCGCTATCACGAGGACCGCGATCGACCCGGGGTCGACGGAACTTCGAGACTCTCCCCCTACCTTCGCTTTGGCGCGATCTCGGTCCGGCAATGTTTTTCGCGGGCCCTCGAGGCTCGGGCTGATAATCCCAGCCTGGGCGAGGGAATTGAAAAATGGCTCGATGAGCTGATCTGGCGCGACTTCTATGCGGCCATTCTCGAAGAGCATCCGCGGGTTCTGCGCGAGAATTACCGGCGGGAATATGATGCGCTGGTTTGGAATGATGATCCCGATGCCTTCGCGGCATGGTGCGAAGGGCAGACCGGGTTCCCGATTGTCGATGCAGGGATGCGCCAGCTGAAGTCGAGGGGATGGATGCATAATAGGGTGCGGATGATCGTGGCGAGTTTCCTGACGAAGGATCTTCTGATCGACTGGCGCCAGGGTGAGCGTTTTTTCTTTCAACACCTGGTGGACGGCGATCCTGCTTCCAATAATGGCGGTTGGCAATGGGCGGCCTCGACGGGGACCGATGCACAACCCTATTTTCGGATCTTCAATCCCACTGCACAGGGGCATCGTTGGGATCCTGAAGGCCATTATATTCGACGTTGGGTTCCTGAGTTGCGGGAAGTCGCGCCAGAGCATATCCACACCCCGTATGACGGAGCCCCGCCCGTGGGCTATCCGAAGCCCATGGTCGACCATAGGAAGCGCAGGGCATTGGCCTTGGAGCGCTTTCGCAGCGCGCGCGCAGGAGTAGAAGATGAGTCGTGATAAAGCCCCGGAGGAGAGTCGGTTGAGGCTCGGCATCTCGTCGTGTCTACTGGGCAACGAGGTTCGCTTCGATGGGGGCCATAAACGGGATCCCTTTTCGGACGATCAGCTGGGAAGGTTCGTGGAGTGGGTGACGGTCTGCCCCGAGGTTGAGGCCGGTATGGGGATCCCTCGCCCGGCCATGCGCCTTGTGGATTCTGGAGATGGCGTTCGGTTGGTGGAAATTCGCTCAGAGGTCGACCATACGCGAACCATGGAGAAGTACGCGGCTCAGCGCGTTCGGGAGCTGGGAAAGCTCGATCTTTGTGGATACGTGCTGAAGAAGGGCTCGCCGAGTTGTGGGATGACGCGTGTCAAGGTGTACGGCGCAAAGAAAATGCCCACGACCAAGGGAGTCGGTCTTTACGCTTCGGCGCTGCTCGGCGCTTACCCGAGCCTTCCGGTGGAAGAAGAGGGCCGCCTGCACGATGCCAAGCTGCGAGAAAATTTTATCGAACGCATTTTTGCCTACAGGCGCCTCCGGGATCTCTTTCAAGGTCGTTGGTCGGCGTCGAACGTCATCGACTTTCATTCAAAGCATAAACTTCAGCTCATGGCGCACTCCACCGAGTCGTATCGCAGCCTGGGAAGATGGGTAGCGTCCATCAAGGGAACCCCCCGACCGGTTTTCCGCGATACCTATATGAAGGGCTTCATGGAGGGTCTGGGTCAGATGGCTACGCGGGGACGCAATGCGAATGTGTTGAACCACGCCGCCGGGCATTTGAAAAAATATCTGGATTCACCATCACGCATCGAGCTGGCGGAACTCATCGATGAATATCGTCGCGAGCTTGTTCCCCTGGTGGTTCCGATTACTCTGCTGCGCCATCACGTTCGGCAATTCCAAGTCGATTATTTGAAGGGGCAGGTCTATCTCGAGCCCCATCCCAAGGAGTTGATGCTTCGAAACCACGTTTGAAGCTTGCCGGGCTGCTGCCCCACTCAGAACTGAAAGTAGATGAAATCGCCGCCCACCCCTGATACGGCCAGGGCCAGGGCAAGCAGTGCACCCAGAACTGCGCCCTGGAGCGCCTCGCCCCAGGCTTTTCCCGCCAGGTATGCGCGAATCGCCGGGAGTCGGGTCCGGAGGGCGCGCTCGGCCAGGTGGAGAAGCGCGCAGAAGAGAACGATGCCGATCTGGATCCAGGGCAGGCCGAACGTGTTTTCCCCGACGAAGAGGTGCCGGATGAAGTTGAGCGCCGAGTCGAAATCTTCGGCCCGGAAGAAAACCCACGCCAGGCAAACCACGTGAAAGACGACCCCGATCCGGGGCACGTCGCGCAGACCCAGTGGGGCGTCGAGGTCGACGGGGCGACGCCCCAGGGCCCGGTGCAATACGAGGATCAACCCGTGAATGCCGCCCCAGATCACAAAATTCCAACTCGCCCCATGCCATAGCCCGCCCAGCAGCATGGTGAGCATCAGGTTCGCAAGGGTGCGCACCGAGCCTCGGCGGTTTCCGCCCAGGGGAATGTAGAGATAATCGGCGAGCCAGCGCGACAGGGTGATATGCCAGCGGCGCCAGAATTCGGATGGGCTGCGCGAGAGGTAGGGCTCCAGGAAATTGAAGGGAAGTTCGAAGCCGAGAAGCAGCGCGATGCCCCTCGCCATATCGGTGTAGCCCGAGAAGTCGTAGTAGATCTGGAACGCAAAGCTGTAGAGCGCCACCCAGTAGAAGACGGGTGATTCCACTCCGCGCGCGTCGAATACGAGATCGACAAAGCCCGCCAGCAGGTAGTCGGCCAGAATGACTTTTTTGGCCAGTCCCACTCCCAATAACCAGAGCCCGCGGCGGGTTCTTTCCGGCGTGATCTCGCCTCCCCGGGCCAGTTGGGGGAGAAATTGCGAGCCGCGCAGGATGGGGCCGGCGACGAGTTGGGGAAAGAACGAAATGAAGAGCGCATAGCGCGAGAAGCTGGGCAGGGTCCGGGTTTTGCCCCGGTAGGTGTCGATGCTGAACCCCAAGATTTGGAAGCTGTAGAACGAAATGCCCAGGGGAAGGAAGAGGTCGGGAATCGGTCCGCTGAAGGCGAAAAGTCCTTCGAGTACCGGCAGGGTCGTGGTGACCAGAAGCGCGGCGTATTTGAACGTGCCCAGCAGTCCGAGGGTGAAGACAATGGAGGCGATGAGGTAGAGCTTGGGCCGTGAACTCCGGGCCATGCCGCGGAGCAGCGCGTAGTTGACCGCGATATCCGCAACCAGAAGGAGAAGGTAGGCAGGCAGCCAGAGCGTATAGAAGAGAAGGCTGGCCCCAAGCAGGAAGGGATTGCGCAGTCGGACGGGAAGCGCGCGGTAGAGGCAAACGGCGGCCAGAAGGAAGAGCGCGAATTGGGGGCTGTTGAAGAGCACTAGTTCTTCTCTTCGCGAGTGGGCCGGTCCGGGCCCAATAATTTATTTTCGGAGATGAAGCCAGCGATCTTTTTCGCGAGTTGTGTCTGGGTCTGGATTTCGTCGTCGTGCCTGAAATGTCCCGCCATGTCGGTGAAGTGGCTGTCGGGAAAAATGTCGTGGTAATCGAGGAAGAGGCCGCCGCTATCGATCACCGACGAGCGATAGGCGTCGACGGATCGTTCCATGGCGCTCTTGTCGAGAACGCCGACCGCATCGAGGTGCTCGAGATTGATGGGGTTGAGATAAACGAGGGTGGGGATGCCCGCCTCTGAAAAGACACCCACCGCCGCCGCGATGAAACGCAACGTCGGGTGCTCGGGGCCGATACCCTCGAGGACACTTCCGAAATGGTCGATCTCTCCCAGGTCGTTATAGCGATCGGGTCGCTCAGGGTGGCCGCTGAGATTCGTCAGCCGGATCAGGGCCGAGAGCGCGGCAAAGTTCTTCTCCGGGCCGCCTTTAGGAGAATTCCCGAGCCACGCGTCCAAAGCGCCCCGAGCCTTGTCCACCCGCGAGAGATTGATCAGCCAATCCTGCCAGCGCTCCGCCTGGCCCGTCTGGACGATCAGCGAATAGAAGAGCAACTCGTCCACCGTCAGTCCGATGGCGTCCAGGGGAAGCGTGAGGGCCGATGGGATCCGTGCGGGGGCTGTCCAGCCCGCCAGTTGCGGCCGAAGCAAGCTCCGCCGCCAGCGTTCAGAGGCGTGGGTCAGGCTGACCTGCCAGATGACAAGGTCGGGCTTTTGCGCCGCAATGCGGTCGGCAAGGAAATAATAGGCCGTGGGGCCAAGACCGAGGAAGGCCAGGTTGGTGATTTGGATGTCTGGCGGTGCGGGGGCTGATTCCTGGAGTGCCGCCTCGATGCGGTCAGGAATTTTTTGGTTCTTCGGGTAGAAGTCCACCGTCGAGTCGCCGAGCATGGCTATCCGAACCAGGGCGGGAGAGGCGGGGGGATTGCCCATGGCTTCGAGGCCCGGAAGAATTTTGTTCATGACGCCGATGGACGTCTGCCAGGGTTGGGGAGGGAAGTTGGCCACCCCGGCGAAGATCCCTCGAATCACCACAAGGGCCGAGAGCGCGAAGCAAAACCAGAAGAGCAGGGCGCCTCGGGATGGCTTCAACCCCGGCCCGTTTTCCCCGACGTTCTGCTGGCTTCGGGCGGTCAACCTCGGCTCCCCGCGTGGCGGCGCTCGCATTTGAAGAGCCCCGTGATCCCGGGCCCCACGTCAGTGTCTGATCGTATCGCGCTCCGGGCGGGTTGCGCGAACAGGTCATCGAAATCCCGGGCGTCTCGAGCCGAACGCGGTTGAGCAATGACTTGCTCTCTACGCGCGGCAAGCTGGAATTGTTAGCCAAGCCCAGGCGGATGGAGGATAATGGGCCGCTGAACCGCTGGTGGGCCGAGTTGGCGGCGAGGCATGGACTTGACGGAAGAAAAGGGCGAGCTGGCTCAGATCGCCGAAGATGGGCCCGATCTGACGGTACTGATCCCCGCCTACAACGAGGCCCGGAGGATTACCGACTCCCTGCGCAAGATGGATGCCTACCTGGCCGCGCGCCCCTACAGCAGCGAAATTCTCATCGTTGATGATGGAAGCGACGACGATACCTCGTCGGTGGCGCGGGAAGCCTCGATCGGTTTGACGACACCGATCCGCTACGTGGGTTATGGCTCGAATCGAGGCAAGGGGTATGCGTTGAAGGTGGGCTTTGCCACGGCGCGGGGCAAGCGGATTCTCTTTACCGATTCGGATCTTTCGACACCCATCGAGGAAACCGGGAGATTGCTCGCGAAATTGGATGAGGGTTCCGAGATGGTGATAGGCACGCGCAAGAGCGCGGATGCCGTAATCGCTGTTCACCAGCCCAAATTTCGCGAGTGGATGGGCAAGGCGTTTACCTTTCTGGTGCGACAACTCCTGATCGATGTCTCCGATGTCACCTGCGGGTTCAAAGCTTTCGAGGGCAGTGTGGGCAGGCGGCTCTTTGCACTCTCCCGTGTTCACGATTGGAGCTTCGACGCCGAGATTCTCTTTCTGGCACAGCAGGAAAGCTGCAGGCTGGTGGAGGTGCCCGTGTATTGGGAAGACCAGGCCGGAACGAAGGTCAGCATGCTTCGCGATGGCATCATGGCCTTTTTGGGTCTATTGAGGATCCGGGGCTACGCCCTGGCCGGTCGCTACCGGGCGCCCCATCCCCTGGGCGAGTACCGCGAATTGTGGTCGACCCCGGCCCCGGCTTCCCATGGGCGGCGTGCTTGATGTCGAGGGATCCCATCGATCTCCAGCGTGAGTTCTATGACTCACGCCCCCATGACCATCTTCAGCCTCAACTCGCGGATCCCTACTCGGCGCGGCTTGTTGCGCGACTGTCCGCCGAGATCGGATTGGGGCCCGAGTCCAGGGTTTTGGAAGTGGGCGCCGGGTTCGGCCGCTTCACCTTCGAGTTGCTCGGGCATTGTCGGTCGGTGGTGGCCCTGGATCTTTCGGGAGAAGCCCTGGCCCGATTGACCGAGGCGCGCGATGAGCGGGGAATTTCGGCCGACCGCTGCCAGCCGCTTTGCGCGGATCTTCAACAACTCGACGCAGCGGTTTTGAATGAGCCCTTCGATTTCGTGGTGGGCTTCTTCATCCTTCATCATCTCCCGGACTACCGGGCGGCCATCGCGCGGCTCGCATCGTGCCTGAGTAGTCGTGGCCGCATGGCCTTTGTCGAGCCCAATCGGCGCAACCCGCTCTTTTTGGCCCAGGTGGCCTGTTGCGAGGATATGAGTTGGGCCGAGGAGAAGGGCATGTTCAGTCTGGGGTATCGCGGGGTGGAGCGGGCCTGCGCGGCTGCGGGCCTGGCGCCCCGGCCCACCCGGCGCTTCGGATTCTTCCCGCCCCAGGTCATCAACCGCTTCGCCTTCGCGGCGCGGGTCGAGGAGGGCATCGAAAAGCTTGGTCTTCTGAACCCGATCCTTCCCTTTCTTCTCCTCGGGGCCGAGGCCCAGGGCAACCCAGAGGACGTTCCAGGGTGAACGATCGCGAATTCGAACTTCTCGACCGGATCGAGGAGGATCATTGGTGGTTCGTGGGCAAGCGCAAAATCTTGAATGCGCTGCTGCTCAGCGATCCCGGCGAGGGATTGTTGTTGGATCTCGGTTGCGGGACGGGCGGGGTGCTTCGCAATTGGATGTCCCGGCGGCCCTGCGTGGGCACCGATCGTTCGGAACTGGCCCTGCAGATCTGTCAGCGGCGCGGCTTCGAGACCCTGGTCCGAAGCGATCTGAACCAGCTTCCTTTTCCGGATGGCAGTTTCGACACGGTCCTGCTTCTCGACGTGATCGAGCATCTCGACGACGACGTGGGCTTCTTGCGCGAAGTGGCTCGGCTCGCGGCTCCGGGTGGGCGGGTGGTGATTGCAGTGCCGGCCTTTCAATTTCTCTGGAGTCAGCACGACGAGACATTCGAACACCGCCGGCGCTATTCCGCGCGCCAACTCGAAGCGGTGGTTCGCGCCGCGGGGCTGGTTCCCGAGCGGCAGACCTACACCAATACCCTGCTCTTTCCCCTGGCCGCGGTCTGGCGGGTCCTGTCCTATCGGCTGGGTTTGGGGCGCTGGGCGCCGGAAACCGATTTCTGGGAATTGCCCAAACCCGTGAACGCGCTGCTGGCCCGGCTCTATGACGTCGAGGCGTGGCTGCTCGAGCGCTTCAACCTTCCGGTGGGTGTTTCCCTGGTCTCCATCGCCCGGCGCGGCGAAGAGAACTGATCAGCCCGGGCGTGTCTTGCGCTCGGCTCGCCATGCCCAGCCCGCCCCGGCAGTGGCCAGGAGTGCGAGGCCGAGCCCCAAGCGAAAACTTCCGGGTTCGAAGCGGTAGACGATGCGGTGCTTGCCCGGGGTCAGCGCGACCCCGCGGAACATGCCGTTGGCCCGGATGATGGGTGCTGGCTCGCCGTTGATTTCGGCGTTCCAGCCGGGATAGTCGAGATCGGTGAGAACCGATAGGCAGGGCTTGTCGCAGTGGGCTTCGACGATCACCTCCTGGGGCGATGCGCTCACGATGGGGCTGCTTTGGATCGAGGCGTTTGGCGGAGGCGCGTCGAGTGCGCCGACTTCGCCGCGCAAACTCCCGGGCAGGGAGCCCACCGCCCCCGAGACCACCACGATCTGGTCGGGCGCGAAGTCCGGGCTCTTGATGGCCCGAATCGCGGCGTCCTGATCGGCGGCCACGTAAACGCGCTCGGCCGTATAGGCCCGGGGAAGGGCGGATTCGCGTTCGTAGACCTTGACGTTGCCCAGCCGGCGGTAGCCGGGGCCAAAGAGGCGCGCGAGTTCGGGGAGCGGATCCACGGAACCCGGCTGGTAGGACGCGTAGAAGCGAACGCCCATCAGATCGAGCAGTTGCGGATCGATATAGGCGGCATGGGGCCGGTCGGTGCGGAGAACGGTGGAGTTGCCGTGCCACGGACCCTTGCCCCGCCAGTCGAAATAGTCGAGGTAGGTGCGGTGCAGGCTGGGTTCGTAATCCCCGGCCAGGAAGAATCCGTTGATGGATCCGGCTTTGAGTAGAAAACCGGGCAGATAGAGTTGGAGGGTCTCGAAATAGATCCGTTCACGCCCTGGGCGATCGCGGAGAAAATCCGTGAGTTCGGCGGGTGCACCCCGGGCATTTTCGTGGCTCGAGGGGTGGGCCGAGATCAGGCGGGTGCGCAGGTACGCGTCGCCGGCCATGAGCACCACCAAGAGCAGGCCCACAACCGTGGCCCAAGGTCGGCTCCCGCCCTTGTCACGGATCAGACGCGTCAGCCCCTCGACCCCGATCCCCACCAGCATCGTGCCGCAGAACACATAGAGGAAGGCCAACCGGATCGGTCCCCGGAACAGGTCCGTGAGGGGGAGTGCGTAGTAGGCCGCAAAGGCCGGGGTCTGGGGGCCGAGGATCAGCAACCCGGTCACGAGTCCCGAAAGCGCGAAGAATGCCCAATAGCCCCGCAGTCCCCGGGCCAGGAGGCCGCATAGAGCCAGGGGAATGAAGAGGGCGGGCAGGGCGACCCGTCCCAGGATCGGCCCGCTGGGAAAGCCCGCGAAGAGATCTCCGAGATCGCGTGCTGCCCCATCCCATAGGGCGCTGGGCAGGAGGAAGGGCGCGGAGGCGTCGGAGAGCGAGAGGCCGTCGAGGCTGCGCGAGGCCTCCCGGGTGAATTCCAATTGCGGAAGCAGCAGGGGCATCATCCAGCCCAGGGCAAGCGCCGCCGCGAGGCCAGCCAGGCCCGCGACGCGAAGCCGCGCCTCGCGCGGGGTCAGGAGAAAGAAACCGGCGACGGCGAAGACCCCACAGAACTCGGCCATATAGAGGAAGAGTTGGGGGTAGCCGCCATAGAAAGAGAGCGCGGCGAAGAGCGCCAGGGTCAGGGCCCATTTGAGCCGGGCCTCGGACAGCAACCCATGCAGCGCCCAGAGCAGGGCGGGAAGCCACGCCTGGGTGGAGAAATGGACCGACATGTAGAGCCCCAGGAGCATGGGGCCCGAGATCATATAGGCCAGGGCCGCGGCGCTGCGCCCCGCTGACCCCAACCCGAGTCGCCCGGCCAAGAGCCACGTGAACACGCCCGCGAGAAAAAAATGCAACACCGCGTGTACGCCCAGGGCGGTGTTGGCTTCGAAGAGCCCCATGATCACCAGGTTCAGCGGGTAGAGGGCGCCGGTGACCGGGAGCGCCAGGAAGGGTTGCCCGGCCAGCTGGTAGGGGTTCCAGAGCGGGAGCCTTCCGGCCCGAACCTCCTGGTGAATGAACTCGGCGACGGGATGGAAATAGCGGTAGGTGTCGGATTGGATCAGGGTACGGTGGGCGCTGGGCGCATCGAATTCGATGCGATGAAACCAGACCGCCAAGGCCATCAGGGCCATCAAGCCCAGTGCGAGGCCGCTCCAAGTCCGGCTCTGGGGCCGAGGACCTTTCTGCGCGCTGGACACGTCCCCGGGATCTCCTCGTTGGGAACCCAATCCCCCACGAACGCGCCCAAGCTTACCGCAGCCCGGGTCTTCGGCGAGGCGTGCGGCGGCCTGCGCTTCAGTGCCAGGCGATCCGGGCCACACCCAGGGTCGAGCAATAGTAGATGTCGCGCTCACCGCCCGGGCTCAGGAACATTCCGTTGGCGATGCGCGAGCCGGTGTAGATGCGGTCGATGAGTTCCCCACTTTCCAGATCCACCACCACCAGGTCGTCGCTGCCGCTTTCGGTGAAGTCGTTGATGACGAGTTCGCCCGATTCGGGAAAAACCACCGGCTGCATGGAGGGGCGGAAGGGCAGCGTCCACGCCACGGAAAGTCCGCCTCCCGCAGTGCTGATCCCGGCGAGGCCGCCGCGAAGGGAATCCCAGCAGACGGCCCTTTCGAGTTCGGGGACGTGGACCGGGGGCGCGATGATCCCGCCCCCCTCGGTGCCGAAGGGCGTCAGGGTTTCGACGCGTCCGTTGGCGAGATCTACGCGCAAAAGCCGCTGGGCTCCCGTCCAGGGCGCCGGCCTTCGCCAGCCGAGCAAGCCTTCCGGGGGCTGGTCGAAACGGCCGTTGGGCTCCACCGAGAAGATGGCCCGAACCGATTGGATATCGCCGCAATCCATCAGCCACGCCGCACCGCCGGATAGACACGAATCCCAGGCCAGGCCGAACTCGCCCCGGGCATCGCGGTAGCGCGGCCGCCAGTCGTCCACGACCACCATCTTCTCGCCCACGTCGATGCGCCAGAGGTGCTCGGTGCCGGGGACGTAGACCGCGTCGCCGCCCGGAATGCGATCGGCGGCGATGCGCCCCATGGATCCTTCGGGTAGCACCAGGGGGGGCTCCATGACCTCCAGGGTTTCGGGATCCAGGCGCGTGAGGGTGGTGCCGCCCTGGCCCTCGAGTCGCAGGTCCTTGGTGATCAGGCTGCCGTCGGAAAGGGCGAGCAGGCCATTGTGGGCGCGGTCCACGGGCAGCCGGGCCTCGCCCTCCACGCTGCAATCCGGGGCCAGTCGGTGGATGAAATTGCCGTTCACCGAGTAGATCGAGCCATTGGCGTGGGCCAGGATCGCGCCGCACCAGACGTGATCGCCGCAGGGCAGGGGATCGCTGGTGTGCAGGGGCTCGAGGCTCTCGGGATGAATCCGTTCGAGCCAGCCATAGGGGGGCGGCCCGTTGAAGGCCGCCATGGTGCCGCCCAGGAACCATTCGCCGGGATCGCGCTCGATGGCCATCACGTTCCAGCGCCCGGTGTTGCGGAAGACGACTTCGGCGTTGCCCGACGCGGCGTCGAGCCGACCCGCGCGCGCCTTCTGGCGCCGGTTGCCCCCGCACTCCACCGGCCAGGCCGATGGCCAATAGCCGGGGTGGGGCGCTTCGCGATCCGATTCCGTCATGGCGGACCATCGTATCCAGCGACCCCCGGCTCAGCCAGCCCCGGCCCCGAAGCGTCCGGCTCGGGGGCGACCTGGGCGGCGCGCGCGAGTTCCCGGAGGGAGTGGCCCGCGGGTGTCCATGTGCTTGCTCCCAATGGGGAATTCGTTCGCAGGGTTCAGCCTGCATAAGGTGCGCAGCAGCCATGCAATGCTTTTGCCCGGGTGGTTAGAATCGGAGGGATTTCCACATGGATCGGCGAGGAGGTCCGGGTGCCAGCCCGGAGTGCTCGCGAATGCTGCCAAGGAGAGAAGCGATGAGGAAGATGACTATCGGCATGACTGCACAGACACCCCAGACACCCCGGCGTCTGCGCTCCGCAGTTTTTTTCACCGGAGCCACCGGCCGGCTCCTTGTCCTGGCCGCGGCGCTGCTCGTCCCCGGCATGGCCTGGGCGGCCTCCACCGCGCCCCCCGCCGCCATCCCCACTGCCATCGCCGAGGTCATCGCATTGGCCGAAGTCGAGATCGGTTGCCCGGACGGCGGCACCGATTGCAGCCCCGTCGACTGTGCCGTGACGAACCCCACCCTCTATGTGGTCGAGGGGCGCGCGCGTTCGGCATCTGGCCGTTTCGCGTCTTCCTACGCGAGCCAGGGCTTCAACCTCAACGATGGGACGGGGGGCATCTTCATCGCGACGCCAGGGGAAAGCGATCTCGAAGTGGAGCGGGGCGACCGGCTCAGGGTGACGGGCACCAGCGGCTGCAAGTCGGGGACCCTGTCGTTGATCGATGTGACGGTGGAAGAAGCGGCGGACAAGGGGCCCGTGGTTTTTGCTCCTCGTCAGGTGGGGCAGCTCACGCATGCCCCCCCCATCGATGGCAACCCCGAGGTGGTTCCCAACTGGTGCGATTGCCTGACTCCTTTTTCCGCCACCGAGGGCGATGTCATCACGGTGCGGGGCACGGCAGTGGCCGACCTGGCCGACGATGGCACTTACGGCTTCAAGCTCTTCCTGGATGACGGCAGCGGAGTGGCCCAGATCTTCATCGACGCGGACTCCGGGGTGCGGGTAGAGAAAATTCGCAATCGTCTCCTGGTGGAGGGCGAGGACCTCTGCGTCACCGGGGTGGTGGGCCAATTTGCCGGCGTGGGCTTCGAACTCCTGCCGCGCACCACCCGGGATATCCGCCGAGCAAGGCCGCATCGCGACAACCCCTGCCGGCGCTGAAGGTCGGGCGCTTCGGGGTCTCGGCGCGGTCTGGGCGGGTCGCTCAGGCGGGTGATTCCGCCTCGAGCAACGCGCGTCCCCAGGCGTCCAGGTTTTCGTTGCTGGCCACCAGGTGCTGCCCCGAGCCGATCAGGTCGCGGTAGCAGCGCTGGATCGGATGATCCAGGTGGAGGGCGCCCGCGCCCGCGTAGGGGAAGAGCCGGGTGGCGGCCTGGATCAGGCTCTCGGTGGTCTGGGCCAGCGCTGCACTGACCCGGGCCTGGTCAACCGCCGATAGGGCCTCCCCGGTGGATTCCGCTCTTTCGAGGGCCCAGTCGAGTTCGCTCATCATGTAGGCGCGGCTGGCGCGAAGGATGGCGTCGGTGCGACCGAGTTCCTGCTGGAAGGCGCCGCGCTCGCCCACGGTCTGGGGGTCGAGCACGCGTTTCTTGGTACGGGCGAGGGCGGTGATTTCGTGCACCATCCGCTGGGCCACGCCCAGGGAGAAGCCGAGGTTTTCGCCGGCGACATAGCTGCGCAGCCCGAGCCTGAAGTATTGGTTGCCCCCGCGTTTTTGCTCGAAGGGAGAGGCCGAGAGACAATCGGGGACGAATTGATCTTCGACCGCGATGTCCGCACTCCCGGTGCCCTTGAGTGCCGCTACGTGCCAGTTGTCCTCGGTCTGCACCTGCTCGCGCTCGAGGATCAGGAACCGTGGGCCGGGGGGTTCGTCCGAGAGGGCCACGACCACGACCCACTCCGCGATGTCGATGCCGCTGGCATATCCCCAGCGCCCGGTGACCCGATAGCCCCCCTCGACTTTGCGGCATTGGCCGGTGGGGGCCGAAACGGCGGCGAAGAGCGGGGCGTCCTGGGCAAAAACCCTTTCCACCCCGGCGTCGGGCAAGGTGGCGCCGGCGACCCCCGCCGCGCCGTTCTGGTTGAAGGCGATCCAGCCCGCCGTCGGGTTCAGGTAGGCAATGCGCGCGAAGTAGTCCACCTGCTGGGCGGGGGTGATTTCGAAGCCGCCCACCACCCGGGGCACCTTCGCCATGGGAACCCGGGCCCGCTTCATCAACGAGGCCAGCTCAGCGGGCGGGCGACGGTCGATCTCGGCCTGCCGCGCCAGGGCCTCGAGATCCGGGGCCACTTTCTCGAGGAGTGCATAGAGTTCACGGGTGGACTCGGCTTCAGACATCTCGTTCCTCGGGTGCGGGTTGAGGGCAGGTTTGGAAAACGGCCCAGGGCTACTCTAGCCACTCGACTAAAACGGGCAAGCGCCCTAGAGTTGGCGCTTACCCAGACAACTGCGGCGGGGCAGTCGAGTTTTTCGACGCGCGCGTCCGCAGTTCTGAAATCAACCTCTCGCCAGGAGAAAACCGATGGCTCTTCATCGTCTGCTCGGCATGGAGATCGGCGTGCCCGATCCCGCAACCCTCGATGACTTCTACCAGGAGATCGGGCTCACCGGCAGCGGTGGCCAATGGGGTCCCGATGATCAGCCGGGGCAAATCCAATTGGTGGAAGCGCCGTATCGTCAATTGCGAAGGATGCGCGTGGCCTGCGAGGGCGAGGCGGATATCGACCGGGCCGCTCGCAATCTCGATGAGTTGGGGATCAAATACGAGACCGGTGACGGACAACTTCGCTGCACCGACCCGATCAACGCCTGGGAGGTGGTGCTCGAGCCCACGGAGGTTTCCGACGTTTCCACCCAGCCCGTGCGTGTGGTGAACCGGCCCGGCGACCGGCCCCGCACGGGTGCGCGCGCCGAGATCATCCTCGAAGAGAAGCCCCGCCCGCCCCGCCGTCTGGGTCATATCGTCACCGGAACGCCGGATCCGGTGGGCACCTTGCCCATCTACGAGGCCCTGGGCTTTCGCGTTTCGGATACGGTGCTCGGGATGGTTTTCTTTCTCCGCTGCTCGCCCGATCATCATAATTTTCTGATCACGCCCGGAGAGGTTCCCTATCTCAATCACTACGCCCTGGAACACGACGATTTCGACGCCGTGGCCAAGGCGGCCTCGATCTACCTGCGCGAACACGGCGAGGACAAGCACATCGCGGGCCCCGGGCGCCATCAGATTGGCGGCAACCAGTTCTGGTATCTCCAAGATCCCAGCGGCACGTTCTTCGAATTCTTCGCCGACATGGACCGCATCGAGGACGACGAAGCCTGGGAAATCGGCACCGATTGGGATCCGGTGAACTCGTGGTCGGTCTGGGGCGAGGCCCAGCAGCCCGAGGTTTTCTTTCGCCCTACGGATATGGACGCCATCGCAGCTGGCTGGAAAGATCGCCAGGGCTGAGCCGAGCGCGCACGCCGAGGCGAAAGAGGATCTGAGATGGACCTGGGAATTGCGGGCCGGACGGCCATCGTATGCGCCTCGAGCCGAGGCCTGGGGCGCGCCTGCGCTGAGGCCCTGGCCCGGGAAGGTGTGCACGTCACCCTGAACGGCCGGGACGCCGAGGCACTCGCCGCCGCCGCCGATGCGATTCGCGCCGCCCATGGCGTGACGGTGGATACCGTGGCGGGGGACATCGAATCCGAAGCCACCCGGGAAACCCTCATGGTGACCTGCCCCGAGCCCGACATCCTGGTGAACAATAACGGGGGGCCGCCCCCGGGCCGCTTTCAGGATTGGGACCGCGCCGCCTGGATCGAAGCCCTGGACGCCAACATGCTCGCCCCGGTGCTGATGATTCGCTCGGTGCTCGACGGCATGGTGGAGCGCGGCTTCGGTCGCATCGTGAACATCACTTCCGCCATGGTGAAGACGCCGCTGGCGCCCATGGGCCTCTCCACTGGCGCTCGCAGCGGGCTCACCTCGGTGAGCAAGGCGCTCTCGCGCCAGGTGGCCTCGGCCAATGTCACCCTCAACAACCTGCTTCCCGAGCGCATCGATACGGATCGCCAGCGCGGCATGGCGGAGCTTCGCGCCAAACTCGGCGGGGTGAGCATCGAGCAGGCCTACGACGAGATGAAAGCCTCCATCGCCGCGGGGCGCCTGGGCACCGCCGAGGAGTTCGGCGATGCCTGCGCGTTTTTGTGCAGCGCCCAGGCGGGGTATATCTCCGGCCAGAACCTGCAACTCGATGGGGGATCGTATGCGGGGCTCGTTTAGGCCCCGCTGCGTTCGTCCAGACGAGTTCACCGCCCGCCCGCGCATGGCGAGGGTGTGCTGGCCGGCCTTGGTCCTTTTTCTCGCCGTTTTCGCGGGCGCAGCCTCGGCCCGAACGCCCAATATTGTGCTCATCATGGCCGACGATCTGGGCTGGCGGGACGTGGGCTACCACGGCAGCGAGATCCGCACGCCCCGCATCGACGCTTTGGCCGCAGAGGGCGTGACCCTCGAGCGTTTCTATGTCCAGCCCATCTGCAGCCCCACCCGGGCGGCGGTGATGACCGGCAAATCCCCCGCCCGGCTGGGCATCTACCAGCCCATTGCAAAAATCAGCACCGGCGGGCTGCCCCTCGAAGAGGAGATCCTGCCCCAATTCCTGGCCCGGGCGGGCTACCAGCCCCTGATGGCGGGCAAGTGGCACCTGGGCCACGCCGAGAAACGCTACTTCCCCCAGGCCCGGGGCTTCGAGCAATTCTATGGCCACGTGACCGGAGGCATCGGCTATTGGGATCACAACCATGGGGGTGGTCACGATTGGCAACGCAATGGCGTCACCCTGCGCGAAGAGGGCTACGCGACACGGTTGATCGCCGACGAAGCGGTGCGTTTGTTGAATGTGCGCGACCCCGCCCGGCCCACCTTTCTCTTTGCGTCGTTCAACGCGCCGCATCTTCCCAACGAAGCGCCCCCCGCGGCCATTGAGGCCTACCCGGAAGCCATGCGAGCGCAGCGCCGCATTCACGCCGGCATGGTGAGCGAACTCGACATCGCGGTGGGGCGGATCCTCGATGCACTCGATGCCGAGGGGATGCGAGAGAACACCCTGGTCTGGTTCTTCAGCGACAACGGCGGGCTGAATCAATCCACCTCACCGCCCGGACTCGTCGCGGTCTTGGAGCGCCTGGTGTCGATCTTCGGAACACCCCTGCCCACCGAGATGCTCGAGTTCGTCCGTGAGAACACCTTTGAGGGCGCCAGTGACAACGCGCCCCTGCGCGGCGGCAAGACCACCGTCTACGAGGGGGGCGTACGTGTTCCCTCGGTCCTGCGCTGGCCCGGGCGGCTTTCTCCCGGGGTGAGCCAGGCTTTTGTCACGGCCCAGGACGTTCTGCCCACCCTCATGCAGGCGGCGGGCCGGGCTCCGATGATTCCCGACGACCTCGACGGTCGCGGACGTTGGCGCGCGATCACGAATCGCAAATCTGCGGTGCCCGGCACCGTGCCCGATTATCGTGTACAGGGGCTCGGGGGCGTCGCGCTCCTGCGCCCGCCCTGGAAACTCGTGGTCGCGTCGGCGGGCCCCTTCAGCGATCCCGAGTACGCGCTCTACGATGTCTACGCCGATCCGGGCGAGACCACGAACCTGGCCGCCGCGCATCCGGACCGCGTGGCCTCCCTGCGCGCGGCCCTGGACGCCTGGCCCCTGGGCGAGTCGGTCCACGTCCCCCTCTGGCGCATCGCCCTGGACCCCGACCGTTTCGGCGGCCCCGAGGACCGCAAACCCTGGGCCGACGTGGCGAAGTAGCGGGGCACGGCTCCCGCAGTGGGCCCGGCTTCGGGGCTCATGGCGAGCACGGGCGCAGTTGTCTGTACAAACGATCGACCTTTACCCAAGAAATGCCCTGTAAGCGGCTGAAATTGCGGGTAGAATGAGCGGGCCACCAAGGGGCCCCGCATGAGTCTGCATCAGCGTTTGACGAAAGAGATTCGCCAGGGGCCCTCGGGGCCCAAGGTCGGGGCGTTCTTTGATCTCGATCGCACGCTGCTCGCGGGGTTCTCGGCGGCGTCGTTCTTCTTCGAGCGCCTGGTGTCCGGGCGCATGGCGCCCAAGGAGATTGCTGATTCGCTGCGCGGGGCGTTGAGTTTCGGGCTGGGCCGCACGGGTTTCTCGGGCATGATGGCGGCTTCGGCGGCGGCGTATCGCGGCCTGGCCGAGGAGGTTCTGGAGGAGATCGGCGAAGAGGTTTTTACCAAGCGCCTGGCCTCCCAGATCTATCCCGAATCCCGCGCTCTGGTCGAGGCCCACCAGGCCATGGGGCATACCGTGGCCATCGTTTCGTCGGCGACCCCGTACCAGGTGGAGCCGCTCGCCAGGGAGATGAATATCCCCCATGTGCTCTGCACCCGGTTGGAAGTCGAGGACGGCGTATTCACCGGCAAAGTCGTGCATCCCACCTGCTGGGGGGAGGGCAAGGCGGACGCCGGGCGCCAACTGGCGGCGGAGCACGACTTGGACCTGGGCGAGAGCTTCTTCTATACGGACAGTCACGAAGATCTTCCCTTATTGGAAATCGTGGGCCGGCCCCGGCCGCTGAATCCCGATCGGCCCCTGGCCCAGGTGGCCAAGGAACGTTTCTGGCCCGTGCGCCGCTTCACCAGTCGTGGCACACCCGGGGCCGGTGAATGGGCGCGCACGGCGCTCACCTACGGGAGCCTGGTGCCCGCCATTGGCGCGGGCCTGCTGGCGGGGCTCGTGAGCGGCAGCCGGCGCGAGGCCATCAATACCGGGGGCGCGCTCTTCGGTGATCTTGCGACTTCGCTTTCGGGCGTGGACCTGCGCGTGGAGGGCGAGGAGAATCTCTGGTCCGACCGGCCCGCGGTCTTCATCTTCAACCATCAGAGCGGGCTCGATCTCGTGCTCATGGCCAAGCTGATCCGGCGCGATGTCACGGGCGTGGGCAAGAAGGAATTGCTCAACAACCCGCTCTTTGGTCCGCTGCTCGAGGCCAGCGGCGTAGTTTTCGTTGATCGTTTCAATACCGCCCGGGCCATCGAGGCCCTGGAGCCGGCGGTGCAGGCCCTGCGCGAGGGGCTTTCCCTGGCGGTGGCGCCCGAGGGCACGCGCTCGTTGACCCCGCGCCTCGGATCCTTCAAGAAGGGGGCCTTCCACATGGCCATGCAGGCCGGGGTGCCCATCGTTCCCGTGGTTTTTCGCAACGTGCTCGACGCGCTGCCCAAGGATGCCCTGGTGGTGCGCCCGGCCATCGTCGAGGCCGTGGTGCTGCCGCCTGTCGATACGTCGGCTTGGACCGTCGAGGGGCTGAACGCCGAGGTGGACGCGATTCGAAACCAATACCTCGAAGTCCTCGGACGCTGAGCGCGAGGGAGCAGCATGCTGGGCAGCAAGGCCAAAGTCTCTGAGCCCGCGCCCCGGCTGCCCGGCGTCGAAGAGGTGGTGCCCACCTGGCCGGCGGCGACTTCGGGGCAGCGGGTGGTCTTCCTTCTGGACACGGCGAGTGGCTTCGAAGAGGCGCTTTTGCGTCGCTGGATTACTGACGAGGCCCCTGTGGATGCGGGGCCTGTCGAGTTGCTTTCGATTCCGTCCTCACGCCGCCATCGAGGCAAACTCGACCCCCACCTCGAGGCGACCCTGGCCGCGGGTGATGACCCGTTGCTCGCGCCGCTGCGCGTGGCCTGGTTTCCCGCCGTGCGCGGGGGCCGCCGCACCGCGCGCTGGTCGGATCTTTTGAAGCTCGGCGATCCGCGCGACCCGGGTCGCCTGCGTGCGCGCTGGGTGCATGCGTTTACATCCGATCGCTGGCGGATCGTGGCGGGTGAACCCGCCCGGGCGTCCGAACTCGAAGCGCGCTGGCGGAGCCCGGAAACGTCGGGCCCCGGGGCGACTCACGGCCTTGCGGAATTTGTCGCGCGCCAGGCGGCTCTGGCGTTGGAGCGCGGTGAGCGGCGCCTGCGCGGGGCGCGCTACAAGGTGCCGCGCTTCGTGCGCGAAGAGGTGCTCTCGCGCCCGGCCTTGCGGGGAGAGCTCACGCGTTTGGCGGGGGAGCTCGGGCGTGATGAGGGCCGGGTTCGCCGAGAGGGCGCGCGCTACCTGAAGGAGATCGCGGCCAACCACAGCCCCTTCGTGATCGACCTGGTGGTTCAGCTCTGGCGCCAACTCACCCGGCGCGGCTACGACGAAACCCTGAACTGCGACCCCGCGGCCCTGGATCGGGTGCGGGCACTCTCCCAGCAGCATCCCGTGGTCTTTTTGCCGAGCCATAAATCGAACCTCGATCATCCCGCGTTGCAAATGCTGCTCCACGAGCACGGACTGCCTCCGAACCACACCGCGGGGGGCATCAATATGAACTTCTTTCCCGTGGGCCCCCTGGTGCGCCGCAGCGGCACCTTCTTTATTCGCCGCAGCTTCAAGGATCTGCCGATCTACAAAACCGTGCTCCGGCATTACATCGACTACCTGATCGAAAAACGCTTTCCCCTCGAGTGGTATATCGAGGGCGGGCGCTCGCGGTCGGGCAAGTTGCTCCCGCCGCGCTTCGGCATGCTGGCCTACGTGGTGGATGCCTACCTGCGCGGACGAAGCGAGGACGTCTACCTTCTGCCGGTCTCCATCGCGTACGACCAGATCTCGGACGTGGGCGATTACGCCTCGGAGCAGAGTGGGGGGGTCAAAGAGAAAGAGGGGTTCAGCTGGTTCGTGCGTCTGGTTCGCCGGCTCGGCCGGAGCTACGGGCGCATCTTCATCGATTTCGGTGAACCCCTCTCCCTGGCCAAGACCCTGGGTACGCCTCGCCTGGGCAGCGATCCCGATCCCGATGAGCAGAGCCTGGCGGTGCAGAAGCTGGCCTTTGAGTGCTGCGTGCGGATCAATCGCGCCACGCCCATTACGCCCATCTCCCTGGTCTGCCTGGCGTTGCTCGGGCGGGGGGAGCGTGCGCTCTCCGCCGAGGAAACCGTTGCGGCCCTGGCCAACCTGGTGGATTACGTGGAGCGGCGGGGCCTGGCCACCACCGAGCCCCTGGACCTGCGCACCCCGGAAGGCGTGGCGGAGACCCTCGAAGCCCTCACCGAGAGCCGCCTCCTCGAGCGTTTCGAGAGCGGGCCCGAAACCGTCTATCGCATCGCCGAGGGGCAGTCCCTGGCCGCGGCGTATTATCGCAACACGGTCATCCACTATTTCGTGACCGGCGCCATCGGGGAGTTGGCCCTGGTGCGTGCGGCGGAACTCGAGGAGGGCGACCGCGCGGGCCTTTTCTGGCAGGAGGCCATGGCGCTGCGCGATCTGCTCAAATTCGAATTCTTCTTCGCGGACAAGGAAAGTTTTCGCAAGGAAATGCGCACGGAGATGGCGCTTCACGAAAGCCCCGGGGCGGCGTGGGAAACGCGTCTCGAAGCCGGGCCCGAAGCGGCGCTCGAATTCCTTCAGCAGGTGCGCCCCCTCAGCGCGCATCGGGTGCTGCGCCCCTTTCTCGAGGCCTACCGCGTGGTGGCGGATGTGCTGGGCCGGGCGGCGCCCGACGAGGCGGCGCCCGAGGAAGTTCTGTTGGAACGCTGCCTGGCCCTGGGCACCCAGTACTCGCTCCAGCGACACGTGAAGCGCCGGGAATCGGTTTCCAAGGCGCTCTTTGCCACGGCGCTGAAGCTGGCCCGCAATCGCGGGCTCCTGGAAGCCGGAGCCGAAGGGCTGGCGGAAAGGCGGCGCGCCTTCGCGGAGGAGATTCGCGTGGCGATTCGCGGCGTCGACGCCATCGAGGTGTTGGTCAGTGCCCGGCACGCCGGGCTTTTCGGCTGAATACCGCGGGGCGGCGGGCTCAGTTGACCATACGCTCCCGGCCCTCCCAATAGGGCGCCCGGAGTTCGGTTTTGAGGATCTTGCCGCTGGGATTGCGCGGGATGGCCTCGACACGGTCGTAACTCGTGGGGCATTTGAAGCCGGCCAATCGCTCCCGGCACCAGGCCTTGAGGGCATCGTCATCCGGCGAGTCGTCGCCCGAGAGCACCAGCACGGCCTTGACGGTCTCGCCCCATTTTTCGTGGGGCACGCCGATCACCGCGACATCGGCGACGGCGGGATGATCCATCAACGCGTTCTCGATCTCGGCGGGATAGATGTTCTCGCCGCCCGACAGGATCATGTCCTTCACCCGGTCGTGGATGAAGAGATAGCCGTCCCGGAGATAGCCCGCGTCGCCGGTGCGAAACCAGCCGACGCCCTCTTCGTTTCGGCCCTCGGGATAGGCTTCGGCGGTGGCCTCAGCGTTGGCGTAATACGCCTTGAGGTTTTGCTGGCTGCGTGTCCAGACCTCGCCCACTTCGCCGTCGGGGCAATCTTTGCCGCTGCCGGGGTCGACGATGCGCAATTCCACGCCGGGGAGCGGGCGCCCGGCCGAGCGCAGGAGGTCGGCCTTGGGGCCGCCCGGATCGTGATCCGAGGCTTCGAGCAGCGTGACGGCCCCGGTGGTCTCGGTGAGGCCATAGACCTGGAGCAGGGGCACGCCCGTGGCCTTCATGGTGCCCACGAGGACGTCCTCGGTGATGGGCGAAGCGCCGTAGACGATGCTCCGCAGGGACGAGAAATCGGTGGTGTCGATGCCCGGGGTTATGAGCAGAAATTGCAGCACGGCGGGGACCAGCAACGCGTTGGTCAGGCGGTGCTCCTCCACCAGACGCAGGATGCCTGCCGGGTCGACCTCGCGCATGAGCACATTGGTGCCCCCGTTGTAGAGCCCAACAAACCCCCAACCGCTTCCCGCGATATGGAAGAGCGGCATGGCGACCAGGTTGATGCTCTCGGTATCGAAATGCCAGGCCTTGGAGGTCACATCCAGCATGCTGAAGAAATTGCGATTGGTGAGTTCAACGCCCTTGGGCAGCCCGGTGGTGCCGGAGGTGTAGAGCTGGTAGCAGGTATCCTCCCATTCCGAGGGCAGCAGGGGATCGGTGGCCTCGTGGGCGCCGTACCAATCCGCGAAGCCTTTGCGATCGCCTTCATTCCCCTCGATGACCAGCACCTCGGGTCCGCTCTCGAGTTCCATCTGGTCGACGTGGCCGAGGAATTCCCGGCCCACCAGCAGCACCTTGACCTGGGAATGATTGAGGATGTAGGCCATCTCGGGTGGGGCCAGGCGCCAGTTCACCGCCACCGTCACGGCCCGCGCCTTGGCGGCGCCAAAGAGCAATTCGAAATATTCGGGCACATTCTTGTCCAGGAAGGCCACCCGGTCGCCGGGCTCCACGCCCGCGGCCAGCAGGGCCTGGGCGATGCGGTTGGTGGTGGCGTCGAGTTCGGCGTAACTGATGCGGCGCTCACCATCCACCAGGGCCGGCTTGTCGCCCTGACTCTTCGCAAAGGCGCGGGGAATGTCGGGGATGGCGCGGAAGCTTTCGCTCTCGGACATGGGATCACCTCGTGGCAGGGTGGGGACGATTCTTTCGTGGGTTGGGGGCCGCTCGGCCGAAGGCAAACCATAGCGAGCCGGCGCGTCTTTTTGCCGGGCTCGGCCGGGGGGGAGGGGCGCCCTAGGTGGTGGCCTTCGAAGCGCGCTCGGCGAGCAGGCGCTGGATTTCCCGGGAGAAGAGCCAAAGGCGATCCTGGCCCCAGAGTGCGAGCACGGCCTCGCCCTGTTCATCGAGGAGCCGGAAACTCGGCACCCCCCAGGACCCGAAATCGTACATGGCCAGACGGTTGGTTTCGAGCAGCGCGTCGGCTTCGGTGTCGCCGAGCCGGGTTTCGGCTTTGGCCCAGTCCAGGCCCGCATTCTCCACCACCGTGCGCAGGCCACGGGGGGTGTTGGTATTGACGCCGTCGAAGAAGGCGGCGCGGAGAAACGCGCTGAGCAACGCGTCGCCTCGGCCCTGGCTGCAGGCCCAGGGGTAAAGGGAATAACAGTTGCGCACGGGCTGGCCGATGGGGTCGACCATCTGGCCCCAATCCAGCCCGAGGGCCGCCGCCTCTCGGGCGGCATCGGTAAAGATGTACATGCCCTTGGTCTGGGTGGCGGGGACGCCGCGCATCACCATGGGGAGCACGGGCCGGACGACGCCCCGCACGCCGGTGTCCTCGACGAGTTTCAGCGCGACATCAAAGATGAAAGACGTATAGGGGCTGCGCAGGGAGGGATAGATCTCGAGGGTCAGGGAGCCGTCGTCTTTCAGCGGTCCGCTCTCGATGGCGGGGCGGGGGCAGAGACCCTTTTCGGAATCGTGTCGATCCGCCCCGAGCGTGCGCAGTCGCTGCTCGAGGTGGTCGAAGCGGTCGGCGCCCCAATACCATTCCTTGCCGTAGTGGAACATGGCCGCCGAGTAGTGTCCGAGTTCCTTGCGGCGACTTACCCCCGTGGCGATCGCCTCTGCTCTTTTCTCGGCGTCGGCTGTTCCGTGGGTCTCCGCCAGGGTGCGGAGCGCCTGGGCATCATCGCTCCAAAGCGCATTCCCCACTGCGACCGCGACCGCCGGAAAATCTGTTGGGGCGACCCCGGCCAGAATTCGCTCGCCGAGTTCGACCCCGGCCGGGTCGGGGGGCGCGGGATGGGATGGAAAGTGGAGACCATAATGGGGGGCGACCTGGGCGGAGTCCACCCGGGAGAGGGGCAGCAGGAGTTCGGGCTCCGGGAGATTGCGATCCCGGGGCACGCTCACCAGATGGCAAATCACGTCCACGTCGTAGCGCTCCGCCAGGGGAGCCAAGAGTTGGGCGGCCAGATGGCTGTAGCCGTCCTCGACCTGGTGGAAATATTCGACCGTATGCCGCGCGCCGCTTCGGCGGCGCGCTCGCTCTGTGCGCACCCGGCGTTTTTCCCGGGTGGACGGTCGGATCACGCGCTGCATGACCTTCGAGGTCAGCCAGCGGCGCAGGGGCGACGGGTCCATCCCCGCTGCGCCTCCCTGATCTTTGAATTGGTCCGACATGGAGAACTCCAGAATCTCTTCTCCCCAGTCCGGTGCCGGGAAGTACGGATTGAATAGACATCGTCGCGGGGTCGCGGTTCGCCGACAGTGGACCCCACTCCGGGGCGCGTTTCAAGGTACGTGCTCGGGGGGCGCCGGGCTCAGCCGCTCGAGAAGAGCGCGGCGATCAGCGCCAGGGCGAGCAGGATGAAGGCCGCCAGACCCGGGCCTTTGAGCTTGGGAACCTCGAAAGGTGCCAGGTTGAGCCCCGCCAGAACGACCATGGCCACGGCCAGGATCGCGGGATAGCTGTCTCCCCAGAGCGGCGCGCCGAGGTAGAGGAGTCCGAAGATCACGAGACTGAAATCGGGGGACAGGCCGCGCCGGGGCGCGTGGGGCACGAATTCGTAGCTGTAACGCACGGCAATGGCCCCGACCTGGAGCAGGGCGACCGCCCAGAAGGGGGCACCGAAACTCCCGAGGCCAAGGAGCATGAGTGCCGGGAAAATCCCCTTGGAGACAAAATCCGCATAGCAATCCAGGTGTGCGCCGAAAGCCTGGATGGCCGGAGATCGCTGGGGCCGCCGGACAGCAAGGTATCCGTCGAGTTGATCGATCACGATGGCGATGAGCGCCAGGGCGAGGGCGGCACCGAATTGCGCCTGGACCACGAGGCCGAGCGCCCAGAGTCCGGCGGCCAGACCGCTGAGGGTTACCGCGTTGGGCAGGTCCAACAAGAAGGCGCCGATGCCTTCTTGAGGAGCGGCGCTGTCATTGGGATTCGGGTCCAGGGGCTCGCTCCCTGCCTGGGCAATCGGTGATGCGGTGATCCACCGGCCGAGGCCGATGCGCCGAGGGCATTGGCTGCTCCCCGCCCGCTGGAAGCTAGACTAGCAGAGCGCGTGGCTCGCCTGGCCGGTTCTGGCTCTGGCGTCGAGGAAGTTGGAGGAGCGGACATGGTCGATCGATCTTCGGGTGAAGGGCAGGGGTCAGGTCCGTCATCGGCGAGTGATCGGGCCTTGACCGCCCCCGGGCTTCACGGCAGGGTGATCGAGCACCCCTATGCCGGGGCGCTGAGTTTCATGCGGCGGCGCTACTCCCGGGATTGCACCGGTGCCGACGTGGTGGTTTGCGGGATCCCCTGCGATATCACGACCACGGCTCGGCCCGGTGCGCGTTTTGGCCCCCGCGGCATTCGCGCCGCGTCTACGCATCTGGCCTATGGCGAGCATTGGCCCTGGGGCTTTGATCCCTTCGATCGGTTGTCGGTGGTGGATGCCGGGGACGTGCATTTCGAGCCGGGTTACGTTGAGTCCATGCTGAAGGCCACCGAGGCCGAGGCCGGCCGTATTCTCGACGCGGGCGCATCGATCCTGGCCCTTGGCGGCGAGCACCTGGTCTCGCTCCCTCTCCTGCGCGCCCACGCGGCGCGCCAGGGTCCTCTGGCGCTGGTGCATTTCGATGCCCATACGGATACCTGGGACGACGAACCCGAACTCGGCCACGGCAATATGTTCCACCACGCTCTGGGCGAGGGGCTCATCGACGTCGAGCATTCGGTGCAGGTGGGGATCCGAACGCACAACCACGAGACCCACGGTTTTCAGATTCTTGATGCGGATTGGGTGCAGGCCCAGGGCGCGGAGGCGGTGAGCCGGCGTATTGGCGAGATCGTGGGGACGGGGAAGGCCTACCTGACCTTCGACATCGATTGTCTCGACCCCGCCTTCGCACCGGGTACGGGTACGCCAGTGGTGGGCGGTCTCTCCACCCAATTCGCCCGCCAGGTCTTGCGCGGGCTCACGGGTACGGACTTCGTCGGGATGGACATCGTGGAAGTTGCACCGGATTACGATGTCGCCGAGATCACTTCTCTCGCAGCGGCGACCCTGGCCCTGGATTATCTCTGCCTGCTGGCCGCCGATCGCCCGGCGGTGGCGACAGGCAGCAAGGACTAACGCACCAGGAGTCGTGAGCAGTGGGGGCAGGGGACGAGGGCGTCCTCGGCTTCGGCAAGAATGCGGCTCAGGTCCACGCGGGGCAGGCTCACCCGGCAGCCCAGGCAAAGCCCGCCGTCCAGGCCCACCGCGGCCTTTCCGTTCAGTCGTGGTTTGTCTCGCAGGGCGGCGTAGCGTTCGGTGAAGGCGGCGGGGAGCGTAGATAGGGGGGCTTCGCGCTTTTCAGTTAAAACCTCGATCTCGCCGTCGATGCGCTTTTCCGCATCACAGATCGCTTGCTGAAGTTCGCCGGCCCGGCCCTCGGCGTCGCCGCAGCGCTCGGCGAGCCCAGCGAGTTCGCCTTCCTGCCCCTCGATCTGCTCCATGATCTCGAGTTCGCGTTCCTCGAACCCGGCTTGCTTTTCCCGAGTGAGTCTCAATTCGTCCTGGAGGGATTCGAGTTCCTTGGGGGCGGTGACCGAACCGGAATAGAGGCGCTCCTCCACGTCCTTGGCCCCGGCCGCCACGGTCGAGACCTCCCCCGCCACCGCGCGCTCGTCTCGGGCCAACTCGTCGAGCCGGGCCTGGACCCCGACGACCAGGCGCTCGTTTTCGCGCAACTCCGCTTCGCAGGCCAGCAGAGCGGCGCGTTCAGGCAACTCCACGCGCTCCTTGGACAGGCGGTCGGCCTGCAGGTCGAGGTCCTGCACTTCGAGCAAGGGGTCGAGCAGGGCCATCGTGTCTGCTTTCGTGGGTCCGGGGGGGGAGGCGCCAGAGAGATAAGCGGCAGGCCGAATACTGCGCGTCTCGATGACCGAGTGCAAGCCGGGCGCCGGGCGGGCTAGGCTGGGTCTTCGCAATCCATCGAGGGAGACGAACGATGACCCCGGATCCGGAGCTTCACGAAGGGCCCAACGCCCAGCAGTCCCAGTACTGGAACGAGGTGGCGGGGCCCAAATGGGTGGCCCTGTCCGACACCATCCACGGGCAGATCGAACCCCTGGGCAGCGCGGCCATGGATCGCGCCGGCATCGAGCCCGGCCAGCGGGTGCTCGATGTGGGCTGCGGCTGCGGGCATACGAGCATTGAGTTGGCCCGGCGTGTGGGTGAGGCCGGGCACGTGGACGGACTCGACCTGTCGGCGCCGATGTTGGCCGAGGCCCGGACGCGAAGCGGCGAGCCGGCCAATCTTCACTTCGAGGTGGCCGACGTCCAGAGCCACGATCTGGGCGAGGCGGTTTACGACCGGATCTTCTCGCGTTTCGGCGTGATGTTCTTTGCCGATCCCACGGCCGCTTTCGCGAACCTGCGCCGTGCGCTCAAGCCGAAGGCTCGGATGGTTTTCGTCTGCTGGCAGGAGATCGGGAAAAATCCCTGGATGGCGGTGCCGGGCGCCGCTGCGGCGAAACATGTCGAGATGCCCGCGCCTTCTGTTCCCCATGCGCCCGGGCCCTTTGCTTTCGCGGATGCCGAGCGGGTCACGGGTCTGCTCCAAGCGGGCGGTTTCTCGAACGTGGCTTGCGAGCCCGTGGAGCAAACCCTGATGATTGGCCGGGGCATGAGTCCCGAGCAATTGGTGGAGTTCTCGCTTCAGATGGGCCCGGCGGGCGCCGCGATGCGCGAGGCCGACGAAGCCCTGCGTGACCAGTTGCGGGCGTCGGTCGCGGAGGCCATCGAACCCTATCGGGGTGCGAATGGGTTGGAGATGGACGCGGCGGCTTGGATTTTCTCCGCGTTTTGACTCGCCGCGCTTCCGCGTGGCAGGCCGATCGGCTCCGGCCGTGTGCCCGTTGGGCATCCGGAGGCGGGCGGCGGTGTTAGCCGACCTGGATCTTGAACGGGTGCGCTCGGCCGCGGAGCGAATCGAGCCCCACGTGGTGAGGACTCCGCTCTTGACCGCTCGTCCCAATGCGGATTGCGAGTTGCTTCTCAAGCCCGAGTCACTGCAACCGACCGGGGCGTTCAAACTCCGCGGCGCGGTGAATAAGCTCTCGACCCTGCCCGGGGACTGCCCGGGCGTGGTGGCGCACTCTTCGGGAAATCACGCCCAGGCGGTGGCGCAGGCCGCCCGGCTTTTCGGCTTGCCGGCGGTGATCGTGATGCCCAACGATGCCCCGGCGACCAAGCGCGGGCCTACCGAGGCCGCGGGAGCCGAGGTGGTTGTTGTGGGGCCCGATAGTGACGAGCGCGCCGACCGGGCAAGGCAATTGGCCGGGGAGCGGGGCTGGACCCCGGTGGAGCCCTACGACGATCTGGAAGTCGCGGCGGGGCAGGGGACCTGCGCCCTCGAAATCTTGGAGGATGCCGATTCCCTCGACCGCTTCTACGCGCCTGTCGGAGGCGGGGGCCTGATGGCGGGGTGCGCGGTGGTCATGAAGGCGCTGTGCCCGGCTGCGGAAATCATTGGCTGCGAACCCGAGGACGCCGGCGACACCCGGCTCTCCCTCGAGGCGGGCAAGCGCTGCGCGATTCCGCCGCCCCGGACTCTGGCGGATGGGCTGCGGGTCAGGCGCCCTGGCGAGCTGACTTTTCCCGTATTGAAGAAGAACGTGGACCGCATCGAACTCGTCTCCGACGAGGAGATGCTCGATGCCATGGCCTGGGCTCTGAAGACCCTGCGGCTGGTCATCGAGCCCTCGGGCGCGGCGGCATTGGCCCTGGCCCTGCGGGAGGGCCGCGGGCGTTGCGGGGTCATCCTCTCCGGGGGCAATGTGGATCCGGCGCTGCTCCAGGACGTCGCGGCCCGGGCCGCGCTGCTCGGATAGAAAAATTTTCTTCGGGGCCCCGAGGCTGGGCTAGCGTGGAACCTCTCAGAATTTCGAAGGAGTTCCAGCCATGGTCGATGTCATCAAACTCGGGATCAAGCGCCCCGCGACGGGGTCGCTCCTACCCGACCCCGAGCCCAGGAAGACCAAGTACACGCTGATCTCGGTGGACGATCACCTGATGGAGCCCCCGGAAACCTTCGAGGGACGGCTGCCCGCGAAGCTCCAGGATCGCGGGCCCAAGGTGGTGGAGACCGAGGAGGGGCACGAGGTCTGGGTGATGGACGGCCAGCCCTATTTCCAGGTGGGCTTCATGTGCGTGGCGGGCCGCCCCAAGGAGGATCATCGGGTGGAACCCGCGCGCTTCGACGAAGTGCGGCCCGGCTGTTACCGGATCGATGATCGCATCAAGGACATGGATATCGGGGGCATCCAGGCGTCGGTGAATTTTCCGTCGGGGGTCACGGGTTTTGGCGGCACGCTCTTCAGCCTGATCGACGATCGCGAACTCGGCGTCGCCTGCACCCGGGCGTGGAACGATTGGCTCTTCGAGGATTGGTACTCCCCCTATCCGGACCGGATCGTGCCCCTGGGCATCACCTATGTGACGGACCCCGAAATCGGCGCCCAGGAGATCCGGCGCAACGCCGAGCGGGGTTTCAAGGCGGTGACCATGCCCGAGC
>JAAZXM010000048.1 GCA_014240165.1 Myxococcales bacterium | reverse complement strand
ATTGCTCGTCCCGAAAAGGGTTTGGCGGTGGACCGGGACAAGATGCGGATCAGGATCAGCCGGATATTCAAATGGTTCGATGAGGATTTCGGCGGACCCCGCGGCGTTCTGTCCTTCGTCGAGCGCTACGCCCCCGCCAACGATCAGGCCTGGCTCAAGGCTCACCGGAACGAACTCCGGGTGTCGTATCTCGACTACGACTGGAACCTGAACGAGTAGGCGCCGGGCCTAGCGGACCTTTCCGGCGAGGTCGGTGCTGGCTCCCATCTCCATGGCAAGGCGCCCCGGCTTCATCCGCTTGGGGTCGAAGGGGGCGAGCCAGAATCCGAGCCGGTGCAGTCCGGGTCCGATTCGGAAGGCGGGCTGGGTATCGGGCCCGCAGGCGCCTGTTCCCACGCCGCGTTGATGCACGTCGAGTTGGACATGGGTTTCGGCCCGGGCGCGAAGCTCATTGATATGCTGCGCAGCGTGGAGATCAGAGCCGCTGTAGTGGCTGACGCCGAACTCGAAGGGGCGATTGCTCCCCACCATGAGCCCTGTTTCATCCTTTCGACAAAGCGAGAACCAGCGCGTGTCGGTCTTGTTCCCGTTTTCCTGGGGTAGGACATAGCGGTGGTATTGTTCGTCCACTGAACCTGCGTAGCGCCCCAAGGGCGCACCCGCCTTCCGATCCCAATAACTCTCATGGGGCCCGCGCCCGAACCACTCCAGGCGCTCGAAGCCCCGCGTCAATGCGAAACGGATGCCCACCCGGGGCAGGTCCTGCAGGGCGCTTCCCACGCGAATCTCGTTGTTGAGAACGATCCAGCCGTTGGGGTGGATGATCCATTGCTGGAGGTGTCGAATCTGGTGTTCTTCCGTTTCCTCTTCGCATCGGGCCTGGGCGATCTGGAGAGAGCGGATGCGAACGCCGCCGTCCTTGTCCCGGCGAACGCGGCACTCGTCCGTTGTGGTGGCCAGATCATCGAGCCCCCAGCCGAGCCATCGGGTCAGGGGTGCTGGGCTCGGGCCTGGGATCGCGTGTATGGCGTCGTTGTCCGTGGCTCCGCGCCAGAGGTTGAGTTGCGGGCCCGAAGCCAGGATTTCCTCACCGCGCCATTGCAGGGAGGCCACAGCGCCCTGCCATTTATGGACCGTCAGGCGGAGTTCCCCGGCGCTGATATGCGCGCGCCGGTCGTCCTGTTCGAGTTCGATGTCGGCGGGGCGAGATTTTTTCTTCGCCTTGCTCTTCACCGAACCCCGCGCCTTCCACGGGATTTCAAATTCTTCCCAAGCCACCTCGTGACCGGCTTTGGCCCAGGGCAACGCCCTTCGAGTGCGAAAGCGGAGTTTTAAATGAAAGAGCTGGTTCCGCACAGCATCCGGCCGGGAAAATTTGATCTCGATATTGCGGGCCTCACCGGGCGGGATATCCAGGCGGGGCAGACGACCGCGTTGCTTGACGACGCCATCCACGCTGAGTTCCCAATGACCGGCGAGCCAGCCGAGGTCGGAAAAATCCTGATCGTTGTGGATTCTCAGGCTTCCGCGCCGGATATCGCGTGCTTCGACCCGGAGCGGTTGGGCGAGTTTCTTGAACTCCCAGAGCGCGGGGTGGGGAGTTCTGTCCGGGGCAAGCAGGCCGTTGATGCAGAAGTTCTTGTCGTTGGGTTCGTCGCCGAAATCACCCCCATACGCCCAGAAGTCGCGGCCCTGATCGTCAACCCGGAGCAATCCCTGATCGATCCAATCCCATATGAAGCCGCCCTGCAGACCGTGATGCCGGCGGAAGGCCTGCCAATAATCCGCCAGCCCGCCGCCGCTATTTCCCATGGCGTGCGCGTATTCGCAGAGGATCAGTGGTCGGTCGCCCTTTTTGGCCTTGGCCCAGCGGACCAGTTCGTCCACGGGCGCGTACATGGGGCAAAGGATGTCGCTGACTCTTTTCTCGCGGTAGAGATCCCATTGGATCTCGCCTTCGTATTGGATCGGCCTGGTCGGGTCATAGCTCCGGATCCAGCCCGCCATGGCCTCGTGGTTGGGCCCGAAGCCACTTTCATTCCCCAAGGACCAGGCGATGATGCTGGGGTGGTTCTTGTCACGCATGACCATGCGCATGGCTCGGTCGAGGAAGGCCGGCGCGTAGCGCGGATCGTGGCAGATATGCGCGAGAAAGGCATGGGTTTCGATATTGGCTTCGTCGACGACGTAGATCCCATATTCGTCGCAGAGGTCATAGAAGTAGGGGTCGTTGGGGTAGTGGGCGGTCCGCACAGCGTTGAAGTTGAACTGCTTCATCAGCAGAACGTCGGCCAGCATATCCTCTCGGTGAAGCGCTTTGCCGCGGCTTTCGTGGTGGTCGTGGCGGTTCACGCCCTTGATGAGCACGGGACGCCCGTTGATCAGGAGTTCTCGTCCGCTGATCTCCACCCGGCGAAAACCGATCCGCGTGGAGACGGCTTCGGCGCAGCGCCCTTCGGGATTGATCAGGCTGACCACCAGTTGGTAGAGATTCGGCGACTCCGAGGACCAGAGCATGGGGGATGGGATCTCTTTCAGGAACTCCGCCCAATGACCCTGGTAGAGATAGGGATTGCCCGTCATGGCGACGGGCTGCTCCAGGGCCTTGCGGAAGACGCGTTTGCCCCGGGGTGAGTAGAGTTCGGCTTGGACCCGGTAGCCCTCGCGCGCCTCGATGGCGAAGCCCACCTCCACACGCAGGTCGAGCAATCCCTGGTCGAGATCTTCGTTGAGCGCGGCGCGGGCGCGAACGTCGGCGATATGAGCGGCACCCGTGGCATAGAGGTAGACCTCGCGGTGGAGGCCCGCCATGAACCAATGATCCTGGTCCTCGAGATAGGTGGCGTCCGACCAGCGCACCACCATGACGACCAGGGTGTTCTCTCCCTCGAAGAGATGGGGCGTCAGATCGAATTCTGCTGGGAGACGTGAATCCTTGGAGAGGCCGAGGGAGCGGCCATTGAGCCACGCGTAGAGCACGCTCTCGGCACCACCGAAATGAACCACTACGCGCTTGCCCGACCAGGCCTCTGGCAAATGGAAGCGTCGTCGGTAGATACCCGTCGGATTCTCTTTGGGGAGCGCCGGCGGTTCGCCGTCGAAGGGCATCTGGACATTGGTGTAGTGGGGGCGGTCATAACCCTGGCAAGTCCAGTTGCCCGGCACGGCCACGTCGGGCCAATGACTGTCATCGAAGTCGGGCCGGGGAAAGGCCTGGGGCGTGTCTTCCGGACGCTCGTAGAGTTGGAAGCGCCACGGTCCGTTCAGGGACATGAAGCAGGGGGAGGCTTCGCGGGCGCCTTCACGTGCGGAGATGGGGTCGGGGTGCGGGATCAGCGGGCTTCGGGCCGGCAATTGACCGACGCCGATGCATTCCGGGTTGCCCCAACTTCTCGCGCCCCCTGCGATCCCCAGCACTCGCGCTCCTTTTGGATTTCGAGCGGTGCGCCCCAAGGCCACCGCCGCCTGGGCGTGGTTTCTTTCCGCGCTGAGGATACCGCCGTTGGCTGGTTGGCGTCCTGCTTCCGAAAGAGTTCCACTTCGCCGCGACTTCGCGGCGAAACGCAGACGCAAAGGGAAACTTCGAACAGGGCTTTGCGGCGATTCCCGCGCACGCCTTCCGGGCAAAGAGGGCCGGCAATGTAATTCAGTTCATGAACTTGATGACGGTCGCGACGTCCGGGACAGATGGCGACAGTCACCCCGCAGCTTCATAGGGTGCTCTAGGGGGTTTCAGCCCTACATGGGCCCGCCTCTTCGCCCGAGGCGCAAATGAAGGCGGTTTGAATAAAGGCGCCGAAATGTTCAGTAGCCGACGCCATGGGCGCTACGACGCCTATGCGAGTTCGGTGGAAGTGATTTTTTTTCTTCACATTACAGGCGGTTTAGCACTACTCTCCGTCCGTCGACGGCGCGGTGAAGGATCCGTAGCGGTTGAAAATCAGGGAGAACAGAAGTTTGGCCAACGGTACAGTCAAGTGGTTCAGTGAACAGAAGGGTTATGGATTCATCACACCGGAAGACGGGGGCAAAGATCTTTTTGTCCACTATTCCAATATCGTCGGTGACGGATTCAGGAATTTGCAGGACGGGCAGGCGGTCGAGTATGACGCGGCTCAAGGACAAAAGGGCCCTGAGGCCCAGAACGTTCGCGCTGTCTGATCTTCGGATCAGAGCCCAAGCGGGGCCAGAGTCGGGCTGGCCCTGTCAAGCGAACGGCGTTCAGTTCGGGTTATTCCTCCGCTGTTGAAGATTGAACGGTCCGTTGAATCAACGGATCTACGCGTTCGGCTGTATCGGCCGCACCGATGAAGCTGAGGTGCGGCTGCGGCTAGGCTCCCGCCTCCGTCTTCACCCGCGGCGCGCGCACGGGCCGCCTTCACGCGCTTTTCCGAAGGCCGTACGGCTTCGCGCACTCTGGGCCCGGGTGCGGATGGGCAGCGATGGATGCTTGGATCGCGTAGCAGCGGCTCAGCTGGCGATTTCCGCCATCGTGCGCATGGTGGAGACGTCTTGGCTGGCGATCAGCAAAGTCGTCACGGGCGTTTCCTTCCAGGCTTCGAGTCTTTCCCGGATGCGGTCGACGGATCCGCAGAGCGAAACCTCGTCGGCGAATTGATCCGGAACCGCGGCTGTCGCCTCGGCGCGCTTTCCCTCCATGAAGAGGTCCTGGATTTTGTGGGCTTCGGCCTCGAAGCCCATGCGGGCCATGAGTTCCATGTGGAAGTTTCGCTTCTTGGCCCCCATGCCTCCAATGTAGAAACCCAGCATCGCCTTGACGGGGATCAATGCCTCTTCGAGATCGTCGTTGATATTGCAGATGACGAATTGACTGATCTCGAAGCCCGGCTTCTTGTTTGCGAGGGAGTCGGCGTAGACCTCCTGGCGAAAGGGCGAGTAATAGAGCGGAAGCCAGCCATCGGCGATCTCGGCCGCCAGGGCGACGTTCTTGGGGCCCTCTGCGCCCATGAAGATGGGGACATCGGCGCGAAGAGGATGGGTGATGGGGCGGAGGGGCTTGCCCAGCCCCCAGGCGCCTTCTCCCGAGTAGGGCAGGGGGTAGTGGGGCCCGTCGCTGGTCACGGGGGCCTCCCGGCGAAGGACCTGGCGAATGATGTCGATGTACTCCCGGGTTCGGGCCAGGGGCTTGGAGAAGGGTTGCCCATACCAGCCTTCCACAACCTGGGGGCCCGAGACGCCGAGGCCGAGAATCATCCGGCCTTTGGAGAGGTGGTCGAGGGTGAGGGTCGCCATGGCGGTGGCGGTGGGCGTGCGCGCGGAGAGTTGGACGACGGCGGTGCCCAGACGAACCCGCGAGGTGTGGGCGGCGATGTAGGCGAGGGGAGTGAACGCATCGGACCCCCAGGCCTCGGCGGTCCAGATCGAATCGAAGCCGAGGGTCTCTGCCTCCTGGGCGATTTCGACGAGATTTTCAGGCGGCTGCGCGCCCCAATAGCCGAGTTGGACGCCAAGCTTTAGGGATGACATGGGCGGATCTCCTCTTGGGTATTACGGGTCTGGGTGGGTTGAGCTTTCGCCGCGCTGGATCCCGAGGCGTTCGGGGTATTCTGGCACAGCCGCGGGGCGCGTACCGCTGTCGGTGAAACGCAGCTTCCGCCCCGGGCGGGAAGAGGCGCGCAGCCGCGCTACCTCCGGCGCGAAATAAAAGAGCGCTCAGGGTGTGGCGAACTCGGCCTGGGAGGGGTCCTTTCCTCCGAACTTGAGTCGCAGGGAATCAATGCTGAGGTAGAGCGCCGGCACGGCAAAGAGGGTGAGCAGGCTGGCAACGCAGAGCCCGGCAACGATGGCCGCAGCGAAGGGGCCGAAAACGGTGGATACCCCTGAGATCCCCATCGCCATGGGGAGAAGCCCCGCGGCGGTGGTCACCGTGGTGAGCAGGACTGCCCGAAAGCGCCGTCGCCCAGCGATCAAAACCGCCTCCAGGGCTGGGGTTCCGCGCTCTCGCTCCTTGTTGACGAAGTCGATCAAGACCAGGGAATCGTTGACGACGATCCCCGCCAGCCCCACCAGGGCATAGAGAACGTACATCGAGAGCGCGTAGCCCCAGATGTACATCCCGAGAATCACCCCGATATAGGCAAAGACGATCACGCACATCACCACAAGGGGCTGGAGGTAGGATCGAAATTGGGCTGCGAGAATGGTGTAGATCGCGATCAAGGCGATCATGAATGCGTTGCCCATATCCTCGAAACTGCGGTTTGTCGCCTGGAATTCGCCGCCGAAGACCAGGTTGACTCCTGGATCCTGCACGGGCACGTAGGCGAAGCGCGCGCTCAGGGCCTCGTTGGCCGAGACCGAGGTCGCCATTCGGTTGTCGACATCGGCGTAAACAACCACCGCGCGTTGGGCGTCGTAGTGGTAGAGGCGCTGGTAGCCACGGCTCATGTCGATGGTGCCCACGTCCTCGATCTTGACGCGGTATTGCCCGGGCGTGCGCAATTCCACGTCGATGAGGTCTCCGGCGCTTGCCCGCTGGTCCTCGCGCAGGAGGACGCGGATGTCCACGTCCTCGTCCGAGAGGGGGTCTTTGTAGGTCGACGGCACAAGGCCGTCGTTGGCTCCCCGGAGTGCCATGCCCACACGGTCGAAGCTCACTCCGTGAAGGGAAGCCCGGTACTCGTCGAGGCCGACTCGGAGTTCGCGTCGACCGATGGGCATATTGTCCTCGATGTTGAAGACGCCCGGCATGCTGGCCAGATCGACTTTGATATCCGACGCGATCTGCTTGGCCCGATCATAATCCTCGGCGACGACGCGTACAGCGACGGGCTTGCCGATGGGGGGACCGTTACGCGGGGGCACGACGATCAATTTCTGGATTCCGTAAGGATTCTCTGCGCGGTAGGACTCCAGGGTTTCTCGGACCAGGCGTACCATGCGGCCCGGGTCGGCGATGTTCTCCTCCGAATCCCTGAACGAGATATAGAAGACCCCATAATTGCTTCCGAAGATCGGACGCTCCTCCGCCGACATGCCCTGGCCCACGTAGGTGGATACGGAAAGAAACTCGTCGGAGAGGGGAGCGAGGGCGTCCTCCAGGCCGAGGATCACCTCGTTGGATTCCTGGATGCTGAAGTCGATGGGGGTCTCGATGGACACGAAGAGCTGGTTGAAATCGCTGGGGAAGAGATCGACGGGAACCCGGCTGGCGAGACCCTGGGCGAAGACAAAGGCGCCGACGCAGGCCATGAGGAAGGCGCCCCGGTGGGCGAGTACGCGCTCCAGGCCACGCACATAGGCACTGCGCAGGGAGGCGATGCTGGCATCTGTGCGGGCGCGAACCGTATCGCTGAGGCCACGAATGCCGCCGCGAGCCGCGCCCTTCTGTGCGTCTCCGGAAAGGGAAGTGCTTCCCCAATCGAGATAATGAGCGGGCAGAACGAGGAGGCATTCGATCAAAGAGGCCGCCAGGCAAGCGATCACGGTTTTGGGAAGAATCGACATGAACTGGCCAGCGGTTCCCGAGACCAGGAGCATGGGGACGAAGGCGGCGATGGTGGTGCAGACCGCGGAGATCACGGGCCACATGACCTCCTCGGCGCCATTGATGACGGCGTCCATCAAGTCTTCGCCCGCCTCGATATGTTGGTAGATGTTCTCGATCACGATGATTGCGTCCGCAACCAACATGCCCGAGACCATCACGAACCCGACGAGGCTCAGAAGGTTGATCGTGATGCCAAGGATCGGGAAGAGAATTAGGGCGGTCAGGAACGAAAACGGGATCCCCACGATCGCAAGCAAGGAGTTGCGAAAGCCCACGGTGAGCCAGAGAACGAGGACGACGAAACCGACGCCCAGGGCCAGATTGTCCCGAAGGGTTCCGATCCGTTTCTTGACAAAGGTGGATTCGTCCCAGATGACCCGGGCCTCGACACCCTCGGGCAGCCTTCCGGATTCACGCTCGACCAATTTGCGCACGCGCTCGACGACCTGGCTGATATCCGAGCCCGAGTTCTTCGAGATGCCGATCAGGATCGCGGGCTCGCCGTCGAGGTAGCCATAATTTTTTCTTTTCTCGAAACCGGGCACGACGTCGGCAATTTCCGCCAAGGTGACGTGGTGTCCGTCGGGATCCTTCCGGACAATCGTGCTCGCCAGGGCTTCGGGGGAGATGTAATTTCCCAGTCCGCGAACGGTGGTCTCCTGGTCGGCCTGGTTGGAGAAGGTGCCGCCCGGAAGGTTGATGTTGTTGCGAGAGATCGCCGCGCTGATCTCCTCAAGGGTCATATCGAATTGGAGCGCCTTCTCCTTGTCGACATAGACCCTGAGTTCGCGGTCCCTTGCGCCCATCAGGTTGCCCTTGCGGACGCCCTCCAGACGCTCTGCCTTGCGCTCCAGCACCCGGGCAAGTTCGCGAAGGGTGTACTCGCCGACGCCTCCCTTATCTGTCAAGGTGATCATGCAGACGTTGGAGACCTCGGAAACCGAGAGTTCCTTCAGGATGCTCTCGTCCACATCTGCAGGCAGATCGGAAACCCGATCGATCGCCGCACGCAACTCGTTCAGCGCGGCTTGCTGCTCAAATTTGCTGAGCGATTCCTCCCACTCGATGCTGATCTCCGAGAGTCCTTCGGAGGAGAAGCTGTACCACTCCTTGATGCCCACGATGTCTCGAACTTCGTCCTCGATCTTTCGGGTCACGAGGCGTTCGACTTCGTCCGCCGATGCCCCCGGCCAGGGCGTGATGAGGATGGCCGAGTTGAAGGAAATGTCGGGAAAGACATCCACGGGAATGCGGCTGCTCACCAACACCCCGGCCAGCATCAGGACCACGAAAGACAGGTTCACAAGGACAACCTGGCGTGCAGAGAAGCGGATCAGGCTCATTGCTCGGTCTTTCGCACTGTGTGGATCCCAGCCGCTTCGCCGGTGAGGGGCCGAACCGCCATGCCATCGCGGAGTTGCCGAATCGAGGAGGTCGCGATGCGCTCACCCTCGGCAAGTCCGGCGCTGACCTCGAGCGTGGTGGGCTGGAAGGATATGGGCCGTGTTTCGATGCGGCGCTTGGTGGCAAGCCAGCCGTTTTGAGAGTCGCCCGAAACGACGAAGACGTAGCGCAGGCCGAACTCATCCAGAACGGAATCCAGGGGTACAGCCATCAGCTGCCGACTCTCGCCCAGGCTGAGATCCACTTGGGCGACCATGCCCGGGAGCAGTCGTCCGGCGCTGTTGTCGATCTCCAGCAGGATCGGAAATTTACGGCTCCGGGAATCGGCCGCTCCGCCCACCGAGATGACCCGGCCGCGAAAGGTTTCGCCCGGCCGGGCGTCGACGTCCAAGGTGGCTTCGGTGCCCGTCAGGACGGATACGATCTGTCGGTCGCTCAGTGTGACCCGGACCCGGAGCGCCCCTACATCGAGCAGCTCGGCGATGCGCTCACCGGGCCGGAGATACTCGCCGGCTTCCACCGCGAAGGCGCGCAATACGCCCGAGAAGGGCGCGTCGATCTGCATCTTGGCCAGGCGATCCCGAGCCTCGGCCAGGGCCGCCTCGGCTTCCAGGCGCGCCGCCCGGGCTTGGCGAGAAGCGTTCTCGGCTTCGTCCAGGGCCGCGCGGCTGGCGACGTCGACCCGGGCGAGGCCCTGGTTTCGCTGCAATTGGGCCTGGGCAAGGACCCCCTGGCTCTTGGCCCGGGCGATGGCGGCCTCGGCGCGGTTCACGGCCACGTGGGCCAGCAGAGGATCCATCCGCACCAACATCTGCCCGCCTTCGACGGAGTCGAATTCATCGGCTCCGACTTCCACGACCCGGCCGGCCATTTCGGAGAAGATCTCCACCTCCCGGCGTGGTTCGAGCAGGGCCGTGATCGTGGTGCGGGGTTGATGAGGCAAGGCCTCCACGAGATGCGTGGCGAGGACCGGGGCCTGGGCTTTGGCCGGAGGCAGGGCCTCGGGGTCCGGGGCCGTGGCCAGAAGCAGCAATCCGGCGCCGATGCCCGCGGCAGCAATGGCGACGAATATCCATTTGAGGCCGATGCGGCTTCCTGCTTCCCGATCTTCGGTCGGTTCGTTCATGCGTGCGTGTTCTCCTCACGAGCCGAGGCCCGGGTCTTGCGGGCTTCGTCGGATAGCAATTGTTCCGTCAACCAGCCAAGGGATTGCCTGACGCCGGCGGGTGTATAGGCGGGGTTCGGATCGTCTTCTTCAAAACCCGCGCGATAGAGCAAGCCGCTGTAGATCGCGAGCCAGTTGGTGGCGACGACCGGGATATCGATTTCGGAGCGGAGAACCCCGGATCGAACGCCGGCCTCCAGAATTGATTGCAATTGCTCGATGTAGCCCGTGTAGATCGCTCGCAGTGCGGAGAGCAATTCCTTGCGCATGGACGGCGAGCCGAGCACGACGCTCCACGCTTGTTGGGCGAGCATGTTATGACGAACGATGCCCTCGAAGCCATCGGCGAGGGATTCGATCAAGGCGGCCAGTCGATCCCGGACATCGAGGGTGGGATCTTCCACCGCGGGCAGGATGACGACGTAGTCCTGGTGGGAGGCGAGCACCGTCGCCAGGAGCAGCGCCTCCTTGCTCTCAAAAAAATTGTAGAGCGTGCCCTTGGAGACCTCGGCCCGGCGGGCGATCTCGTCCATCCGGGCGGCTTCGTAGCCTCCCTCGGAACAGACCTCGCGTGCGGCGGTGAGAATCCGACTCTTCTTTTCGGGGCTGTGGGGGGGCACGGGGTACCTCATCTAAAACTGACCGGTCAGTACTCTAGACCTTTCGGGATTCGGGCGCCAGTTCCCCGAGGGGGCAGGCCACGGATGAAGAGGATGGCCGGGAGATCGGGGGCGGTGGGGCACCCTCGGTGGCCACTGCGGGGGCCCTCTGTTATCCATCTCGCCCCCATCGATGGCTCGGGAGGTTTCACACCGGGAAGCAGACGCACTTCAAAAAATTAGAGCACGCGTTTAGGTGCGATTCGCGGAGCACGGCAGAGGGCAGGTGAGTCTTCATCTCGCATGCCGCCGATTTCCGCAGCCGCCGAAGAGGGAACCCCGTGAGAATCGGGGACGAGCCCGTCGCTGTGATCGGGGACGAAAGCCGCGAAAACCACTGGCCGTTAAAGAGGGCCGGGAAGGTGCGGTGAGTAGGAAGATCCGAAAGTCAGAAGACCTGCCCAGACGCACGGCCAAAGCCTCTACGGACCGAGGCTCGCCCAGGATCAGCGGATGACAAGGGACGTCCCTGAATCGATTCATTTTCGGTTCGGGGTTTTTTTTGCCCTGGACCCAGGTTTTCGGGGATAGGGAGACAAAGTTGGCAGGTCATCGCAGGCAGGTCCGGCGCTACTCGGTCGGCGTCCTTTCGGGCATCGTTTTTTTTGCAGCCGATGCAGCGGCTGAGAACCTCTCCGCCCCGGCGGTCTCCCTGGGCCCACGGGAAGAGATGGTGGTCACGGCCACCCGTTACCCCAAGCAGCTCGACTCGATTCCCGCGAACGTCAGCGTGATCTCATTCGAGGACATCGAGCGCAGCGTGGCCCGCAATATCCCCGAGTTGCTGAGAACCCAGGCCGGTCTTCACGTCACCGACATCACGGGCAACCGGGCGAGTTACACCGTGGATATCCGGGGCTTTGGCGAAACGGCGGCGCTCAACACACTGGTCCTGGTGGATGGCCGCCGGATCAACTCGGCGGATCTCAGCGGGACGGATTGGACCACCATGCCCCTGGATCGCGTCGAGCGCATCGAGATCATCCGGGGGGCGCGGAGCAGCGTCATCTACGGCGACAACGCATCGGGCGGTGTGATCAATATTCTGACCCACGAGGGACAGGCCTTTCAGGCCGGTCTCCAGGTGGACGGGGGCAGCTACGAAACCCTGGATACGACTGGATATATCCGCGGTTCCGAGGGGAAACTGAATTATGCGTTTTCGGGTAGCCGTCGGCGCTCCCAGGGGTACAGGGAAAACAGCGGAACCCAATTCGATTCCGTGGGCGCCGATTTTCGCTACGACGTCGCCGAGGACTTCGAGTTGAGCCTCAGCGGCGGCTACACGGATAACCGGGCCCGATTGCCGGGCGCCCTGACCACCTCGGATTTCGCCGCGGGTGCATCGCGTACCGACTCGATCAACCCGAACGACTTTGCGGACGTCACAGACTATTACGTCCAGGGCGGGGCGGAACTCGCTTTGGGCAGCCAAAGCCGGTTCAAGCTGGAGAGTTCCCTTCGAAGCAGAGACTCTCTTGCCTTTTCGACCTTCTCCGGTGGAAATTTTACCGGCCAAACGGATCTGGAAACGATTCTGGTTTCTCCGCAACTGATTGTCGAGGACGGGTTCCTTGGACTCAAGAGTCATATGACCCTCGGCTTCGATTACGAGAGCAATGTGCAGGATATCACCAACGCGCTTTACCTGAGTTCGAGCGACTCCACATCGTTGGACGTTTTTAGACTCGAAAAACGCGATTACGGCTACTTCATCTACGAGGAAATCGAGCCCTGGGAGGGAGTGCAGCTTTCTGCCGGCTATCGCTATGACCGAGCGGACTTTTCCTTTGGCCCTGCGGCTCCAGGGGGGGCGAGTCTCGACGAGAATCTCTACACGGCGGGTCTGACCTGGCGAGCGGCTTCGAACGTGGACGCCTATTTCAGCTTTTCTCGGGGCTTCCGGTATCCCGTTCTCGACGAGCTCTTCAATTTCGTCTCGAACTCAGTCAATACCGCGCTGATTCCCCAGCAGTCCAGGGATTACGAGGCCGGCATCCGGTACCGGAGCGGCGAGCGTGTCGGCGTGGACCTCAACTATTTCCAGATCGAGACCGACCACGAGCTCTTTTATGACCCGGCCGCTGGGCTTTTTGGCTTTGGAGCCAACGTGAACCTGGATGGAGAAACCCGGAGGCGCGGGGCCGAGGTGTCGGTTCAAGTCGTCGTCAACGACTTGGCCGTGGATATGGGATACCAGTACACCGACGCCGAGATCCTGGGTGGGGTCTACGCGGGAAGCGCAGTTCCCGGTGTGCCCGCCCACCAGGTGACGCTCTCCGGAATACTCTCCCTCGGCGGTGGCCTTTCCCTGGCCGCGGAGGCGGTGTACGTGGGCAGTCGCCCCTTCATCAGCGATTTCGCCAATGCGCTGCCCGATCAGGCGGGCTATTTCGCCATGAATGCGAAGCTCAAATACCAGCGCGGACGAATTTCGCTTTTTGTTGACCTGAACAATTTGACCGATGCCGAGTATTCGGAATACGGCGTTCTCAGTTTCGCAGGAGAAGAGGCGGTCTATCCCTCTCCGGAGTTCAACGCGCTCGCGGGCATCGCTCTTGATTTCTAGGATTCAAGGCTTTCCGTGCCGGGGGAGGGCGCGGCCTGCGGGCGCTTAGCGATAGGCCGCCAGCCCTTCGGCGAATTGATCCACGTAGCCCCCTCCGAAGAGAATCACGTGAACCAGTAGCGGGTAGAGTTGATAGAAGAGCACTCGATCTTCCGCTTCTTCGGCCAGTGGAAATTCGTTCGCGTAGGCATCGAAGGTGAGTTCGGGCAGGCCGCCGAAAAGCCGCATCATGGCCAGGTCGATTTCGCGGTGACCGCCGTAGACCGCGGGGTCGATGAGTACGGCCTCGCCCCGGGGACCGACCATGACGTTCCCGCCCCAGAGATCGCCGTGGAGACGGGCGGGTTCTTCCACCGGACCGCAGAGGGAATCGAAGCGCGTGAGAAGTCGGCTGGCTTCCCGGGCGAGGCCGGCGGGCAGGCTTCCCTCGTCCATGGCCTGGCGGACCAGGGGCTCGATGCGGCGATACGCGTAGAAGTCCGCCCAGCACTCGCAGGGCTCGTTGGCCTGGGGCAGCGAGCCGATGAAGCCCGGATCGGAGAAACCGAAACCCGGGGCGCCGAAGCGGTGGAGCCCGGCCAAACCTCGCCCGAGCATCTCGGCGAATTCAGCGCTTCGGGGCGCGGACTCGATCCATTCCAGAACCAGCAGGGCGTTGTCGTCCGAGCGGGTCACGACCTTCGCCGTGGGCAGGGCATCGGCTTCGGAAAGCCAATCCAGCCCGCGCGCTTCGGCGTCCACCAAGCCTTTGGGCCCCTCGCGATAATGCTTGACGAAAAAGCGCTCGCCCGAGGCCAGATCCGCGCACCAGCTGTCCCCGATATTCCCCCCGCCCAGGGCATTCAATTCCCCAATGGGGCCGGGCAGCAGGGTCTCCAGCGCAGCGCGTACGCCGGCCTCCATCAACTGGGAAGTTCGTGCTGGTCGATCAGGTGCTCGAGGAGGCCGCGGCAGGCGCCGTCGAGGATGCTGAACGTCTCCGCAAAACCGTCGGACCCGCCGTAATAGGGGTCGGGAACGTCCTGGTCCCGCCGGGCATTGGGCTCGAAGTCGCGGATCAGGAAAATTTTCTCTTCGGCCCCCTCATCCGGGGCCAGGGAGGAAAGTTCGTCGCGGTTCTCGCCGTCCATCGCCAGCACGTACTCGAATTCGTCGAAATCCTCGATCTCGAATTGGCGCGCTGTCCCCGCCAGGGTGACTCCGTTCTCGGCGGCGGCCTCATGGGTACGCGGGTCGGGTTCCTCGCCGAGGTGCTCCGCGCTGGTGCCCGCGCTGTCGATTTCGACGATCTCTTCGAGCCCGGCTTCCTCCACCAGCGATTGCATGATGCCCTCGGCGGTGGGGGATCGACAGATATTTCCCAAGCAAACGAAACAGAGCCTGATCTTCACGGAGCGCTTTCCATTCTGGTGGGAGCCTGTGACGGCATGACTGTAGCAGCGGAGTCTCAGGCCTCGAAAGAAAGCGGCGCGATTTTTTCGGGCTCGGTGATGGGCAACGAGCAGCGCGTGCCCTGGCAGATCCAGGCGGTGGGGGTTCCGGGGCGAGGTGCCCGGCCCTCCAGCCATGTGGCGGCGACGCCCGTGGGCCGTTCGTCGCCGGGCGCGAGGACCACCACCGCGTCGTCGGGCAGCAGGGCCTGCCTCGCCCGGTGGGCCAGGGCCGCGGTGCTGGGGTGATCTGCTTCGCCCATCACCACCGCCACCGAGAGACCCCGGGCCCGGATCAGCACGGCGCGCAGAAGCGTGGGCAGGGCATGGGGGGAGCGTTGCAGGATCGGGGCCTGGCTTTCGATGATCCGGTCGACCAGGGTGGCCAGGGGCGCGAGTTCCGAGAGTTGCGCGAGCCGCGCCAGCCCCACGGCGGCGAGCCCTGCGGCTGCCGGTGTGGCGCCGTCGTGGTCGGATTGGGGGCGGTGAACCAGGGGCTCGCTATCCGAGGCGGTGAAATAGAGCTCTCCGCGCTCGGCATCGAAGAAACGGTCACCGATCTCGTGGGCAAAATGAAGGCTGGCCGTCAGGAAATGCTCGCCCGCACCCGCCCGGTAGAGATCCAGGCAGGCGTCGAGTAGCGCCGCGTGATCGTCCAGAAAGGCTGGAACCGTGGCGCGTCCGAGGTTGAACACTCGGTGCAGCCGGCCCGAGGCATCCACCATTTCGTCGAGGACGAAATCCATGGCTGCGGCGGCATCGGCGAGAATCGAGGCATCTTCCAGCAGGCCCGCGCTGCGCGCGAGGCCCGAGATCGCGTAACCGTTCCAGGCCGCCACCCGCTTGCGGTCGGTTTCCGGGGCGACGCGCTGCTCCCGCACCGCCAGGAGCTCAGCCCTTTGGGCCGCGAAGCGTTCCCGGGGTTCGCGCGAGAGATCGACGAGTTGAGTTGTCCCCGCCTCGAAATTCCCCTCTTCCTCGACTCCGTACGCGCGGCAAAAGGCGTCGGCGTCGTCGCCCAGGACTTCCGCGATCTGGGCGGGTGTCCAGACGTGAAAGGAGCCCTCATGCCCGTCGGCGTCGGCGTCCTGGCTCGCGTAGAACCCGCCTTCGGGGGAGGTCATCTCGCGCCGAAGGTAGGCGGCGGTTTCGCGCATGGGCCAGGCCAGCTGGTCAGGGTCGCCTCCCCGACGCAGCAATTCCGCATAGACGCGCAGGAGCAGGCCCTGGTCGTAGAGCATTTTCTCGAAATGCGGAATCGTCCAATCCACGTCCACGCAATAGCGATGGAAGCCGCCGGCGAGGTGGTCGAAGAGACCGCGGCGAGCCATTTCGTGCGCGCTCCGGTTCAGGTGCTGGGCGACGGCGCGGGCCTCATCCTCGGGGAGGAGATCCACGGCGGCGAGCAGGAGTTCGAGATTCGTGGGCGTCGGGAATTTCGGTGCGGGTCCGAAGCCGCCATGCTGGCTGTCCGCGTTCTGCATCAGAAGGCGGCACGCCTCCAGAGCCATTGCGGGCCCGACGCTCCCCTCATCAACCGGGTCGAGTTCTACCGCGAGAGAGGCCACGACTCGTCGCCCGGCGTCCTCGACTTCGTTTCGGCGATTCGCATAGGCATCGGCCAGGGCGCTCAGGACCTGGCGGAAGCTCGGCATGCCGTGCCGCGGTTCGTCGGGGTAATAGGTTCCCGCGAAAAAGGGGCTGCCGTCGGGGAGGCAGAAAGCGGTGAGGGGCCAGCCGCCGCGCCCCTGGTTGAGGCGAACCACGGCATCCATGTAGATCTGGTCTACGTCGGGGCGTTCCTCGCGGTCCACCTTGATACAGACGAAATGCTCGTTCATGAGCGCCGCCGTGGCCTCGTCCTCGAAGGATTCGCGCTCCATCACGTGGCACCAATGGCAGGCGCTGTACCCGATCGAGACCAGCAATGGACGGTCGAGTTCCTGGGCGCGCCCCAGGGCCTCGGATCCCCAGGGATACCAGTCCACCGGGTTCTGGCTGTGCTGGAGCAGATATGCGCTCGACTCATTGGCCAGGCGGTTGCCGGCTTGGCGAGCGGGAGTTTGAGGGGCCGAAGGCGAGTCCAAGAGAAGAGTTGTCCGATTTTGAGAGTGGGCGACCGAGTCTAGCGGGACTGGCGCTTGTTGGGACGGGTCGGATGGACGAACCTCGGGGAATCATGCCGGAAGTCATTCTCTCTTCGGGTCGCGAGTCGTCCCTGCGTCGCCAACATCCCTGGTTGCTCTCGGGGGGCGTCGACGTTGAGCCCGGTGCCAAAGCTGCGGGGGCCTGGGTCCGGGTGCTTTCCAGCACGGGCGAGGTTCTGGGTTATGGACACTACTCGCCCCACTCGAGTATTCGAGTGCGTTTGCTCGCTTTCGGCAAGGACGATCCCGGGGAGGGGCTTCTGGGCGATCGCCTCGAGGCCGCCATCGCCCGCCGCCGGGATCACCCTTTGCTCCAGGGGACGAATGCGCTGCGCCTGGTCAACGCGGAGAGCGACGGTCTGCCGGGGCTCGTGGTGGATCGCTTCGGCGACGTGGTCGTCGCCAAATTCTTGACCGCCGGCATGCACGCCCGGGCGGCGGAAATCGCCCAGAAGCTCGAAGCGTTGACCGAGTTGCCCCACGGTTATCGGCGGCGAGACGATCGCTCGGCGCGCCGCGAGAAGATTCCTTCCGAAGAGGGAACGCTTTGGGGCGATCCCCCGCATGAAACGACGATCGAGGAACGGGGGCGGCGTTACGCAGTGGATTTCAGGCAGGGCCAGAAGACCGGCTTCTACCTGGATCAGCGCGATGCTCGGGACCTGGTCGAAAGCATCGCTCAGGGTCGCCGTATGCTGGACGCGTTCAGCTATAGCGGCGGTTTTGCGGTGGCCGCGGGGAAGGGCGGCGCGGCGAGTCTCGTTCTGATGGATTCCTCGGAGAAGGCCCTGGCCGGTGCCGCCGAGAACCTCGACCGCAACGCCGTGGAATGCCCGAGGGAGATCCGGCGGGGCGATGCCTTCGAGGCGCTGCGCGCGGCGGCGTCGGCGGGAGAGCGCTTCGACCTTATCGTGCTCGACCCTCCGCCCCTGGCGCGATCTCGGCGTTCGGTTCAGGGCGCGGCTCGCGCCTATAAGGACATGCTATTGCACGGCCTGCGCTCCGCGGCGCCCGGGGCCCTGATTCTGACCTTCAACTGCTCGCATCATATTGATCCCGATCTCTTTCAGAAGGTCGTCTTCTCTGCCGCTCTGGATGCCGGGCGCGGCGTGGACTGGCTCCGCACCCTGGGCGCGCCCGCCGACCATGCCTTCTCGGTGCATCATCCCGAGGGACGCTATTTGCATGGCTGCCTGCTCGAGGTGAAAGCAGGGCCGGAGCCGCTCCCTTGAGCCGAGTGCGCAGCGAAGGGCTGGTCGTGGGGGGGGGCACCGATGGAGCGGGGGAGGGCGTCGTTGCGTACGCGCCCACGCCCGATGAGGTCGATGCCTTGCGTCGACGGGCTGCGACGGCGCTCGAGGAAGCCCTGGGCTTCGTCGACCAACACGGCAATGCGCTTGCGAGGCTTCGGGTTCGCGGCTTGCTCGGGGCCGAGCCGGTGGAGGACTGTGCCCGGGCCATCGCGGATACCCAACTCGCCGATGGCTCCTTCCCTCTCCTTGGCTTGAGCCAGGCGGGCGCGCCGGGCCTGGACAGCGCAAGGGCAGCGGGGCTGGATACGCCTCTTCTGGGAACGCTCGAAGCCCTGGTGGCGCTCTCCGATTTGGGCGCTCAGCACCACCCCTGTGTCGAGGGTGCCGCAAGGTTCGCGGGCTCGAGCCAGGGCGTCGATGGATCCTGGGGCGCTGGGGAGAGCGAGCCCGAAAAACGGCTCTTCGTCTCGGGCATGCTCGCCGGGCTGCTGGGCCGGACCCGGGTTGTTCGGCCCGAGGTTCTCGATGCCGCAGGCGAATTCATGGCGGGACTGTTCAGCCCGGATCGCGTATCGGGTCGCGAATGGGAGGCCCTGACAGCATTCGGCGTCTTCTTTACCAACGTGGGCCATGACATGGCGGATAGTGCCCTTCAATGGATTGGCCGCGAACTCGAGCGCTCCCATCGTATGCGGGTTTTTGAAGCTGTCCTCACCCTACGCACCCTGCTTCATTGTCAGAGCCTGGCCGTGCCTGGCGCCAGCCTCGAGCCCTTCCTGCTTCTGACGGATCTGCTGGGCGAGCAGGGGGCCGACGGCGGCTTCGCCGAATTTGCAGCGGGCGAGGATGCGACTCGGGTGGAGGCCACCCTCGACGCCATGCTGGGAACGATTCGCCTATGCGAAGGCCTCTGAAACGCTTCGTCTGTTCGCTTGCAGTTTGCACAGACGAGAGGCAGCCTTGCCCACTTCAACTTGAAATTCCGGAGCGTCCGGCCCCATGATGAACCTTGCGCGGATCCACGAAGCCATCGCTGAAGCCATCCCCGAGCGCGAGTGCATCGTCTTCCGCGATCGGCGCCTGAGTTGGTCGGAGGTGACCGACCGCACCCGCCGCCTGGCCGATCTGCTCCGAAGCGAGGGTCTCGGTTGTCATACCGAGCGGGGTGGCCTCGAGGGTTGGGAGTCGGGTCAGGATCATGTGGCCCTCTATCTGCACAACGGGAACGAGTACCTCGAGGGCATGCTGGGGGCCTTCAAGGCGCGCTGCGCCCCGATCAACGTCAATTACCGGTACGTCGACGAGGAACTTCTCTACCTCTTCGACAACTCCGATGCCCGGGTGGTGATCTATCACGCCGCCTTCGCCCCCACCCTCGCCAGGATTCGGGAAAAGTTGCCCGGCCTTCGCCTCTTTATCCAAGTGGAAGATGGCAGCGGCCAGCCCCTTCTCGATGGCGCGCTGGAGTACGAGGCGGCGCTGGCCCAAGCGGAGCCGGCGCCCCTGCCCGACGATCTCTCTCCGGATGATCTCTATATCCTCTATACCGGCGGCACCACGGGTATGCCCAAGGGCGTGCTCTGGCGCCACGAGGAGGTCATCTACTCGGCGCTGACCGGCGGGCCACCCCTGAGCCTGGAGTCCATGCAGAAAAAGGCGCTTTCCCGGCCTGGCATTCGCTCGCTGCCCGCGCCGCCGTTCATGCACGGCGCTGCGCATTGGGTCGCGTTCAATATGTGGCATGTGGGCGGTACGGTGCTGGTTCAGTCCGAAGTGGAGCGCCTGGACGCCGACGATATCTGGTCGACCCTGGAGCGCGAGAGGGGGCAATCTCTCGCGATCGTCGGCGATGCCTTCGCACGGCCCCTGATCGATCAATTGCGCAAGAAGGATTACGACCTCTCCGAGCTTTTCCTGGTTACGTCGGGCGGAGCGATCTTCAGCGCTTCTCTCAAAGAGGAGTTGATCGAATTACTTCCCCAGGTTCGCATCCTCGATACATTGGGCTCCTCGGAGTCGGGCGCCCAGGGAAAACACATATCCAGCCGGAGTGCGGGGGTGAGTACCGGGCAATTCGAACTCGGTGAGGACAACGTGGTGCTCTCGGATGATCTCGCCCATCGGGTCGAGCCCGGTTCCGACGAACGGGGTTGGCTGGCGCGACGGGGCTGGATGCCCCTGGGCTATTACAAGGACGAAGCCAAGACCCAGCAGACATTCCCCGTGGTGGACGGAGTGCGCTACGCGGTGCCGGGCGATCGGGCTCTCATGGAATCCGATGGGAGGCTGAGCTTGCTCGGCCGGGACTCGGTCACGATCAATAGCGGCGGAGAAAAAATATTCGCCGAGGAAGTCGAACTCGCTCTGAAAAACCATTCCTCTGTCTACGATTGCGTGGTGTGCGGGACTCCGAGCGAGCGCTGGGGCAACCAGGTCACGGCCATCGTACAGCTTCGCGAAGGCGCCGAGGCCAGCGAAGATGAACTGCGTTCAACCGCGAACGAGCACATCACCCGCTACAAGCTCCCGAAGGTCTTTATTTTCGTGGAGGCGATCGTCCGTGCGCCCAGTGGCAAGGCGGACTATCGCTGGGCCAAGCAGACGGCGGTGGAGGCGTTGGGCGACCCGGTCACTTAGCGGGCTGGGATTCAGCTCTAAGTCGGCTGATCTTGAATCCGACGCCCCTGGGTTCAGATCCTAATGAGCTGCTCCGGAGTCGCCGGCGAGCGCCTCGGCATAGGCCTGGATCCGCAGGGCATTGGCCCCGAGATCACCGCGCCCTACGCGGGAGCGCGAGCGGATATCGATTGCAGATCCGGAACTCTGCCCGCGGACACGCACGGTGATGTCATCGACGAAGCGAAAGATTTGCGTGGTGTCGGTGGCGTCGAAGCTGCCCCCGGCACGATTTTCATCGGTGATTTCCCAGCCGAGGTTGCGCGCGGTCTCAAGGGCTTTGGCATACGTCCTACCCGCGCGAAGGGGCACCTTGATGGTCTCGAGTTCCGGGTAGGCTTCCCGAACGATGGGGATGAAGTCGGCGGGGTAGTTCATGTCGAAGTCCGCGTAGTCGGGGACGCGGCTGGCCGGGGCGAACTCCGGAGGATCTTCGAGGTTCGTCGTGATGTCGTTGATCGGGGGAAACTCGCGTCCGGGCATTCCCGCGGTCAGAACTATGCCCATCAAGACGACTCCGAGACCGGTGGCGATTCGGGCGCGTTTTTTAGCTTGACCCGCGGAAAGGTTTCGGGTGGTGAAAAGCGCGATTGCCCCCATGACGAGGGTGAAGAGCCCTCCGACCAGGGTGCCGAGGCTGAAGAGGTAGAACCCGGTGAGCGGAGGAAGCAGGCCGACCTGGATTCCCAAGATTCCGAGCAGGGCGAGTGAGACCCCCGCAATGCCGGCGTAATACGCAAAGGAAGCGGCGGCTGAGCTTTCGTTTGACATGATTTTCCCCCGGGTCTGTATGAAGAGGCCGCAGCATACCACGCCCGCATCCGGGGGCGATCCGATGCACCCGCCGCGGGGATGGCCTGGCCGGGTCCTCCGCCCTGGCCGAATGCGTGAATTTCAGCGTCCCTTTCCCTGGAACAGGCGGCTAATCTCCCGCGATCATTCATCGTAGGCGGGCATCGGGTGGAGTGTCTGATCCGAATCCGCTGCCAGGCGAAGGAGAGCTGCACTCATGGGCGAATGGGTACGAAGCGAACGGCAAGGCAACGTGGCGGTGCTCACCCTGAACAGGCCCGATGCCCTGAATGCCCTCGACCGCGCCACGTTGCTCGACATCGGCGAGGCGGTGGCCGAGGTGGCGGACGATGAGAGCGTCAGGGCCCTGGTCCTGACCGGAGAGGGCAGGGCCTTCGCGGCCGGGGCGGATATCGCCGAGATGCGGAAACTGGATTCAACCGGGGCTGCGCTCTTCTCGAAGCTCGGCCACGAGACATTTGCGGCGCTCGAAGAATTGCGGATTCCGACCCTTGCCGCGGTCAACGGCTTCGCCCTGGGCGGGGGCTGCGAGTTGGCCCTGGCCTGCGATTGGATCTACGCATCCGAGAAGGCGCGCTTCGGTCAGCCCGAGGTGGCGTTGGGGCTGATCCCAGGTTTCGGCGGAACGAGCCGGCTGGTTCGCCGCGTCGGGGTCGCCTGGGCAAAGGAGTTGATTCTTTCGGGAGACCCCATTCGCGCCGACGATGCTCTTCGGATTGGCCTGGCCAACCGGGTCTTCGCCCCGGAGGAGTTGATGGCCAAGGCCCTGGCGGCGGGGGAGAGTGCGGCCTCCCGCGGGCCCCTGGCCGTGGCCCTGGCCAAGGATGTGATTCAGGAGGGCCAGGATGCGGACGTTCGGACCGCCCACGCCCTGGAGCAGAAAGCGTTCGGGCTGGTTTTCGCCTCCGACGATCATTGCGAGGGAATGGACGCCTTTCTCGAAAAACGCGATCCGTCCTTCGAGAATCGCTAGACGCACAGACAGGCGCGCACAGACTCCAATTGTCTGGCACGAACCCGATCAGGCTTTTCTTAATGGGGGTTCTTCCCTAGAGGCTTTTTAGGCTCCGCCAGGCGGGGTACTGATTACGGGGGCCTGTTCGCGAGTTCAATGGATGCTGCTGTTCGGGTAGACTGGGCGGTCAGTGGCCGACCCCTCTATTCATACTCGCTCGAATATTCTGCGCGCCGAGGAGATTCGGCGTATCCGTGTGCTGACGGCCGTCACCGCGATGTTCATGGCCATGGCGCCCGTTTTCGTATACCGGTACCACGCATTGGGGATTCCGAGCCTCTCCTGGGCTGTGGGGCTGGCGTCTCTCTTCGCTATGGCGGTCGTCCTCTGGACTCGCAGGCGGGGGAAAGGCGGGCAGGGAGGGTTGATCGTTACCTCGGCTCTGCTCCTCCTCCTGCTCTACAGCAACTACTGTTCGGGAGGAATCGAGGATCCGAATTTTGGCTGGCTCTACGTGATCCCGATGCTCGGAGCTCTGCTTGTCAACGCGAGGGTCGGCTGGTTCTTTACCGGCGTCGTTTTCCTGGCGACGCTGCTCTTCTATCTGGCGCCGCAATACGGTTTCGAAATCCCAAATTACGTGCCGGAAGAGCTGCACGCGGAGCAGAGTCTTGTCAATCGGCTCTCTGCGGTGGTTGCCATCGGCGTCATCTTGGCGGCGTTGGCGAGCCAGCAAAAACACGCGCGATCACTGCTCGAACGCGTCAACGACGAGCTGACCTACGAGATCAACCAGCGCAGCCAAATGCAGGAGCGTGTGGTTCGTACAGAGCGGGCGGCGTCGATGGGTAGCCTGGCTGCAGGCATGGCCCACGAAATCAACAACCCGCTGACCTACGTGATCGGAAATCTCGAATTATTGCAAGGTCGGTTGGCGGCTGCCGATGATCCGGAAACCTCGGATGATGGCGAGATGCTCTCCGAAGCTATCGAAGGCGCGTACCGCGTGGCCAGCCTGGTACGGGATCTCAAGACATTCTCTCATTCCGGCGAGGAGAAGATCGAACCCATTGATCTTGGCCGTACGATCGAGCGAGCGACCAAGATGACGAGCAATGAGATTCGCCATCGCGCGCAACTCGTCGTGGAGTGCCCGCCCGGGATATTGATTCTGGGCAACCACGGTCGCATTCTACAGGTATTGATCAATCTCTTGACGAATGCAGCCCATGCCATCGAGCCCGGGTTCAGTGATTCGAATTTCATTCGAGTCTCGGTTGAGCGAAGAGAAGATCGAATCCTGCTGAAAGTGATGGATACCGGCACCGGCATCCAACCCGAGATTACGGATCGGATTTTTGAGCCCTTCGTAACGACTAAAGCCGTCGGCTTCGGCATGGGAATGGGGCTCTCGATCACGCGGAACGTTCTCCAGGCAATGGGTGGCACTATCGATGTCGAGTATTCGTCTCCCAAGGGCACAACCTTCGCTGTGACCTTGCAGCCCTATGCAGACGAGGAGGAGAGGCTTTCCGAGTTCATCAGTCTGACGGGAGGGCAGTCCGAGCACGAGGACTCGCGCTTGAACGTTTTGGTCATCGACGACGAGGAGCGGGTTTTGAGCTACCTCGAAAATGCGCTTGCGCACCATGTTGTCAGTGTCGAAAGCGATGGCCGCCGAGCAATCGCTCGGATCGTCTCGGGCGATTTCGATATCGTTCTCTGCGATCTGATGATGCCCAAGATGAGCGGGATGGAGATCCATGCCGAGTTGCAGGAAAAATGTCCAGATGCGGCGGAGCGGATGCTCTTCATGACTGGGGGAGTTTTCGCCGAGGAATTGGCCAGTTTCTTGGAAGAGTTGCCCGGGCGCTGGGTTGAGAAGCCGATCGATTTCGGTGAATTGGAGAGCCAAATCTGGAGTCGAATCGAAGCCCTGGCATCAGCGAAGCGGAGCGAGTCAGAGCCCGATAGTTCAGCAGGAGCCTGACGAATCGGCACCGGTGAGCCAGCAAGCCGATTGGAATCAGCGCTCGCGATCGATGAATTGGCGAATCTTCTTGCGGTGACTGGCAGCGAGAAGTCGCTCGAGGATCGGCTCGGCCCGTTCCACCAGGGCCAGGGCCTCGCTCCCGGAGATATCCGCGAAGCGCGGAATGAAGAGCGCAAACTCTTCTTCCACCAGACCTTCCGCCGCTCGATCGAACATACCGACCTCGGTGGCGGAGAATCCGCGTTCCGGGCCGATTCCGATGGACTTCAGCGCTGACCAGGCGAGCAGCAATTCCGCATCCTCGGAAGACAGCTTCCCGGTTTCTGCGTCGAAGTCGATCAGCCCGGAGGCGCATAAAGCCTCGAGTTCCTCATGGGGCAGTTCAATGCCGAGATCAGCCAGCGCGCGTTCGCCCCCGGATTCCAATTCAGGTGTGGCGGTGTGGGCGCTTCTCATGGATCGGAGCAGGTTCTCCTGTTCGGGGGTGAACCCGCGCTTGGGGATGCCCTGGAAAACCGCCCGGATCGCGCGTAGGGGGAGAAATTGCTGCTCGCGCAGCTGCCGAATGCGGTTCAGCCGCTCCAGATGCTGCGGTCCGTAAATGGCTGAGTTTCTTACCTTTTCGATCGCTTCGGGCAGCAATCCCTGCTGCTGGTAGAAGTGGATCGTGGCTCGGCTGAAGCCCGACTCCCGCACCAGGTCGCGCATTCGAAAACGCGGCTCGGGGGCAGAGTCGATTTCATCTTGTTTTCGGCTTCCGTTTTGCATAGTGTTTGTTTACACTATGCACTTATTGGAAGCAACTCGAGTCGGTGCACTCGAAGAGGAGAGGTCCATTGTCGAGCCACGACCGTTACGCGATCCCTGCGGGTTCCGATTGGACGGTTTCCGCGGGCGCAGAAAATGTTTACGCGTTGGACTACGAGGACACGCGCCCCGATCTGCTGAACCTTTACCGCAAAGGCAAGAACCTGCAGTGGGATTCGGAAAGCCGGATCGACTGGTCCCAGGATCTCGATCCCGAGAACCCCGAAGGTCTTCCCGATGAATCGATTCCGATTTTTTCCTGGGATGGCTTTTCCAAACTGACCCGGGAGGAGAAGGCGAAGGTTCGGCACCACTTCCAGGCCTGGCAGATTTCTCAATTCCTTCACGGAGAGCAGGGGGCGCTCCTATGCACCGCGAAGATCGTCCAGACCGTGCCCGGAATCGACGCCAAGTTCTACGCGGCAACCCAGGTCATCGACGAGGCGCGTCACGTCGAGACCTACTCGCGGCTGCTGCACGAAAAATTCGAGTTGGCCTACCCGGTGAACCAATACCTGAAGACGCTCCTCGATCAGACACTCTCGGATACGCGCTGGGATATGACCTACCTGGGGATGCAAATCCTGGTAGAGGGTCTCGCCCTGGCGGCATTCCAATTGATTCGCGATGGAGCGCAAAATCCCCTGGCCGCATCGGTCAACGCGTACGTGATGCAGGACGAAGCCCGCCACGTGGCCTTCGGGCGGCTGGCCCTGCGCGATTATTATCCCCAGCTGAGCGACGCCGAGCGCGATGAGCGCGAAGAGTTCGTGGTGGAAGCCTGCTACCTGATGCGCGACCGATTTCTTGCCGAGGAGGTCTGGGCCGAGCTCGGGTTGCCCGTAAAGGAATGCATGGCCCATATGGAGGGCTCTGAATTCATGGCCAACTTTCGCTCCTATCTCTTCTCCCGCATCGTTCCCAATGTGAAGGCCATCGGCCTTTGGGGGCCGCGGATCCAGGCTGCCTACGCCGACATGGGCGTGCTCGGCTTCGCCGAGGTGAACGCCGAGGAACTTCAGGCCCACGACGAGAACGTGGCCCTGGAATTCGACGAACGCGCCCAGGATGTCGAGGCGACCATCGCGGCAGCTGCGGATGGATGAAACTCGAGTAGACGGGCAGGGCAGGGAATTCAGTCGGATATCGGCTTCAAGGTGGGGCGGTTTTCGCTGCCCGCAGTGGCTGACAGGTTTTGTGGTTGCCTGGGCCCTATGCGTGCCCGGCCCGGCCTTCGGCCAGAACACCGCGCACGTTTTGGATCCCGGGCTCGGTGCGGTTCTCAAGCGCTTCGAGACCCCGCAGTTGATGCCCATTACCGATCGGGTGTCCCTGGCCTTCGCCTTCGACCTGGCGAACGTGGTCGTGATCGAGGGCGACGATGGTGTGATTCTCATCGACACGGGCTGGAAGGTCGAGTTGGCCCAGGAGATTCGGGCGGCCATCGCGGAGAAGACCGAAAAACCCATCGTGGCGATCATCTACTCCCACGGGCATCTCGACCATACGGGCGGGGTCAGGGGTTTCGTTCCCCCTGAACTCGAGGGTGAGATCGAGATCTATGCGAGTGAGCATTGGCGGCGCTATCAGGTCGAGCGCGTATCGTCGCGGCTTCCTCATATCGCACACCGCATGGTTGCCCAGATAGGCATTCTGCTCAGCGGGCCCGAAGATATAGGAATGTCGATCGGCCCGGTGCGTCGCCACGGCAAGACGGTTTCCTATCTTCCGCCCACCCAGACTCTCGGAGACTATACGCGCCTCGAAATCGCCGGCGTCGAACTCGAGGTCTTCCATGCGCCCTCCGAATTGGATGATGAACTCATCGTCTGGCTGCCCGAGGAAAAGGTGCTCTACGGGGCCGATATCGTCGCCGATGTTTCGCCCTTCGCCGCGACGCCCCGTTTCGAGGAAGGCCGATCCGTAGACGGATTGATTGCCGCGATCGAGAAGATGATGGAGTTTCCCGTCGAGCATTTCCTGCCCGGGCACGGCCTCCCGATCTCGGGGCAACAGAAAATACATGCCGTCTTTCAGGCCAACCGCGACGCGAACCAATATTTAAGGGACCAGACCATTCGCCAGCTTGCCCTCAACCGGACCCGGGAGGAGGCGGCGGCCGCGGTCAAGTTGCCGCCTCACCTTGCGGACGATCCCCACCTCCAGGAGCGCTATCACCGGGTCGCCTGGGTGGTGCGTGGCCTCTACACGAAGCTCGGGGGCGGATGGTATGGCGGAGACCCCCTGGAGATGGTCCGCCTTTCGCCCACCGCCGAGGCCAGCCGCATGATCGCCCTGGCCGGCGGTTATCAGGCCACCCTGGATCGCTCGGCCAGTGCTTTGGCCGGGGGTGATCCTGTCTGGGCCGCTCAACTGGCGGGTTATGTGCTCGTCTCCGACTCCGCCGAGGGGGCTCAGCTGGAGCGCGCCCGAACGATTCGCGCCCGGGCCTTTCGCGTCCTGGCGAGTGAGTCTCCGAGTTCGAATGAGCACAACTACCTGCTCACCTCGGTGCTGGACCTCGACGGGGTCATGGACGTTGACGCCACGGTGCCGGGTCTTCTGGGCGCCCTGGTCACGCCCGGCATGTACGGGCTGGTACCCAGCGACCAACTCTTGCGCGAATTGGGCCCCCGGCTCGATGCCCGAAAGAGTGCTGATACGCTGATGACCCTGGGCCTCACGTTTCCAGATCGGGATGAAGAGCACGGGCTCATCGTCCGCCGGGGGGTCATTCAATACCTGCCCGGGCGGCCCGAGAAAGCCGACGTTCGGGTGGCGCTCACCCGGACCTCCCTCGACGAGGTCATGAGTGGCCGCTCGAATTGGGATGATCTGCTGGCGACCGGCCGGGTGGAAATCGACGGATCCGAAACGGATTTCAATCAATTCATCGGCTTTTTCACCTTCTGAAAGCAGCGCAGCCACCGCATCGCCCCGGGTCGGTTCGAAATTCCTTGCAGTGACCGTGTTATTATCTGCGGCCACTGAAAGGAACCCGGGGAGCGGAGCGTGGGGCAGCAAGGGATGCAAAGAAGAAGGACGCTCGCCGGGCGGAGTGGGCTCTTCGCTTTGGGGCTCGTGGCGGCCGGGGCGCTCGTGGCGATGGCACCGGGGCCGGTCGCGGCCGACTACGTGCCGGGGATCAACGCCCGCACTCTGACCCACGACGGCACCCTTCGAAACTACGACGTCTACGCGCCCGCCGGCTATAGCGGGGCCCAAAACGTTCCCTTGGTGATCGATCTCCACGGCTTCGGTTCGACCGGGGCGGATCATCGGGGCTACTCGGGCTGGACTACGAAGGCCGAGACCGAGGGCTTTCTCGTGGTTCACCCCAATGGCCTCTTCAATGGGTGGAACGCCGGGACCTGCTGCGGCGCTGCCATGACGACGGGGGTGGATGACGTCGGTTTTCTCAGCGCGATGGTGGACGCCATCGTGGCCGAGGGGGCGGTGAGTGCCGAACGCGTTTATGTGACGGGCCTGTCCAACGGCGGCGCCATGAGTCACCGGATGGCCTGCGAGGCGGCGGATAAGATCGCCGCTGCGGCCCCCATGGCATTTCCCGTTCCCTATGTCGATTTCGAGACCCAGTGTCAGCCATCCCGGCCGATTCCCGTGCTCGCCTTCATGGGGCTCAACGATATCGTCATTCCCTATTCATCGGGCGCCTTTGGCGGCGCGCTGCCGAGCCTCGACGCGTGGCGGGCGAAGAACGTTTGCGGCACCGGCCCATTCGAGATCAACGAGACCCATGGGTTTGGCGGCACGTGCGTGGTGGATACGCGTTGCGCGCAGGGGGTCGCCGTGGGTCTTTGCAGCATAACGGGGGCCTCCTTCGCGCCCCCGCTCGATATCTACAATGGCCACATCCTCTACTTCAACCTCGACGGCCTGGTGTTGCCCGACCGCGCCTGGACCTTCCTGAATGTCTTTTCGCTTTCCGAGGCCGAAGTCCCCGTCGCGGGTCCCCTGGGTTGGGCGGTGCTGGGCGCCGGGCTCGCCGGCGCGGGGATCGTGATGCTGCGCCGCCAGCAGCGCTGATCCCTGGGCTGGTCCCGGGTTCAGGGCCAGCGCACGCTCAGCCGAAACTGGACGCCATCGTCCTGCAAGTCGCCCGAGCCCAGGCTGCCGATGGATTCGAGTTGCCGCCCCCAATAGATTTCCGCCCGGCCCCAATGCGCGTAGGCTACGCGAAGGCCGAGCCCGAGGCTGGCGAGGGTCAGCGGGTCCTCGTTGGCGGCGCCCACGCGACTGGTGTCGTTCCACGAGCGCCCGACATCGAAGAAGGGCGCAAGCTCTACCCGCAGGTCGGGGTTGCGCCGGGTGTAGACGGGCAGTCGCAGTTAGAGCGAGCCCGCCAGGCCGTTGTCGCGCACCACCGCGTTCTCGCGGTAGCCCCGCACCGTGTAGAAGCCGCCCACGGCGAATTGCTCCAGGGGCAGGAGCGGATCCGAAGCGATCTGGCTGTCGAAGCGCGCCACGAGTTGGGCCCGGGAGCCGGGCAGGCGAGCGGCCCATTGCCCCTGGACGAGCCAGGCCACGAACTCTCCATCGGGCACCCCCGCCCGGCTGCGGGTGGCCCCCAGCGCGTCGAGCCCCACGCTGAGCAGCGTGCGGAAGGCCAGGCTCTGGGAGCGCGAGCGGTAGCTGGCATCCATGCCCATCCGCAGCACGCTCACTTGAGACTTGCCTTCGGGCGAGTAGGCGGTGGGGAGGCCGATGGCACCATCGAAAAGGAAGCTCTGGCTCCGCCGCCAATCCGCGTCGAGGGAAACGCCCACCGTGGTCTGGAGGCTTCGGTAGAGGGGCTGCCGCAGGGTTAGGCCGACGGTTTGGGATTCGCTCTGGATCCCCAGGCCCGCGAACGCGCCATCCACCACATCGCCCTGGCTGTATTGGTAACGCACGCCGAAATGGGTATCGCGAACGTTCAGGGGCAGGCCGAATTGGGCCTGGAATTGCCCGAGCCCTTCGCTGGCCGCGAAGCCCAGAGAAGTGTTGTCCCCCACTCCTATGGCGTTGGCGATGTCCACCCGGCCGCCTCCGCCCAGGGCGCCGATGGAGGGCGTGCGCAGGTTGTCGAAGTCGGCGCTGAACGCATAGAAGGGCGCCTCGAGCACCCGCACCCGCAGGCGCGAGAGGCCCCGGGTATCGCCGGGAACCAGGCTTGCTTCGATGCGTTCGATGCGGGGGTCGATCTGGAAGAGTTCGAGTTGCTCGCGCAGGCGATCGACGTTCACCGCGCCGGGCTGCCCCGCGCGCAGGCGCTTTTGAAAATACGCGGGCCGAAAGCGCCCGGAGCTTTCAACATCGATTGCGGCGAGTTGTCCCTCGACGATCCGCATCTCCACCACGCCGTCTTCGATGCGCTGGTCCGGGAGTTCGGCGCCCGAGGTCACGTAGCCGCGTTCCACGTAGGCCAGGGTCAGGTGGTCGCGCAGGGTGGCGAGTTGGCCAAAGGTCAAGGGACGCCCGCGGTAGGGGGCGACGAGTTCTTCGAGCACATCCTCGGGCAAGACCGTATTGCCCGTGATCCGGATCGCGCGCACCTCCACCGCGACCTCGCCGTAGAGATCGCCGGGCTCGCCCGCTTCGGGCATGGGGACCGGGGGCAGGATGGGGGCCGGCGGGGGCGCGGCGGATTCGAAAGGGGGCAGCTCGGGCAGGGTATCGCCGGGACGCACCCCGGGCAGGATCCGCTGGGCCGATGCCGCGCCCGCCAGCAAGAGGAGCAGCGCGGCACTGAACCCCGCCACCCGCCTCGCGCTGGCAATGAAGTGGACTAAAGCCAATTGTTGATCACCAGGAAGGGGGCCCAGTAGAAGGGGTGGGCGTAGCGGTCGTTGCTCAGCAGGGCGGTCTGGGCGGATTGCAGAGCCCGGGCCTTGCTGATGCCCGGTTGGTCCAGAGCGGCGTAGAACTCGGTGACCAGGGCCGAGGTCGCCTCGTCGGAGACCGACCACAGGCTCCCCATGGCGCTGCGCGCCCCGGCGCGGATCGCGACGCCCGCCAGGCCCAGGGCCGCGCGCTCGTTCCCCGCGGCGGTTTCGCAGGCCGAGAGCATCAGCAGTTCTACGGGCTCTTCGCCGTAGCGCCCGGCGCGGATCAGCTGGGCGAGTTGGTCGATGGAGAGCCGGTCGCTGTGGGTGAGGACGAAGCTCGTATCCGGGTCGCCGCTGAACTCGGCGTGGGAGGCGATGTGAACCAACCCGGGTCGGTCTTCCAAGAGCGCGCGCTCAAGGGCGCTGCGCTCGAAGGCGGCGTCGAGTAGCACCTCGCCCCCATAGCGCTGCTGGATGGCGCCCAGTTCCGCGGGCACGCCGGGCAGGGCCGGATAACCCTGCACCGCTTCGCTGAGTCCGGCCAGCAGCAGGCTGCGCTCGCCCACTTCCATGGGCTTGGGGGCCAGCAGGTTCATGCTCGGCGTAGTCGCCACTGCGTAGCGCTCGAGCAGGAAGCCCTGGCCGTCGTGTAGCGCCGCCATGGGAACCGTGCGCAGGGCGCCGCCGGGCACAAACACCAGGGTGTCGATGCCCGCCGCGGCGAGTTCTTTTTCGAAGGGGGCCACCAGCCATTGGTAGAGCTGGCGCGCCGGGCGGCGATATTCGTGGGTGGTGCGCTTGGTGAGCAGGGCCTGCAGGCGGCGGGCCTCGGCCTCCACCTGGGCCCGGCTGACGGGCACGCTATAGCGTGCGATCCCGTCGGCCTGGCCCACCAACAGTTCCAGGCGACCGGGTAAGAGGATCGGGTAGATGACCGCGGCCCGGGGATCGATGTCTTCGATGCTGCGCGTGGTGGCTT
>JAAZXM010000047.1 GCA_014240165.1 Myxococcales bacterium | reverse complement strand
ATAGCTCACCGAAGCTGCGTAGATGCCCGGGCGCATGTTATTGCCCAGACCGGCGGTGTACGATTCCTGGGAGTACTCGCCCATCTGGAACTCGAGGTTGAAACCGGCTCGGCTCTCGGCCGTCGCGGCCTTGTTGATCGTGATCCAGGCCTGGTCGAGGTTGAAACCGTTGGTCTCATCATCATCGAGATCGGTGTTCGGGTCGGTGTAGTTCCAGCCCGCGGCCACGAAGCCGCTGATGTCGGTGCTTTCGAGGAAGGACGAGAGGGCGGAAACCGCTTCCCGCTCATCGACCTTCACCGTCGCCACGTGATCGATCTGGCTCTGCTGCGCGGCCACCATGGCGCGTGCATCGGTCAGTTCGGCGCTCTGGGCCTGGATCTGAGTCTCCATGGCTTCGAGGCGCTGCTTCATGTCCTGAATCTCGCTGCCGAGATCCGCTGCTGCCACGAACTGCGGGACGAGCAACAGGCTCGCCGCCACCCACGCGGCTGTCCTAATCATGGATCGCATTGCATTTCTCCTTGATGGTGATGGATTGGCGCGGAAACACTCCGAGCCTGCCCACATCCCTGACTTGCCCTGTGATTTACAGGGACACTCTCCGGTCCGGGAAATCCCGGGGTCCGAAAACCAGTTGCGGGGGGATTGACTCGCCAGGCGCTGGGGGACGATGCGCCGTCGCCGCGGGGGCGACGTGCATGGGGCGCCTTGCGTTGCTTTGCACAAAGGGGGTCTGCGCGTCACGGGGGGTCGAGGAAAGGCTCGAGGAGATCATGGAAAGGGGAAGGGCGGCGGCGGAAAGTTCATCTCGCCCAGCGGGTCGCCCAGCGGACGGGAGCATGCGGCCCGGCATCGAAGCGACGCCGCATAGGCTGACATCGGCACGCGCGGAAAACCCGGCCCACGTGTGATGCGATGGCTTGACCCATGTATCTGCGCATTGCAGCGACATGCTCTTGCTTCCCCCCAAAGACTTGCTTCCGACTTCCGAACTTCCAAACGATCTGCAGCTCATTGCGCCAGCGACTTTCCCCTGGCGCCCGATCACCCGGCGAGACCTGTTTCCAGTTCCGATTCCCGCCGTGCTTTCGTTTTGGCCTTCGCCCGCACGGGCTCGCACCCAATCGCCCAGGTGCTCCCCCCACGAGCGGTGCAGAGTCAAACGTATTTCGTCTGACCTGAAAAGGGGCGCGCGCCCCCCTTGAACCCCACTCAGCGGCGTTTCAGCGCCAAGCGGGGCCTCTCTCTGGATTTTTCAATTCGGGTGTTAATAGCCCCGTCGATCGACTACTTGCTTGTTCGGCCAACGGATTCTGTCCGCTTATCGGGCCTCGAATTTTGCAGATGAGCGGATTTCCGGGGGTGGAAACTTTTCTGAAAAAAAATCCATTTATTCTGGAACTTCGGAATAATTGAGGGGTAAAGGGCCCGATTTGCGCTGAAATACACAATCAATGCCTGTTGGCAACTCGCCCCCTGGAGGCCGCTGCGCTCCGGGTGCGGCTCCCCCGCCCTAGTTCCCGCCCCCATCCGGGCGCCGCCACGGGCCCTCGCGATCGAGGTATTCGAGGGTTCGCGGGCAAATCAATCGTCCAGAACCGCTCAGGGACGCCTCGAGGGCCTGGAGGTCCTCGATGCGGTCCAGATCAAAGCCCGCTTCCAGGAGCTCCGTCCGTGCGCCGAGGGCTTCGGCACGCCTCACGGTCTCGGCCAGAACCGCGTCCGTGCTCATGGGGTGGGTGAAGAGCCCGGGCCAACGACCGCGAAGGCCGATGAGCGAGTACCCGCCATCGGCATCCGGAGCCAGGGTCACGTCACAGCGCTCCAAGGCCCGCAGAGCGCTGGCCAGGCGCGCTTCGGGGAGCGCCGGGCTGTCGCTTCCGCGCAGCAGGATCGGAAGCGGGCCGCCGCCCTCATCGTCCACGACCCGGCTCATCCGTTCGCCCAGGGAAGCGCCGCGTTGGGCGATGACCCGGTAGCCCGGCGGCACGCGTCCCCTCCAGGCCGCGCAGGCCTCCGGGGGGTCCAGGGCCAGGATCGGTTCGAGGCCGAGGCGCAGGGCGAACTCGCCGGTGGCCGCCAGGACGTCTTCCAGCATCGCGGCGTAGAGTTCTGCGGCCTGCTCGGCGCTCAGGGGCGGGCACATGCGCGTCTTGACGCGGCCGGGCTCGGGATCCTTCCCGAAGACCACCACCTTGCCGGCCCCGCCCTGGCGGCTCATTCCCCGGCGAGATTTCCGGGCGGCGGAGGCGGCTTTTCGGGGAGCGGGCCATAGAGCGCAATCGCGCGCGCGTCCTGGGCCGCGTGCCATTTCTCGAAATGAAGGCTCACGGCGTCATATTCCTGCTCGGTATCGACATCGATGGCGCAACCCCCCGCCTCGGTGGCGACAAAATAGAAGCGGGCATCCAAGAGGCGGCCAATCACCTCCTCGTTGCGACGCAGCGTGACCCAGGTCCGCAAACGGTCGGCCAGGGCGCGGAGTCGCCAACGATCGGCCAAGCCCGCCAGGTGCATCATCGCGTAGAGAAAGACGATGATCGGCCCACCCCCCTGTGAGAAGAAGACCTTCCACGCCAGGGCGCCCATATGCCAAAACTGGCGCTGGTGGCGGTGCTCGTACATGTCGTTGACGCGGTCGCGATGCCCGATGCGGGCCGGACGGGCGAAATGAAGATTATTCTGACGAACCCGCCCGTCGCGCAGGTTGAAGTAGGCAACCTCGATCCCGCTCTCGTCGGGACCCTCGGGCAGAAAATCGACCAACGCCTCTTCGCGCACGAACCCGAACGCGTAGTCGCAATCGGGCAGGGCCAGACACTGTTGAATGAAGGACGAAATTTCCTGGGGGGTCGCAAAGGGCAGGTCGCCCGAGAGATAAAGGACCTGGAGGTTGCGCTCCTCACCCTGGGGATCCCGCCCCTGCTTGGGATCCCGCGCCACCACGCAGCGAAAGCTCTCCCAGGCGTTCTCCAGCAGGCTGCGTCCCTGCTCGACAAAGAAGAGCGGCTTGTGGATCGCCCCGCGAAGATCCGGGTCGGCAAAGATCGCCTCCAGGCGCTCCCGTCGGCCCACCACCCAGACCTCGGAGACCTCGGGCACGCGCTGCAGGACCTGAACGAGGCTGGCGACGATGGGACGACCCGCCACGGGCAGGAAGACCTTGTTCTCGCCGTAGACCGCCTTGGCGGCCCGGCTATCCCCTGCCGTCACGATGGCGGGTATTTGCGCCGAGCTAGCCACGGATCTGCCCTCGCCGGAGCGAAGCCCGCTGGGCCGACCCTGCCCGGGGTCGCCGCCTGCTCCTGGCCCTGATCCCGCCCAACCGCATCAATCCCACTTCCACCTGTGTGGCATCCGATCACCGAGGGCCCCACTCGGGCCAGCGCCTTTTCACGCTCTTCGCCACCATAGCGCGGGCGGAAATGACTCCCAGTAGCGTCTGGAGGGCCCGAACGGCGCATCGTGTACGCTGAACGCTCGGACCCGACCCCGCCGCCAACGAGGACAAACCCCGTCGCTATGCTCGCCCGCAACGGACCGCTTCGGCTCGCGCTCGATTTCCTGGCCTTCACGGGGCTCTGGCCCGCGGCCGTGGCGGCTTCCCTGGTGGCGGCCTGCGCGCTCGCCCTGGGCACCGCCCCATCGAGCCACCGCTTCTTGACCGCCATGGCCCTCGCCATCGCGGGAACCCTGGTGGTCTACAACGTGGATCGCCTTCGGGATCTCGACCACGACCGGAAAACCGCCCCCGCGCGGTCAGATTTCGTGGATCGCCACCGGCGCGCCCTCACCGGAGTCGTCGCGGGGAGCGCTGCGGCCTGCCTCCCCCTGGCCGTCCTGCTGCCCCCCTCGGTCTGGGGCGTATGCGCGGTGGCCCTCGGCCTCGGACTCTTCCACCGTCGCCTCAAGGGCGAGCGGGCTTTTCTGTCCGTCCTTTATGTCACCCTGGCGTGGGTCGCCGTCGGGGTGGGCATTCCCTGGGCGGCCACAACCGACCCGGCTGCTGTCACGACCCCCGCCCTGGTGGCTGCCCTGACCGTGGGTCCCGGGATCGCGGCGAACCTTGTCGCCTCCCAGGAACGAGGCCATCCCCCCACCCCTCAACAACGCGCGCGGCTGCGCGCCGGCGGAGCCATTGCCCTGGCGGGCTGCCTTGTCCCCTTGGCTGCGGGCACGGTTCGCCCACTGATCGCCATCCCGTTGGCCGCGTGGCTGAGCCTGCTGGCCTTTCGAAATCACGAGCGCTACGGGCTGCTGGTCCTGGACGGCGCCCTGCTCGCGGGCGCGGGCATCGCCGCCGCGCTCATCGCCGCCCGCCCATGAGCATTGGGGCAGAGTCGCCCCGCGCTTCGGGATGAATGGGGTGAGTGGTGGAGCCGAGCGGGTTCGAACCGCCGACCTTCGCGTTGCGAACGCGACGCTCTCCCAGCTGAGCTACGGCCCCCCCGGAACCCCATGATCGGTTTCCGACCTTAGAGCGCACCCCTTGGAGCGTCAAGCCGCCAGCGCTGCCGCCTGGGAGTGCCAGAGCCGGGCGAGAAGGCCACCCGGGGCCAAGGACTGGACGTTTTCATGGGAAGGCTCCAAATTCTGAACGATGACGATCCAAGTCCGCTTGATCCTGGTGCCCGTGGATTTCTCGGAACACGCCACGTCGGTCGTCGAGTGGGCCGCGCACCTGGCCGAGGAACACGAGAGCACCATCGCCCTGCTTCATGTCTACCACCTTCCGGTGGAATTCCAGCAGGTCGAAGGCGCTTATCTACCCGAGGATTTTTGGAACTCGGTCAAAGACGAAGCCAAGCAACAACTGGCTCGCTATAGCGAGGACATGCGCCGGCGCGGGCTCGAGGTCGAAGAAATCGCGCGCGAGGGGTATCCCGCCACGGTGATCGAAGAGGAAGCCGAACGCTTGGGGGCCGACTTGATCGTCATCGGCTCCCGGGGGCGCAGCGGTCTGAAACACCTGCTGCTGGGCAGTATCGCGGAGCGGGTCGTCCAAAAAGCACCCTGCCCGGTCCTCACGGTCAAGAATCTCAACCCCTGAACGGGGCCACGGGCGGGTCGCCAAGCAACCCGCCCGGAGGCGCCGAATCAGACGGTCTCGAAGAAGTAGGTCATCTTGACCCCGAGCGCGTTCGAAAGATCGTTGAGCGTCGAGATCGATGCCGCACTCTTCCCGAGTTCGATCTGGGAGAGCAGGCTCACCGACTTTCCAGTTCGATTGGCAAGCTGCTTGAGGGTCAGCGGCTGAGACTGCCTGCACTCGCGGAGTCGTCGGCCCACCGCATGGTTGACGTGGGCGTCGGAGTTGATGACCAGGCCCTTCGCCTTGATGGCTTCGGCCAACACCATCCGCAATTCATCCTCGTCCAGCGGCTTCTGGAGATAATGAAATGCCTGATGCTTCATGGTCTCGACGGCCATCTCCACCGAAGCGAGCGCCGTGGTCGCAATGACGCAGAGATCGGCGTCGTATTGCCGAATGGCCTGAAGCGCGGCAATCCCTTCGGGGTTGCCGGGCGAAACATCGAGAATGACGAGCTGGTAACGATTGGTGCGCAATTCGGCCACCGCGCTCGCGGGCTCGATCAGGCTTCCCGCCGCGAATCCCGCGTCCACCAGCATCGACTTGAGTTCAGCCGTGGCGCCTTCGTCCGTATCGACCACCAAAATATTGGGCTGCTGTCCGTTCCCCATTGCTTCTTGCCTCCTGGGCGACGCCCTTTCGGGGGCCCCACCTGCGTTGAATCTTCCCTTCACCGGGCTCCGGCCATTCCGTGTGTACCCGAATTATTCTTCGGAACGGGCCCCCGGTTCCATTAGCTCTGGACATCAGAAAAATGCGTGAAATCTTGATTTTCTTCGCAAGTTGCTGAAAAAGCTAACGAATTTTAATCGGCGCGGGCTCCATTCGGGCGGGGTGGAAAAGCCGGCCACGGGAGAGGAATCCTCTCTGGACGGAGCAGTGGCCGAGAACAGCCACGCGGGATCAAAGGCAGCCGGGTCGGGGACTTCGGTGCTCAGCCCGAGAACGTGGAGCTGAACCGCCTCGTGGCCGGGCTCCTGGATGTAGATCCAGGCGGGCACGCGCACACCGCTGAAGGTCGCCTCGGGGCCGAGGCGAATGCGAACCCCGCCGGCCGAGTCGATCCCGCGAATGGCAAAGCTCTTGCGGTCCACCCACAGCTCCGGCCAGCTGGAGGGAAGCTCGGGCGTCGTCTCTGCCTCGGCCCCGGGGACGGGCCCATCCGTGTCGGCCAGGTCCGAAAGCTCCGGAAGCAGAGGGGCGCCATCGGCCGTATCGGGTATTGGGGTTTCACCCTCCAGCAGATCGGCTTCCTCCGCGGCCGCGGCCGCAACACTTTCGCGCCACTCTTCGAGGCTGACCCCCGCCGCTTCCGCTTCCGCAATTTCGGCGTGAAGCAGGCGCACCTGCTCATAGGCTTCGAGGCCAAGCACCGGCGGGGGCGGGCGGCGGGGAATCTCCCGGCCCACATCTCCGACCACCAGGCAATCCTCGTCTCCGCATTGGGCCAGGCCAATCCGATCGACATCGACGTCCAGGCCCTCGAGCACCTGGCGCAGGCCTTCGCCTTCGTCCGCCTGAAGAACATATAGAGGAGGGAGAAAGAAACGGTGATCCTGCAGCAGCACCCCATCCCGGGCCGCAAGGGTTTGCCCGCCGAGCATCAGGTGCCGCTCCACCAGGCCCTCGCCGCCAATCAGTTCGAGACGCACGCGACCCGCGGGATCGCTGAGTAGAACCCCCGCGGCCACCGAGGGCCGCTCGCCAATCTGAACCCGCAGGTCCAGGCGCAGGGGCTGCCCGCGATGCGCGTCGTGGTTGGTCGCCGCCGCAGCGTCGGCGATGCGTTCCGGGGAGGGCACCGTGGCCTGAGCGGGAAGCGCAGCAACCAGCCCGGCCGTGATCAGCACCCAGACGCCTCGCTTCACCGGCTGCTCCCCGCCAGCTTCTTGCCCCCCGCATAGGCGGCGCGGGAGCCGAGATCGGCTTCGATGCGCAGCAACTGGTTGTACTTGCAGACCCGGTCGGTGCGGCAAAGCGACCCCGTCTTGATCTGGCCCGCACCCACCGCCACCGCGAGATCGGCGATGGTGGTGTCCTCGGTTTCCCCAGAACGGTGGGAGACCACAACGCCGAAACCCGCTTCCCGGGCGAGGCCCACGGCTTCGAGAGTTTCGCTGAGGGTTCCGATCTGATTCACCTTGATGAGAATCGCGTTGGCAGAGCGCTCTTCGATCCCCCGGCGCAATATGCTGGGGTGGGTCACGAACAAATCATCGCCAACGATCTGGAGCCGGTCACCGAGGCGAGCGGTCAGACTGCTCCAACCCGCCCAATCCTCCTCGGCCAATCCGTCCTCGATGGAAACGATCGGGTATCGGCTGACCCAATCATCCCAGAACCCGATCATTTCATCGGTTTCGAGACTGCGCCCCTCCCCCGCCAACCGGTAACGCCCGTCGCGGTAGAACTCGCTGGCCGCCGGATCCAGCGCCAGGGCGATCTGCTCCCCGGGCCGATACCCCGCCTTCTCGATGGCGAGCAGAATCAATTCGACGGCTTCGTCATTGCTGGCGAGATTGGGCGCGAAGCCTCCCTCATCTCCCACCGCCGTGGCGTAGCCCTTTTCGGCCAATACCCCGTGCAGGGTATGGAAAACCTCCGCACCCCAACGCAGGGCCTCGGCAAAGCTCTCCGCCCCGATGGGGTAGAGCATGAACTCCTGCACATCCACGTTGTTGTCCGCATGCGCGCCGCCGTTGAGCACGTTCATCATCGGGGCCGGTAGCAGGCAGGCTCCATCGCCCCCGAGCCAGCGGTAGAGGGGTGCGCCGGAGGCTTCGGCCGCCGCCCGGGCCGCCGCCAAGGAAACGCCCAGGATCGCGTTGGCGCCCAGCCTCGCCTTGGTCTCCGTCCCATCCAATTCGATCAGGGCACGATCAATTTCCGCCTGGTGGCTGAGATCGCCCAGCACGCTTCCCTTCATGGCCTCGGCGATCTCTCCGTTCACCGCCGCCACGGCCTGGAGAACCCCCTTGCCCCCGTAGCGGGCGGCGTCCCCGTCGCGCAATTCGAGCGCTTCCCGGGAACCGGTGGATGCGCCCGAGGGCACCGCGGCCCGGCCCCAATGACCGGCCTCGGTCCGGAGGTCCACTTCCACCGTGGGATTACCCCGGGAGTCGAGAATCTCCCGAGCGCTGATGCTGGCAATGCTGGATTCGCTCATGGGCGGCCGTCCCGTCTCCCTTCTCCATGGTTGGACATCGAGATCTCCCCCTCGCCGGGGTGAGTCGTCAGCCCCCCCGGCAGGCTTCGGGTGCGCGCCAAGGGCCGGCCAAGTTAGCAGTCCGTCTGCCGGGAATCCTGCACCCCGGCCCGGCGGATCGCACTTCAGCCCTCCTCGATACGCGCCACCACGACCGGGCGCCCGTCGGGACCCTGGATGACATCGGCACGCATTCCGAACGCGCTGTCGAGGACCTCAGGACGCAGAACCGCCCCGGGTTCTCCGTCGGCAATGACACGGCCGCCCGCCAAAACCACCAGGCGATCACACACCCGGGCGATGAGGCCGAGGTCGTGGCTGACCACCAACGCCCCGCCCCCCGAACGGGCGAACTCACGCACCACCCGCAGCAGTTCTATCCGGTGGCGCAGGTCGAGAAAGGCCGTGGGCTCATCCAGGAGCAGCCACTCGGATTGTTGGGCCAGGGCCCGGGCGAAAAGCACGAGTTGCCGCTCGCCGCCCGAGAGTTGATCCACCCGGCGATCGGCCAATTCAGCGATCCCCACCCGGGCCATGGCCTCGCGCGCCAAGGCCAGATCCTCGGAGGATTCGAAACCGAAAGCGCCCTGGTGAGGCGTCCGGCCCATCAGCACGAGTTCGCCCGCCAGGAAGGGAAAGGGGACATGAATATCCTGCGGAACCGTGGCCACCCGGGTGGCCAGGGCACGGCGGGAAAGGGACTCAACGGGATGACCCGCCAGGGTGACACGGCCCGCATCCGGACGAAGACTTCGCGTGGCCGCCCGCACGAGCGTCGTCTTGCCCGCCCCGTTACACCCCACGAGCCCAACGACCTCGCCCAGACCCACTTCGAAACTGACATCCTCGAGAACCGTCTGCTCGCCGAAGCGTGCGCCGACGCTTTCGAAACAAAGACCCGCAGAAGTTTTAGAAACCGCTTGCCGAGGGGCGCTCAAAGGAGTCCGCTCCGGGTTGCGCCCCAACCGGCCTGTCGCCGGTGCAGCATAAAGAGAAAGACCGGCCCGCCGAGCAAGGCCGTGATCGCGCCGACGGGCAATTCCCGGCCGCCGAAGGCGCTCCGGGCCAGGGTGTCGCAAACCACCAAAAAGGCCGCACCCGCCAGCGCCGACGCGGGCACCAGCAGGCGGTGGTCGGGGCCCAGCACCAGGCGCAAGGCATGGGGAACGATCAGCCCCACGAAACCGATCAGGCCCGAAACCGAAACCGCGGCGCCCACCATCAAGGAGGCGGCCACCAGGAGCACTCGCCGTTGGCCTTCGGTGGAAACGCCCAACTGCTCGGCGGTTTCCTCGCCCAAGGCCAAGACGTTGAGACCCCGGGCCGAGGCCAGGGCGCAGGCCACCCCCACCGAAAGAAAGAGCGCCAACCACGGCGTCACGTCCAGGCGCGCCGACGAGAGATTGCCAATCAACCAGACGAAGATGCGGCTGCCGTCGATGCCCTCGGAGATCGATGCCAGGAAGACGATGGCGGCCGACGCAAAGGCATTGAAAACCACCCCGGTCAGGAGCAATCCGGTGGCCGAGGTCCCGCTGCCCTGGCGCGCAACCATAAGAAGAAGGAAGAGCGTGAGCAGGCAGCCCGCGAAGGCGGCCGGAGGTACGGCCGCGTAGCCGAGGCCTACCGCGCCGCCCAGGGAGAGCACCGCGATGGCACCCAGGGCGGCGCCGCCCGAAACGCCCAGGATGAAGGGATCGGCCAGGGGATTGCGCAAGAGCGCTTGGAAGATCACTCCCGCGCAGGCCAGCGAGGCCCCCACGAGCGCTGCGAGCACGATCCGGGGCAGGCGAATCCCTCGAACGATATCCACGACCGGATCATCCGCGCTCGGGGCAAAGAGCGCCTGCCAGGCTTCCCCGGGCGACACCGAACTCGGGCCCATCGCCAGGGCGAATACCCCCGCGGCCAGCAAGCCGGCGCCGAGCAAGGCCAGGGTCAGGGCGAAACGGGTCGGGGTGAGATGCTTCACCGGGAACTCTCCGCCGGGCTGGCCGGGTAGAGACTCGACGCGAGAATTTCGAAAGCGCGGTCAAGGTGCGGGCCGGGCAAGCTGATGAGTTCCGCATCCACCGCCAGGACACGGCCGGTGGCCACTGCGGGAATGCTGGGCCACAGGGACCAATGGGATAGAGCCGTGGCGGGGTCCGGGCTGAGATCGATCAGGACTTCCGGTGCGCGGGCCACCACCCACTCGGCCGCGACCCGCGGATAGGGCTCATCGAATTCAGAGGCCAGGTTCTTGCCTCCCGTCGCCGAGAGCATCTCGTCGATGAAGTTGCCGCTTCCCACCACGTAGACGGGATCGCGCTGGAGCACCACCAGAACACTCGGCGCATCCCGGCCCCGGGCCCGGCGCTGGGCCGCCTCCCGCGCCTGGTTGATGGCCTCGATTCGGGCGGCGGCTTCGGCCGCGCGCCCAGTCATCGCGCCCAATTGCCGGATATTGCCCAGCACCTCGGCGAAGCGCAGATTCTCGAAAACCGTCACCGGGATTCCGAGACCTTCCAGTCGCGTGCGAAAGTCGCGCTGCTCGGCGCTGGGCACAAGGACCACGCGATCCGGTCGAAGCGCAACCACAGCTTCGAGGCTCGGCGAGAAAAGACCCCCCACTCGGGGTAGCGCAGCCACTTCGGGAATCTTCGTCGCCGAGTAGTCATCGACGCCCACCAATTTGCCCTCGGCTCCAAGCGCAACCAGGATGGCGGTGAGCGAAGGGTTGAGCGAGACGATGCGCTCGGCATCCGACGCCCAGGCGGCGCTCGAAACCGCCCCCGCCAGGGCCATCACACCGAGCCACACCGGCAGGGCAAGCGAACTCCGAGGGGGGCGCGGCATTCGGGCGAGTCTAGCCCGCTCCGGCCCGGGGCCGGGAAACCCGGGCCGAAAAGCCGCGCTCACGCCCGAAGCCTTGGGCGCGAGCGCGGCGTAGTTCACTCAGCGGTCGGTTTCCGCTGCCGAGGCCCGCGTATCGACCCGGCGCGCGGTGGTGGCACCCTTGAGCGCCACGTGGGCACGCATGCGTTCGAGCATGACGGCACCAATACCGTCCACTTCCATCAGGTCCTCCGCCTGTGCAAATCCCCCGCGCGCCTGACGGGCGGCCACGATGGCGACAGCCCGCCGAGCCCCAATGCCCGGAAGCAATTGCAATTCGGCGGCGCTGGCCGTGTTGATATTGACCACGCCCCGCGTGGCCCCCCAAGCAGACGCCGCGACCAGCAACAACAGACCCGCCACGGCAAAGCCACGAAGCGCAAGGGGCAGCGCCCCAAGCCCGGCGCGTCGACCTGCACCCGAGCGGCCACCCGGAGCGGCCTTGGTAATTTGGATCATCTCTTTATTTCTCCGCGGGACCGCGGGATGATGAGCGAGGGCGAATTCAGCGATCCCTGGACACCGCGAAGACCGCTGCGGACACCAGGGCCTGCTTGGCGGGGCTGTCCGGGAAGGCCGCGATGGTTTCGATGGCTCGGCTGATGGAATCGTCCGCCCTTCGTAGGGTATCCGCCACGCCTCGGTAGCGGTCCACCAATTCGGCCACGGCCCGGATCTCCGGCGTATCGTTTCGGGGGCCGGGGGCCGGGCCTCCCATGGCCCGGGAACGCTCTCCCGTGGTCTTCAACGCGGTGGCGATCACTTCACGTTCGGTTCCCGTGCAGCGCTTCAGGGTGAGGATCAGGGGCAGGGTCACCTTGCCCTCGGCGAGATCCGCGTAGCGCGGCTTCCCGAGCACCGACGACGCACTGTCGTAATCCAGGGCATCGTCCTTCAACTGAAAGGCCAGACCCAGATCGCGGCCATAGGCCGCCACTTGTCGACGCTCGGCCCGGGTCACGCCGCCCAGAATCGCGCCGGCCAGGCACGCGCCGGAGAGCAGCACAGCACTCTTGCCATCGATGATTTCGAAATACGCCCGCTCACTCAAATCGATGTCGAAGCTCCGGTCGAGTTGTTGCAGTTCGCTCTCGGCAAGGCGCTGGATCGAATTGGCGAAGACCTCGAGGATTTCCTCGTCGCCGTCCTCAACGATCATCAACGAAGAGCGCGCGTAGAGAAAGTCGCCGGCGAGGACCGCGCGGCGGTTGTCCCAGATCGCGTTGGCCGAGGCCTCACCCCGGCGCAGATCGGCCCCGTCCACCACGTCATCGTGCAGCAGCGTTGCGGTGTGGAGCATCTCGATCGCGGCCGCGACCCCGATCCGTCGCGGTCCCGTATAGCCGCAGAGTTCGGCGGAGAGCAGAAGCAGGGCGGGTCGCAGACGCTTGCCCCCGGAGCTGAGAATGTGCTCACCCAGCGCACCGACCAGGGGAATATCCGAGACGAGTTGATCGTGAAGCGCCCGCTCCACCAGGGCCAGGGGCTCCGCGATGCGCTCGAACATTCGGGCCATGGCCTCGGCCAGCGGGGGCCGGGGGCCGTCGCTGAACTCGGCAGGGGGGATTGCAGGCGTGTCCGGCATGGCGTCCACGGTAGCCGCGGGGCAAATTCGTGTCAAAGCTCAGAGTCTCAAAAAGCCTTTACAATACTGGGGTTTACTTTCGTTCACGTCTCCGTCCGGGCATGCTCCGCCAGCAGCCATTGCGCGGCGTCCGCAACATTCGAAATTGGAACTCGTTCGCAATTCAGGCTTTCGGGCTCGTCTCCCGCCGCGGGCGGCGTGAGCACCCGGCGAAAGCCGAGGCGCGCCGCCTCGCGCACCCGCAGGTCGAGCCGAGCCACACCGCGCACCTCGCCCCCGAGTCCCACTTCGCCGCAGACCGCCACGTCCGGCGGAATCGCCAGGTCGAGACGGCTCGACGCCAACGCCAGGCACAATGCGAGATCAGCCGACGGCTCGCCCACGCGAACACCCCCGGCGACATTGACGTACACGTCGCGCGAGGCCACGTCGACATCGCTGCGCCGGTCGAGGACCGCGAGCAATAACGCTACCCGGCCGTCTTCGATTCCCATGCAGGTACGCCGGGGCATTCCGTAGGCCGCTTGAGCCACAAGCGCCTGGACCTCCACCAGCAGGGGACGGGTGCCTTCGAGCAGGGGCACGATGCATGAGCCCGGCGCGCCCTCACTGCGCTCGGCCAGGAAATGTTCGCTTGGGTTTTCCACCTCGGCGAGGCCGGCCGTGTCCATGCGAAAGACGCCCACTTCCTGGGTCGACCCAAAGCGATTCTTCGACGCCCGGAGCAAACGAAACGCGCGGTCCCGATCGCCCTCGAAGCCGAGTACGACGTCGACCAGATGTTCGAGCAAGCGGGGCCCGGCCAACGCGCCGTCCTTGGTTACATGACCAATCACCAAGAGAGCGGCGCCCGTACGCCGAGCGGCGGCGGCGAGCAGCGCGGCGCTCTCGCGAACTTGGGCCACGCTTCCGGGCGCCGACTCCACCCGATCGCAGTGCATGGTCTGGATGGAATCGATCAGCACCAGGTCCGGGGCCAGTTCTTCCCAATGCCGGAGCAGCGCCTCCACCCGGGTCTCGGCCAGGAGCCGGATCTCCCCGGGCACCTCATCGAGGCGATCGGCGCGCAGCCGGATCTGCGCCGGGCTCTCCTCGCCGCTGACGTAGAGCACCTTGCGGCCCCCGGCCTGAACCCGGCCGGCCACCTGGAGGCCCAAGGTGGACTTGCCCACCCCGGGTTCGCCCCCGAGCAGGGTCACCGAACCCGGGACCGCGCCGCCCCCCAAAACGCGATCGAGTTCGCCTATTCCGCTCGCCAGCCGGGGCAGATCCCGAATTTCCACCTCGCCCAGCGCCACGGGCTTATTTCCTGTCCCGGCGACCGCCTCAGCGGGCAAAACGCTCGGGGCGAGGGCTTCTTCCCCCAATGAGCCCCAGGCACCGCACTCCGGGCATCGGCCCAACATCCGGGGCTGCTGGGCGCCGCACTCATTGCACGCGTAGACGCTTCTCGTTTTCGCCATACCGCCCACTATAGGATGCTCGGCCTGTCAACTCCCCCATGAACGCGGGTTGACAGTGGGGGAAGGCCGCGGGTAGGCTGCGGCCGGCCCAATTCAGGGCCCTCCCCCATCCGCGAGGCCTCCCGTGTCCGACCCCTACAGCAAACTTGCCGAGCAGGCCCTTGGCGATCAGCCGCCGAGTGCCGACCAGGCGCTTTGGATTCTCGACGGCCAGGACGTCGACCTGCTTCCTCTTCTACATGCCGCCTTCAAGCCGCGTCAGCAGCACTTCGGTCGTTCGGTTTCGATTCACGTTCTCAACAACGTGCAGAACGGACTCTGCCCGGAAGACTGCGGCTACTGCGCCCAAAGCAAAGTCAGCAGCGCGGCCATTCGCCAATACAAGATGAAGAGCGACGAAGAAATTTTTGCCGCTGCTGAAACAGCCGCCCAGGGCGGGGCCGCGCGCTACTGCTTGGCGCTCTCCGGGCGCGGTCCCTCGGTTCAGCGTGCCCAGCGACTGGCCGACTTGATCAAACGCTTGAAAGCCGAGTACGGCATGGAGATCTGCTTGTCGGCGGGAATCATGGGCGATGAACAGGCCAAGATCCTGGGCGAAGCCGGGCTCGACCGTTTGAATCACAACCTGAATACCAGCGAGAGCCATTACGAGAAGATCACCACCACCCATACCTGGCAGGATCGCGTGGACACCCTCGCGGCTGCCCGGCGCAATGGCATCGAAACCTGCAGCGGACTGATCATCGGGATGGGGGAAAGCTCCGAGGATGTGCTGGAGGTGGGCTTCAAGCTTCGTGAACTCGAGACCCCTTCCATCCCCGTCAACTTTCTGATTCCCATCGAGGGCAACCCGGTCCGGGACGATGGTTCCCTGACACCCGAGCGGTGTTTGCGCGCCCTATGCCTGATGCGCTTCATCAACCCCCGGGCGGAGATCCGAATGGCCGGGGGCCGGGAGGGCAACCTGCGCGGCCTTCAATCCCTCGGCCTCTACCCCGCGAACTCGCTCTTTGTCGGCGGCTACCTGACGACCCGGGGCGACCCCTTCGCGGATACCTACGCGATGATCGAGGACGCGGGCTTCGAGGTAGCGGGGCAGGGCGATCACGCACGCGCCCGGCCGGGCTTCCAGCTTGCGGGTTCCGACGATCTGCTTCGACCCGACGTCGCCGCCGTAGCCGAGTAGCGCCCGCCGATGTCCCTTGAGACCATCGCGGATGAAGTGCTGGATGCCATCCGTGCGCGTGGCACCTACAGGCATATGCGCGTATTGGAAGGAAGCCAAGGGCCGCGGGTGCGGGTCGACGGCCGAGACGTACTGCTTTTTGCAGGCAGCAACTACCTTGACCTCGCCCAACACGAAGCCGTGGTGGAGGCAAGCATCCGCGCCACCCGGGAGAGCGGCTGCGCCTCTGGGGGCTCGCGCCTGATCAGCGGCAACCGCGCGGAGCACGAGGCCCTGGAGGCCGAATTGGCGGGCTTTTTTGGCTGCGAAGCCGGGCTCGCGTTCAACACGGGGTATATGGCGAATGTGGGCGTGATTCCTTCGCTTTTGGGCCCGGGTGACCTGCTCGTTTCCGACGCCCTGGGCCATGCATCCATCGTCGACGGCGCGCGTCTTTCCCGGGCCGACGTTCGCGTCTTCCCCCACAACGACCTCGACGCCTTGGAGACTCTGCTCGCCGCCGAGACCGGCCCCGCTCGCCGCACCCTGATTGCCATCGACGGCCTCTACAGCATGGACGGCGACGTGGCGCCCATTGCCGAAATCACGAGCCTGGCTCGGCGATACGATTGTCTGGTTCTGCTCGATGACGCCCACGGCACGGGAACCCTCGGTGCCGGTGGACGCGGCAGCGCGGAGCATGCGGCCGTCGACACCGGGGAGATCGATATCCTGATGGGAACCCTGGGCAAGGCGTTGGGTTCGTTCGGCGCCTTCGTGGTGGGAAGCCATAAATTGCGCGACCTGCTGGTCAATACCGCGCGGAGTTTCATTTTTTCATGCGCCTTGGCGCCGCCCCAGGTCGCCGCGGCCCGGGCCGCACTGAACCTGGTGATTGCTGAGCCCGAACGGAGACTGGCTCTCCAGCACAATGCGGCTGCCCTCCGCAACCGGCTCGGCGAGCACGGAATCTCCACGGCCCCCTCGACGACCCATATCGTTCCCGTCGTGCTCGGTGACAACGCCACCACCATGGCGATCTGCGAGGGCTTGCTCGACCAGGGCTTCTACGCCCAGGGCATTCGCCATCCCTCGGTGCCCCGAGGAACTGCGCGGCTACGCATCACCCCCATGGCGACCCATACCGAAAGTGAAATTCTTGGGATCGCGGATGCGATCGCGGACCAGGTCGCCAAATACCCCGCAGAGTCGATACCCGCCCTGGAAACCTCGCCGGGCCAGCACAGCTAGGAGCGCGCCTTGGCAGGCATCTTCATCAGCGGTACCGATACCGGCGTGGGCAAGACCGCCGTGGCCTGCGCACTCGCAAAAGGACTGGGGGCGCGCGGCATAAAGGTCGGCGTGATGAAACCCATTGAAACCGGGGTGGGCGACGCCGGCCCCCTGGATGCCCTGGCCCTGGCCCGGGCGGCGAACCAGGACGAAGCATTGGACCGACTCTGTCCTTTCCGCTTCGCGCTGCCCGCTGCACCCTCGGTTGCTGCGCGCGCCGAAGGTGCGCGGATTGATATCGAATACATTGCCCAGCAGTACAGCGACCTCGCACGTGAGTTCGAGTTCATGCTCGTGGAAGGCGCGGGCGGGTTGCGGGTTCCCATCGTCGATGACTTCGACATGATTGATCTCGCCCAGCGCCTGGCGTTGCCGATCCTGCTGGTGGCGCGCGGCAACCTCGGCACCATCAACCACACCGGGCTGAGCCTGGCCGAGATGGAAAGGCGGGGCGCCGGGCAGGTCGGCGTCATCGTGTCCCATCCCGAAGGACCCCTTTCGCCGGCGGACGCCGCGAACCTCGAGGCCCTGACGGGCGGCCTGGGCGAGGGATTGCTGGGCGTTCTGCCCCCGCTGGCCCCCGGCACCGAGCCGCCCCCGAATTGGGCGAACCTGGACGGGCTCCTGGAGCGAGCAGCCCGCTTCGCCTAGCGGAGCCGGAAACAGGCGAGAAGACATGACGCGTCATTTACGTGCGTCATTAAATGCGTCAAGAAATGGGGTCAAACGCGTTAATTTATGACGCAAATATTGAGTTGCGTCAGTGTGGTTTTTGGCGGATTGGGCCGGGATCTCTTCAATATGCTGAAATGCATACGGTTTTTGAATACTCTGAAAACTGCTCCAATGGCGAGGAGTCCGGGGAGGTTTTAAATGCGTCAATCTTCTGATCTTTGCGTCATAAACGACGCAGCGAACCGGATTGCTGCGGGGTGGCTCTTTCTGGCCGCGACGCTTCGTGTTCGCGCCTTTGCCAAGCGAACCTGGGCGCTTCGGGGGAGCGCGTCAAAATCAAGGCCCCGGGCGCTGGACCGGCGGGCGACGGGCGGTCTATCGTGGGCCCGCGGCGAGCCCAATGGGCTGGGGGTTTCCCCGGGTGGGTTCGCCAGGAGGCCACCGGCTTGAGTTCTCTCGACGAAGACCTGCAGGTGCTCGATCACAAGCTGCGCCAGTTGAAGGTGGACTACGAGCACTATTTTCTCGGGCGCCAGCCCCGTGAACCCATCTCTTTGCGTGCCGACGTTCAGAAGCAATTCATGCGCTTCAGCGGCGTTCCGATCCGGAATACCGCCGCACGCTTCCGTTTCAACTCGCTCAACGCGCGTTTTCAGGCCATGAAGCGCCAATGGGACGCCACCCTGCGCCAGATCGAGAACGGAACCTATAAGCGGCATGTCTTCAAGGCCAAGCTTCACGAACAGAGCGGTCCCGCCCCGGAAAAAGCCGGCGACAAGCGCGACGAGCAACTCAGCACGCTCTTCGAGACCTACCGCGACGCGGCGCGCGAATGCGGGCAGAACGTGGACAACCTCACCCCCGCCAGTCTCCAAGCCGCCCTGGCCCGCCAGGAAGCCAGCGTTCGAGAAAAACTCGGCTGCAAGGAGGTTGAGTTCCGCGTGGTCGTCAGCGGCGGAAAAGCCAAGCTGAAAGCCTCCGCGCGCCGGGAATAGCGCTCGCTACGCCTGGGAAACGAAGCCCGCGTCGCCCCCATACGCGACCGGCGGCTCCGCCTTCGGGATCATTCAGCCGTGGTGCCGGCCGTGCGCCTCGATCATTGCGCTGGCGCGAACCAAGGTCGTCTCCACCTCGACCCGGGCTTCTTCACTCGCACTCTGCGCGAGCAACTCGGCGAGTTCGCGCTCGGCCTCGGCGCGGGTGTGCTGGGCATGCTCGAGGTCGATTTCGTGGGCCTTGAAACACTCATCCACCAGCACCACCACCTGGCTGCCGCTGACTTCGGCGAAGCCATCGCTGATGGCCGCCCATTCGCTGCTGCCATCGGGCAATATGATCTCCACCGGACCCGGCTTCAATGCGGTGAGGAATTTCTCATGGCTCTCGAGAACACCGAAATCACCCTCGCTCCCGGGAAGAACCACCTGTTCGACGGTCTCCGCAAAGGCCTCACCTTGGGGCGTGACTACGATCAGATCGAGCGGCATGTTGAAACTCCCGTGCTGGCGCGCCCAAACCGGCGGCGGCCAAGCCCCATCAGGGGCTCTATTCCGTGAGGGTCGCTGCTTTCTCTCGAGCTTCCTCGATGGTGCCCACCATATAGAAGGCCTGTTCGGGAAGATCATCGTGCTTGCCTTCGAGAATTTCTCGGAACCCGCGAATGGTGTCCTCGAGGCGAACGTAGGTACCCGGAGTGCCGGTGAACTGCTCGGCCACCGAGAAGGGCTGCGAAAGGAAGCGCTGGATCTTGCGCGCCCGCGCCACCGTCAGCTTGTCCTCTTCGGAGAGCTCGTCCATTCCGAGAATCGCGATGATGTCCTGCAGATCCTTGTATTGCTGGAGAGTCTGCTGAACGCCGCGGGCCACCTGGTAATGATCGTCTCCGACGACCTGCGGATCGAGAATTCGCGAGTTTGAATCCAGCGGGTCGACGGCGGGATAGATACCGATCTCGGTGAGTGCCCGGCTGAGCACCGTATTCGCGTCCAAGTGAGTAAAGGCGGTGGCAGGCGCCGGGTCGGTGAGATCGTCCGCAGGGACATAAATCGCCTGCACCGATGTGATCGAGCCCTTCTTGGTCGAGGTAATGCGCTCCTGGAGTTCACCCATATCGGTGGCCAGGGTCGGTTGATACCCCACCGCCGAGGGAATGCGGCCGAGGAGGGCGGACACTTCCGAACCCGCCTGGGTGAAGCGGAAGATGTTGTCGATGAAAAGAAGGACGTCCTTCCCTTCTTCATCGCGGAAATATTCCGCCGCGGTCAGGGCGGAAAGACCGACCCGCGCCCGGGCTCCCGGGGGTTCGTTCATCTGCCCGTAGATGAGCGCGGTTTTGTCGAGCACCGTGGAGCCATCCGCGAGAACCGCCTCGGCCATTTCGTTCCAGAGATCGTTGCCCTCGCGCGTCCGCTCTCCCACGCCACCGAACACCGAATAACCCGAATGCTCCTTGGCGATATTGTTGATGAGCTCCATGATGACCACGGTCTTGCCCACACCCGCGCCGCCGAAGAGACCCACCTTGCCGCCCTTGGGATAGGGAGCCACGAGATCGACGACCTTGATGCCCGTCTCGAGGATCTCCACCGCGGTGGATTGATCGACGAATTCGGGGGCCGGGCGATGAATGGGGTAGGTCATCTTGGTTTCCACCGGGCCCCGTTCATCCACGGGTTCACCGATCACGTTCATGATTCGGCCGAGGGTCTCGGGGCCTACCGGAATCGAGATGGGCTCGCCCGTGCTCTTGACCTCCTGGCCGCGCATCAGACCATCGGTGGTGTCCATGGCGATGCAGCGCGCGGTATTCTCACCGAGATGAAGGGCCACCTCGACCACCAGGTTGCCCTCGCGATCATCGATCCCCGAATTGCTGGTCCGAAGCGCCGTCATGATCTCCGGGATCTCTCCAGGCGCGAACTCGACGTCCACGACCGGGCCCATCACTTGAATGATCTTGCCCTTCTGCATGTCTTCTCTCCTTGGTCCGCCCCCGTTCATTGAATCGGGAGGGCGGCCTCTCCATGGCCCCGTCGCCGGGGCGGCGGGTGTTATTCGAGCGCCTGGGCGCCGGTAATGATTTCGACGAGCTCGCTGGTAATCGCGGCCTGGCGGGCGCGGTTGTACTCGAGGGTCAGTTTTTCAATCAACTCCTCGGTGTTCTTGGTGGCGTTCTCCATGGCGGTCATGCGCGCCGCATGCTCCCCCGCCTGGTTCTCGAGCAGCGCCCGAAAGAGCTCGACCTCCACCGCCTTGGGGACCAGGGAGGTCAACAAGCGTTCGGGGTTGGGTTCGATCTCATACGGGGCCTGGGCTTCGGTGCCCTCTTCCGCATCGTCGCCAGCCACTGGCGGGACGAAGGGCAGAAGCGGCACGATCTTCGCATTCTGGGCAATCGCTGAAACAAACTCGTTGTGGATGATCACGACCTCGTCGACTTCACCCGACTCGAACCGTGAAATCAGACCACCCGCCACTTGCTTGGCTTCGAGATAGTTGACGTTCGGGCCGACCGGGCGCGCGCTCGAGACCTCGATCCCGCGCGGGCCCTTGAAATAATCCGCCGCCTTCTTGCCCACGATCGTGAGGGAGACTTTCGTCGCCCCGGTTCGGCGCTCGGCCACGAAGGCCTCGGTGGCCTTGATGATCTGGCCGTTATAGGCCCCGGCAAGACCGCGATCCGAGGTGATCACAACCACCTCGACCCGGGCCTTTTCCTCGCGCTGCTCGAAGAGCGGATGATTGGTCTCTCCGCCGCCAACCTCTTCCAGGGTTTCCCGCATGCGCTGGGCATAGGGGCGCGCTGCCTCGATGGCCTCCTGGGCCCGGCGTAGCTTCGCGGCCGACACCATCTTCATGGCGCTGGTGATCTTCTGGGTCGACTGGATACTGACGATCCGCCGCTTGATATCGCTTAGGGTGGGCAAGGGTCAGGCTGCCTCTTCCGAGCTCCCGCCGCGCTGCGACGGCTGAAACACCTTGGCGAATTCGTCTAGCGCACTCACGAGCTTCGCCTCTGTATCGTCCTCGAATTTTCCACTCGATGAAATCGCATCGAAGACCTCGGGGTGACTCGATCGCATCCAATCAAGCATTTCCTGCTCGTAGCGACCGATATCCTCCAGCGCGTAGGGACGAATCCACGAGTCACGGCCGGTCTCGGGCGTGGCGGCGTAGATGGCCACCACCTGCTCTTCCATGGCCAGGGGCGAGTATTGGGGCTGCTTGAGCATCTCGGTCTGACGTTCGCCGTTGGCCAACTGCTCCTGGGTGGCCTTGTCGAGGTCGCTACCGAACTGGGCAAAGGCCGCCATCTCGCGATATTGGGCGAGGTTGAGCTTCAGCTGACCCGCCACCGCCTTGGTGGCCTTGGTCTGAGCCGAGCCGCCCACGCGCGAGACTGAGAGGCCCACGTTGATGGCCGGCCGAACCCCAGAGTTGAATAGGTCCGTTTCCAGGAAGATCTGGCCGTCGGTAATCGAAATCACATTGGTCGGGATATAGGCGGAAACATCGCCGGCCTGGGTCTCAATGATGGGAAGCGCCGTGAGGCTTCCTCCGCCCATATCGTCGGAAAGCTTGCAGGCGCGCTCGAGCAGCCGCGAGTGCAGGTAGAAAACATCGCCCGGGTACGCCTCACGTCCCGGCGGGCGCCTGAGCAGGAGAGAAAGTTGCCGATAGGCCACCGCCTGCTTGGAGAGATCGTCGAAAACAATCAGGGCGTGCCGGCCGGAGTGCAGGAAATGCTCGGCAATGGAGCAGCCCGTGTAGGGGGAGATGAACTGCAGCGGGGCCGGATCGGAAGCCGTCGCGGCCACCACCACGGTGTACTCCATGGCGCCGTGCTGGGTCAGCTTGTCCACCACCTGGGCCACGGTCGACTGCTTTTGCCCCACCGCCACGTAGACACAGAAAACGTCCGTGTCCTTCTGGTTGATGATGGTGTCTATCGCGATCGCGGTTTTGCCCGTCTGCCGGTCGCCGATGATCAATTCGCGCTGCCCGCGCCCGATGGGCACCATCGCGTCGATGGCCTTGATGCCCGTGGCCAGGGATTCGCTCACGGATTTTCGCGTCACGATGCCCGGCGCCTTGATCTCCACCAGGCGGGTCTCGCTGTTGTTGATCGGCCCCTTGCCATCGATGGCATTTCCGAGTCCATCCACAACGCGGCCGAGCATCTCGTCGCCCACGGGCACCTCGATGATACGACCCGTTCGGCGAACCAGTCCGCCTTCCTTGATCCCGTGGGACTCACCCATGACCGCGACGCCCACGTTGTCCTCTTCGAGGTTCAGCACCATGCCCCGGATGCCACCCTCGAATTCGACGAGTTCGCCCGCCAAGGCATTCTCGAGCCCATAGACCCGCGCAATCCCATCGCCCGCGCTGAGTACGGTTCCCGTTTCAGCTACGTCGATTTCGCGATCGTATTCCTTGATCTCGCGCTTGAGGATGTCGGTTATTTCACCGGCCTTGATGTCCATTATCAGGATCCCTTCATGAGATTGGCGCGCAACTGACCCAGCTGCGTGCGAAGACTTCCGTCGATGACCAGGTCACCGACCTGCGCAATGGCACCCGCGATCAACGTCGGGTCGAGTTCCACGTCCAGGCGAATTCGGCGTCCGGTCCGATCGGCCAGGGCGCGCTGAAGTCGCTCTTCGCGCTCCGCATCGAGAGGACTCGCCGAGCGAACCTTGGCCGTTAGCAGGCCCTCGTCCTCGTCGGCCAGGCGATTGAACTCCGCGAAGATATCGTCGAAGTCGATCATGCGGCGCCGGTCGATGAGGTAGGCAGTAAAATTCTGCAAGAGCGGAGAGAGCTCGGCTCGATTCGACACCTCGAGCAATACGGCTTTGCGTTGATCGGCGGGGTAGAGCGGCGTGAGCAGGGTTTCGCGGAGTTCGGAATGCGCCTCGAGGAGACCCGCCAGGCTCTCCAGCTCGCGCCGCAGCGCTGCGAGGCGCTGCTCCTCCTTGCCCAGGGCAAAGAGCGCTTTTGCATAACGAATTGCGGCCTTGGAAGACATCTACCGTTCTCGCCCTTTCTCCGTGCCAAAAGCCCGCATGCCGAATCGGCCAGGCGTTTCGCTCAATGGTTGTCCGATCGCGGTTCGACCCGCGTGATGAATTCGTCGAGCAGCCGCTGCCGGTCGGAGTCGCCCACCTGCTGCTCCAAGATCTCTGTGGCCAGTTCCACGGCCAGCCCCGCCGCTTCGGCGCGAAGCTCCTGCTGAGCCCTCAGCAGCTCCTGGGCGCTGGCTTCCAGCGCATCGGATTGAATCCGCTCGGCCGCTTCGCGGGCTTTCGCGAGAATCCGCTGGCTCTCCTCTTCCGCCCGCTGCCGCGACTGTTCCTGAATTTCGGCCAATTGGGCCTCGAGTTCGCCGAGCTTGCTCTGGATTTCCGCCTGACGCGCCTCGGCCGCAGCGAGAACCGCCGCCGCCTGATCGAGGTCGCCCATGATCTGTTCCCGGCGGCTGGCGAAATACGCCATCACCGGCTTGCGCGCGACGAAGAAGATCACTCCGAGCAGCAGCAGGAAATTCCCCACCTGGTAGATCAGGTCCATCACCGGATCGCCGCCGCCGCCGGCCGCGAGCGCTTGCCCGGGAAGCCATGCCAAGACCAAGAGCGCCGCACCCAGGGTTTTCAGGAAAGCGCTCATCAGAGTTCCCTTCCGATGACCCGGGCAGCAACCGCCCGAGCAATGTCGGAACTGCTGGCGCGAAGACCCTCCCGCGCAGCGACCAGTGCGGCTTCCAAACCTGCCCTGGCCTCTTCGATTTTTGCCTCGGCCTGGGCCCGCGCGGCCTCGGCCATCCCGATCTGCTCTTCCCGTGCGTGTCCGAGTTTATTCTTTCGATTCGACTCGGCCTCGGCTCGCGCATCCCTGATCGATGATTGGTAACGATCCAGCAGAGCGTTGCTCTCGGCGTCCAGTTCTTCCGCGCGTTCTCGGGCACCTTCGACGCGCTTGGCCCTTTCATCCAGGGCCTGAAAAATCGGGCGGAAAATCAACGCGTTGGTGGCCAGCACGAGCAGCAGGAAAAAAACAATCAGCGAGACCAGCGTGGGCAAATCCGGGATCAGGACAAGATCCGCGGCGGCGCTCGCAGGGCCCGCGATGGTGAGCCCGAACAACACCGCGCCCAGCCCGGATAGTCTGCGTTGCAAAAGGTGCGGGACGAACTGACTCTGTCCGTTTTGTCCAACCCTTTGCTCGGTCATCGTCTCTCCCGGAGCCGGTTCGTTAATGAACCGGTTCGAATTCGTTTCCCGCATTGCTGGTGGTTTCCGCCGCTGCACTGCTCTGCTCTTTTTGATCTCGGCGAGGGCCCGATCCGCAGAGTGCTCACCCACTTGGGCGCCGTCGAAGGCGCACTTCGAATCCGCCAACCGGTGCTTGGCGGAAACCGCCTGAGTGAACCCAGACTGGCAACTGCAGCGTGTCGCTCAGTGCCGTCGACAAGTGTCGAGCGGTGCCGCTAAGAGACTGCCTTCAGCGAGGAAAGCCGCTTCGAAGCGCCCCGGATTCTTGCATAAGTGAGCGCAGATTCAAGGTGACTCGGCGCCGCTTTCGCCATCCTCGTTCGCCGGGCCAATGCGGCAGGGGCCGTCGAGGTGGGCGCCTTCCGCAACTCTCACGCGTGGGCTCTTCAAGGTGCCACGAAGGGTTGCACCCTCGGAAAGGGTTGCTGCCTTCCGCGCGAGGACGTCGCCGTCGACGCGGCCCGCCAGCTCGAGAGAGTCGACCCGCAGGCTCCCATCGATGCGCGCTTCCGGGCCGACCAGAAGGGGGCCTCCGGTCTCGACGGGCCCAATCACCTCTCCATCGATGGCGGCCTGGCCCCGAGAAACAACACGGCCTTCGAAACGGGCACCCTCGGGCACCAATCGATCGGCCGGCGGCGAGGGGCGTGGGTTCTTGGCCATCACGCCTCTCCCAGAAGCAGAGAAAATATTCGCTGCAGGTCTTCGGGATCGAAATATTCGATTTCGATGCGCCCCTTCTTCGCGCCCCCATTCAGCCTCACCCGCGCCTGATAGCGGCCCTGGAGGGCTTCCAGGCTCCGAGCCAGGTTGGGGTCGATGGGCGCTGCGGGTGGGTTTGCGGAACCGGAAGCGGCGGGCTGCTCGCTGGCGCGAGCCAATTTCTCCGTCGCCCGAACCGAGAGGCCGCCCTTGATGATCCGGTCGCGCAAGCGCCCGCGCTGAACCGGATCGGGCACTTGAAGCAGCGCCTTGGCGTGCCCCATGCGCAACCGGCCCTCCTCGAGGTCTTCCTGGATATCCCGGGAGAGTTCGAGCAAGCGCATAAAATTCGCCACCGACGAGCGATCCTGGGAGACCTTTTTCCCGATCTCCTCCTGGGTCGCGCCGGCTTCGGCCAGGGCCCGGTAGGCGTGGGCCAATTCGAGGGGGCTCAGATCGCTGCGCTGCACGTTTTCTACGATCGCGACCTCGAGACGATCGGCCTCGGCCAAATCGGAAACCACAGCCGGGATCGCATTGAGACCGGCTGCGCGACTCGCCCGCCAGCGGCGCTCGCCCAAGATCAATTCGTAGCGGTCAGCGACTCGGCGGACGACCACGGGCTGGAGTACGCCGTGACGGAGAATCGAGGCCGCCAGGCGTTCCAACTCTCCCGCATCGAAGCGACGGCGGGGTTGGTCCGGGTTCGGATCGATTTCGTCTACGGGCAGAAAACTCGGAAACGCCTGTTTCGAGGGTTTGAGGGGCGCTTCCTCGTAGACACTGGATTGTGTAGGGTGCGAAGGTGCAGACTTTCCCATTAGAGGCGGAGTCGGGGCCGGAGCCGAGGCGCGCGGCCGCGCGCTGTCGCCCGAAATCAAAGCACCCAGACCGCGCCCAAGCGCGCGACGTTTTTCACTCATGGTTGTCTCCCGTTGGAGGGGTGGGCTCGGCCGTGATCGATGGATCCGGAACGCCTTCGGATTGTCCCGCATCCGCCATATGGCGTGCGAGCAACTCCTCGGTGAGTTGCAGATAGGCCACCGCGCCGCGCGAATGAATGTCGTAGAGAAGGATCGGAAGCCCGTGACTGGGCGCCTCGCCCAGGGTCACGTTCCGAGGAATCCGGGTTTGGAATACGCGGTCCCCGAAATGCTCGCGAACCTCGGCTTCCACCTGCCGGCTCAAGTTGTTGCGCTGGTCCACCATGGTGAGGACGATGCCTTCCAGGCTGAGGCCGGGGTTGAGATTCGCGCGCACCAGGTCCGTGGTCTCCAGCAAACGCGCAAGACCCTCGAGCGCGTAGTACTCGCACTGAAGAGGCACCAGGATCGAGTCGGCGGCCGTCAATGCGTTGAGGGTCAGGATGCCCAATGAAGGCGCGCAATCGATGACGACGTACTCGTATTGGTCCAAGATCGGGGCCAGGCCAAGGGCCAAGCGGCGCTCCCGGTGCTCGGTGTTGACCAGTTCTATTTCTGCCCCGACCAGGTCCGGGCCTGCGGGAACCAGACCCATGAATTCAAGGTCTGTCTGCCGCACCACTTCGCCCAGGCCGCATTCACCCATCAGCGCGCTGTACACGTGCTGTGTTGTTTTCACCTCGCCCAGGGCGCTGCTGGCATTCCCCTGGGGGTCAAGGTCGATGAGCAAAGTTCGGCGCTCGGAAGCCGCAAGGCAAGCGGCCACGCTGACTGCCGTCGTGGTCTTCCCCACGCCCCCCTTCTGGTTCGCCACGGCGATGACACGTGCAGCCGGCATTGATAATTGGCGCCCCCCTTCGTCCGATGTAGCACAGCGCGGCGCTTTGATGCCGCTTCACCGCGGGCCAACGCGCCCACCTTCGCCCCAAACTCGTCCTATGGCCTCGCCGCGATGGATGAGCGGTTGCTTTCCGACCGTTGGCCCCACCAGAAGGATTTCTCTCCTGCCAAACCCGCGACCGAGTACTCAACCGTCCCCTGGCGAATGATCGCGGGATGCTCGCCGGGATCGTGAGGATTCGGACCGCCCGGGATCACCAGATAGCCGCCAGGGCGGACCCAATCTGCACCCCATTCGAGGACTCGCTGGGGCGAAGCGACCGCCTGGGCGAGAACCAGGTCCGCGGGAGAGGGCGTAAGCGCCTCGATTCGTCCGAGGCGTGGCTCGAGATTGTCCAAATCGAGCTCTCTGCGGACAGCTCTCTGAAAGTGGTGGCGCCGTTCGCGGCTGTCCACCGAAACCACCGAAAGGCGGGGGTACGCAATCGCAAGGGGAATTCCGGGAAAACCGGCTCCCGACCCTAAATCGGCCAATTCCGGGCCGATTCCTTGACCCACTTGGCCCTCGATCGCCTGGAAGAGCGCCAAGGCATCCACGAGCCTGTGCTCCACCACTTTTGCCACTGTGCGGTGGCCGGTGAGATTTCGCGTGGCGCCCCATTCGATTAGAAGCTCGGCAAAGTCCAGGAGCCGCCGCTGAATGGAGTCGCTGAGATCGATCTCCAACGCGGCAAGCGCCCGGGCCAGCACGGAGGCGGCCGCTGGATCAAGGGGTCTCTCTGGCTCGTCTCGGTTAGGCGTCGGAATCGGAATGTTCCACGTGGAACCCCCAAGCCGAAGCAACCGAGCGTTCCACGTGGAACACTCTGGCTTGTTGGTCGAAATCGTTCCACGTGGAACACATTCGCGGGATCATTTCGACCGTTCCTCCAGGAACACTGGCGCTCGGGGCAACCGAGGCCAAACGTTCCACGTGGAACACTCTGGGGGGTTGGGTTGGGGGAGGCTACAGGCGAATGGAGCGCCCATGGCTGAGGCGGGAGAAATCAGGCCTGGGAGGACTGGGCCTCTTCGTACTCTGACGCGCCTTCGGGAACGACAAGAACCTGGCGATAGCGCCCGTCGCCGATGCTCATGGTCGCGATGTTGTCCGTATCGCGCAGCGCGACATGGACGATGCGCCGGTCACGGGGGTTCATGGGGTCCAGGGCAACCGAGCGACCCGAATCTGCGGCCCGGTCCGCCGCTTTACCCGCAAGCGCTGTCAGGGACGACTCGCGCTCGTCCTCGTCGCCTTCAACGTCGATCACCACTCGCCCGGAAACGTCGAGTTGCTTGGCAACCTGGTTCGCCAGAAGCTGCACGGCCTCGGCCGTGCGAACGCCGCCCGAGCCCAGGGCCGTGCCCGCCGCACCGCGGAGTTGGCAAACCGTCAAATCAGAGCCCTCTTCGGAGTTCTCGCTGATCTCGAAATTTCCGAGACCCATTCGCTCGACAGTGCCCAGGACAAACTTTCCAATTTCGCTCAATTCGCCCTGGGCGCTTCCGGTGGATTCCACCGGCTCTTCCGAGTGCGATGGCCCCGAGGCCTCGAGCGTTGGGCGCGACTCGCCCTCCGCCCGCCGGCCTCGGTCGCGATCCCGGCCACGATCTCGGTCCCGACCACGTCCGCCACGATCGCCGCGATCGCCGCGATCGCCGCGACCACCTCGGCCGCCGCGGCCACCGCCATCGTCTCCGGGCTTACTGCCGGGCACGACGCTCTTCGGGTAGGCCACCAGGGCAGCGCGCCCGTTGAGACCCGAAACTTCGCCTTCCTTGGCAACCGCGACTTTCAATTCGTCGACTTCCACGCCGTAGAAGCGCGCCGCCGCGGCCTTGGCTTCATCTACTGAATCGGCCACAAATTCATTGGCTTCTGTTTTCTTGTCGTACATCGGAGGAACCTCGTTTTCGCTGGGGGGAAAGGAAGATCAGGCTGGTGCCGCTTGCATTTTTCGGCGCACCCAGAGTTGGTGCCCGATTCCGAGCAGGTTGCTCACCAGCCAATAGAGAACGAGCCCGGAAGGAAAGGTGTAGGAGATCACGAGCATCATGCCCGGCATCATAATCAACATCATGCGCGCCTGAGCGGGGTCCATCCCGGTCTGGGGCATCATCTTTTGCTGGCCGTACATCGAAGCCGCCATCAAGATCGGCAAAATCCGAACCGGGAAGTCCATCCCGGGAATCATGAAGAGCGTGGCGGGCGCCGAGAGATCGTTGATCCAGAGCATGAACGCCGCGTGCCGGAGATCGATCGAACTCTGCAAGGCATAGAATAAGCCAATGAATACAGGAAGTTGGAGTACCATCGGGAGACAGCCACCGAGGGGATTTACACCCGTTTCTCGGTAGAGCTTGAAGGTCTCCTCCGATTGTTTTTGGCGATCGTCCTTGTACTTCTCTTGCAGCACCTTGATCTGGGGCATCAACTCACGCATCCGCTCGGCGGATTTCATCTGCCGCGCCATGATGGGCCAGGTCGCAATTCGCACCAGAATCGTCAGCACAATGATGGCCAGGCCGTAGTTCGGCACCACCCGCTGGACCATCTGCAAAGCCCAACCAAAGAACGCGGTCAGCGGCGCCACCCAGGACCAACCCTGGCTGATGGTCCGGTTCAACTGGTGCCCCAACTCCTTCAGGAGAGCGGGCTCCTTGGGACCCATGAAAACCAGGTAAGCATGGCGACTCTCCTCGCCGGGTGCGAGGCGAGGCGCGCGGGTGGTCAAGCGAGCCGCTGCCAGCTTGCCTTCTTCGAGGGGCACGAATTCCACCGCCGTATCGTCAGGTTCGGGCGACACGACCACCGACGCGAAATAACGCAGATCCATGCCCGCCCACTGGACGCCTGAACCCGCCGCATAGGGACCTTCATCTCCGCCAAAGAGACCCCCGAAAAAACCTCCGCCCCCCACCGAGGGCACGAGTTCGCGCTCGACTTCGTCGTTCGCCAGGGCGAGGAGGGAAACCTCCTTGAAATCCGGGCGGGAATTCAACGCGGCTGGAACGAGAAAGGTGACCTCGGGCTCGATCGAGGCAGAGCCTCGATTGACGATCTCCACCTCCAACTCCAACGCGTAGCGCGCATCCACGGCGCGGTAGGTCTTACGGATCTCGACATCCCCGCGCCGCAAAACAAAGACCACCTCACTCGGGGTCGCGGATTCAACCGTGTAGAGCGCTTCGCTCAGATCCCCGTAGCCCAGGCTCTCAAAGGGTGTCGTCAAAGTCGCGGGTGCGCCGCGAGGCAAGTCGATCAATTCGACATCGACTTCTTCGCGCGGGGTCTCGAAGTAGTTTCGGATTCGCCAACCCGTCACTACGCCGCCGCGATTGCTCAAGTCCGCGGTCACGTGCTCGGTCTCGAGCGTGTCGTTCCATGGGTCTACGGACGAGGGATCCTCTTCGGCTGCTGGCTTGTCCCAAGACCTCCGCGACCCCGTATCCCGCGCTTCGTTGGCGGTTTCGCTCTCTATGCGAACCTGTTCCCTTAGTGGAGCTTCCCTCTCTTCGGCGAATTCCTCCCGCAGCGTTTCGGCTTCCCGCGCGGCCTCGGCCCGTTCGGCCGCGGCCCTGCGCTCGGGCCCGCGAATTTGTTCCTGCCAGGCCAGCCAGCCGGAAAAAACCGCCATCGAGAGTGCGAATGCGAGAATCAGGTTTCGGTCCAACGGTCAGCCTCGCGGAACCGGATCGTAGCCACCGGGGTGGAAGGGATGACAACGTCCAAGGCGGCGAACGCCGAGCCATAGGCCTCGGCCAGCACCGTGCGCTTCGATCGCCTGCCCGGTATAGCGCGAGCAGCTGGGCTCGAATCGGCAAGCTGGGCCGAGCCACGGTGACAACCATTGATGCCAGAAGTCGAGGGCGCCCACGAGCCAAGCCACCCGCCGCGAGCGATGGACCCTGGGTCGCGTCGGGGCGGAGTTTCGAACTCCGCCTGCTTGGGCGAGGTCCGGGGCTGCACATGCGGAATTCTGCCCAGTGCTCACGACGTCTTCCATTGCATCTTTGCCCGGGTCAGGGTCTGATCAAGCGCTGCGTTCAAACCGCCGCTTTCGGTTTTCCGGGCACATGGGCGACGCGCGATCACCACCAGATCCCAGGCTTCGGGAAAGGCATCCCTGCGCCGGCGAAACCACTCGCGCACCGACCGCTTGATGCGATTTCGCACGACGGCGTTGCCCACTCGGCGACTGGCACTGATCCCCACCCGGCTGACGTTTCCGGATGTCGCGGGGAGCATCAAGAAAACGAACTCGCCGGATGCAACCCGGCGTCCCTTTCGGGAAACCCGTTCGAATTCTCTTGAGTCGCGTAGGCGATCGGCCCGCCCAAAGCGGCCGGTCCTTCCGTCCACGACTATTTCGACGCCACAGTGGTCGCCAGGCGCTTGCGCCCCTTGGCTCGCCGTCGCTTCAAAATCGCGCGACCGGAACGCGTCTTCATACGCTCGCGGAATCCATGCTTCCGAAGCCGCTTAATACGACTCGGCTGATACGTTCGCTTCATGATGGGACTTTCTCACTTCGAGGATTGGCCAGGGGACTTGGACGGGAAGGCCGGGTTGGCCGGTTCCGCGAGTGCTCACCGAGTCCGCAATTTCTCTCGACGAGGCTGTTCTCGCGCTCGCCTGACCGGGTTGGATGATTTTGAGACAGCCTGGGCCCGAAAGCGCACACTATTCGGACTCGGTTCCACCCCGGCACGCGCCCATGCGCATCACAACCCGGGGCAATGGCAAATGCTGCCTCGCTTGGAAGGGGCGGGAGCCTAGCCAGCCCCCCGCGCGTTGCCAATGCCGGGCCCCGTTCCGATTGGGCCAGGCGCATCTTCAGGGTCGAAAATTTTGCTGGACGCGCGAGTCCGCGCGGGTGTACGAATGAACCCCATATGCGCGCAAACGAGCATTCACTCTCTCAGATGCCCGTGGTAGACTCGCACCAGTTTCTCCGGATCGCGCAGGAGCTCGCCCGCGATGGCATCGTTCTCCCACGCACTCCACATAGCTAGGCCAAACTAATTTCTATTCAAAAACAGCTATTTAAGGTGTTTTTGCCCTCCCTTTTGTCCACTACTAAAACAACTGGATAAATAAAACCCAACCAATAGAGACGAGGTCGGCGATGAAACTTTCGATCGAAAAGGCTGCGCTGCAAAAAGCCTTGAACCGGATCCAGGCGATCGTGGAAAAACGCAACTCGATGCCGATCCTCGCCAATGTACTTTTGGAAGCCAAGAAATCGAATCCGACCCCGACTCTCCAATTTTCGGCAACGGATCTCGAGGTGGGAATTCGCAGCCTGCAGCCCGTTGAGGTCGAAGAAGAGGGATCCCTCACCGTCGGGGCTAAAAAATTCTTCGAGATCGTTCGAGAACTCCCCGATCAACTGATCCAGCTGGAATCCGCAGCCAATTCCTACCTTGAGATTCGCTGCGAACGGGCCCATTTCACCTTGGCGGGAACCGCAGCTGAGGAATACCCGACTCTCCCCGAATTCTCTCCGGAAAGCACAGCCACGCTGCCCGCCGAGATTCTCTCGGCCATGATCGAGAGGACCATGTACGCCGCCTCGGTGGATGAGACGCGGTACAACCTCAATGGCGTCTATTTCGAGGTCCAGGAGGAGCCGGCCAAGCTTCGTATGGTCGCCACCGATGGCCATCGACTC
>JAAZXM010000046.1:30673-33408 GCA_014240165.1 Myxococcales bacterium | reverse complement strand
CTCGAATTTCTCCTTGGCCATTGCTCCCTCTCGTCCTTCCTTACTGTTTCTGGCTCGATTCTGGCGTCTGGTTCCCTGAGTCTCGGATCATGAGCCCGCATCACCCGGGCCCCGCATCCACTTTTTTCTGGAGCTCACGAGCGGACTTGAACCGCTGACCTCGTCCTTACCAAGGACGTGCTCTACCACCTGAGCTACGTGAGCAGATCCCGCTATTCGTCTCCCGGCTCGTCTTCCGGTGTCGGCTCTCGCCCTGCAAGCTCGCAACCCCGCATCGGGCTCCCGGTGCCGGGCCTTGCCTTTGTCTTTTTCCCTTCAACCTCTTCCTGGTTTTCCTGGGGTTTCTTCGCACGCTTGCTGCAGAGCAGCTTGGGTGCTTCTTGTCTGGAGCGGGAAACGGGGCTCGAACCCGCGACCCCGAGCTTGGAAGGCTCGTGCTCTAGCCAACTGAGCTATTCCCGCGAGTAATTCTTTTTGTGGCCTCCGTCTCGCCTGGTCCCACTTATTTTTGAGCGCTTGCTTCCGTCGAGGAGTTTCTTTGACTGCTTGAGTGACTCATTGGAGTCCGACTGGTGGAGAGGGGAGGATTCGAACCTCCGTAGGCATATGCCAGCAGATTTACAGTCTGCCCCGGTTGGCCGCTTCGGTACCTCTCCCTTGTATCCTTTTGTCGTTATGCCGTTCGTCCGTGTGTGTCAGGGCATGTTCCCGCTAATACACCTGGCCAGACGTCTCTGAGTCCGGGCGAGCCTCAAGAACAGACTCGATCCCCTGCCGTGAATGGGTTGCCACCCCCTGGGCAACGTCGTTGATGATTCCCGCGACCCCAATGGGCCGGCTGTATTCGGTTGAAATGCTTTGCTCGAGACGCTCGACTCGAGAGTGATCGTGGGTCAGTTGCCAATCGCCACTGGAAGGCTGGGGTTGTCTCCTGGATTGACTTGATTATTTGCCCGCCTTGATTGCCTGCCTTGGTGCCCGGATTCCGTGCGAAGAGCGAAGGACGCCATAACGCTCAAGGCCCATCTTTGAATCTCACTTGCAATTCGCCGATGGCTGACCCGAACCCTTTGCCGTGCTTACGCTTCTGACCTTTTTTGATGAAGCCGCGGAGGCCTCGACCCGTTCAGCTTAGTTCTTGAATTTCTCGATCACGCGCCCGATCGCGACCCGGAGAGTTCAGCGTGACCTTGTCACCCTGCTGTTCCCGTGTTTACGGATCGAGATTCTTCTGCGTCGTGTATCGCGTATCCCTAGTCGCGTTCCTGGTGCTCTTGATGCTCTTGATGCTCTTGATGCTCTTGATGCTCTTGATGTTGACCTGTTGGTTTGCTTGCCGCCGCCGTTGGCTTTCGGTCTTGCCTCACGATGCTCATGGTGATGTGATCGTGTTCGCGATTGATTTTGAATTGCACTCGACGCTTCGACGGAGCTGGCGAGGGGACTCGAACCCTTAACCTTCGGATTACAAATCCGGTGCTCTACCAATTGAGCTACGCCAGCGACGGCCCGAGGGGAAGACTATAACCGAGCGGCCTCCCCCGGCAAGCACCCCGAGACCCGCAAAGGCCTCCACCAGCCCGAATCTACAAAGAAATCTAGTGTGTCGTTTTCACATCGTACCCGAATTTCGCCATTCTCAGCCCGGTCCCGAAGCAGCCGGATTCGGCGATCGCCAAGCCTAGCGTGACTGATCCGGGGCCCGCTCGGGGCCCGGCGAAGCCCGGCGCAGGAGGTCATAGAGGACCACCGCTCCGGCACTCGCCACGTTGAGCGAGGCCACCCGGCCTCGCATGGGAATGCGGACGGGATGGTCCACGGCGTCCCGAATGCTCCGGCGAAGACCACGCCCCTCGGCGCCCAGAACCACCACGAGATCCCCCTGAAGCAGACGATCGGGCACCTCCCAGAGCTCCGCCTCGGCGTCCGGGTCGGCCGCAACTACCCAGAACCCTTCACTTTTTAACTCCTCCAGACCGCGAAGAAGGTTCGTTACCCGAGCCACGGGAAGCCATTCGATGGCACCCGCGCTCGCCCGGACCAGGGCGGGCGAGAGCGGAGGCGATCGGCGTCGAGTCAGCAGCAGGCCGCCCGCCCCTGCCGCGTCCGCCACCCGGGCCAGCGCACCCACGTTCTGGGGATCCTCGACTCCATCGAGCGCCACCACCCGGCGAGATCCAGGCTCTCCCCCGAGGGCATCGAGCAATTCCCCCACCCCTCCCAATTCGGGCAGGACACCGGCCTCGAGCAACGCGCCCTGGACCGCTGCTTCCCCCGCACCCGCCAGGTCGGCCAGCCGCGCCCCCTCGAGCTCGACCACGGGCAGACCCGCCTCCCGGGCGAGATCCATCAATTGCCGGGTCTCATCGTTGAGCCTGCCGGCCTTCACGAGGAGCCGGTGGAGCGGACGGCGACGGGCACGCAGGGCTTCTTCGATCGCATGGCGGCCGTGGAGGCGCTCGGTTCGCTGAGCCATGGGGGCATCCTTCGGCGCGGTGGGAAAGGCGCGGTCCGCGAAGGCGAACTGAAAAAGGACTCTAGCGCGAAGTCGGAGGGCGACAGGTCGAATAAACGCATCGGCCAGCCGTCCCTGGCCACGCCCGGCCTGTTCCGATACGCCCCGGGCGCGTCCAAAACCTTGATCCCGAGGCCACCGGGCGGGTATGCTGGCAGGCTGATGAACCGCCACGGCTCCTACAAACTGACCTACCGAAGCCCCCTGCCCGAGGCGTCCT
>JAAZXM010000046.1:0-30574 GCA_014240165.1 Myxococcales bacterium | reverse complement strand
ATATGGACCCGCTCGGGCGAGGTATCGGACGCGCCCAGCGCATCGTCGACTCGCTGCGTTGCCAAATCCTCGATGGCGGCCCCGAGCAGGCCCTGCGCATCCGCCAAATCTTTTCGACACCCCGGGAAATCTTCCGAGTCGAAATCATTGAGGATGCGCTGAACTATTCCCGAACGACCCTGCTCGATCGGGACGCCCTGGAGGACCTGCTGGAAACCGATGGGGTCCGGGAGCGGGTTCTTGAGGGGAGCGATACCTGACCCTCAGCCAGCGCCGGAACCCGGCAGGATCTGGAGTGGTACCCGGGGCAGGGCTCGAACCTGCACGGCCGTTGGCCAGACGATTTTAAGTCGTCCGCGTCTACCCATTCCGCCACCCGGGCACGTCGGAGCCTCTCCAGTCTATACTCCGCAGGGGATCCAGCCTAGCGTCGAAACGCGGCCTTGGGCTCTCTTGAACCCACTCTGCACCGACGGGAGCCGCCGTGTTCCACGGAAAACGCATCATCGTGGTGATGCCCGCATACAATGCGGCCCGCACACTCGAGAGAACCTACCGCGAAATCCCTCTGGATCTCGTGGATGAGGTTCTCGTGACCGATGATGCGAGTTCGGATGAAACCGTGGCCGAGGCCCGCAAATTGGGGCTTCCGACCCTGGTTCATGAAGAAAACCGGGGCTATGGGGCCAACCAGAAGACCTGCTACAGCGCGGCCCTGGCGGCGGGAGCGGATGTCGTCGTCATGCTCCACCCCGACTACCAGTACACACCCCGCTTGCTCCCCGCGATGATCAGCATGCTGACCGATGGCCCCTTCGACGTCGTTCTGGGGTCAAGAATCCTGGGCGGGGCAGCCCGAAAAGGCGGAATGCCCCTCTACAAATACCTGGCCAACCGCACGCTCACGGCGATCCAGAATCTGCTCTGCGACGCCAAGTTGTCCGAGTACCACAGCGGCTACCGCGCTTTCACTCGGCCGGTGCTGGAACGGCTGGCCTTGTTGGAAAACTCGGACGATTTTGTCTTCGACAACCAGATGCTCGCCCAGGCGCTCTACCACGACTTTGCCATCGGTGAAATATCTTGCCCCGCGGCGTATTTCGAAGAAGCTTCGTCGATCAATTTCCGGCGCTCGGTGCGTTACGGGCTCGGCGTCATCGAGACTTCCCTGCGGCTCCTGGCCCACCGCCGAGGCTGGCACTCGTCGTCGATCTTCGCCGAGGGCGGAAGGCGCCTTGCGGTGAATGCACCAACAACCCAGCCCGTCGCAACGGAACACTGAAAGCGAGCGCTTGGGGATCAAGGCCGAACCCGCAGCGCGCGCCGGGGCGCGGGCGGTTCAGGGTGCAGCGCTCACCGCGACGAATGTCGAGTCGCCCAGCTCTTCTTGCCGCTCCGCCGCGTCGGCGCGGATCAACTCGCGAATCGTTTCGGCGCAATCGCCGCAGCCGGCACCCGCCCCGCAGCCCTGGGCAACCTGTCGAACCGTCCCGGCGCCCGCGCGCACCACACGACGGATCGTTCGGTCGGAAACCCCGTTGCATTGGCAGACCAGCATCGATGTTCGCTCCTCGATTCTCGGAGCAGCGCGGCCCGCCCCGATGAGAGAAATTCTCGCAAATCAGTATTGAAAATCAATATCATTTTCTAAATGGAGGCAAAAATTAAGTCTTGGGCAGCCTGCGGCAGCCCTGAACGGATCGCCCCCTCGGGGTTGCACTCGTCCTGCCGATCGGACCGGCGGGGCCGAGGGGGGTTTTGGAGGCGGCGACCGGATTCGAACCGGTGATCAGGGCTTTGCAGGCCCGCGCCTTACCACTTGGCTACGCCGCCTCGGGACTCCTACAGGGGGTCGCCCAAGGCGACGTCCGTGCGAGAAGAGTCGAGGAGTTAACAAGCCGACCGCGGGGCGTCAATCTTCGCCCCGAGCAGACGCGGCCAGGGCGTCGGGCACCCGCACCCCGCCACTCCCCAGGACCAGCCGAAAACCCGCGCCGTCCTCCTCCGCCGCACTCAGCAATTCGGCTTGGGAGGAATGCGAAAATCGGGCGGGCAATCCGCCGGGTGCCAGGGCTTCCTTCACCCGGCAGAGCCACGCACCATCCAGCGGCGAAACCGACAAGCTGGCCGCCCGAAGGGGCTCGCGACTCCCGTCCGAGAGAACGATTTCGCCGCTGGCAAGGTCAACCGAGCGAACGAAGAAGCCCGCCTCTTCGAGTTCAATCTGCCCGCGGAAACGTCCGATCCGAACGACGTATTTGGCCTCCTCGGGCAGGTAGACCACCGATCGATCGAATCGTTCACGGAGCTTTCGATTCAGGATCGGCTGACCTTCATGACTCCAGCGTCCGTCGTGGTGAAGGATCAGCCCAAAGGGTTGAAGCGGCGGCGGGCCCGGTGCAGTGGAGGGATCCTGGGCAGCCCAAACTTTCCGCTCCAAGTCTGAATCCCGGCCGTTCACCGGTCGCACTCCGCGCTCTCGATATTCGCGAGGGCAAGCGTCGGCCCGATATCGGCGAGGGTTCCCCCGACCAACATGGCAGGCAGCGCCTGAGCGTGAAAGAAACTCGGCGCCCGGCAGCGAACCCGCCGAGGGGTCGGCCCGCCGTCGGAGACAAGGGAGAAGCCAAATTCTCCGTTCGCGGATTCCACATGGGAGACGCTTTCGCCCGGGGGCACTTGGGGTCCGTCTGCGTATTTCTGTGCCAGGGCGATGCGCGCCTCGAGGGCGCCGGACGCGGCATCCCCGGGTTCGCGATCCAGCCAGGCGTCGTGGACGCGTACCGGACCCGGGCCAAGCGCTTCGAGGCGCGTCAGGCATTGGCCCACCATGCTCAGGCTCTGATGGATCTCCTCCAAGCAGACGCGATAGCGATCGAGGTTGTCGCCGACCAGGCCCACGGGCACGTCGAAGACCAGATCGTCGTAGACCGAGTAGGGCTCGCTCCGACGCAGATCCGAAACCACCCCCGCCGCTCGAAGCAGCGGCCCCGTCACGCTGAAGGCCAGGCCCTGATCGGCGGAGAGTTGCGCCCGCCCTCGAAGCCGGTCGATAAATACCCGGTTCTGGCCAAGGGCCGCGTCGACATCGTCCAGGTCCAGGCGAACGGCGTCGATCGCCGGGCGACAGGCGACACCGAAATCGCCGGGCAGCGGCCGGGCAACGCCTCCCAGACGAATGAAGTGGTGCATGGTCGGCGCCCCGGAAAGTCTTTCCAGCAACCCCCAGAGCCGCGACCGGGCGTTGAGCGCCCACGACGAGGCCGCCCCGGCACCGAGAATTCTCGCCAAATTGGCGATCCGCCCCAGGTGATCTGCGGCGCGCCCCAATTCACCGCCCAACACCCGCAGCCACTCGGCACGCAGCGGCACTTCGAATTCCAGGAGTTTTTCCGCCGCCACGCAATATGCCGTTGCCGCCAGCATCGAGGACTGGGATTGAAGCCGCTCCACATAGGGAAGGCTCCGAAGCCAGCCCAGGCGCTGGGCATGGAGTTCGAAACCTCGATGTCCAAAGCCGATCTCGACCTCGAGATCGAGAATTCGTTCGCCGTCGAGTTCGGCCCGTAGCCCCAACGCGCCCCGAGTGGCGGGGTGGTGAGGGCCAAGGTCCAGGCTCCTGGCACCGGAATTCGGATGGAGCCGAGACGAACTCCCAGACAACCCCGAACGCCGCGAGCCCGCCGCGGAAGGATTCGTGCCTTGGTTCGAGATTTCGCTCACGTCCCCGACTCCCCGAAGCCAGCAGCGCGCCCGGTCAACGGATGCCCCTGGGCGTCCTCGGGAAGCAGGATGCGGCGCAAGTCGGGATGCCCCTCGAACACCACACCGCAAAGATCCCAGGCCTCCCGTTCCAGCCAGTCCGCGCAGGGCCAGATCCCCGAGATGGAGTCGAGTTTTGGCTTCGAGTCCGCCAAGGGCACCCTGACCGCCAGGCGCTGACGCCATTCGGGCCACATGAGCGAATAGACCACCTCGATTTGCCCCGGGCCACTCACCGTGGGGAGAACCGCCAGATCGCAGAGCACTCCGGGACCCAGGATCTCATCGTTCAGCAAGCGACCCATCATGCGCTTGAGCCGAGCGGGCCCCACGTACACCTGCAACTCCGCCCCCGCGCCGGAGACACGCTCGATGGCCTCGGGGGCCAGCAATTGAATACGTGTCAGCACCGTCGTGTCGGACGAGGGCTCGCTCACGAAACCTCCTCCTCTTGCGGCGTCTCCCGCCCCGATATTGCTGCGGCCCCCCCCGCTTCCCGCGCCTCGAGCCGAGCGGAGAGCAGCGAGGCCGGAACCAGGAGCGCTTCGAGATCAAAGACCAGGTCTGCGCGGTCGAAGGCCGCGATCTCCACCAGGGGGCTCATGGCCAGGGCATCCGCGGGGCAGACCTCTTCGCACAGGCCGCAGTAGAGGCAGCGCGCCATGTCGATTTCGAAGCCTTCCACCGCCCTCGCCTGGCCCGCTTCTCCCGGCCCGGGGGCGGCGTCCACCACGCCCACTCGAATGCAGCCGGGCGGACAGATCTGCGCGCAGAGTTCGCAGCCCACGCAGCGGGGCGTTTGCCCGTCGTCGCTGACCAACACCGGCATGCCGCGCACGTGCGCCGGGCGCTGTCGTGGATCCAGCGGAGCCTTCGCCCTCAGGCGCCCTGCTCCCCCACCCAGGCTCCGAAAGAAGCGCCGGGCGATCACCCAGAACCCAACCAGCAATCCGGGCAACCAAATGCGTTCGAGCAGACTCAGCCGCTCGCTTTGCCGAACCTCGATGACACCCCCAGGCATTGGCGCGATGGTAGGGGGCCCCCCTCCCTCATGCGAATACGCGCGAGAAAGTCGCGGAAACTTCCTCTCGCACACGCGCATCCAGACCCAGCGGGCCGCGCTCCAACTCCTGTGCCACCGATGTCATCGTGACATCGTCGAGGCCGCAGGGCACGATGACATCGAAACCCGACAGGTCGAGGGTCACGTTCAGCGCAAAACCGTGAAAGGTGACCCACTGCCTCACGCCGATTCCGATGGAAGCAATCTTTCGCGACGGCTCTTTGCCATCCGCTTCGAAGGCTCCACCCATGAAGACACCTGTCCGACCCGAGACGGCGCGACCCTCAAGACCCACCGCGGCCAGGGTCTCGATCAGGGCGCTCTCGATCCGGCGGACGAAGCGATGCACATCCGGCCGGCCGCGCGCCTTCAGGTCCATCACCAGATACCCTACGAGCTGGCCCGGCGCGTGGTAGGTGACGTCGCCCCCGCGCTGGGCCTCGTGGAGGTCGATTCCCCGTGCGCGAATTTGCTCGCGCGAAAGCAGGAGATTGGATTCCCGAGCGCTGCGACCGAGCGTGACCGCCGGCGGGTGCTCGAGCAAAAGCAGTCGGTCGCCCCCCGTCCCGTCGAGCCTTGCCTCCACCGCTCGGGCTTGTAGGGCCAGACCCGCCTCGTAGCTGACCCGGCCGAGCCAATCGACCTGCAACCCGCACGAGGGCGCCATCAGCGCGCGTCCAGCTTCACAGGGCGTAGTCCCCCTCTTCGATCAACTCCCGAATGCGGTAGAGAAACCCGTTCGCGGGCGCGCCGTCCACCGCCCGATGATCGTAGGAAAGCGCAATATGCATCATCGGCCGAATAACGATGGCGTCCTCGCCTTCGATTGTCCGAACCACGGGCCGCTTCACCATTTCTCCCATGCGAACAATGCCCACCTGGGGCTGGTTGATGATCGCGAAGCCATAGAGATTGCCCTTGCGGCCGGGATTCGAAACGGTGAACGAACCGCCTTGGAGATCGTCGGCCGAAAGCCGCTTGGTCCGCGCTCTCTCCGCCAGGTCGTCGATCTCCGCCGCCAGGCCAGGCAGCGATAGACGATCGGCGTTTCGCACCACCGGAACCACCAGGCCTTTCTCCGTCTCCACCGCCAACCCGACATTGATGCTCTTCTTCTCGACGATCGCCCCGTCGATCACCGACGCATTCAGCTGGGGAAACTCCCGCAAGGCTTTGACCACCGAGTGAACGATGAAGGGCAAATAGGTCAGCCCGATGCCGTACTCCTTCTGAAAATTCGCCTTTCGGGCGGCACGCAGGGAGGCCACCGCCGACATGTCGACCTCGGTCACGGTGCCGACGTGGGGACTGGTGTGCTTCGAGTAGACCATGTGCTCGGCGATGATCCGGCGCATGGGCGACATGGGGATGACGCGGTCGCCCTCCACCGGGGTGTAGAGTGATCGAGCCGGTGAACCGGTCCGTCGGGGCGCCTGGGCAGGCGGAGCGGATGCGGCGGCTCCGTCCGCCGAAAGCGGCGCCGGCCTCGCGGTGGGCGATGCCGGGGCCCCTGCTCCCTGACCCGGATCATCCCCCTCCCCCGGCGCCGCACTCGAATGACGCAGAACGTCCCGCTTGGTGATTCGGCCGTCACTCCCGCTGCCCTCGATATCGTCCAGCGAGAGTCGGCTCTCGTCCGCCAGGCGCCGGGCGACGGGAGTCGCCCGGGTGGAGGTAGAAGACATTGCGGTTGGGAGAGCCACCCCGGGCTCCTCCGCCTGGGCGACTGGGTCTCCATCGCCAGCGCCTCTGGGCGTGGCGACGCCTTCCGGATCGATCTGCGCCAGGGCGCCTCCCACCGGAACCACATCACCCTCGGCTGCAAGGATTTCCATCACCACACCGGCAGCCGGAGAAGGGATCTCTGCATCCACCTTGTCGGTGGTCACCTCGACCAGGGGCTGGTCGACCTCGACCCGGTCGCCCACAGCCACCAGCCAACGGGAAACGGTCCCCTCCACCACGCTCTCGCCCAGTGCAGGAAGTTCCACGCTCGTCTTCATCGTCCGATTCCCTCCCGGCCCGGGTCACCGGCGCCGCGGGTCTAGCTGTGGGTGAAAGGTGTGGGTGTAGGTTTGGGTGTGCGTGTGGGTGCGGGAACCCGGGGACCGCCCGGTGCTCGCCGAAACAAAAATCAACGCGAACCCCCTGACTCGACTTCTTCCCTCAGGCGGTCCGCTGGGCCTCGCCTCGAATCCGCGCCCTCAATTGGCTCAGACCATCGAGTAACGCCTCGGAACGCGGCGGGCAACCCGGGATATATATATCTACCGGGAGCACAGTTCCCAGGCCGGAGGCGGACTCCGGAGCATCGTAGGCCCCGCCCGAGCAGGCGCAGGCCCCGTACGCCACCACCCACTTGGGCTCGGCCATGCGGGCGTAGACCCGCTCGATCTCCGGCACCCGTCGGGGGCTGAGCGGCCCTCCGACGATGAGGAGGTCGGCGTGTTCCGGCGCATAGTGGAGTACCCCACCGCCGAATTCATCCAGGTCGTGTCGCGGCCCCATGCCCGCCTCGATACCCGACGCCGCACAACATCCGGCGCTCAGGACCAGTGGGCTGAGGGAATAGCTCCGAGACCAGTTCAGAACGCTCTCCACGCGGGTCGTCCAGGTGCCGGCGGCAGTCGACACCTGCGTAGATCGCTCCAGGTCTCCCTCTTCCACGGGCAAGCGGCACTCCTTCGGGCAGTCGCCCCAACCCCCGCCTCGGACAGACACGGAAGAGGCTCAACGACCCAGACAATAGCGGCTCTGTTATGCTTCCAGCGCGTTTCGAACCTCAGCCCTCGCCGGGAGCACGAGAATCTTTCCGCCCATGGAAGAAACCGATTCAGCGGATCCTCCGGCCGAAGCCATGCGTCTCCCTACGCGCAAGTTCGCCGCCATGGGAGTCCACCTGCTCACCGCCAGCGGCGCGGTATTCGGATTCTTCGCGCTACTCGAGATTCAGCGAGAGAACCTGGCCCTGGCCATGGTCTTCATGCTCGCCTCCCTGGCCATCGATTCCATCGATGGCCTGATGGCCCGCCGGTTGGCCGTGGAAGAGTTCGCCCCTCAAATCGATGGGCGGCGCCTCGACGACATCGTCGATTACCTGAATTTCGTCATCGTGCCTTGTGTCTTCATGTGGCAGGCCAGCAGTGTCCTGGCCCCGGCCTGGCTCGCGATCCCCATTCTCGCCAGCGCCTTCGGCTTCTCCCAGAAGCACGCCAAGACCGACGACAACTTCTTCCTCGGCTTCCCCTCGTATTGGAACGTGCTGGCGTTCTACCTCTGGCTGCTTGATTTCTCGGCCCTCGCCGGCACGCTCTGGATCGTGGGCTTGGGCATCGCCGTCTTCATCCCGTACAAATACCTCTACCCGAGCCGGCTCCCGAACCGGAACCTTCGCCTCTTCACGAGCTATAGCGGGCTGCTCTGGGCGATCGTCATCGGTTGGGCGGCCTTCAACCCTGAACTCTCGGCCGAATACCACGTCGTCGAGTTGAGCCTCGCCTACCCGGCTCTCTATCTCGGCCTCTCGTTCAAACTGGGCGGGCTCCACCGCGGTTGATCCGCTCCAAACCGCTCCCGGAGCCTGTCGGAACGAACCGGGCACGGACGGCAGCAAGGTGCTCATGCAATCCCAATCACACAACTCCGAAGGCCCGATGGGCGTTCTACTCATCAATCTCGGCACCCCCGATTCTCCCGCAGTAGGCGATGTCCGGCGCTATCTGCGGGAGTTCCTCAGCGACCCCAAGGTGCTGACCATGCCCGCCGTGGCCCGGTGGCTGCTGCTGAACCTCGTCATCCTGCCCACCCGGCCAAGACAAACCGCCAAGGCGTACGCGAAGATCTGGATGGAAGAGGGCTCCCCCCTTCTTCTCTATTGCCAGGCCATGGCCCGAGCCGTGAGTGAGCAACTCGGCAGCGGTTTTCACACCGAACTCGCCATGCGCTACGCCAGTCCCGATATCGGATCCGCCCTGGAACGCCTGGGGGATGCCGGTGTAAGGAAGGTCTTCGTCGTGCCCCTCTTCCCCCAATACGCCGAAGCCGCAACCGGTTCGGCAGTCGCCCGAGTCGAGGAAGAGAACCAGAAGCGGGCCGCCCCCTTCGAACTCGTGGTTCAAGGTGATTTCTTCGATGATCCCGGATTCATCGAAGCCCAGGCCGAGCGCATGCGACCGACCCTGGAGTCCCAAAGCTGGGACCACGTTCTCTTCAGCTATCACGGCCTGCCCGAATCCCAATTGCGCCCGATTCCCGGATGCCTCGTCGGCGAAGGATGCTGCGACGCTGAGGGCGCGACCGAGCGACGCTGCTACCGGGCTCAGTGTTTCGGCACCACCCGGGCACTCACCCGGGCCCTGGGGCTCGAACCCGGTGCCTACAGCAGCTCCTTCCAATCGCGCCTCACCAAGGAACCCTGGATCCGCCCTTACACGGACTACGTGCTTCCCGAACTCTACGAAGCCGGCAAGCGGAGCTTATTCGTGGTCTGTCCTGCCTTTACGGCGGACAATCTCGAAACCCTGGAGGAAGTCGGGATTCGGCTGAGGGCACAATGGGAGGAATTGGGCGGGGAGAGCTTCGCCCTGGCCCCCTGTGTCAATGATTCGCCGCGCTTCGCCCGGGCGATCGCCGATTGGGCGCGGGCACACACCGAAAGCGCCTCGCTGGGCTAGCCGAGAGAACGCACCGCCTCGGTAAACGCGCGCACCCCCTCCACGGGGGTTCCCGGCAGGCAGCCGTGGCCGAGGTTGGCGATATAACCCCGTGCAGGCGCCGCATCTCGCGCCATGGCTTGGACCCGATCGCGAATCTGCTCGGGCGACGCCGCCAGGGCGCAGGGATCCAGGTTCCCCTGGAGCGAGACCCCTTCGCCAAAGCGCGCGGCCGCATCCGAGAGGGATGCACGCCAATCGAGGGAGATCACATCCGCCCCGGATTGCGCCATTTCCTCCACCACGTGGGCACCGTTGTTCACGTAGAGAATAAAAGGAGCGCCATTCTTCTGAATACGCTGGACGATTTCCTGATGGGTTGGGGAGATCCATTCCCGGTACTCATCCGGGGAAAGAAGACCCGCCCAGGTATCGAAGAGTTGAACTGCCTGGGCGCCGGCCTCGATCTGGGCGTCGATATAGCCCACGGTCATCTCGGTCAGGGTGGCGAGCAACTGGCGCAGGAGAGCGGGCTCACGATGCATCATCGTCTTGAGGGTCGCGAAATCCTTGGAACCGCTGCCTTCGACCATATACGCAGCCAGGGTAAAGGGAGCACCCGCGAAGCCCAGCAGGGGAATTCGCCGGCTCTCCAGGGCCTGACGCAAGGTGCGGATGATTTCGAAGACAAAGGGCACCGACTCCCGGGGGTCGGGGACGCGCAGCCCAGCGATCTGGTCTGCCCGCCGCAAGGGCTCGGCCATCACCGGGCCCGGCGAAAAGTCCAACTCGACCCCCATGCCGGGAATCGGCGTAAAAATATCCTGAAAGAGGATGACGGCTTCGCTCCCCACCAGGTCGATGGGTTGGAGCGAGACCGTGACCGCGCGCTCCACATCACGACACATTTCGAGAAAGCTCACGCCTTCGCGAACCGCGCGATACTCGGGCAAGTAGCGACCCGCCTGGCGCATCAGCCAGACCGGGGGCCTGTCCACTTCTTCGCCGCGGCAACTGCGTAGAAAACGATCCTCGGGCGTCAATTCAGCCATCGCTCCCATCTCTCCCGGGCTCCAAGTGCGCGGGCTCAACCTGTATCGAGGAGGCGAGCCCTTCTCCCCGCTCCCACCCCAGGGCAGGAGTGTACCCGCGCCGTCCCCCTGCGCCCGCCACCGGGGAAAGCCCCCTGCCCTATCTGCCCCTTGGAGGCTAACCTGCCCGGGATGAAAGTCGTTCTCGCCAACCCAAGGGGCTTTTGCGCCGGTGTCGATCGGGCCATCGAGATCGTCGAGCGCACCCTCGCCCGGACCGATGACCCCGTCTACGTACGCCATGAGATCGTTCACAACCGCCGGGTGGTGGATGATCTGCGGGCCATGGGGGCGATCTTCGTCGACGAACCCGAAGAGGCCCCCACCGGAAGCCAATTGATCTACAGCGCCCATGGGGTTTCGCCGGCGGTTCGGAAATCCGCAGAGCAGCGCGAACTCAAGGCCATCGACGCCACCTGTCCACTGGTCACCAAGGTCCACAAGGAAGTGCACCGCATGCACAGGGACGGGCTCGAGATCGTCATGATCGGTCACGCCGGTCATGTCGAGGTCGAGGGCACCATGGGCCAGGCGCCGGGCTCGATGTACCTCGTCGAAAAGCCCGAGGATGTCGAGAAACTCCAGATCAGGGATCCCTCGAAACTCGGCTGCGTGAGCCAAACGACGCTGTCCGTGGACGATACGCGCGAAATCATGGAGGCCCTGAAACTGCGCTTTCCCCAGATCGAAATGCCGCGCCGGGACGATATCTGCTACGCGACCCAGAACCGCCAGAACGCCGTCAAGGAACTCGCCGCCCGGGCCCAGCTGGTCCTCATTGTCGGTGCACCCGCCTCTTCCAACAGCAATCGTCTGGTGGAGGTCGCCGCGAAATTGGGCGTGCCCAGCCACCTGATCACCGAGGCCAAGGACATCGACCCCGCATGGATCGACGGGATCGACTGCGTGGGCGTCAGCGCGGGTGCCTCGACGCCCGAGTTCCTGGTCGCCCAGGTGGTGGAGCACCTATGCGCCCTGGCGGGACCGGAAAGCACCATCGAGTCGATGCCCGTCATCGACGAAGGCGTTCATTTCAAACTGCCTGCCGACCTGCGGGATTAAGCGTCTCCGTCTCGCGGTTTGCCCCCTCAGGTGGGAAGCGTCACGCGCTCCGGGAACTCGAACGCGAAGGCATCGTCCCGGACATCCACCCGAACCCGCCCCCCCTTGACCAGGCGGCCAAAGAGAACTTCGTCCGAGAGCGGATCCTTGATTTCCTTCTGGATCAGGCGGGCCAGGGGCCGGGCGCCGAAATCCTTGTCGTAGCCCTTCTCGGCCAACCGGGCCCGGGCGGCGGGAGTCAATTCCACCTTGATCTTCCGTTCGGCCAACTGGGCATCCATCTCGGCAATGAATTTGCCGACGATTCGCTCCATCACTTCCGGGGCCAGGTTGTCGAAGTGCACGATCTCATCGAGCCGATTCCTGAATTCTGGGCTGAAGAGTTTCTCCACCGCCTTGCTCCCATCCCCTGCCCGATCGCCCCGGAAACCGATGGCCTGAGAGGCCATTTCCCGGGCGCCCGCATTGGAGGTCATGATGAGAGTGACGTGCCTGAAATCCGCTTCACGGCCCTGATTATCCGTCAGGGTTGCGTGATCCATCACCTGCAAGAGGATGTCGAAAATATCCGGATGGGCCTTTTCGATTTCGTCCAGGAGCAGAACCGCGTAGGGATGCTTGCGTACCTCCTCGATGAGGACACCCCCCTGGTCATACCCCACGTAGCCCGGCGGAGCCCCGATCAACCGGGAAACCGCGTGCTTCTCCATGTATTCGCTCATGTCGAAACGCAGAAAGGGCACCCCCAGCGATAGCGCGAGTTGCTTGCTGAGTTCCGTCTTCCCGACACCGGTGGGGCCGGCAAAGAGGAAGGAGCCGACGGGGCGATCGACGCCCCCCAGCCCCGCGCGCGAACGCTTCACCGCCTGGGCGACCGCTCGAACGGCCTTCGCCTGGCCGAAGACGCTCTTCATCAGGTCTTCCTCGAGATGCTCCAATTGGCGACTCTGCTTGCTGGCCGTTCGCTCCAGGGGAACCCGGGCCATCCGCGACACGACGAGTTCCACGTCCCGCAGGCCCACGGTTTTGCGTTTTCTCGAGGTGGGCCGCAATCGCACCGTGGCCCCGGTCTCATCCATCACATCGATGGCCTTGTCCGGGAGAAAGCGCTCGTTGATATGCCGGACCGATAGATCCACGCAGGCCTTGAGGGCCGCGGCCGTATAACGCACCCCGTGATGGTCTTCGTAACGCGGAGCCAGGCCCTGCAAGATGCGCACGCACTCGCTCTCCGAAGGCTCCTCGACATCCACCTTCTGGAAGCGGCGCGAGAGTGCCCGGTCGCGTTCGAAATGACGGTATTCCTGGTAGGTGGTCGAGCCCATGCAGCGCAACGAGCCGTCGGCCAGCCCGGGCTTGAGCATATTCGAGGCATCCACCGTGGTGCCCTGGGCCGAACCGGCACCGAGAATCGTGTGGATCTCGTCGATGAAAAGAATCGCCTTCTCCTGGGCCTCGAGCGCGGCAAGCAGCGCCTTGAAACGCTCCTCGAAATCTCCGCGATAACGCGTCCCGGCGAGGAGCGAGCCGATATCGAGTGAATAGATCTCGGCCCCGTTCAAGTCTTCGGGCACACGTCCCTCGTGGATGCGCAGAGCCAACCCCTCGGCGATGGCCGTCTTCCCCACCCCGGTCTCCCCCACGAAGATCGGGTTGTTCTTGCGCCGCCGGGCCAGGATATGAACCGCCCGGTCGAGTTCTGCGCCGCGCCCGATCATGGGGTCGAGGGATCCCTGGGCGGCGCGCTCGGTGAGATTGGTCGCAAAAGCGGCCAACGGGTCCGCGGGGGCCCCTTCGCCTGCTTCACCCTCGGCCCCCACCCCAGCGGCATCCCCAGACGCCCCCCCGGACCGAGGCTTGGCCTCGCCGTGGGCGATGTACCGCATCACATCCATTCTCGAAACCGATTGTCCGCGCAGCAGGGTCAGCGCGTAGGAGTCGGGTTCCTGGAAGAGTGAAACCACCAGGTCCGAAATCTCCACCTCGTCCTTCTCCGCGCTTTCACCGTGGTCCAGGGCGTGCTGAATCACTCGGTGAAAGGCCAGGGTCTGGAGCGTGTCCACCGCTTCGTTCCCCGGGACGCGGTCGAGATCCTCCTCGAAAAATTTTTCCAAACTGAGGCGAAGCGCGTCCACGTCCGCCCCGGAGTTGCGCAGAATATCGACCCCCTCGTCCGAGAAGAGCACGGCGTAGAGAAGATGCTCCACGGTCAGATAGGCGTGCCTACGCGCCACCGCCTCGTTATGCGCCGCTTGCAAAGTCAGTTGAAGTACACGGCCGATTCGACTCATTCTTTCTCCACTCCTGCCCGCAGAGGGTACCCTCTTTGCTCTGCGGCATCGTGAACCGCCGCAACCTTGGTCTCCGCGACTTCAAGAAGATACACCCCTGCCACGCCAAGACCCGAACGATGAATCTGCAACATGATCTGGGTCGCCGCTGCCGGTCCCTTGCCGAAGATCTTCTCGAGGATCATGACGACGAACTCCATGGGCGTAAAGTCGTCGTTGTAGAGAAGAACTTTGTACTTATCGGGCCGGGCGACCTTCTTGCGAACCTCGGTGGCGAGACCGCCCTCGCGTCCCGGCTCGTCCGGAGGCGTTCCGTTCGAGCCTTCCCCGCTCGCCCATATCCATCGATTCTTCGATCCGTGCATCATTTCAGATTAGCGACTTTAGCCTTCTGACGGGCACCCCATCACCCGGGCCGCGCTCGGAGGCGGTAGACTGAAGGGCAATGGCCGATATCGAAATGGCGGAAGGCGTCGCCTCCCTCCCCGCCGAAGAATGGAACGCCCTGGTCGGCGACGAATCCCCCTTTCTCGAATGGGAATGGCTCGCATCCCTGGAGGAGGCGGGCGCGGTGGGAGAGCGCACGGGTTGGGGAGCCCGGCCCCTGGTTGTGCGTGAGGGCGGTCGCCTGGTGGCGGCGTGCCCCCTCTACCTGAAACTCCACAGCGAAGGCGAGTTCGTCTTCGATTGGGGCTGGGCAGACGCCTCGGAACGCGCGGGCATTCGCTACTACCCCAAAATGCTGGTGGCCGTGCCCTTCACCCCGGTGAGCGGCGCGCGCTTCCTGGTCGCCCCGGGCGAGGATCGCCCGCGCTGGATCGCGCTCCTCGCCCAGGCCCTTCGGGATACCTGCGTGGCCAACGAACTCTCTGGGGTCCACGTGAATTTCTGCCAGGACGATGAACTCGACGCACTCGAAGGTCTGGACTACCAGGTGCGTTTCGGCCTGCAATACCATTGGCTCAATGCGAATTACTCATCCTTCGACGATTACCTGGCGCGTTTCCGAAGCAAGCGGCGCAACCAGATTCGCCGGGAGCGAAGGGAACTCGATCGCCAGGGAGTCGTGATCGAAACCCACGTGGGGAGCGAAATTTCCGAAGAGCTCTTTGCCCCCATGTACGATTTCTACAAGACCACTGTCCAGGAACACTATTACGGTCGGCAATATTTGAATTTTCCGCTCTTCGAACTCCTACGCGACCGCTTCCGCGAGCGACTCGTCTTCATCGTGGCCCGGCAAGGCGAAGAACTCATCGCCGGAACCTTCAATGTCGCCAAGGGAGATGCTCTCTACGGCCGCTATTGGGGAGCGACCCGCGCCTTGCGGCACCTGCATTTCAACGTCTGCTATTACGCGGCGGTGGAGTATTGCATTGCCGCCGGGCTCCAACGCTTCGAGCCCGGAGCCGGGGGCAACTACAAACAACTCCGAGGTTTCGACCCTCAGCCCACGCGCAGCGCCCATTTCCTGCGCGACCCCCGGCTTGCCCAGGCCGTGGGTGAGTTCCTTCGTGCCGAGCGCAACCAGGTCAGCGAAACCATCGACTGGTACCAGGAGCGCAGCGCACTCAAAAAGGAAGCCCCCGCCGGCAGCGACTAGGCGCTTTGCTCCCGAGCCGCCTTCAGGCGAAGAAAATCCTCGCCTGCGTGGTGGGAAGAGCGGGTCAGGGGCGAGGAGGCCACGCACAGAAAGCCCTTGGCCCGTGCCGCCTCGCCATACGCCTCGAAAGCCTCGGGTTCGACGTAGCGCGCCACGGGCGCATGCTTCGGAGTCGGCCGGAGGTACTGGCCCAGGGTGATGAAATCGACCTCGGCAGCACGCAGATCATCCATCAAGGCGAGCACCTCTCGCTCGGTCTCCCCCAACCCGAGCATGATCCCGGACTTGGTAAAAAGCGCGGGCTCCCGCACCTTGGCCCGGGCCAGCAGCGAGAGCGAATGCGCGTAGTTGGCCCCGGGGCGAATTCGTTCATAGAGACTGGGGACAGTCTCCAGGTTGTGATTGAAAACGTCCGGGCCGGCGGCAACCACCGTCTCCAGCGCGCCCGCTTTGCGCCGAAAATCCGGGGTGAGCACCTCCACCGTGGTGTTCGGTGAGCGCTCGGCGAGCGCCTCCAGGCAGGCCACGAATTGGCTCGCGCCCCCGTCGGCCAGATCATCCCGGTCCACCGATGTGATCACCACATGGGCGAGTTCCAATTTTGCAACAGCGGCGGCCAGGCGGCGGGGCTCATCGGGATCCACCGGGTCCGGGCGACCCGTCGCCACGTTGCAGAACGCGCAGGCCCGGGTGCAGACCCGCCCCAAGATCATCACCGTGGCGTGGCGCTTCGACCAGCACTCGGACAGGTTCGGGCAGGCCGCCTCTTCGCAGACCGTATTCAGGCCACTCGCCCGAACCAGCGCCCGGGTTTCTTCCACCACCGGCGAGGCTCTGAGCCTGATCTTGAGCCAAGGCGGCTTCGGATCCCGGCCGGTGACGGGGCGTAGGGTCGACTCTTCCAATTGCAGCACTTCCCCTTTGCCGATCAGATGTGGATGGCCCGATCCCAAGCTTCGAGGACAGACTCGTGCATCATCTCCGAGAGCGTGGGATGGGCAAAAACGGTCTGCATCAATTCCGCCTCGGTGGTCTCGAGGTTCATGGCCAGCACGAAGCCCTGAATCAACTCGGTCACCTCCGCGCCGATCATATGGGCCCCGAGCAATTCGCCGGTGCTGGCATCGAAAACAGTCTTGACCAGCCCATCGGATTCCCCGAGCGCGATGGCTTTGCCATTCCCCACGAAGGGAAAGCGGCCCACCTTCACGTCGTAGCCCTCGGCCCGGGCGGCCTCCTCGGTCAGCCCGACACTGGCCACCTGGGGCCGGCAATACGTGCAGCCCGGGATGCGCTTCGGATCCAGGGGATGCGCGCTTTCGACGCCCGCGATGCGTTCGGCCACCAGGATGCCTTCGTGGCTGGCCTTGTGGGCGAGCCACGGCGGACCGGCGAGATCACCCACCGCGTAAACGCCCGGTTCGCCCGTCTCCATCCACTCATTGGTCACCACATGGCCGCGGTCCACTTCAACAGCCATCTGCTCAAGCCCGAGCCCCTCGACATTGCCCTGAATCCCCACCGCGAGAATCACGCGATCCGCCTCCACGGTGACCGCTTCCCCCGCGGCGGACTCGATCTCCGCCACAGCGCCGTCTTCGCTTCGCTTCAAATCCTTGACCACTGAATCCACGAGCAGCTTGATGCCCTGGCGCTCGAAGCGTTTGTGGGCATGCGCCGAGATCTCTTCATCCTCTACAGGGAGCACCCTGGGCAGCGCCTCGACCACCGTGACCTCGGCGCCCAGGTCGCTGTAGAAACTGGCGAACTCCATTCCGATGGCGCCGGCCCCCACCACCAACAGGGAACTGGGCATGGCCTCGGGAACCATCGCCTCCTTATAAGTCCAGACGATCTGGCCGTCGGGCTCGAGTCCGGGAAGGCTCCGCGCCCGGGCCCCGGTGGCGAGAACCACGTTCCGCGCCTCGAGTTGGGCCGAGACCTCTCCGTCCTTTTCCACCACGACGCGACCGGCGGCCTCCAAGCGGGCCACGCCGTCGAAGACATCCACCTGGTTCTTCTTCAACAGGGCCTTGACCCCGGTGGCCAGTCGCTTTGAGACCTTCCGCGATCGTTTGACCACGGCACCCAGATCGAATTGAATCTCACTGGCCGAGTATCCGAACTCGTCCAGTCGCGACAACAGATGCCCCACCTCGCTCGAGCGAAGCAATGCCTTGGTGGGAATGCATCCCCAATTGAGACAAATGCCGCCGAGGTGCTCGCGCTCCACGAGCGCCGCGCGAAGGCCCAATTGACTCGCCCGAATAGCCGCGGGGTAGCCTCCCGGCCCTCCCCCGATCACCACGACATCGTAGGATGCTCCCGCCATCGCTCCTCTCGCCCCTGCTTGGCGGCGCGTCCATCATGGAAAGCGTCCGCGCCCTTGCTACAGGGCTGGGAAGTTATCAGCTATCCTGCGCGCCGCGACGGGTCATTTCGGCCCGGAATTCGCCCCCTCCGAGGAATACACCATGGCCGAAGACCGCTTCGACGGGCTCGACATCGAGAGCCTGCGCCGACGCAAAAGCGAGAAGTGGTCTTCGTACCCGCCGGAAATTCTGCCGGCCTGGGTGGCCGAGATGGATTTCCCCGTAGCTGAGCCCATTCGGCTGGCACTCCAGGAATCGTTGGACACATCGGATATGGGCTACCCCATCGCGCCGGGACGCACCGGAATCCGCGAGGCTTTCGCCGAGCGGATGGAGTCGCGTTATGGCTGGCGGGTCGATCCCCATCAGGTCGAGGTTCTCAGCGAAGTCGTGCAAGGGCTCTATCTCGCGCTGAGCTCGTTTGCGGGACCCGGCGAAGGCGTTGTGGTTCAGACCCCCATCTATCCCCCTTTTCTCGGCGGGGTGGAGGAGACCGCGCGGCGCCTTGTGGAGAAACCACTCACCCTCGGGACGGAGGGCTGGGAGATCGACTTCGACGACCTTGCCCAAAACCTCGACCGGGAGACCCGGATTTTCCTGCTCTGCAACCCCCACAACCCCTCGGGCCGGGTCTTCGGCCGCGGGGAACTCGAGCGGATCGCCGAACTCGCCCTCGAACACGATTGGGTGGTGGTGGCCGACGAGATCCACGCCGACCTGGTCTTCGATGAGCGAGTGCACGTCCCCTTTGCCTCCCTGGCCCCGGAGATCGAAGCCCGCACCCTCACCCTGAACTCCGCCAGCAAATCCTTCAATATTCCGGGCCTGCGCTGCGCGGTGGCCCACTTCGGCAGCCCGGACCTCCGCAAGCGCTTGGACGCGGCCTATCCTCGGCATATCCGGGGCGGGCTCGGCCTGTCGGGCCTCTACGCCACCATCGCCGCATGGCGCGAATGCGACGCCTGGCTCGACGCGCTGCGCAACCACCTCGAAGCCAATCGCAACTACCTGATGGACGAACTCGCGAGCCGCTTTCCGGGCATCCGCTGCGAAGCGCCCCAGGGCACCTACCTCGCCTGGCTCGACTGCAGCGGGTTGGGGTGGAAGGAATCGCCCTACGCACGCTTCTTGGAGCGTGGCCAGGTGGCGCTCTCGGATGGGGCGCGCTTCGGCCCCGGCTTCGAAGCGTTCGTGCGCCTCAATTTCGCCACGTCGCGCGAGATTCTGGAGCAAATCCTGGCCCGCATGGAATCAGCCATCCAAGCGGCCGATTGAGATCCCGCGCACGGGCGCTCAGTCGCCGCTCCCCCAATACACGGCGGCGTTCGGTGCCGGTTCCACCGCCTCCGCCAGCCGCGCCGGGTAGACCCGCATGACCCGCAGCGCCTCGGCATCGGCCCAGATGACGTCCACCTGTTTTTTGTCGGGATCCGGCCCGTTCTGGGCCACGTAGTCCTCGGGCACGGTGCATTCGAAGAAAAGCTCCACCTGGTGAGCCGCTTCCGAGAGATAGGAAAAATCGTGGTCGGCCACGATGTAATCCCGCACGAAGCGCAGGCGGCCCACCTCGACCTCGATGCCAATCTCCTCTCGACATTCCCGGACCAGCGTCTCGGGCAACTGCTCCCCAACGCCCTGACCGCCACCCGGAGCCGTATACCAATCCCCGCTCCCATCTCGATAGTGGTTGAGCAGCAGCTGGCCCCGCCGCACGATCAATGCTCTCGCCGCCGTCCGAATTCCGCCCACCTGGCCTCCAGGCCCCTCGCAATTCCGATTCTTCCCCGGGGCGACCGGAAGTTGCCGCAACTCGCCCGGCCGCGCTCCGGCGGGCCCGGGCCAATTGCCCACCGCCTGCAATGACGGTATTGTCAGTGACTGACATGTCCGTCACCTCTACCCCGACTCCCCCGCCCCAACGATCCCGGGCCCGCATGACCGCCGGAGAACGCACCCGGGCAACGACACGGGCCCGCTTGCTGGCCAGTGGCAAGGCGCTCTTCGCCACCCAAGGCCTCCACCACATCACCACCCACGACATCGCGGCCCACGCCGGCGTAGCGGCGGGGACCTTCTACAACCACTTTCGCGACAAGGCCGCCCTCTTCCGTGAGATTACCGACGAGGCCCTGGCCGAGTTGACCCGTCGCCTCGACTCCGTCGTCGACGTCAAGGAAGACCTGGAGAAGGGCGTACGCCTTCAGGCCACGGCTCTGGTCGGCTTCGCGGCGGACAACCGCGACCTGATCCGAATTCTCTTCAGCCGCGAAGCCGATGCCACCGCGGTCCAAACCGACGTCCTCCAGCTCATGGCCGACCGCTCGGCAGCGGTGCGCCGCGAACTCGTGGCCAACGGAACCATGCCCGCCGAAATCGACCCCGAAGTCTTCGCCCAGGCCCTGATCGGAATGTGGGCACGGGTCGTTGCCTGGTGGGCCGAGGACACTTCGCGCATGCCGCGCGAGGTGGTCATCGAAACCCTGACCCAGATTCAATTGCGCGGCACCCATCCCCAACCCAAACCCTCGATCTGAACCCCGGAGACCCCATGGCCGAACGAATCATCAACTACGACCCGATCTACAACACCGTCGACCGCGACAACTTCGAGGCCTTGGTCGAGGTCGACCGTTACGCCGATCGCTCCGATGCTTTCGATGCGATCATCTCGGCCACCGAGGAACATTTTTGGGACCCCCAGGACCCCCGCTACATCGACTTCCAAGCGGAACCCTTCAACTTGTCCGAAGAGACCATCATGCCCCGGGATTTCTGCATCGAATTGCATACCGCGGTTGCAGAAAAACTCGATGAATCCCAGAAAGTTCGACTGGCCAACCAGAACACGCGCTTCATCCTTTCAAGCATTCTGCACGGAGAACAGGGAGCCCTCTCACTCTCCGCCAGCTTGACCTCGATCCTTCGCGACCCCGGCGCCCAGGAATACGCGGCCAATCAAACCCGGGAAGAGGCGCGTCACGTCACGGGTTTCTCCAACTACATCGGCGCCCGCTGGGGGACGCCCCTGGCCTCGGGAAAGACGCTCCAATCCCTGCTGGCCGAAATCGTACGCTCTGGCGCGGTCTACAAGAAACTGGTGGGCATGCAAATGCTCATCGAAGGGCTCGCCATGGGGGCGTTCGCCACGATCCAGCGCGAGACTCACGACCCGGTACTACGCCAACTGATCCGCTTCACCATGGCGGACGAAGCCGCCCATCATAAATTCGGAAAGATCTGGGCCGACCGAACGATCCCGGAACTCAGTGCCGAGGAGCACGAGTATGTGGAAACCTGGGCAGCGGAGTGCTTCCAGGTCCTGCTCTTCAACCTGGTCAACGCCGAGCAAAAGCAGGCCATCTACGAAGAATTCGGCTTGGATTGGCAATGGGTCAGGGGAGCGGTAATCGAGGCCTTCAGCGACGAGGACCGGCGTCAGGACATGACCAACGGCACGAATATCTTCCGGGTCTTGATCAAAACGCTCCTCAAGGCGGGCATCATCACCGATCGCACACGACACGTCTACGCGCAGTGGGTGGACATGGCCGAACTCAACGCAGAAAGCGATGAGGTGGCTGGGGCCGAAGTTGCCGAAGAGGCCACTCAAGTCTTGAAAGGCATCAACGCGGACAGGATCAAGCTGGGTGCCCACTACCGGGTCAACTAGGCGCACCGTGGGAGCCGGCGAGCACAATCCTGACGCGAGCAAAGCGGGCCCTGAGACGCCAAAGGGGTTCCGTTTTCCCTGTGCGTATCCCCTGAAGGTGATGGGCGCGGTGGGGCCCGAATTCCAGGCCCACGCCCTCGCCGTCGTGCGCCGGCATGTGCCCGACTTCGACTCCTCCCGGGTCGAGAGCCGGACCAGCCGCGGCGGGCGCTACGTCTCGTACACCTTTCACTTCACGGCCACGAGCCGCGCGCAACTCGATGAACTCTACGCCGACCTCAATCGATGCGAGGACGTACGCGCTGTCCTCTGAGCCCGGGCCGACTCGTTTCGCGTCAATCGAGCCGCGCCGCGTCCCTTGCCATCGATCTACCCCGAACACAGGAAAAGATTCGAATATGAAGCAGGAAATCACCTTCAAGACACCCGACGGCCTGACCCTGCGAGCAGACGCCTGGGGCGACCCCCAGGACGACCCGGTCCTCCTCCTGCACGGGGGCGGTCAGACCCGCCACGCCTGGGCGGGAACCGCCGAGACATTGGCGGCGGGCGGCTGGTACGCGGTGTCCCTGGATCTTCGAGGCCACGGCGACAGCGATTGGTGTCCCCAGGGCCGCTACGACCACGCTTCCTTTTCGACCGATGTCAGTGCGGTGGCCGAATTCTTCGAGCGCCCGCCCGTCCTGGTGGGCGCCTCCCTGGGCGGCATGTCCTCTCTCTTCGCCTTGGGCCGGGCTCAGAGCGAGCAGCGCCCCCCGCCCGCCTCCGCCCTGGTGCTCGTCGATATCGCAACCCGCATGGAAATCGACGGCGCAAAGCGCATCCTCGCCTTCATGAGCCAGAAGCCCGAGGGCTTTGCGAGCCTGGAAGAAGCCGCCGAAGCCATCTCGACCTACAACCCCCACCGACCGAAACCGAAAGACCTGAACGGTCTCAAAAAGAATCTTCGCCAGGGGGAGGACGGCCGCTACCGCTGGCATTGGGATCCGGCTTTTGTCGAGGGCCGGCTCACCCCGGACTCCATGAACATGCTCGATACCCTGGACGCTGCAGCCCGGGGACTTTCGATTCCGACGCTTCTGGTGCGCGGGCGAATGAGCGACCTGCTCTCCCAGGAGGGTGCCGACACCTTCCTCGAGCAGGTTCCCCATGCTCATTTCGTCGACGTTTCCGACGCGGGCCATATGGTGGCGGGCGACCGCAACGACCTCTTCACCCGGGCGGTCCTCGATTTTCTTAGCGAGCAGGTTCACCGCGCCTCGGTCTCGCCCAACTAAAAAGCCAGCATCCCCCTGGCGGCAGACGCGGCTCTACCCCCTTCCCTTTCTCAGGTAGACTCATCCCCTGGCAAGCCCCCGCACCGCTCCCCTCAGCAGGAGGAACCCATCGTGTCCGAGCGAATCCGCATCGACCTCAAGGCAGGCGTGGCCGATGTCCGCCTCAGCCGACCCGAAAAGATGAACGCCCTGGACCCGGCCATGTTCGAGGCCCTGACCGAAGCAGGAGCGCACCTCGCGAAGGAGCCGGGGGTACGCGCGGTGGTGCTCACCGGCGAGGGTCGAGGCTTTTGTGCTGGTCTCGACATGGCGACCTTTGCGGCCATGTCCAAAGGCGGGCCTCGAACCGAAAATAGGGACGACGCGGCGGCGGAAGGCCGCGCGGGCAATCTCCTCGATGCTGCAAACGACAGCCCCGGCACCGTCGCCCAGAATGTCGCTTGGACATGGCGCGCCCTGCCCGTCCCGGTGATCGCGGGCATTCACGGTGTCGCCTACGGCGGCGGGTTGCAGATCGCCCTGGCGGCGGATATGCGCATCGTCGCCCCGGACGCTCGGCTCTCGGTGATGGAAATCAAATGGGGACTCATCCCCGATATGAGCGGCACCCAGACCCTGCGCCACCTGGTGCGCGACGACGTGGCCCGGGATCTCACCTTCACGGGCCGCATCGTCTCGGGCGAGGAAGCCCGGGAATTGGGGCTCGCCACCCGGGTGGACGAGAACCCCCAGCAGGCGGCGTACGACACCGCGATGGAAATCGCCTCGAAATCCCCCGACGCGATTCGCGCGGACAAGGAACTGCTCAACGCCGCATCTATGGTCAGCTTGGAAGAAGGTCTGCGGCTCGAGGCCCAACTCCAGGCCAGCCTGATCGGCACGCCCAACCAGGTGGAGGCCGCCAAGGCCAACCTGCAGAAGCGAGCACCGGAATTCAAAGACCCCGAGTAGCCGCCCTGGGCTCCGGGCTGGCTTCCGGAGGCGGGGGCCTAGAGCAGCAGGTGCGCCGGTTGGCCCATGATCACGGCCAGGCGCGTGGTGAAACGCGCGGCCGCCGCGCCGTCGATCACCCGGTGATCATACGAAAGTGAGAGGGGCAGCACTGCCCGGCTTTCGAAAACCGCGTCGGCGCCGGGGTCGGTCCCGCCGGACCAATGGGGCTGGACCCGGAGCTTGGAAAGACCGAGGATCGCCACCTCGGGCACGTTGACGATGGGCGTAAAAGCGGTGCCGCCAATCCCGCCCAGGCTCGAAATCGTGAAGCAGGCGCCCTGCATATCCCCAGGACCCAGTCGCCGGGCGCGTGCACGCTCGGCGAGATCCGAAAGTTCCCGGGCCAACTCGAAGATTCCCTTGCTGTCCACGTCGCGAATGACCGGCACCACCAGACCATTGTCGGTATCCACCGCAACGCCCAGGTGGAAATAGTCCTTGACGATGAGCGCCTCGCCTCCCGGCGCCAGGGACGAACGGAAATCGGGAAATTCGAGGAGCACCCGGGCCACGGCCTTGAGAACGAAATGCAACGGCGAAAGTTTCAAACCCTGCCGCGCCGCCTCTTCCTTGCACTCGCGACGAAAACCTTCGAGCTGCGTCAGGTCGGCTTCGTCGTGCTGGGTTACGTGGGGTGCGTTGAGCCAGCTACGCGAAAGGTTCTGGGCCGAAACCCTTCGAATCTTGGCCAAGGGCTCCTCGCGCACGGGCCCGAAGCGCGAGAAATCCACCGCGGGCACCGGCGGGACTCCCCTTCCCTGCCCCGCGCCGCCCCCCTGCATGGTCGCTCTCACGTGGTCCGTGACATCGTCCTGCAGGATTCGGCCCAGGGGTCCCGTGCCCTGGGCTTCGGCCAGGTTCACGCCGAGTTCCCGGGCGCGGCGGCGCACGCCGGGGCCGGCGTGGACGCCTTCGGGTGACGGGATCTTCGGCTCGGGCGCAGCCGGTGCAGGTGTGCTCTTGGCAACCTTCTCCGCAAGCGGCTCGACGAGAGGTTCGGAGACGGAAGCCGCGGGTTCCGGCGACGGCGCGACCGGAGGCGCCGGCTCGGGGTCTTGCACCGAAGCACTCGCCGCTTCGGCCAAGACCACCATCAGCGCGTCGCCCTCGGACACCGAATCACCCAGGGCAACCCGCACTTCGTGAATCAGCCCGGCCACCGGCGAGGGAATCTCCATCGTGGCCTTCTCGCTCTCGATGCTGACCAGGGCGTCCTCGACCTCCACCTGGTCGCCCGGGCCCACCAGGATCTCCACGACCTCGACGTCCTCGAAATCGCCGATGTCCGGCACCCGAATGACGGTTTCCCCTGACACGGGTTCCTCCGCAGCCACGCCTGCTTCAGGCCTCCCACGGGTTGGCGCTGGCCGCGTCCAACCCGTAGCGCGCGATGGCTTCGCCGACCTTCTCCACCCCGACCTCGCCGCTCTCTGCCAGGGCTTCCAGGCTCGCCACCACGACATGGTGGCGATCCACTTCGAAGAACGCCCGGAGTCTCGCCCGGGTGTCGCTTCGCCCCCAGCCGTCTGTGCCCAACACCCGATACGCGCGGTCGAGGTAGGGACGAACCTGCTCCGCGTAGGTGCGCACGTAATCCGTCGCCGCGATCACCGGGCCCACTCGGCCCTCGAGCGCCCCCTTAAGGTAGGCAGTCCTTGCCGGGCCTTCGGGGTTCAGCCGATTCCAGCGTTCCGCGGCCATCCCATCCCGGGCGAGTTCCGTGAAACTCGTCACGCTCCACACGTCCGCGGCCAGACCAAAATCCGCCTCCAGCAGATCCGCCGCCGCCAGCACCTCGCGCAGGATCGTGCCGCTCCCGAAGAGCTGAATGCGAGCCTTGGCTGGGCTTGCTTCGCGAACGCAATAGAGCCCGCGCAAGATCCCCTCTTCGGCGCCGGCGGGCAGGGCCGGCTGTGCGTACTTCTCGTTCATCACGGTGACGTAATAAAAGACATCCTCCTGCTCGGCGTACATCCGGCGCAGACCATCCTGGATGATCACCGCCACCTCGTACGCGTAAGCGGGGTCGTAGGCCACGCAATTGGGAATCAGCGCCGCCTGGACATGGCTGTGGCCGTCCTGGTGCTGGAGGCCCTCGCCGTTGAGGGTGGTGCGGCCCGAGGTGCCGCCCAACAAGAAACCCCGGGCGCCCGCATCCCCCGCCAGCCAGGCCAGGTCGCCGATGCGCTGAAAACCGAACATGGAGTAGTAGATATAGAAGGGGATCATGTTGACCCCGTGGTTCGCGTAGGAAGTGCCCGCGGCGAGCCAGGACGAGAACGCGCCCGCCTCGGTGATGCCCTCCTGGAGGATCTGGCCGTTCTTCTCCTCGCGGTAATAGGAGACCTGGTCGGAATCCACCGGTTCGTAGAGTTGGCCTACCGACGAGTAGATCGCCAGACGGCGAAACATGGCCTCCATCCCGAAGGTGCGCGATTCGTCGGGCACGATGGGCACAATGCTCTGACCGATCTTCTTGTCCCGGCTGAGCAATTGCAGGAGCCGCACCACCGCCATGGTGGTAGAGACCTCGCGATCCCCGGTTCCTTCGAGGAGACTGGCGAAGTCCGCCAGCTCAGGCACTTCAAGGGGGTCGGCTTCGGTGCGGCGGGCGGGCAGGTATCCGCCCAAGCCCGCACGACGCTCGCGCAGGTATTGGATCTCCGGGCTGTCGTCGGGCGGCCGGTAGAACGGGGCCTCGGCGATCGCATCGTCCGAGACGGGGATATTGAAGCGGTCGCGAAAGGTCTTCAGCGCGGCCACGTGCAGATCATGAATCTGGTGGGTGATGTTCTGGCCCTCGCCCGCTTCACCCGTGCCGTAGCCCTTCACCGTCTTGGCCAGGATCACCACGGGCTGGCCCTCATGCGCCACGGCTTCCGCATAGGCGGCGTAGACCTTGGCGGGGTCGTGACCACCGCGATTCAGCCGCCAGATATCCTCGTCGCTCATGTTGGCGACCATCTCCCGGAGTTCGGGGGATTTCCCGAAGAAATGCTCCCGGGTATAGGCCCCGCCGCGCACCTGATAGGCCTGGTATTCGCCGTCCACCACCTCTTCCATGCGCTGGCGCAGGACGCCGTCCTTGTCCTTGGCGAGGAGGGGATCCCAATAGCTGCCCCAGATGAGTTTGATCACCCGCCAACCCGCGCCCCGAAAACTCGCCTCGAGTTCCTGGATGATCTTTCCGTTGCCGCGCACCGGTCCGTCCAGGCGTTGAAGGTTGCAGTTGACCACGAAGATCAGGTTGTCGAGACGCTCGCGCCCCGCCAGACTGATCGCGCCCAGGCTCTCGGGTTCGTCGGTCTCGCCGTCGCCCAGAAAAGCCCAGACCTTGCGATTGCCGTCCGGGGCGATTCCGCGGTCTTCGAGATATTTCATGAAGCGCGCCTGGTAGATCGCCGTGAGCGGCCCAAGCCCCATGGAGACCGTGGGGAATTGCCAGAAGTCCGGCATCAACCGGGGATGGGGGTAGGATGACAACCCCTTGCCATCCACCTCGCGCCGGAAGTGGAGCAGTTGTTCCTCGCTGAGCCGGCCCTCGAGATAGGCCCGGGCATAGATGCCCGGCGCCGAGTGGCCCTGGATATAAAGGAGGTCGCCCCCCTGATCGGGGGTGGGCGCCCGGAAGAAATGGTTGAAGCCCACGTCGTAGAGCGTGGCCGCCGAGGCAAAGCTCGAAATGTGGCCGCCCAGGGAAGAATCGATCCGGTTGGCCTGGACCACCATCGCCATGGCGTTCCAGCGGATGATCGAGCGCACCCGGTGCTCGAGCCCCGGATCGCCCGGCCGAGGCTTCTGGGCCGACTCGTGGATTGTGTTGATATAGGCGGTGTTGGCGCTGTAGGGCAAGTAGGCCCCCCGCCGCCGGGCCCGGCGCACCAGTCGGCCCACCAGGTAATGGGCGCGCTCGACACCTTCGCGCTCCAGGACCGAATCCAGGGCATCGAGCCACTCGCCGGTTTCGGTGGGGTCGGAGTCGGGGTCCATTTCATCCACTCCGAGTCTCGGAGGCAGGCCCTGTTCCTCACCCATTGACTAGAGCCCCCATGGCCGAGCAGTCTCAGCGAGATTCTCGGCACTCCCAAAAAAGAATTGCGAGCCACCCACCTGGCCCACGATCTGCGAGGGGACGAAGGCCGCTCCGCTCGGGGGCCAAGCATACCAGCCTCCCGCGGTCGGGCATCGTTTCGGCAGGCGAAACACAGGGTGCTCGTCGCCGGGGATGAGCCGAGATGCGAACGCAGCGTGCGATTCCACACCCGCCCTCATGCGAGAAAAAATATCCGGCTGTGGGGATGGGCGAGCAGCGAAGGGTCCGTCGCCCCGAGGAGTACACGCTCAGCCATCTCGTCGCCCCCATAGGCAGCCTGGAAAAAGTGCAGTGCCGGAAGTAGTCTCTCGCACGTCCTAGGCCCACGAACCGGGAGGACTCATGCGATTCGCGCTAAGCCCGCTCATGACTATCGTGATCTCGATCGCTTCTGCGTCCGCCAACGCCGAACTTCTCCCCGCTCCCCCGGGCAGCGACGCCCGGGAGATCGCCCGGCTTGCCGAGGACACCCTGCGCAGTGCACGGACCATCCTCGAAGCCGAGATGACCGTGGTTTCGCCGCGCCTTTCCAATCCGCGGGTCGTGCGGTTTCGATCCTGGGAGGAGCGCGACACCAAGCAGTCCATGATCCGGATCTCGAAGCCCCCCAAGGACGCGGGCACGGGCTTCCTGAAGATCGAATCCAACCTCTGGATGTTCGTGCCCCGGGTGGAGCGGACCATCCGGATCCCCCCTTCCATGATGCTCCAGTCCTGGATGGGCAGTGATATGACGAACGACGATCTCGTCAAGGAGTCGAGCACCCTCGACGACTACGACCACCGCCTGCTGGGCATCGACAACGCGCTCGAGGGCAACCCGGGCCTGTCGGCCTACGTGGTCGAGTATCTCCCCCATGAAGACGCTCCGGTGGTCTGGGGCAAGATCACCGCCTGGATCGAACTCGAGCACGGCACACCGCTTCAACAGGACTTCTACGACGAGGACGGCCAACTGATGCGCCGCATGCGTTTTTCCGACATCCGAGCCGTGGGCGAGCGCCAGGTGCCCCACCACTGGTCCATGGTGCCCCTCGACAAGGAAGGCCATAGCACCACCATCGCCATCGAGGAAATTGTCTTCGACGCCGAAATCCCCGCCGACATCTTCACCAAGCGGAACCTGCGCAAGGCCCGGCGCTGATGCCCCTGGAATGGCGCCTGGCCTGGCGAAACGTCTGGCGCAATCCCCGGCGAACGGCGCTCACGGTGGCGGCCACGGTCTTCGCCGTAGCCCTGGTGATTTTCGCCGCCGCCCTCTCCGAGGGCATGTGGGCCAAGATCATCGACGACTCCGTGGGGATGGCTTCGGGCCATGTCACCCTGACCGGGCCGGGCTACCTCGAAGAGCGCACCCTTGAGCAGTTCACCACCCTCGACCCGAAGCTCGAAGAGATCCTGAACTCGGAACCCGGGGTCAGCGCCTTCGCGCCGCGGGTCAACGCCTTCGGGCTCCTGTCCATGGGCGAGGCAACCCGGGGGGTCATGGTGATGGGGCTCGACCCCGTGCGCGAGGATGGGGTTTCGAGCTTGCCGGACCGGGTCTCGCGCGGCCGCTTCCTCTCCGGCGCGCAGACGCGCGAGATCGTCGTCGGCCAGCGCCTCGCCGAGATCCTCGGGGCGGACGTCGGCAGCGAACTCCTCCTCTACTCCGTCGCCTACTCGCTCGAGAGTGCATACGACCTCTTCCGCGTCGTGGGCATTATGGACCTCCCCAGTCCCGAACTCGATCGCGGGCTCGCGTTGATCTCCCTGGCCGACGCCCAGGAGTTCTTCGTCTACGGCGACCGACTGAGCGAAATCGCCATTCGCGGCGCGCCCGCCGTCGACGCCGAGGAACTCGCCGCCGGACTGGCCGCGGAGATCGACCCGAAACGCGCGGAAGCCCACCCCTGGCAGGCGGTCATGCCCGAACTCGCCCAGTCCGTGGTGCTCGACAAGGCGGGGATGTACCTGATGCTCATCATTCTGGTGGTTGTGGTGGCTTTCGGGATCTTCAACACCATCCTGATGGCCGTCCTCGAGCGAAAGAAGGAATTCGGCGTCGTGCTGGCGCTGGGCCTGCGGCCCCGGGCCATCTTTCGCACGGTCTACCTCGAGTCCGTTCTCCTGGCGGGAGTCGGCCTCGTCATCGGGCTGGCCATCGCCATCCCGGGAGTGCTTTACGTGCAGGCCAACCCAATCCCGCTCGGTGACAGCGAGGAGATGACAGCGGCCTTCAAGATGATCGGTGCCGAACCGTTAATCACCACAGTCCTCGAGACCCAGATTCTCCTCTACGCCGCGCTGACGATCCTGGCCGTCGCCCTCATCTCCGCGTTCTATCCGGCCCTTCGTGCCAGCCGCGGCCGACCGGTGGATGTCCTCCGCAGCCTATGAGACACGATGGAATAGTCCCTCTAGGAACAGGATAACGATGCCCGGAAATCCCAACCCTTGGCGGGAAGGACTCGCCCCATGCTGGGCACCCTTCGCCTGGCCTGGCGCAATGCCGCGCGGAACCCGCGACGGACGGGGGTGGTGGTGGCCGCGGTGGCCATCGGCATGGCGGGCACCCTGATCTCCATGGCGATCTTCTACGGGATGATGTTCCAGATGGTCGACAACGCCATCAAGACCGACCTGGGACACGTTCAGATCCACGCC
>JAAZXM010000045.1 GCA_014240165.1 Myxococcales bacterium | reverse complement strand
GCTCGGAATTTACGGCTACCACCGGGACACCTCGCCTGCGATCGATGCTTTCGCCTCGGAGAGTATCGTGTTTTCCAGGGCATACGCCCAGTCCCCGTGGACGAAGCCATCGGTGCCTACGCTATTCACCTCGCTCTATCCCGTACAGCATGGGGTCTACGAAGGGGAAGCCCATGGGGGCGCGGGTCGGTTCGAGTCCGATGTGCTCTCTGAAGCCTATACAACCTTGGCCGAGACCTTTCAGTCTTCGGGCTACGACACGGTTGCTTACGTGCATAACGCACACCTGGACGCCGAGGGCGGGTTCGCCCAGGGCTTCGATCTCTACGAACAGGGGGGTCTCAGCGCCGAGGAGATCAACCAGCGATTTCTGGGCTTCCTCGACGCCGATCGCTCGCGTCCCTTCTTTGCCTATCTTCATTACCTCGATGCGCACTGGCCTTTCCAGCCCGAGATGCCGTTTAAGGATCGCTTCGGCAAGCCCACGGAAGCGTCGATCTTCGATCGGGAAAATTGGAAGGGTCTGCGTGAGCGCGTCAACGACTCAACGATCCAGCTCACCGATGAGGATCGGGCTCGTCTTCAGGATCGCCACGATGGAGGCGTCAGCGAGATCGACAATCAACTCGGTCAACTCTGGACTGCTCTCCGGGAGCGGGGCGTCCTCGACCAAACCATCGTGTTGCTGACTTCGGATCATGGCGAGGAATTGCTCGACCATGGCGCCGTGGGCCATGGAGGAACTCTCTTTCGCGAGGTGATCGATATACCCCTCGTGCTCAGGCTGCCGGGAGGCGCCGACTCTGGCTCCAGGGATCAGGTTGCGCGGCTGCTCGATGTCTTTCCCACACTGACCGCTCTCGCGGGCGTGGAGGAACCACCCGGAATCGAGGGATATGACCTGCTCGCGCCGGGGTTGGAAATCCCGGAGATCATCGCCGAAACCCGACATAAGCGAACCTACCGCCTCTCGGTTCGCCAGGGTGATTGGAAATATGTTCGCACCTACCGCGCTCGCCGGAGTCACTCACCCCATGCCGAGGACGAAGCGCCCGCGATCGAGGCGGGAATGCGCGTCAAGGCCAAGGGCTTCTTCATGTCCGGGGGCGAGGTCCACGCGACCAAGCTCACGTACAAGAGCCCGGGCGATGACGACGTGGAGATCAGCGGAGCCATCGAGTCATTGGCCCCGAACAAGAATCAATTTCATCTCCAGGGGACACGGATTTCGGCTGAAGATCTGGTGGACGAAAACGGTTCGCCGCGGGTGGGTGGTTTGAAGGTGGGAATGTGGGTCAAGGTCGAGGGCGCTTTCGCCGCGGATGGCTCTTTCGAGGCCGATGAGTTGGAAGAACTCCTCGTGGGCGATCGGGACGATGAGATCGAGGGCATCGCCCAGGGCGCCCGGCTGCTCGACGATGAGCGCATCGAAATCCAGGTTGGCCGCTTTCGGATTCTCGTTTCCGACGATACGCGGCTCAAGGGCTTTGGTGAGGGCGAGGTGCGCGTGGTCACCGAGGTCGAAGCGGCAAGGCCCGATCTCTTTACGCCCGGGCGGTTGCTTTCGTCCGATGCGCCGCCCTTCGACGAAGAACTTTACGATCTCGCCCTCGACCCCCGTGAGCAAAGAGATCGCGCAGAGCGGGAAGGCGAACGCGTGGCTCAGATGGGAACGGTCCTCGATGCTTGGCTGGCGAGGATGGAGCCGACAGCGGCACGGGGTGTTGATCGCAGGGCGCTCGACCCGGCTACGATCGAGAACCTTCGGGAGCTTGGCTATATCGAATAGCGGCGCCGTCTTCGAAAGCGTTGTCGTGCGAAAAAAGCCAATCCGAGGGCGCCGCTCAAAAGCGACACTCCCGACCCGGGCTCGGGTAATTGGAAGACGTCCATGACATCGACCTCGCCATTTCCGCTTCCGTCGATGACATAGACGCGGTCGATGCTTTGCACGCCCATGAGCGAATTGAGATTTTCGAGGTCAACGTAGATCAGGGAAAAGAGATTTCCGTAGGGCGGTACGTCCAGGCTATCGATATCCGCACCTTCCAATCCGCCCATGGTACTCAGGAAAATAATCTCACCTGGAACAACCATGGCCTCGGGGCCTGTCTGGGCAACGCGAACCGCAATTCCGAAATCGTCGGTCGCACCGGATTCAAGAGTTCCGAGCGGTGAGAGTTGAGTGTCGATCAAGGCAAGCTCGAAATCGCGCCGAGTCATGACATCGGTGAGGCCGTCTGACATCTTTCCGGTGGCGCCTTTCGGGTCGGAATAATGGACCCGGTCGGTGGGGATGAAGCCTCCGGTGGTGGGAACATTCCCCATGATGAATTCCCTGGCCTTGATCAATGTCTGGCTCGCGTTGAAGCTTTGGTTGTAGGTAGTCGCTCCGCTGGCTACTTCCGCAGAGTTGAGAACCTTGGTCACGAGGCTGGCCCCTGTTGAAATAGGATTAATGAACTGGGCCGGGTCGGTCGGCATGGTTGCGATCAGGGGATCGATGATCAGTGGGTCAGAGAAATCTGTACTGGGGTTCACCAGGGTCGCTCCGCTTCCCCGTTAGTCAAAGAAGATCGTGCCAAGTCCGGTCTATATCGCGGACCCCAGGCTCGTGAGAATAAACTCGTTCGCAATGCCGGGATCGGGAGAAACGCCCTGTACGGCGAAAAAAGCCGTCGCCTGGTAGACGCCCCCCGCGGCATTTTTGCCCGTAGTCGGATCGATTGTGACGATTGCCGCGCACGAGGATGCGGTGGGGTCAAGCAAGACGGGATCCGAAATGGCTGCGCTACTGGCTTCGACTTCAATTGAGACCAGTTCGCTATGGCCCAGTTGTGTGCTTGAAAACGTTTCGGCTTCGATATAGGGAGCCAATTGCGCCATTCCCTGGCCAGAGAAAGCGGACTCGGCCGGGGATAGATTCATTTCGGTTGGAAGACGTGTGCCGCTGGGTATGGCGACGATCTCCATGCCGAAATTTCCACCGATATTCGCGGAGACGAGTGCCGGGCGTGCAAGGGTATTCTTCAATATCTGGAACGTTTGCATTGACGGAATGGCTATGGAGAGTTGAGCCGGGCTCGTTGTCAGCGCCGAATAACCCGGAGTGGGGAAGAAGGGGCCGAGGTTCGAAAGAGAGATGTAGGTGTTCGCGGCGTCCAGGGCTGGATTCTCGTTGCCAAATATCCCGTCCTCCGATGTTTTCGTCGAATCGATGAAGCGGCGCTGGTAGCCGCTTCCCTCTTCCGGCACTTGGGGGATAAACGGAGTGAACGCACCGCCCTGGGGCAGAACAAATTCGAGGTCGATGTTGTCCCCGGTAGGCGGCGAATAGGGCTGCTGGTCGATCTCAAAATTGTTGTCATCATTGGCCGCAAAGCCATCGAGGAGGCTGGAGACTCCGAGGCGGTTGCCTGCCACCAGATTGGGAAATGAAGAGCAGATGTTGGGATCCGTGATGCCACAAATTTCGGCGTAGCCGGGATCGTCACGATTCACCAACAAGAAGGCACCTGACCCCTGCTCGATGATGCCGGTAAAGGGGGCCGTGTGTGTATCGAGATAAGAAACGGCATCCGGGACCGGAAAATTCAGCGTCCCGTTGAAGTGATTTCCGTTGATCGCAATGAAAGTGAAATCAGTGGCGGAAGTGATCCCTCCGTTGATCAGAGCGACACGATTGGTGGGATCACCCAAGAGTGTCTTGGGCGGGTTTCCGAAATAAGCGACCCAACCCAGGACGACGATTCCGCTGGGGGGGCGAGGGAGACCGGTCAGCCCATTGCTGGGGTCGAGGTCAAAGGTGGGCAGGTCGATTCGGTAGTTGACGAGTGAAACTTCCGGACTCGAGGCATCGCCTTCGATGCTGTAAAAGGTGAGGTTGAGCGCATCCTTGTTGAGTGCCGGGGAAAGGTCCGCCAAAGGAGGCAAGTAGATCTCGATGAACTCCTGGTGAGGGTCATCGGGGTCGCTACCCACGGGCCCTGCGCCGCCCGCGCCGGGGGCGTCTTGATAGATTTCGGTGATCACGGGATGGTCGGGGATCGCGGCTTTCGCCGCGCACGGCCAAGCAATTGCCAATGCGATGCACATTGCCTTGATGCATGTCACCTTCATAATCAATAAACCTTACGCAGTTGTTATCTTCCGCGTACTTCTCTGGCTTTCTGCCTTGCAACTTATGTACCGGCCGTGCTATCAGCCTATGCCGTCAGGCACAGAGAGAATTCGGCCAGGGCGGGCAACAGTTGCTGCCTCAGTAAAATTCGCGCGAAGACGCGGTTTTTCTTGTGAAGATGCCGACTTTGTTCGATAGAGAATATGCAGCGATCGGGTTCTCTCTCGGTTCGAACCGGCAGATACGCACTTCGTAGTTATTTCTGGAATTGACTTATTTGGGTATGGCACGCCCCATACTTCCTATGAGCTTCCGGTCGGTGTTTTGCCGTAGGCCCGCTTCTCCTGGGTCTTCTTATTTGGGTATGACGCAATCTATGATTCCTATGAGTTTTCGCTTAATGCTTTGCCTGGCCTTGCTCGTCGCAGGCGTTCCTGCGGCTTCAGAGCCTGTGGCGACGACTGATCGCCCCGAGCAAGCGGGCGAGGAAGAGGCGTCAGCAACAGCAACAGAAGCGGGAAGCGATCCTCGTCAGCAGGCCAGGGAGGCGGCCGAGGAAAATCTCGAACTCACGCGCCCAGAGAAATTGCTCATCAAGCGGCCCGATCGTGAGCGGCCTGAAAAACAGATCACCTTTCCGCTATTCGGGCGTCCCCTGGTGCTGGGAGGTCGCTACACGCTGCTCCCTCGCTACGAGGGAAATAAGCTGATGGATTTCGATTACGCGGATCTCGACAACCAGGATGTCGATGAAGATGGAGATCTGACCGAGATCGAAGATCTGGCCCGGGGCCTCACGCCCAGGGATGACCAATTACGCATCAACCAGGGCCTGCAGACCGACCTCTTCTACGCCTATAGCAACGACGCGTCCATCTACGCGGAAATGAAGTTCTTCTATCGGGCTCTGGTTTGGGCAGAGAATGTTTCAACGCGTGACGAATGGCTGGTGGAGCGCGGTGAGACGTGGTTCTACCTGGGAAATCTTTTCGATACGCCTTTTGGCCTGCAGGTGGGCCGGCAGCGTTTCTTTGATGCGCGCGAATGGTGGTGGGATCAGGATCTCGATTCGATCCGAGTGCGTTTCGATCGAAAAAATTTTCACGCGGAGATCGCGGTTGCCCACGAACTCTTCCCCGTGGTTCTGAATCGCGGGGGAATCGAGCCCGAAGATGATGACGTCGTACAGATCCTCTCTGCCGCGCGGTGGAGTTGGGCGAAAAAGCAGGAGGTCGGCTTCTTCGCGCTTCATCGCAACGACTATTCGAACCAACAATCGGTTGACCCTCTCGCTCTCTGTGTTTCCGCAAGTGATTACAACGGGCCCCCTGAAGGTTTCGCGGACTTTCAAACGGGTTGCGTCGGGTACGAAGATGACAGCGACTCGCAATTGACGTGGCTCGGAGTGTCCGCATCGGGTCGATGGAAGGTGCCCGGTTGGGGCCGGATCGAATATTGGCTGGATGCGGCGGCTGTTTTCGGCGATGAAACGTTTACCGAGTACTCGGGCATGACCGGAAGCCGGGTTGTAGAGGTGGTTGATTCTCATTCCGTTTCGGGCGGGGGTTTCGATATTGGGGGCACCTGGTTTCTGCCCCTCTTCGGACGCACCGCTCTTTCCGCGGGATATGCCTATGGTTCGGGCGATCCGGGAATGGAAGAATTTCGCGACACAGGTTTTCGACAAACAGGGCTTCAGGATAACAGCGACAAATATCTCGGCGTTGCCAGTTTTCGTTACTACGGTGAATTGCTCGACCCGGAGCTTTCCAATCTCCATGTCGTGACCGCAGGCGTTGGGCTTCGCTTCTTCAAGAAGAGTTCCTTAGATCTGGTCTATCATTGGTATCGACAGGCCCAGGCAGCTCCCTTCATGCACGATATTGACTTCAAGCGCGATCCCACGGGTCTCTCCCCCGATATCGGCCAGGAATGGGATTTGATTCTGGGAATCGAAGAGATGGATCGATTCGAGTTCAAGGTCGTCGGTTCGATCTTTCGCCCAGGGGAAGCGTTTGCTCCCGAAGAGGGAGACCTTGCCTACCTGGTTTCCTTCCGCTTCCGATTCAACTTCTAGGCCCTATTCGCCAAGCTCACCGATTTAGGCTTCGCAGACATCGAGGATGCTTGCGGTGGTCTCCGATCGGCCCGGCAATGTCATGCTCAGGTGGATATGACGCGCCAGCGTGAGCAACCTGTAGATCCGCATCGAGCGCCTGGGCACGCCGGGTGCGAGCGATCCGTAGCGTTCTTCGAAGGCGTTTTCGAGCGCCTTGAAGTGTTGCGGATGACCGTGATTTCGAAGGGCCATTTCGGTGAGGTGTGCCGTGAAATTTCCGACGTCGAGAGCCGGATCCCCCAGCGCGAAAAGGTCGAGGTCGAGTAGGGTCGTGTCCTCCCCCTCGATAATGACCTGATCGGGATAGAAATCGCGGTGAATACCCAGCGCGCGTACCGGGGGGAGTTGGCCGGCGATAGAAGAGCAGGACTGTCCGATTGCGGTAATCCGGTCCCGCCACCCGGAGGCACGTTCCGCCGCGTTGTCGAGCCTGGTTTGCAAGATTTCAAGCTCATCCGAGACCCCGTGCACGCGGTGGGGGTTGACGCCGCTGGAGTGCAAGCGGAACAACGCTTCGGCTACCTGCGCGACGCTTTGCTGGGCTTCGCTTTCATCGAGGGCGAGTGAAAGGAGCTTCCCCGGCGCTTCTTCCTGTAGGGTCATATTCCATTGGGGTAGACATCCCAACGGTCGAGGCACGCTGGCCCGGCCGCCACTTGCCCGGGCAAGCCCGGCACCGCGGAGTTCTTCGAGCAGGTTCTGGGTGTCCAGGTCGGCTCCTCGGGCGCGCATCTTGCCATAGACGCCGATGCTCTCCCCCATTTCGAGTTGGTAATAGAAGACGGAGCGGCGCCCAGGCTTGTGGCGAGTCAGGCGAGCTTCGATCAGCCGAGTTGGCCCCGTCCAACCCAATACCCGGGCCACGATGGGCAGCAGGGTGGCCTCGATTTCGGCGGGTCCCAGGGCCGCAGCGAGCCACGGAAGTTTCGGGTCTTCGGGGATCCCTTCATCGGAAATACTCACCTGGCCCTCTCCTGGCCCGGTGGGCCGGCTCATTGCGGCCTGCCCCGCTCCAGAATCTCTCTCGCTCGTTCGAGAATCATGGTTGTGCGATCGGCCCAATCGGGCACGTGAATACGAAAGGGGTGGTGGGCGAGACGGAGCATGCCCTCGGCGACGAAGGGCTCGAGGTTCGTAACGCGCTTGCCCAGTGTTCGCTGATAACCCTCGAGCAGAGTTTCTCCAAAGTCTTCGATCGCCCGGAAGTCGCGACCCATGATGAAGTCCCGCTCAAGATGGGCGACGAAGAGCCCGAGATCCCGCCGCGGGTCGCCCTGGGCAGCATCATCGAGGTCGACCAGTCCGACCTGGTCGCCACTCATAATGATCTGCTTGTCATAGAGATCGCCGTGAACCGTACCGGTGCTGATCCCCTCGCTGGTCATGCGCTCAGGGATCTGCCTCGCGAGTTGGGCGGAAAGTTCAGCCACCGGTGGGTGAAGAAATGCCAGAGTTTGAGCCAGGCTATTGAGTTCCGAGGCGATGACTTTCATGGAGTCTTGAGGCAGATTGGGTGCGTCTTGCCGATGGAACTCGGCGATCGCCGAGCCTACGGGATCGAGATCGGTCAATGTGCCCGAGTCGATTTCATCACGCAGACTCGGCCCCGGTAGCCATGTGAATGCAAGAATCTGGTACCGCTTGGACCCGCCGCATCGAGTTTGGAGAAGCAGTCTGTCCGAAGACCGCAGTTCCTTGTAGGCAATTCGCGCCGCCTGGTAGCGCTCGTTTCCATAAAGTTTTAAAACAGCGCTCGCACCCAGGCCGGGTCTTACGAGTTTCGCGACGTATCGTCGCTCGGGCTTGTACGCGAGGGTAATGAGCTCGTCCTGGACGTCCTTCTCTTCTTCGCCCAGGATTCTCGCGACCAGGCGCTGCCGTCTGGCAGGTCGCTCCAGTCGCGCAATCGCCGGAAGTTTGGCGTCATCCGGAAATTCGAAAGAGACTATCCCCGGGCTTTCGGAAAGAATCCTGCGGGGCGGGTCGACTTCCTGGGGGTTCAGGCCCTTGCGAATCTTTTCCAATTTAACAGCGTCTTCGCTTCCGTACGCTTTGACGTAAACCCACCTCGAGTCCTCGTCCTCGCCCATTCGGTAGGCTGCGAGACAATTCGTACCGGGCTTATACCGCAAGTAGAGCAACTCGGCCGAGGGTATGGCGTCGCCGGTGGCATCACTCCAAAGCTCCCCGATGGCGTCTGGGTCGAGCAACGTGGCGAGGCCGGGTATGGCTCCGTCTCGCAGAGCGAGATCGCGATCAGCTTGCGATGACATCGCGCTTCCCATTCTCCGAAGAGCCATTCGTTTCCGACATGCGTACGAGATCGGCATAAAGCCCGTTTCGCTGAATCAAATCTTCATGAGAACCTATTTCGGCCACACCGTTCTCTGCCAGAACCAGGATGCGGTCGGATCTCGTGGCCTGCTTCAAATCGTGGGTGATCAAGAAGCATGTCTTGTCGCGGGTCAGGCGATCGAGCGCGCTGTTGACCACTCGTGCACCTTCTTCGTCGAGCCCCGTCAGGGGTTCGTCGAGAATCGCGATGGGGGCGGACCGGAGCGCGGCGCGGGCGATCGCGATGCGCTGGCGCTGCCCGGCAGAAAGACTGTCGCCTCTCTCGCCTACGAGAGTGTCGTAACCATCGGGCAAATCCAAAATGAAGTCGTGGGCGTTGGCGAGAATCGCCGCTCTCTCGATCTCTTCTTCATCCGCATCCGGGCGCCCCAATCCGATATTTTCCCGGATCGTACCCGCGAAGAGAACGCTCTCCTGCAACAGAATCACGATCTGCCCCCGGAGTGAATCGAGTGTGAACTCACGAATATCTTGCCCGTCAATCAGGACGCGACCCGCAACTGGATCGTGAAGTCGAGGGATCGCGGCGAGCAGCGTCGATTTACCGACGCCCGACGCGCCTACGACGGCGATTTTTTCTCCCGCTGCGACTTCAAAGTTGACCCCGCGAAGAACAGGCGTTCGTTCATCGTAGAGGAAGTCGGTATTTTCAAAGCGGATCTCGCCGGCGAAGGGCTCGGCGCTTCGAGCGTCGGGAAGCTCCACAATTTCAGGTTCTCGATCGAGCACCTCCAGGACACGCTCAGCCGCGGCGCTTGCCTTCGAGAGCCGCGCAGTGTACTTGGCAAAATTTCGGACGGGCCTGAACCCGCTCTTGAGATAGGAAAGGAAGATCACGAGTTCACCGGGCGAAAGGTTCCCGCTGAGCACGATGCGCGCGCCTACGAAGAGAACGAGTGCGGTAGAGAGCCCGGTAATGATGTCGACAGTGCGTTCTAAACGGGCAGAGAGCCGTTTGGCCTGGACGCCCTCTTTCAGGCTGCCCTCGCTCTGGGCAACGAAACCCTCGGCGAGTTTGTCTTCCAGGGACAATGCCTGAACCACCTGGACGGCGCCGAGCATCTCAGCCGCCTGGTTTGCCAGGGAGCCTTCCCGCTTGCGTTGTTTTTTGGATACCACCCGGATGCGGCGTCCCAGACGTACGTTGGAGAGCCAGAAAAGCGGAGCCGTGCAGAAGGCAACAAGGGCGAGCTGCCAGTTCATGAAGCCCATCACCACCACCATGCCGATGAGAATCATGAAATTTCCGAGCAGGGGCAGCAGGGCTGTGACGATCACCTCTCGCACCATGCCCACATCGCCCACCACGCGAACGATCAAATCGCCGCTTTTGGTGCTTCGGTGGAAAGCAACAGAAAGCGCCTGGAGGCGGGCATAGAGGGAAATGCGGATTGCGGTCACCAGCCGGTTGCCCGCGATCGCAAAGCCGACTGCGCTGAGATACGCCATACCGCCCCGGGCAGCGACCACCGCCACCAGCATCACGGGTGCCAGCCAGAGCAAGGTCGAGGGGTCGATATCGGAGAAGGGGGTCGATTTGACGGCGCCAGATTTCGACTCGACTTGAAGAACCATGTCGATGATCAGCCCGAGGGGCCATGGCTCGAGCAGCCGGAAGCCCACCTCGGCGAAGATTGCGAGAAAGGAGCCCGAGATCACGAATCGCTGCTTGCGAAGCTCCGGGGCAAACCGCGTGGAGAGTTTGCGGAGCATGGGGAGGCTTTCGCTGAGTCGTTCGGGCCTAGCCATCCGAATGACCTCTGACCTGCCCAGCCGGGACCTGAGCCAGTCGGAAAGTTGTATCCACAACACTATCCCATGAGTGCCGCTCCTCCACAGCCTGGCGGCCCGCCTGTCCCATGCGGCTTCTGAGTTCGGGAGATCCGGCCAAACGATCCAGGCTTCGAGCAAGGCCCGCTGCATCCTCGGCCTCGTGGAGGATCCCCGAGACTCCATCTTCGACCAATTCGGGGATCTGGCCGGTATTGCTGCCCACGACCGGGAGTCCCGAGGCCATGTATTCGAGGATTTTGAGAGGGGAGAAATAACGTGCGGCGTCACGCGAGTAGGGCGCCGTTCCCACATCCATCTTCTGTACCCAGGCTGGCACTTCCTCGGGCGGGATGGCACCTGAAAAGACCACGCCCTCGGCGACATTCGCTGCGTTTAGAAGGTCCTCGATGCGGCTGCGTTCGGGCCCATCGCCCACGATGATCAACTGGGCATCGGGGCGGGACTCGAGCAGCAGCACGTAAGCGGAAATCAGGGTCGTGAGATCGTGCCACGGCTTGAGGCTGCCAACGAAGCCCACGCGAAAGTTGTCTTCCTTTCGGGAAGCGGCGGTCTTTTTCAAGAAACGTTGCGGGTCGACCCCGTTGGGGATGACGTGCACACGCTCTGGAGCGCCCCCCTTTGAGCAGACGTATTCCCGGACGTCCTTCGAGACGGCGACCACAACCGCGGCAGTGGAGAAAACTCGACTGGCGATCTCCTCGGCGAGGTCTCGATTCACCAGGGTTCGGTGAGTCGCCTGCTCCTCGACCAGGGGTGCATTGACCTCCAGGACACCCGGCAGCCCGGAGGAATTCGCAAATTCCATTCCCGCCGTTCCCCAGAGCGAGTAGCGCTCGTACACCATGTCGTAGGCGGGTCGGCTTGCCAATGCTTCGAGTAGCTGGGCGTTGGCCTCTTGGGCGCGCCGCTCGACGGCCTCTCTTCCCCCCTTGCGGTCAAAATCCAACTCATGGACCCGGACACTCGAGAGATCACTCGTGGGCTCGCCGCCGGTTCGCACGGTATGAAGTTCGACCTCGGCACCGGCGCGTTGCATCGCGCGCATTACTTCCTGGGCATGCACTGAGCAACCCTTGGAGCCGAATACCGGTACGCCGGGATCAGAGCTTACGTAAGCGATTCGCATCTTCGCTTCTACCCCTTCCCCAACCGAGCAGCGACATCAGAAAAAACGGTCCGCATGCGAGCGGCGCTCTTCATCACGTCGAACTCGGCCTCGATCAGCTTTCGCGCATTCTGTGCCAGCTGCTCCCGTTTGCGCGGTTCGGCCAACAAATTCGTCAAGGCATCGGCGAGTTTTTGGGCGTTGTGCTGGGGAACGATGATGCCGGTTTCCCCGTGCCGGATCGCCTCGGGAATGCCCGTGACATCCGTGGATATAGCCGGAGTTCCCAGGGCCATGGATTCGAGCAACGTGGTGGGCAGACCATCTCGATTGCCGTCCTCGCCCACGATACAGGGTGCAGCCATTACGGCGGCATCCTGGACACGCCCGCGCATATCGCTCTGGGCGAGAGGCCCGGGCATACTCACGCGACCCTGCAGCCCTCGCGCCTCGATGAGATTGCGAAGCTCGGCCTCGAGTGGACCGGTGCCGATGATGCTGCAGTCGAAATCGACCCCCTTGCTTGCCATGATTGCGCAGGCCTCGACGAGAACGTCGAAGCCCTTCTTCTCCACGAGTCGCCCAACGGCGATCACGTGGGCTGAGCGCTCGAGGGGCGAGCTGAAACGGAAAGCTTCGAGGTCGAGGCCGTTGTAGATGCGAATGATATTCGGCTCGCGCCCAGCGCTGATCCTTCGTAGATGCGCCTCATTGAAATCGCTCACGGTGATGACCGCGCCGGCATCTGCAAGCTTGTCCACCAACATCGACTCGTCCACATCTTCGTGAAAAATGTCCTTGGCATGAGCTGTAAAGCTGAAGCCGATACCGGCAAAGTGCGCGGCCAGCCTGGCCACGGTGGTGGGCGAGGTGGCGAAATGCGCGTGGAGGTGCGTGATGCCCCGGGCCCGCACTTCCTGGGCGAGCAAAAGGCCCTGGTGGACGTCTACGATTCCATAGCCACGGGCAGCAGCCAGTCCGGCGGCCAATTTCTCGGGTTCATCGATGAAACTCTGAAGGCTCTTCCAGAAATCCCGGCCCTTGACTCCTGCGTGGGGCAGATAGCAGACCGGTGATCTCACCCTGGAGATGGCATCCTGAAAATGCGTATCATTGGGCGGGCGGAGTGCGAAGATCTCCAGCTCTCGCCCCGAAGCTTCATGCGCCAGAATCTCATTGACGATGAACGTTTCCGAATAGCGCGGGTAGCGCTTGACCACGTAGCCAACTCGCGGCTCGCTCGGATTTTTCGATTCCTGGTGGTTCAACATGAGTTCCCCTCCCTGGGGTTACGCACTTTCGATTCCTCGAGTTTCAGGCAAGCGCCGTGTCGTCTTCTGCGGCCACATCGATCATGAATTCCCCGCAGTGTTCCGCGAAGCGTTGGGCTCCGTCCAGAGGAAGCGACCCGCGCGAGCGCGCTTCGGTGAGCGGCTCATTGGTGTCTTCCAGAGCACGAGTCAATGCTTCGGCCAATCGCGCTGGCGAAATATCCATTGGGTGAAGGCAGCCCACCAGCCCAAGCTCCTCGAGTCGACGCGCCCGGACGAGCTGTTCTCGGCGGTAGAGGACCCGGGGTATGAGCACGGCACGCTTGGCGTATTGCAAGATCTGGGTCACGGTGTTGTATCCCGCGGTGGCGACCACAAGGTCGGCATGAGCGAAAAATTCCGAAGTCGAGGGCATGAATTTATGCACGACGACAGGGAGCCCTTCGGCTCTTGCGAGCACCTCCTGCATATCCTCATCGGATACCAGGGGGCCGGTCAATATCTCGCTATGCACGTTGAGGGAATCAGAATGATGCTTCAGCATCTCCAGGTAGGCAAAAATCGTAGAAATAGCCCCATCGCCACCGCCAATGGAGACGGCTACGCGCGGCTTCGATGAAGGTGCGGGCTCGGGGATCGAAACGCGCTGCTCGCAGACGAAACCCAAGTAGCTGACGCTGTTGCGGATCGAATAGGGAAGCTGGTATTCCCGAACCGGGTCGTAGATCTCACTATTGCCAAAGACCACGACATCATCGTAATGCCGCTGGAGAAGCTCGTAGATCCCCTGTTCCTTCCAGAGAACCCTTACGTTCGCAGCATCATCCGTGACGTCGCGAAGCCCCAGAACGCGCCGACACTGGGTTCGTTCCGTCAACCACTCGAGCGCGGGAACCATCTCTCCCTGCATGCCTGCGGGCGAGTGGTCGACAAAGAGCACATTGGGGTCGTAGTCCTGAACGACGCGCAGAAGCAGGTTGGTTCGCAAATTCCGCACTCCTGGGCCCGACATGAGCAGGCTGCGGGAAGCGTAATCGGAACTGCCAACCTTCTGAACCGCCGGGAGTTTGACGTAATCTGCGCCGGCTAGGAGTTCGTAGCGGTGCACGACCGGGGAGCCTGTGACGAGCAAGACCGAAATATCGGGGTGCAGTTCCATCGCGGCACCGATCAGCTTGAGGGAACGCTGGAGATGCCCCATGCCGAAGGTGTCGTGTGAATAAAAGAGCATGCGGGTTCCGGCGCCGAAGGGGCGCTTTTCGAAAGCGGGCACCTCGATCCGCTCTTCGGTGCGCTTCCAAGGCGGCGCTTCTGGTTCCGAGTCTTTGAGCGCGAGGGCGCGATTCACCGCAGCTCGCAATTCGGGGCTGGTGAAGGGCTTGATCAGATAGCCGCAGCCACCCACAGACTGTGAGCGCTCGAGGGTTTGCTCATCCGCATGGGCCGTCGCGAAAACGATGGCACAGCCAAAGCGCTCTTTGAGTTCTCGGGCCGTGCTGATCCCGTCTCGAGCGCCAGGCAAATTGACATCGATCAACACGAGATCGGGCGTTTCGATCTCCGCTGCTTTAATGGCCTCCGTAGAGGTCATTGAAGTCGCGGTGACGACGTGGCCCATGCTCCTCATGGTTCTCTCGAGATGAAGCTGGACCAGCATTTCGTCCTCGACGATCATGATTTTTCGACCACTCATGTCCGGACAGCTTCCAAGGGCGCTTGTTGGGGGAACTCGATGCGAACGGTAGTTCCAGCTTCAACATCAATGGAAAGGTCGCCGCGCAGTTGCCTGGCGAGACTGTTCACCAGGGTGAGGCCCAGGGTGAGATCTGCATCATTCTTAGAAGCTTTCATGCCCGGGCCGTTATCGCTGACCTGGAGGATGCGTCGAGCGTCTTCGCCCTCTCGCAGTGAGATGCGAACATGCCCCTGGCCATCGGCCGTAAAGGCGTGCTTGAGCGAGTTCGTCACGAGTTCGTTCACAATGAGTCCGCAGACCAAAGCATGGTCGAGGTCCAGAGGGGGGCCGGTCAAAACGACATCCACGTCGATAGAGCCCTTCAAGCTGAAGGATCGTGCCAGATGTTCCGCGAGGGATTGGAAATACGCGGCCACGTCCAGATGCGCCAGGTCTTCTGCATGGTGCAGTTGTTCGTGGATCAGGGCCATCGATTGAATGCGCCCCTGGCTTTCTTCCAACTGATGTGCGGCCTGGGAATCTGGCGAATATGAGGCCTGAATGGCCAGCAGGCTGGAAATGACCTGCATATTATTTTTTACCCGATGATGGAGTTCGCGCAGCAGGACTTCCTTCTCATCCAGGGAAGTGCGCACCTGTTCTTCGATCATCTTATGCTCGCTGAGATCCTGGGCGATGCAGATATATCCTTGTACCTGGCCATTGGCGCCGCCGATACCGGCGCTCGAGAATGACACGAGAACAGCCGATCCGTTTCGCCTGACCAAAGGCAGTTCTTCCACCGCCGCGATGCCCTCCTGGGCCTGCTCGAGGGCCGCCTCCAAGGATGCATCGGACGAGCGGGCGCAGACCAGGTCGAAGGGCCGCCCGATCAGGTCGTCTCGGCTATAGCCGAGGAGCTGAAGCGCGCCTCGGTTGACATTGCTGATTTTGCGGTCGGCATCCAGCATGATGAGGATGCCCGCCATGGAGTCGAAGATATTCTCGAGGCTCTTGACCGAGATGGTCGTGCTGGAGAGTTCTGCAGCCATGCGATTGAATGCGTCGGCGAGCACGCCGAGTTCTCCCTGGGCCTTGACCTCCACCCGGGTTTCGAGGTGCCCGTGGCCAATCTGCAAGGCGGCGGAATGGAGGGCACGAACCGGCGCATCGATTGCTCGCCAGAAAAGCCACCCGAGGATGCTTACGCCAAGCACCGCGAGCATGCTGACGAGCAAAACCAGGCGAGTACTGGTATCCGCCCGCGTCGAGATCGCGCGCACCTCGTCGCTCAGGTTCTCCTCGGCCTCGCCGCGGAGCGCGTAGAGGATGGGAAGCATGTCGCGATCGACGTGAGGGTCGATGGTTTCCTCGAGATATTGGTCTGCGGCGACAAGGTCTCGTTTCGCGAGATCCGAGAGCACGTCTCGCTGAGCGACGAGCGCTTCGAGGCGGCTTCTCAGGAGGGCGGGCCTCTGGTCAGGAGAGCTCGCCTCGGCGGCGAATTCCGTGCCGGAGGAATCGAGTTGTTTCAGGTAATAGCCCAATGCTTCGAGGGACTCGGCCAGGCGTTCCTGGGCGCTTTCGGTGCTGTCGGCCGCCTCTGCATCGGCGAGATCCTCTGATGGGTCCGTTACTTCGGCTCGATGCCCAACCAGTGCGTGTGCGGCGGAGCGGAACTCCTGCAAAACCACCGACATCAGGGTGGCGAGTCTCAGCTGGCGAAGGGAGCTTCCAGCGGTCTCCTCGGGTGCGGGCGGGAGCACCACCCGCAGCCCGTGTACCTCGAGCCAGCCGCCGTCCTGGCCCAGTTGAACCTCAGTCGGCGTTCCCTTGATCTTGTCGTTCGACTTGACATTATGGGTCTCGATCTTTCGCGCGAACCAGCGATCGTTTTCCACGCGCGCATTGATCTCGACGCGCTGGCCAGGGGCCAGATCCTCGAGACTGACCGCCGTGTCCAAGAGGCCCAGAATGTCGGTTGCCGGGCGGATGGCGATTTCCATTCCGTAGATGCGGACGGATTTGCCCACCGGATCGACCGCTTGCAGTTCACCGCGCAATTTGGGTCGACGGACCCGGGGAAGAACATCGAGTTCCCGGGCGACGAAAAACCCCTCGTCATCCCAAAAACCTTCGATATCGAGGCCGTGCTGCCGAACGTCGATGCGCGCGAGATCCGCTCCGGGGCGCGATTGCAGCTCGCGAACTCTTGTCTCGATATCGCGGTTCAGCCAATAGGAGCTGATCGCCAGAGCGATAACCAACCCAATGGTCGCGGTAAGCCCGAACAAGAGTCTTGTACGCAAGCTCACTGCAGCGTTTCCCTTTCTATCAAATGGCCAAACCCCAGGCGCCAAAGGGGTGCGGGGGCATTGGTGCAAAAGACATGCCGACGCTCGACGGTCTCTATTTCCGTGCGGGATGGAGGGGGGGCGTATTCACACCCCGAATGGGTCAAAAGTCCCGCTCTTCTACTTCGGCAAGAATAGTCCGAAGCTAAGCCAATAGCCCACAGCTACGTCGTTTCTTGCACTGCAGTTCATAGGCAAAAAGGGCAGTTAGCCTCCCGCGGCTTTCAACTTAAGTGTTTCGCTTATTTGGCAATTCATTGACGAGAATCCGCACCGATCCGGTCGCGCGTTTGCGTGTTGAGAGGCGAAGAGAACGTCTGGGCTTGGGGGCTTGCCCGGCGCTTTCCAGAGCGGGGTGAGTCGTTCTCTGCGTCCGCGTGTCGGCTTGGCCCCGTCGCCGCGGGTCCAGGTCTTTGCGCCGGCTTTTTAAATTGAAATTCGGATGGACTGGGATGGGTACTCGATCATCCGGCGCTGCTTTTCTCAGGCCCTTTGACCTGGGCGCGTCGGCCGAGCCCCGGGCGGATGCCGCCCGGGATCGCCACTTGCTCGCCCCTAGCCGCTCCGCCGATCTCGGGTACCCTGTGCGCCGACGGCCGGCACGCCTTGGGCTTCTGCATTCTCACGAGCGAGAATTGGGGAAGCGGGCCTTGGGGGCTTCCGGGAGTGTTTCACGGAGAGGTGGCCGAGCGGTTGAAGGCAGCGGTCTTGAAAACCGCCAGAGTGAAAGCTCTCGTGGGTTCGAATCCCACCCTCTCCGCCAAGGCACCGAATTTTCTTGGGGTCTTGCTGCCCGGGCCCGCTCGCGGGATCCCGACCCCCGCCCCCGGAATCCGCCGCTCCAGCCGCTTGTACCCCCATGGGGCAGTTCGGATCGGGGTGGGGAATCCGCCTGCAAAATCGTTATGTTCCTGCCCCGCGGAGAGGTGGCCGAGTGGCTGAAGGCGCGCCCCTGCTAAGGGTGTAATGGGAAACCATTCGAGGGTTCGAATCCCTCCCTCTCCGCCAGGTATTCGTGGGGCGCGGGGCCGCGGCCCGATTCGGGTGGACGGCGGCGGGCCCAGGAACTTGGCCGGTCTCAGGAGATCAACAAGCCAGGCAAGGAACCTTGGAGAGATGGCCGAGTGGCTTAAGGCGCACGCTTGGAAAGCGTGTGTAGGGAAACCTACCGTGGGTTCGAATCCCACTCTCTCCGCCAGCCCCGGCCTCTCAGCGCCGGGTGTTTTTCGCTAGAGTGAGCCGCTCTCCGCGAAAGACAGGCCCCAGAAGAAACACACTTACAGCGCGCCCGTAGCTCAGCTGGATAGAGCATCGGCTTGCGGAGCCGGGGGTCGCAGGTTCGAATCCTGCCGGGCGCGCCACTCGGACCCAAAGATGCCTGTTCGGCGAAGTCTTCTGCGAACCGTCTTCCGCCAGGTCTTGCCTGTCCTGGTGGTGTTGGCCCTTACGGTGCTCGCCTTTCGCAACGGCGTCAACGTGAGTGATCGGGGCGACATCCCCGACGACGCCTTCCTTGTTCAGCTCTATTACGCGATCGGCCTCTTCGCCTTGGGGGGCATGGATCTCGGGATGCCCACAGGAGGCCCGCGCGTCTGGCAGAATATCCTGGTCATGGCGTATTTCGTTGCGCCGGCCTTGGCTGCTGCGGCGGTGATCGAGGGCCTGTGGAGAGCGATCTGGCTCCGGCTGGTGGATCGTTGGCCCTGGCGAGACCACATCGTCGTGGCGGGAGCCGGTCGAATCGCACGCGCGGTGGTCGATGAGTGCCGCACTGAATTTCCCTTGGCGAGTATCGTTGTTGTTGAAAAAGAGATCACCGATGCGCAGCTGAATCACTTTCGGCCGCTCAAGCGCGTGCATCTTCTGGCCGGTGATATGACCGAGCGCGGCACCATCGCGAGCCTTCGTCTCGGAAAGGCACGCAGCCTGCTTTTGTTCACCAATGATGAGCTGGCCAATGTCGAATTGGCGGTGCGGTCCACCCGCAACCTGCCCGCTGGCCGAACCCTTCCCATGCTTGTGCGCGTCGCCGATCTCGATTTGATGGACCGCGCCAACCGGATGCTCGGTAGCGATGGACGCGAGCCCTGCGTCAATGTTCATAAAGCGGTGGCCGAGAAGATCTGCCGGGACAGCATTGAGTACATGCGACGATCCGAAGGCCGGGAGACGTTGGTTTTCAGCGGATTCGGCCGCTTTTGCCAAACCTATCTGCGGCAATTCGTCGAGGTTCGGGGGAGTGAGCAGATCGCTTCTATTGTGGTTATCGCTCCGGAGGCTGAACTCGCCTGGCAGCAATTCCATGATGCCCTGCCCCAGGCCCAGCAGGAACGGCTGGCTGGGATCGAGGTGACGCGCCAGCGGGGCATACAAGAGGATCCCCGCAGCTGGGCTTCGCTACTGGAAACCCATGGGGGCGAGAGCCAGTCGTCTCGCCGACTGGTCATCTTGTTGGGAACAAACGACGACCAATCGAATCTGAAGGCAGCCATGCGGATGCGCGATCGTTGCCCTGATGCTTACGTCATGGTCCGTGCGTTCGGGGCTTCGTCTTTTGCGCGCCAGATTGGCTCGGACATGGATCTGCAACTCGTGGATATCGCCGAGGAGCTTGCCGGGGAGATCAAGAAATGGATCGGAACCCTTGAGAGCCCGAATTCTGCGGGTCGGCCCTGAGCTTCATTCGCCCCCGAAAGCGAACTCCACCCCAATGGTGTGCATGTTCAGCTCGATCTTGCTGCCCATAACACTTCCCAGCGTATCGAGGTCGGCGCTTCGGTAGCGATAGCGTACGCCCACGGCAGTAAAGTAGTCCAGCTGAAATTCGACCCCCCCGCCCACATTCCATTCGAGTGCCCACTCGTAGAGGATCACGGGCCCTTGTTCGTGGCTGATCCGGCTTCCCCCGACCCCCGCGCTGATATAGGGGTGGAGGCGCCAGTCGCGCTTGAAAATGCCCACCCGGGCAGACGAGCCCAGGGCAAGGTTGTCGGTGGTGAAATTGCCCAAAACATTCGCATTGTTGACGCTGATGTAGTGAAACTCAAACGCATCCCAGCGAACCCAGTCGTTCAATTGCCAGCCGAGAGAAACGCCGAAGTCATATCCCGTGTCGCTATCGGCCTCGACATCGTCGGCTTGGATATAGGGCAAGGCCACTCCCCCGAAAGCGGTTCCCACCAACGAGGCGAGGACATTAGAGGGAAACGCAAGCAGGACGAGGAGCAGGCTGGTGGCCAGGAATTTCCGCATGACATTTCCTCCGAGTGCTGGCATCACGCTTGGGGGCAATGTTCTGAGGCGGGTCACTTTCTCCGACCGCAGATCCCGTCCGCGCGCGACGGCCACAGATCATGATGCGCGCAAGAGTAGGAGATCGAAATCCAAAAGCGAAAGTTTTGCATCCGCGTCGTTCTCCCGTCCGAGCCCGGCTGCATGGCCCGTCTCGAAAAACCCACGGGGGAGATCAGCGAAATTCGGGTCGGCCGCAAAAATGGCTCGCGGGCTGATCAAAAGACCAGCCCGCGAGCGAAAGGCCCCCCCCACAACACGGACGTGCGTTTGCGCGCAGACCGTGAAGCCTCCAAGGGATCGAGGCCAATCTTTTTTGCCTATTGGGAGGCGGTGTTCAAGTCTCCGCCGTCGGAGGTGGCTGCTGCCAGTGGCCGGCTCACAAGTCGGCGGCTCTCAAGCTGTATGTGATCGATGAGTGCCGCGATTTCCTCTTCTTCGAGGCGCAGATTGGGCATTGCGATTTGCCGGTACTGCTCGAAGAGTTGAAGAGCCGTCGGATCCCCTTCTTCCAACATCTTGTCGGGTTCCCGGAGCCAGCGCGTCAGCCAGGCGGGCTCGCGACGATCGGTAACGCCAGCCAGATCTGGGCCGAGTTCCGTTTCACCGCCGCCAATCGTGTGACATGACTCGCATCGCGTTCGAAATAGATACTCGCCTTTCGAAAGTTTCGGAGCATCCGGCACGTTGGCATAGCTCTTGGCATTCTTGCGGAAAATCTGCCCGCCGAAGAGGTCATAGCCGATCAGATTGGCCAAAAGCTTCGGGTTATCAAAGGGCGAGCGTTTGATCCACTTTCCAGTGTTATCGTTACCTACGATAAACGTCAGGTTGTGGTCATTATCCTCGTTCTGGATATCCTCCAGGTAGAGGCCGAGCTTCTTGCGAAGCAGGATGATGTCGTCTTCATCGCCTGTGAGGAAAGTCCAGCCTGGCTTGATGCCAAACTTCTCTCTGTAGGCCTTCAGGACTTCAGGTGTATCGTACTCCGGGTCGATGCTGATGGAGTACATGAAGATGTCCTGGCCCACTCGATCGCCCAGCTCTTGCTGAACGCGAACCAACTTCGCGGTCTCAGCTGGACAGGAGTCCGGGCAGCTTGTGAAGATGAAGTTGATTGCAACGGTCTTGCCCGCAACGAGATCGTCGTAGAACAGGACCTTTTCGCCTTCGTGTGTAGTGAGTGGAATGTTCGGGAAATATCCCGCCCCCATACCCTGGGAAGCAGGTGACCTGCTTCCCAGGGCGAGGGCAATGATGCACCCGGCCAGAAGCCGGATGATCTTGCCGTTTCGTTTGGCGCTCATGGTGATTTCTCACCCCCCATAGATTTCGAGCCGTACAGTCTGATCCTTATTGCTGAAGGCTCACATTATTTTTATCTCGATGCTTTCCGCTTCGTCCGCCGCGGCCACGTTTCCTGCCGCGTTTCTTCTTGCGGCGCTCTTCTTTCGTTACCTCTGGCGCGTCGCCATTGTCGGAGGTATCTGATGCCGTCGAAGGCGGAGGTTGCGAACCTGAGTCGCTGCCCTGGTCAGCGGTAGAAGCAGTGCCGGAAGAGCCAGGGGCCCCGCCCGAGCATTGTTCCACCGCACCAGCCGCACACAGCAGGCCGGCTGCATTGTTGTCCTTCAGGAAATCCTCTCTTGCCTTCCAGTCTCCGACCAACTCGGAAGCCCTTTCGGCCCCATCTTCCTGGGTGCGAGCCGTCTTCAGGTCGAAGCTCTCCGTATAGGTGCATCCGTTCCATTGCGGCTCGGGTGTCAGGAAGGGTTTGAGTTGCCCGGGGTTCTCGACATCCCAGCGCAGCAGCATCGAATGATCCTCGTGCTGGGTGTTGTGGCAGTGCTCCATGTACGTACCACCGAAATCCCGGAAGCGCATGGCGATGGTGATTTCGCTGCCACTATCGTCCATCCGGCCTACTCGATAGACATCCTTGCGGCCCCACTTCTCCCAATCCGGCGGAGTTTTTCCGTCTCGAGAAAGGATCCGTCCTTCTTCGTAGTGGATGTGGACGTTGTGGCTCCAGCCGCCGCCGCCGTTTATGATATGCCAGATCTCGAGATCGCCGAGTTTCGGTGCGGCGGAGACTCGATGCATATCCGCGTTGAGCATTCCGTCGTCGCCGCCATCCGTTTTGATACCCCAAGGCAGGTCCGCGTGCAGCGGCAGTTGGTTGAACTGGTCCAGGTTGATCGATTCGCCGTTGACCTCGTAGATAAAGGCATCGGCGGTCATGGGAACATGGTTCGGAGCTGCGCTGTTCGTGCCCTGGGACTCGCTGATGGTCTTTGGTTCGCTATCCGTCGCAGCGCCCCGACCGAAGATGAAGGTGCGATGATTTGCGTTTCTGAGTTCCTCTGCGGTGATCGTAGGCATGGGAATCATCTTCAACGGTGTTCCGTTCGGACCGTTCATATTCCCCTCTACGTAGAGGCCCGGATCCATACTCCGGTCAACCTGGGACGCGACCGCACCGCCGCCCACCTGGCAATTGGCGACCGGTTGGCCGTTCTCGTCGGTGCAGGCTTGGATTCGGATCTCGAGGAATTTGTCGACGATCGTGTCGCAGGCTCCCTCCGGATCGTCGCCCGCGTACTCGCCCGAGAGAACTTCGGCCAGGGGAATAGACCTATGCGGCCGCTTGCCGTTCTTGTGCTCAAGGAGATTGACCATGTAGACCTTGTCTCCGACCTTGAGACCAGCAGGGTTCTTTTCGCTGAAGTCGACCACGATATCCCACCGCTCTGCGATTGCCTGGGTGGGAAGAATCGCATTGTGTTCCTGCAGGTCGCCGTCGGCATCCAGATCTTTCGATCCGTCCATGGCCAGGGAGTACTCCATGATGTTTCCGTCATTACCCACCATGTAGAAGGGCACCCTGTCATAGGAGATGTTGGGCGTCTCGCCCGGGAACTCGCCTGGGGTGTCGCCCTTGTCATGGTTTCGCTCGACCACGATTGCATTCCGCAGAAAGCGAGAAACATGCGCGTTGAGCATTCGGAACCGATATCGCCGGGCGCGGACGTCGAAGAAGGGATCGTTCACCCAGTTCACCGTCATCCGGTCACCCAGAAAGCCATCGGTGTTGAAGGAATTGAACCAGAGCTGGCCTTGGACGACGCCCTCAATCGGCGTCTCGCCAGCAGGTGTCCCGACGTGTTTCCAGGTCCCCTCGTAGGTGCGAGTATCCTGGCCCCAGGACTTACCTGCGAGTTCCAGGTTGATGTCGTAATCCCGATTTCCCCACTTCAGAACCGATCCGCTGGGGAGGCAGAGGTTGACATTGTTTTCCGGGTCGTCCTGATGGCACTTCCAACCTTCCCGGCCCGGGTCGATACCGCTATAGATGTTCATCATCGCAGCATTGCCCTTGTAGACGTTCTGAGCCGTGTAGTCGAGCATATGGTCGTGGAACCAATGGGTACTCATGGTTTCCTTCCAGTCACCTGCGATTTGGATTCGGCCGGATTTATCGCAGGCCACCTTCTCCATTCGCCAGCCACAACCAGAGCGATCCTTGTATTCGCCGGTTAACGGATTCTTTCCGCCGTTTTCGGCCAATTTCTGAGCCCGGCTGCAGACCTTGCCGCTGCCATCTGTCAAGGGAGAGGGAAAGCTGACGTAGAGCTCTTCGCCCGTGGTCTCGTCGCAAGGCGTCGACGCTCTCTTCTCTTTCGCCATCGGGTTGCTGGCCGGTGAACCCTCCACAGGGTCGTGCCCTGCCAGGATCATGGGCCAGTGGTAGTCGTAGAACTGACCGGGAAGGAAAAACGCCTGGGCGAAGCCGTCGCTCTCGGCGGGGTTATGACCATTATGGTGATGGGTCGTAATGAAGTGATTCCCGAAACCTCGATTCGCCTCGAATTTGATCGGAAGCGCATTGTGGTGCCGGAAAAGCACAGCCTCGGAGTAACGTGCCATCTGGAGCTTCGGCGGGAAGGTGCCGTCGAAGGTTCGGAGGGCCTGGTGATCCTGCTCTGGGAAGAGCGGATGGAATTTGCCCAGGACACCGTCTGTCGTTCCGTCGAAAGTTCCGCTGCACGTATTGTAAGCCGCATTCCAGGTACACATCTTGTCGAGGCCGTCGCGAATGAGCGGATTCGCAACGCTCAGGCAGGCGGCTTCGTTGGCCGCGGCAGTCGCTGAAGGATCGGTGGACTGCTCGCACGCTTTGGCAGCCATGCCGTGGACGACATTGTGGTAAAGGCCATTGGGGCCGAACTCGCCATCGGCATAATGGTGCATCTGCTCGGTATCCCGCAAGCCGCTGTTAGGGCGAACACCGGCCTGCGCGGTCTGGGTATAGACCTGGGGAAAGAATTCCATCCAACGCTGGTGTCCAAACTGCGGTCCCGGCGGCCGTCCCTCTGCGAACGAAGAGAGCGTATCGCCCGCGACGAGGGGCTCCAGCTTACCGGTATGCTCCTGCTCGATCGCGTCTTGCCAAGGGTTGGGGACGTACTTGTTCGCTTCCTCCGTGGGGTAGGGATAGAGGGGATAACTCAGGGTCATGTCGAGCTGATCATTGGTAGGCGACCCGTATGCCGAGTACAGCCCGCCCTTTGAAGTCCCGCCCACTTCGGGCTGGGGAAGCGGCGGGCAAAAGCCGGCGAACTTCGGATCATAGTCCTGCGTGCAGTCGGTGTATTTGTCCTCGGTTGCGAGGGGCCGGCTGCCGAACTCTTCGAATCGAAGCATATGTTGGGTCCAGGGTTTCGAGCCGAACAGGGGGCTATGTGCAGCGTCCGTGGGGACGTTGCAGCCACCGCCATCCTGTTCTCCGCCGCGCAAACCGGCGTCGAAGTTCCCGTTGACCATGTCGAAAGGGCCCATGTCGGGCTTGGCCTGGCGGGTTCCCTCGCCGATGAGCTTTCCCTGGCCGAAGGCCGGGATCGCCCAGGCACTGATCACAAGGCCGATCGCGAGTGCGAACGCCAGCGGCGCAATTGCGATCCGACCCGTTCGTTTTTCAGCATTTCGAACCGGCAAAATTCTATTGAAGCAATTGAGGCCGGCCATCATGAAGTGCAGAATATTTCTAAGACTTCGATTCGGGAGGTTCGAATCCATTTCAATGTCCTCTTCGTTATTCTCAGGTGCAGTACTGTTGTAGGAGGCTGTTCTGCTCAAGGTTTTTCCTGGGGCTGATTTCAATGGAGCTAGTGGTTCTGCTGATTTGTCGAGATGTCTCTCTGCCCCAGGCAGGCGACGAATTCTTCGAATTGCGTCAGAAACTCATCTGGCCTGCGACAAGGTCAATACTACGAATGGCCCATTAAGAAATTTTGAAAGCGATTGGAAAATCGCCATGCGACCTAAATGGTTGCCCCCCCAATTTTGCCCAGGGGAATCTCTAGGTGGTGTAGGGCGCATATGAGACACGGCTGCCGACCGCTGGGGAAAATTTGAAAAACTACGGTTCATTAACAAAATCGTCCCTATATCAATGCTCTATACGGGTAGTTACACGTCGAACGTTTTTTTTCGAATCCGAATAGAAAATTCCTGATTCTTACGAAAGAATCGCTTTAAAAATTCTTAATCCGCGCCTACCCATCGCAGCCAAAGGACTTTGCAAACGGAGCTGCCCGTTTCTTTCTCTCGCAACTCTCTTTGAACGCGACTCATTGCGAATGAGATGCGCACCTGCTGCGAGCTTTCTGCTCATGGCTTGACTGGGCCGCAGCATGAAAGGATCGAAGGACTTTCGAAGCCTGGCCTCGGATGTAGGCAGGCCAGCAAGAAGGTCCCTTGCCCACGGGGCAATCCCCTTTGCCAGACCCCAGATGAGGAAGCGCGCGGGGGGCCGCGAGCGCGAACAAGTGGCCATCGCGGAGCGCGATCGAAGGCGAGCCGGGGGAGGGGGGGGGCGGCTTCGCGGCGTTCACGCGCGAACAGGAAAGCGCGCCTGCGCCCGCTTCAGTTCGAGCGGGCTGGGGGCCTCAATTAGGGGCGGGCGCCTCGAGGCGCCTCCTGGAGGCCTCTGCCAGGCGTTTCCGCCGGGCATCGGTCTGGCTGGCCATGTGTTCGATCAGCGCCTCGGCATCTGCTTCGCTGATTCGCAGGTTGGGCATGGCGAGTTTCTTGTACTGGATATAGAGCTCTGTGGCGATGGGATCACCTTCCTCGAGCATTATGTCGGGCTCTTGAATCCAGCGGGAGAGCCAGCTTCGATCGCGCCTTTCGGTGACGCCCAGCAGGTCTGGCCCCAGGCGATTTTGGTCGCCTCCGTTCAGGGTATGACACGATTCGCAGCGCGTTCGAAACAGGTATTCGCCTCGGCTGTACTCCGGAGCTTTCGGAACCTGATGGTAACTCTTCGCGTTCTTTCGCAGGATCTGGCCGTCAAAGAGGTCGTACCCAATGAGATTGGCTAGCGATATCGGGTTGTCGAAGGGCGACCGCTTGATCCATTTTCCCGTGCGATCATTTCCCACAATGAACGTCACGTTATGGTCACCGTCGTCGCCCTGGATCTCTTCCATGTAGAGGCCGAGGCGCTTGCGAAGAAGAATGATCTCCTCTTCGTTGCCCGTCAGGAAGGTCCACCCGGGACCGATCCCGAATTTCTCGCGGTAGTTCGCCAGAACTTCGGGCGTATCCCGCTCCGGGTCGATACTGATGGAATACATGAAGATATCGTCGCCCACCCGGTCGCCCAGGGCCTCGCGCACGCGCAGGAGCTTCGCGGTCTCGGCCGGGCACGTATCCGGGCAGTCGGTAAAGATGAAGTTGATGGCCACCACCTTGTCGGCCACAAGATCATCGTAGAAGCGAACCTTCTCCCCTTCGTGGGTGATGAGAGGAATATTGGGAAGGTACGAGGCCCCCATGCCAGCCAGGGCCATGGGCGCGATCAGGCATAGGCTCGTGAGCAACAGCGCACGGCCGAAAACGCGGAGAGAGCCAAGCATTCGGCGTCTGCTCGCGCGATCAGCAGGCTGGCTCAGGGCGCTTTCCCGCCCAGGGGTCTCGGAACCCGCACTGATTCTCGCACTCATTGGTGCGCGCTTCCCGGACCGCCCCGGCCGGAGCCTCGGCGTCCGCCTTTGCGGCGGTTGCGCTTCTTCTTGCCCTTCCGCTTTTGCTTCTCTTCGGACACGCTTGTTTCACCGCTCTCTTGAGCGGTCGCCGAAGAAACATTTTCGCCGGTTTCACCCGGACCCGCCGTGGCCGGCAGAAGCGTCGAGGCGCCGGAGGTATCCGCGCAAGCGTCCGTGAATCCGCTGGAGCAGAGCAATTCGGGGAGATCGCGCTGGCTGAGGAAATCCTCTTTTGCCTCCCAGTCGCCCACCTCTTCCGGCGCCCGGTCGTAGCCGTCCTCTTGCGCGCGTGCGGTGGGAAGAGCGCTGCTATCGGTGTAGGTGCAGCCGTTCCATTGGGGCTCGGGGGTCAGGAAGGGTTTCAACTGGCCGGGGTCTTCGATATCCCAGCGCAAGAGCATGGCGTGGTCCTCGTGCTGGGTGTTGTGGCAATGCTCCATGAAGGCGCCGGCGAATTCCCGGAAACGCAGCGCAACAACGACTTCGCTTCCGCTGTCATCCATACGGCCTACGCGGTAGACATCCTTGCGGGCCCATTTTTCCCAATCCGGCGGCGGGCGCCCATCGCGCTCGAGAATCTGGCCTTCCTCGAAGTGGACATGGATATTGTGGCTCCAGCCGCCGCCGCCGTTGATCATATGCCAGACTTCGAGATCGCCGAGCTTGGGTGCCGCATCGGTGCGGTGGATATTGGCAGCCAGCATATCTCCGCCATCGGTCTTGATTCCCCACGGCTTGTCGATCAGGAAGGGAATGCCTTCCTCTTCGCTGATGTTGACCGATTCGCCGTTGGTCTCGTAGGTGAAATCGCCAGGCCCCTTTGAACTCTTCCCAGGCGCCTCGCTATTGGTGCCTTGGGCCTCGGTGATGGTGACGGGGAAATTATCGGTGGCTGCGCCCCGGCCGAATTCAAATGTGCGGTGGTGCGCCTCGGCGAGTTCCTGGGCGCCGAGAAAGGGTTTGGGAATCATACGCAGCGGGCTGCCACTGGGGCCGTTTGTATTGCCTTCGATATAGAGAGCCGGGTCCATGCTGCGGTCTTGCTGGCTCGCCACGGCGCCGTCGCCCACCTGGCAACTGCCGGCGGGGCTCCCGTCGAGACGGGTGCAGGGGTGAACGCGGAATTCGAGGAATTTGGCCACCACCGTATCGCAGGCGTCGTCGCCATCTTCACCGGCGTATTCGCCCGAGAGCACTTCTTCCAGGGGAATCGCCTGATGAGGCCGCCTGCCGTTCTTGTGCTCGAGCAGGTTCACCAGGTAGAGCTTGTCGCCGGGCTCGATGCCCGCCGAGTTGTTCTCGCTGAAATCGATGATGACATCCCAGCGCTCGGCAATCGACATCGTCGGCAGGATGGCATTGTGCTCTTGGAGATCGCCATCCGAGTCGAGATCCTTCTTTCCGTCGAAAGCCACGGAGTATTCCATGATGTTGCCGTCGTTGGCCACGATATGAAAAGGCACGCGATCGTATGAGATTCCCGGGCTCTCGCCTGGGAACTCGCCGGGGTCGTCCCCCGCGGCATGATCGCGTTGGATCACCATGGCGATGCGGAGGTAGCGCGCCACGTGGGCGTTCAGCATGCGCAAGCGGTAGCGCCGGGCGCGCACGTCGAAGTAGGGATCCCAGAGCCAGTTCACCGTCATCCGGTCGCCCAGGAACCCGTCGGTATTGAAGGGGTTGAACCAGAGTTGACCCTGGATCACGCCCTCGACAGGTTCTTCGCCCGCCGGGTTGCCCGGCGCGAGGGTGCCCTTATAGGTCCGGGTGTCCTGGCCCCAGGCTTTGCCTGCGATTTCCAGGTTGATGTCGTAGTCGCGGTTGCGCCATTTGAGGGTGGACCCGCTGGCCAGGCAAAGGTTGACGTTGTTTTCCGGGTCCTCGTGGTGGCATTTCCAACCCTCACGGCCGGGGTCGGGGCCGCTGTACACGTTGTTGAAAGCCGCATTGCCTTTGTAGACGTTGGCCGCGGTGAAATCGAGCATGTGGTCGTGGAACCAGAGGCTGCTCAGGATCTCTCGATAATCCCCGGGAATCTGGACGAGGCCGTCGGCGTTGCAACTCTGCTTGGCCACTCGCCAGCCGCAGGCCCCTGCATCCTTGTATTGCCCTGTCTCCAGGTCGAGGCTTGGGTTTTGCGCGAGTTTCTGCGCGTAGCTGCACGCCTCGCCCTGGGTATCGCTCAGCGGCGAGGGGTAGCTCACACGAATTTTTTCCCCGCTGGTTTCGTCGCAGGGGGTTGATGCCCGCTTTTCCGTGGCCCGGGGGTTGTTGTTCCGGTGCCCGGGCAGCGGATCGTGGCCGGCCAGGATCATGGGCCAGTGGTAGTCGTAGTATTGCCCGGGGAGAAAGAAAGCCTGAGCAAAGCCGTCGCTCTCTGCCGGGTTGTGACCGTTGTGGTGGTGGGTCGTGATGAAATGGTTCCCAAAACCCCGATTGGCCTCGAATTTGATGGGCAGCGCGTTGTAGTGCCGGAAGAGCATGCCTTCCATGTAGCGGCTGACCATCAGCTTGGGGGGGAAGGTTCCATCGAACGTGAAGAGGGCCTGGTGATCCTGCTCGGGAAAGAGCGGGTGAAATTTTCCGATTACGCCCTCGGCGGTTCCATCGAAGGTGCCCCGGCAGGTAGTTGTCGCGGCTTCCCAGGTACACATCGTGTCCAGCCCGTCACGAATTTCGCTGTTGGCTACGCTGCGGCAGGCCGATTCGTTCTCGGCATCGCTGGCGTCCTTTTGGGTGGATGCCGCGCAAGCGTTGGCCTTGATGCCATGGACGGTGTTGTGGTAGAGCCCGCCCGGGCCCCACTCACCCAAGGCGTAGCCGTGTGATTGGGCCTTGTTTCGCCGGCCATTGTTGGGCCGGATTCCGGTCTGGGCGGCCTGGGTATACACACTCGGGTAGAACTCATCCCAGCGTTGATGGGCAAATTGCGGGCCCGGAGGGCGACCCTCGGCCGCGGTCGTGTAGTTGCTCGTGGAGACAAGCGGCTCGAGCGGGCCCGTATGTTCCTCTTCGATGGCCCTGGCCCAGGGATTGGGGTGGTCCGTATTGCTTTCCAAGGTGGGGTAGGGGTAGAGCGCGTGGTCCAACGCCTCGTCGAGCATCTGGTAATCGGGAGAGCCGTAAGCGCTATAGGAACCCTTCGCGGAGTAGCCTCCCCGAATCGGTTCGGGAAGCGGAGAGCAATAGCCCGCTGCCCGGGTGTCGTAGTTCTGAGTGCACTGCGCGTAGTCCGCACTTTCCTCGAGAGGCCGATCTCCGAATTCCTCGGCGCGAAGCATCTGCTGGGTGAAGGGCGTGGCGCCGAAGAGCGGGCTGAGGTTGCCATCCGTAGGGACTTTGCAGCCTCCGCCGTTACCGAGCCCGCCCTCGAGACCCGCGAGCAGAGCGGGGTTCTCCGGGTCGATGTCGGGTTTGGCCTGGCGCGTAGCTTCGCCCACCGCTGTCGAAGCCTCGAGCGGGGCAAACCCGGCGCTGTAGGCGAGGAGTGAAAAGGCCAAAAGCAGCGCAACTCCGAAACGCCGGAATACGTTTCGGAAGGAGAACTCCCGCCTGCGTTCGAGCGAATTTTTCCGGAGCGGGCAGACCATGTGCGCCTCATGGACCCAATCGCAGTAGATCTTCAGGGCCTGCTAATAGAGCCTCCATAGAAGAGGAGGATTGAAGAGGAGGATTGTCAGAAGAAGGGCGAGGGGGGGTGGTGTGCTCGCCGAAGCAATGCCTGACTCGGCGCGCACTTTTCGAAAAATGTTCGACAAATCATTCAGTCATAAAACCTGATTCCGATCAAGTCAAACTTAAGCAAGAAGACATGGCCTTTTAAGCAATTCGAATGCAGGCAGTAATCTGTCAAAAAACTGCCGAAGGTTCAGTCATCAACGCCCGGCTTTGCCGGTTCTCTATTCGTGGTGTTGCTAATTATTTTTGGGCGCTGCCTACGAGTGAAGCCCGACTCAATGATTCGCGTTTACCCCATCGTTTTTTCAACTTAGCATGTGCAAGTGGGGTTCCTGCTGCATGCACGTGCGTTGTCATTCGGGCTGCCGATTGCTTGCGCTTCGGTTGGCGATGCGAACGCCGAGCAAGGGCGCCTCGAAATTTCGGCACCCACTTTCGCACCTGCTTTCACGCCCGCTTTCACGACCGCTTTCACACCCGCTTCCACACCCGCTTCCGCGCCCGCTTCCGCGCCCGCTTCCGCGCCCGCTTCCATACCCGCTTCCACACCCGCTTTCGCGCCCGCTTTCGCGCCCGGGCGGGCCTCGGGTTGGTTGGAGCGCGAGGCGCTCGAGCTGGCCCGGGGGCGGATCGAGGTGCCCAGTCCGTCGGAGTTGCTCTTCTATATAGAAGGAGGACAAGAAGGAATAGAAAGGAGGACAAGAAGGAGGACAAATAGAAGAAGGACAAATAGAAGGAGAGGGACCCAGGAGACCTATAGATAGAAGGAAAGAGGGGGGCGAAGCGATTCGGGGCGCCAGGGAAGTGCGGGGCTTCGGCCGCGGCTGGGGGGAGGGAGAAAGGCCCGCCTTTTCGTATTATTCGCACCGTCGGGGCCTGCAGTCGGGGCTCGGCTCAGGGCTCGGTTGTCAGTGAAACGGGAGTCGAAAGTTCGCGGTCGCGATTCGCATCGAACCCGCTTGCCCGGTGGTGAGAGCGATTCAAAGCGCCGGCCGGGGCAGACCCCAGGAAGGAAGGGAGGAAGCGATGGAAATCAAGAGCAGGAAAGGCGACGTGATCCCGGGCCCGACCCGGCGCACGGTTCTTCGCGGTGCGGTGGGCACGGGCCTGGTGCTGGGGGCAGCGGGCATGGGTGGCGGCTTTGCGCCGCGCGCCGCGCACGCCGGGAGCGGCAGTGCACCTCCGCCTCTGGGTCCAAGCCAGAAGGCCGTTCTTGACAGTCTGCTCGAGGGCAACGCCCGCTACGTGAGCGGCAAGCGCAAGGCCCACGATCTGGAGGCCGCGCGCAAGGGCCTTACCCAGGGCCAGAAGCCCAAGACCGCCGTGATCCGCTGCGCGGATTCACGGGTGGCGCCCGAGCTGGTTTTTGATCAGAGCCTGGGCGAGCTCTTCGTATGCGGCGTGGCGGGCAATATCCCCACCGCCGAAATCATGGCGAGTATCGAGTACGCCGTGCTGAACCTCGAGACCGAACTTATCCTGGTGATGGGCCACAGCAGCTGCGGCGCCGTCGACGCCGCGCTGCAACACCGCGACGGGATCGACGCCCTGCCGGGCAACCTGCCCGGCCTCTTGAGCGAGATCCTCCCCTCGGTGCTCAAAGCCCAGAAGGGCGGCGGCGGCACTCTCGCCCGCTGCATCAAACAAAACGCGCGCGACGCCGCCGGCCGACTCAGCGCCATGTCGGTGGTGGTCAACGACGCGGTGAAGGCCGGCACGGTGGGGATTGCGAGCGGCGTCTATCACTTGGATACGGGACGCTTCGAGTTGAGCGGGGGGTGAGGAGAGGGCTGAGCAGCGGGCGAAGACGCAGCTTGGCGCGAGACGCAAAGGGCGAACCCGCCAGGAACAGGCGGCGAGGAAGGCGAACCTCCCCTTCCCCGCCGCCCGAGTTTCACCCGCCGAAAGCAATCTCGAAGCTGATATTGTGAACTCCGATGGTCACCTCGGAAATCGGCACCCCGAAGGCTTCATCGAAAGAGTTGCTGCGGTAGCGATAGCGCGCGCCCACCGAGACCGAGTCGGTGACATCGAAGAGAATCCCGCCCCCGGCATTCCACTCAAAGCCCCATTCGGTGATGACGTCCAGCCCACCGGATTCGAAATTATCCCGGCTGCCGCCGAGCCCGAAGCTCACGTAGGGATGAAATTTCGAGCCGTCGCCGAACATCCCCAGACGAATCCCCGTGCCAATCGTGAGTGCGCTCGAGGTGTATTGACCGAGGAAGATGTCGTTCTGGTCGGCGCTCTGGTAGGAAAGTTCGGCTGTGTCACACTGGATCATGTCGCCAAAGCGCATGCCCAGGGAGCCGCCGATCGAATAGCCCGAGTCGCCATCGATGGTGGTGTCGAATTGTTCGAGCGAAGGAATCGCAGCGCCGATGCTCGCAGTGGCGATACAGTCCGCAAGGGCCGTCGAGGGAGAGAAAGACATCAACGCAACGAGAAAGACCGAACTCATGAAAGCGCGCAAGGTGGGCTCCTTTTTATCGTCGGCCTTCTGGGTTTGCGTCACCTGACGCTCGGCACTCGAGTCCCAGGCCTCGCCTCGCCTTTTTCGGCGGCGACAAGCCCCTGCCTGCGGCCCAGTTGGCCGGCCGTTTCGCGAAGAGTAAACGAAGAACGGGTCCCCGGGCCGCCTTAAATACGTCGATTTTTCTGATCCGATTCGAAAAATACGCCCCCCGCCAAAGCCCCCGCTCTCGCCTAGCCGCCCCGGGCCGCGGGTGGTAGCCTGAGACGGCTGTACGGCTCGCCCGGGGGCGCCCTGCCCTTCATTCAGCGGGTCTTTGGGCCGCCCAGCTCCCGAGGTCCCCCCCCGCATGGCGCTCATCCACGAATTCGCCTGGTCGGCCTCCCGCGCCGCGGGCTTCCGCGAGTGCCAGCGCGCCCATTACTACCGCTATTACGGCGGCTGGCGCGGCTGGGAGCGCGGCGCACGCCCCGAGCGCCAACAGATGTACCAACTCAACAAGCTCACCGGCATGGCGGCCGTGGCCGGCACCGCCGTCCACCCCCAGCTGGCCC
>JAAZXM010000044.1 GCA_014240165.1 Myxococcales bacterium | reverse complement strand
CAACAAGGAACCGGGGACAAGCCAGCAATGAAAATCCTGTTAGAGGTCGAGCAGTCGCTCCTGAAACGCGCCGCTTGGCCCCTGGCCGCTCTACTGCTCGGAGCAGGCCTCGCGCTCGGATGCGGCTCGGCGGAGCCCAAAGCGAAGAGCCTGCCCGAAGTGGTCGTCGCGAAAGTGACGCAACAAGACGTCCCCCTCTACGCCGATTGGATCGGAACCGCTGAGGGCTTCAACAACGCGACGATTCGGCCCCAGGTCAAGGGCTACCTTCTGAAAATCGATTACAACCAGGGCACCGTGGTCGACTCGGGCACCCTGCTCTTCCAAATCGATCCCCGTGAGTTCAAGGCCGAGTTGGACAGCGCCAAGGGACAACTCGGAGAAGCCAAGGCCAACCTTGCCAAGCGCAAGACCCACGTCGATCGCTACCGACCACTTGCAGCACAAGGGGCGGTGAGCCAACAGGAATTCGACGACTCTGTCCAAAACATGCTCTCCGCTGAAGCGGGGTTGCTCACCGCCCAGGCCCGGGTCGAGCAGGCGCGCCTCAACCTGGGCTGGACGAAAATCACTTCGCCCATCGAGGGAGTCGCAGGCATTGCACAAGCGCAGATCGGCGATCTGGTGGGTCCCGAATCGACCCTCACCACAGTTTCCCAACTCAACCCGATCAAGGTGAACTTTCCCGTCAGCGAGAAGGCCTACCTCGAAGTCGTCCGAACCCGGGGAGGCGGTGCCTCCGGCCGCGGCGACCTTTCCAGCGCGGGCCCGATCTTGCAACTCTATCTGGCTGACGGCTCGAAATGGCCCGAGCGCGGTACGCCTTTCGTCCTGGGACGAAGCGTGGATGAACGAACAGGAACGATCTTGATCGAGGGCCGCTTTCCCAATCCCAACAACGTTCTGAGACCAGGCCAGTTTGCCCGGGTGCGCGTCGACATCGGCACCCGGAAAAATGCGCTCCTCGTCCCTCAACGCGCGGTCAGCGATATTCAGGGGAAATACATGCTTTCGGTCATTTCGAATCAGGACGTCGTCGAGGTTCGCCCTGTCGAAGTGGGCGAAACCGTGGGAGAAAATTGGATCATTACCAAGGGACTCAAGGCCGACGAGAGAGTGGTCGTCGAAGGGATTCAGAAGGTCAGGAGCGGCATGAAGGTGAAGCCCGTTTCCCAGGGTAAGGATGAAAAGAAAGACCAGACGGCGAATACTTCCCAAAATAGCCTGCGGGGAGAGAGCCAAAACCGCTCGCCCGAAATGACCCCCTCACAGGCGAGCTGACCGAAGTCCCCCTGATGTCCAGTTTCTTTATTCATCGGCCCATTGTTTCCATGGTGATCGCCATCATCATGGTGATTCTGGGAGCCGTTGCTGCACTCGATCTCCCGATTTCGCAATTCCCGAATATTGCGCCGCCCCAGATCAGCATCGTGACAACCTACGTGGGCGCAGACGCGATGACGGTCCAGAAAGCGGTGGCCACGCCCATCGAGGAAAGCGTGAGCGGCGTCGAAGGCATGAACTACATGTATTCGACCAACGCGAACAACGGGATCATGGTTCTCCAGGTCAATTTTTCCGTGGAGACCGACCCAAATACCGATCAGATCCTCACCCAGATGCGCTACTCCGAATCCGAAGCAAAGCTGCCTTCGGCGGTCCGGGATTTCGGCGTCACGGTGCGCCAGGCCTCCACCAGCCCGATGGCGCTCTTTTCTCTTTATTCTCCGGACGACGCCTATGACGCGCTCTTCTTGTCCAACTACGCCTACATCAATGTCTTCGATGCCATGTCGCAGCTCGATGGCATCAGCCAGGTCAATATCTACGGCGCGGGTGAATACGCCATGCGCATCTGGGTCGACCCCAATACCCTGGCGAGTATGGGGATCACCGTCCCCGAGATCGTCAACGCGATCCAGACGCAGAACACCGTCAACCCGGCCGGCCAGATAGGCGCACAGCCGGTGCCCGCCGGCCAGGAATTCACCTACACCGTTCGCGCCCAAGGACGCCTCGACACCCTCGAGGATTTCGAAAACATCGTCGTTCGCGCAGCGGCGGATGGTTCCCTTGTCCGTGTCAAGGACGTTGCGCGGGTAGAACTCGGGGCCCAGACCTACAACCTGAAAGGCCGCTTCAACGGAAAACCTTCGGCCATTATTGCCATCTATCAGCGACCCGGATCCAACGCCCTGGCCACCATGACCGAAGCGCGTGAGCTGATGGACTCCCTGAAGGTGAAATTTCCCGAGGGCCTCGACTACGTGACGTCGCTCGATACCACGGAAGCCGTCCGCGAAGGAGTCCGGGAAATCGTCATCACCCTCTTCGAGGCGCTCGCCCTTGTGATCCTCGTGGTTTTCATTTTTCTCCAGAGCTTCCGCGCCACCCTGATCCCGCTTCTCGCCGTTCCGGTTTCGCTTGTGGGCACCTTCATGCTCTTTCCCCTGCTGGGATTCTCCATCAACACTCTTTCGCTTTTCGGCCTCGTCCTCGCCATCGGCATTGTGGTGGACGACGCGATCGTCGTAGTCGAGGCCGTGGAGCAAAAAATCGAACAGGGTCTTTCATCAAAGGATGCGGCCATCCAGGCGATGAAGGAAGTCACCTCGCCCATTATCGCAACGACATTGATCCTGATGGCGGTCTTCATCCCGACCGCATTCATTCCGGGAATCACAGGGCGCCTTTATCAACAGTTCGCCGTGACCATCGCGGTTTCGGTTCTCTTCTCATCGATCAACGCGCTGACCCTGAGCCCCGCCCTGGCGGGCATGCTGCTGCGCCCGCGGAAGGAATCCCACAACCTCCTCGCGCGTTTCTTTCAGGCCTTCAACCGGTCATTCGACCGACTCCGAAATGGTTACCTGGCCTGGTGCGGATACCTGATCCGAAAATCAGGTTTCTCGATACTTGCCCTTGTATCGGTCGTACTGATGGTCGTGCTCGTGGGTGGCCGTCTGCCCACAAGCTTTTTGCCTCAAGAGGATCAAGGTTATCTCTTCCTGAACGTCCAACTGCCTCCAGCCGCCTCCCTTCAACGCACCAATGAGGCCTGCAAGGAAATCGAAAAAATTCTCGCCGAAACACCCGGAGTTCAGAGTTACAACACCGTGGTGGGATTCAGCCTGCTCTCCGGAGTCCAGACCACCTACAACGGATTTTTCTTCGTCACCCTCACGCCGTGGGGGGATCGCGATCCAGACGGTCTGACCGCCGACGTACTCACCCACCGCCTGAACGCCAAGCTTGCCGCGTTCCCCGGTGCCGTGGCGTTTACATTCCCTCCCCCTGCGATTCCCGGCGTGGGTAACGCGGGAGGCATCACCTTCATGCTCGAGGATCGCGACAGCCGCGGAATCCCCTTCCTCGCGGAACAGACCAAGCGATTCATCGAGGCCAGCAAGGACAGGCCGGAACTGGCTCGCGTCGTCACCACTGCACAATTCGACGTGCCCCAGGTCTTCGCGGACGTGAACCGCGACATGGTGCTCAAACAGAATATTCCCCTGGACAGCGTCTACCAGACCCTGCAGGCCTACATGGGCGGGATCTTCATCAACTACTTCAATCGATTTGGACGCGTATGGCAGGTCTATATTCAGGCGGAGGGCGCGTACCGAAACGAAGCGGAGAATCTCGGCCGCTTCTACGTCAAGAATTCTGAAGGAGGCATGGTTCCTCTCGCGGCGATCGTCTCGACCGAGAAAATCTACGGGCCGGAATTCACCATGCGCTTCAACCAGCACAACACGGCCCAGATGATGGTCGTCCCCGCGCCGGGCTATAGCGGGGGGCAGGCCATGGCGGCCCTCGAAGAACTCTTCGCGGACGTCATGCCCCAGGGCATGGGCTACGACTACATGGGCATGGCCTACCAGGCCAAGGAAGCCTCCGAGGGCATATCCCCTGCCGTGATTTTCGGCTTCTCGCTCCTGATGGTCTTCCTGATCCTGGCCGCACAGTACGAGAGTTGGGCGCTTCCATTCGGCGTGCTTCTCACTACCCCCATCGCCGTAATGGGAGCTTTCCTGGGATTGCTGTCTCGCTCATTCAGCAATGATCTGTACACCCAAATTGGACTCGTCATGCTGATCGGGCTGTCGGCGAAGAACGCCATCTTGATCGTGGAGTTCGCCCGGGCCAAGATGGCCGAGGGCAGCGGAATCGAGGAGGCGGCGTTGGATGCAGCCCGCTCCCGGCTCCGGCCGATTCTCATGACCGCATTCGCGTTCATCCTCGGCGTCATGCCCCTGGTGACCGCCAGCGGATCCGGCGCCATCTCGCGTCAGGTGCTTGGCACCGTCGTATTGGGCGGCATGTTGGCCGCGACCTGCATTTCGATCTTCATGGTCCCCTCGACCTTCTCCATCGTCGAGAGATTGGCGAGCCGAGGCGCGTCCCGCCAAAAGAACCCCCCGAGCGGAGAAAGCCAGTGAGCACCCTCCCCGGAAAAGCCGGACTCAGTGCTCGCTTCCGGGCCGGGCCCACAAAAAACCGCCCCCTTCCCCCCTCCCTCGTCATCGGTACTCTGACTCTCGTACTCCAGCTCGGTTGTGCGATCGGGCCGAACTACAAACAGCCCCCAGTCGAGATCCCTGAAGCCTATCGGGACAGCCTGAGTTCAAGCCAGGCGGAATCCCTCGCCGACCTCCCCTGGTGGCAGGTTTTCGAGGACCCCGTCCTGGTCGACCTCATCGACACGGCCCTCCGGAACAATCTGAACCTTGAGATCGCCGTTGCACGAACGGAGCAGGCCAGCCGGCAAGCCTCAGCAACCAACTCGGCTTTCTTTCCCCAAGCCACCTATGGGGGGAGTGGCGGGAAAACCAAGGCGGCCATTGTCCGCGAACCGGGCAGCGCGATCGAATACAGCAGCTACGCAGGCGCTCTCAATGTTGCCTGGGAAATCGATCTCTGGGGACGCATTCGGCGCGCAAGCGAAGCCGCCCGGGCTCAGTTGCTGGCATCCGAGGACTTTCAACGCGGAGTGCTTCTCTCGGTCGTCGCCGATGTCGCGTCTCTCTATTTCGCGCTCCTGGAACTCGACGCAACCCACGCCATAGCGACCGATGCTGTGGAAGCCTTCACCGATACCCTCGATCTCTTCACACGCAAATTTCAGGGCGGAGTCGCCTCCAAGCTCGAAGTGACCCGGGCCGCCGCCGCCCAGGCCCAGGCAGAAGCCAGCCTGCCTGCCGTTGAAATCAATATCGCCGCCGTGGAGAATCAACTCTCGATCCTCCTGGGCCGGCCCCCGGGAAAAATTCCGCGGGGCAGCCCACTCATTGATCAGCACATGCCCGAGCTTCCTCCAGGCCTGCCCTCCAAGCTGATGGAACGCCGTCCCGATATTCGCCAAGCCGAGCAACAGGTCATCTCGACCAATGCCCAGGTAGGCGTCGCCATGGGTAATTTTCTCCCTCGAGTCGGTCTGGTCAGCATGTGGGGTGGTACATCCGAAACCCTTGGAGACCTCACCAGCGGAAGCACCAGCCTCTGGAATCTCGCCGGTGAGCTCTCAGGGCCCCTCTTCAAGGGCGGCCTGCTCTATGCCGAGTACAAGGGGCAGCAAGCGGTCTGGGAGGAGAGCAAGGCGAATTACGAACTCACGGCGCTCAACGCCTTCGCTGAAGTCTCCAACGCGCTGACCGAACGCAGGCTCCGAAAGGAGCGAAGAATCGCCCAAGAAAGGCAAGTGGCGCAGCTCGACGAGTCGGTCAGCCTATCCCTCGCTCGCTATGAGCAGGGCCTCGCCAATTACTTCGAGGTCCTCCAGGCGCAGCAGGACCTCTTTCCCGCCATGTTTGACCTCTCCAAGTCCAGACTCGATGAACGGCTCGCAACCGTCAAACTCTACCGAGCCCTCGGCGGCGGCTGGAGCCTGGATCTCGAATGGCTACCGGAGGCTTCCTCGAATAGCGAGGGAGATAGCGCGCCCCCTTCAGCCCCCTCGCCTGCCCCGAACCTCGAAAAAGCCTCATCCTGACCCCCGACTGCACCGCGCGCTTCCTGTATCAGGTTCGACTGATTCTCGGAAGACAAGTCAGCTTATCCCTCGCCCATGAGTCGCTGGATAATTCTCTCCGAGGCGTCTTCGGTCAAAAGTTCGGGCCTGGGAACGCCCTCTGGCTGGTTTAGGAACTGCTTCATGGCGGCCACCATGGAGTCCACCGAATAGGGGTCGAAGCGAATCCCCCCTCGCACGAGGGCATCCGCGTAGGGGAGATCCGAGATCAAGAGTGGCAGGCCCAATTCCAGGGCCTCCACCACGGGCATCCCGAAACTCTCCTTCAGCGAAGGGAAGAATAGTGATCGGCTTTGATTGTAAATCGAGCAGGCTTCCTCGAAGCTGACCAAACCCCAATTTCTGACCGTCACGACTCCCTTTTGGTTCAACTGCTCAACAGCCGCGACCAGGGCCCGATCCGCGGGCGCGTCGGAAATCGTCAGCGCAACTCGAGCCTCCACACCCTCTTGGCTGAGGACCGAGAGAGCTTCGAGAAAACGGCCATGATTCTTATGCTCTGTCGGGATCCCGACATAACAGAAGTCAAATACCTTGGGCAGATCCTGCGCAATCGGCGACCGGTAAAAGGGCAACACCTCGACGGACTCCGAGACGAAGGCCTCCAGGCGGCTCTTCATTGCCGGAGTCTGGCACGCCACAGAACCCGCGCGGCGAGAGAAGCAACGCAAATACGTGTTCAGCAGACCATATTTGAGTTTCTGCCCCACACTCATCAGGGGGTCGGAGAGCAAGTCGCCAGGAGTCAGCGTGATGTACAGATTATGAACGTAGAGGAGGCTGTCTTTCGCCCGGCGCAGAGGGGGAAGGTTCCCGAAGTAGAGAACATTCTCTTCCCGCCGCCACATGGCCCTGACCTTCTGCCAGGGGCCCCTAAGAATTTCCTTCGTGATTCTCGAATCGTCAACGTCGAGATCTTGCGAATCGGCCAGCAGAACGCGAACTCGAAGTTCCGGATGCGCGGAGAGCAGTCGTTGCACCAGGGTCTGCAACAGGATCTTCGCACCACCAATATTCACGTTCTGCGCGTAGATAGTGACTGCCCGCGGATTCCTCAAGAAGAGACCCTAATTCGACCGGTGGTGTGGCGTTGACCAAAAGCCCTCTGCTCGCCCGGCGGAATCTACCATACCGCAAGGGATTCATCGCGAATTCTCTCCGGATGATGAAGAGACGAGCGCATCGATCGCCGCTTCGTCCAAGCCCACGAGTTCGCGCAAGACTTCCCGGGTATGCTGGCCGAGCCGGGGCGGAGGCAGACGGAGTTCGGGAGGTGTCGCCGAGAGGCGAAGCGGGCTGCGCACGGTGGGGATGGGCCTGCCATCATCGTCCATGACCTGGGCCGAAAGCCCGCGGAACTCGGCTTGGGGTTCGGAGAAGGCCTGACCGATATCGTTGATGGGGCCAGCCGGGATGCCCGCCTTTCCGAGTTCGTCCAGCCACGCAGCACGGGTTTTCCCGAGCATCGCTTTGGCCACTTGGGGCACGAGTTCCTCGCGATGACGAACACGCGCGTCGTTGGTCGAGAAGCGTTCATCCTCGGCGACTTCCTGCAAACCGCAGAGTGCGCAGAAGCGCCCGAATTGGGCATCGTTGCCCACCGCCAGGATCAGGTGGCCATCAGCGACCTCGAAAACCTGGTAGGGCACGATATTCGGGTGGGCGTTGCCGAGCCGGGAAGGCGGCGTGTCCGTGAAGAGAAAATTCGCAGCTTGGTTGGCCAGGCTGGCCACCGTCACATCGAAGAGGCTCATATCGATGAATTGCCCCTCGCCCGTGCGCTCGGCATGGTTGAGTGCGGCCAGGATCGCCACCGTGGCGTTCAGGCCGGTCAACACGTCCGATAGAGCCACGCCCACCTTCATCGGCATGCCTCCGGGCTCGCCCGTAACGCTCATGAGGCCTGCCAGGCCCTGGATCATGAAGTCATAGCCGGCCCTGTCCGCCTCGGGTCCATCCTGCCCGAAGCCCGTGATCGAACAATATACGAGTGCCGGGTTTTCCTCGGCCAGGCTCGCATAGTCCAGCCCATACCTTGCCAGGCTGCCCCGCTTGAAATTCTCCACCACCACCTGGCATTCGCCAGCGAGTTTGCGAAGAACACCAGCCGCTGCGGGATCTCCCAGATCCAAAGCAAGAGAACGCTTGTTGCGGTTCACTGAGCAGAAATAGGCCGAGCGTGCCGAGTCCCCTTCAAGATAGGGCGGCCCCCAGCCCCGGGTGTCGTCTCCCTGGCCTGGCCGCTCCACCTTGATGACATCCGCTCCAAGGTCTGCCAGGGATTGCGTCGTCCACGGGCCCGCCAGGATGCGGGAAAGGTCGAGAACACGGATATGCGACAGCGCGCCGACGGCCAAGTTACGAACCTCCCTTTCATTCCGAAAGCGCAGAAGCAATAGCGCGCGAAAACGCCGATTGCTTGCGATCTGCCTCTCTTTGATCCCATCCGCGGGGAGCGAGGAGGCCTTCGCTCACAGCCCGCAATCAGAGAAATCACCGCGCAGGCCAGCGGCAACCCTCATGATCGCAGCGGGCTCAGCCACATGGATTAAGCCGGCAACCACCGCGGGAAAGCCCCCGAAGCGCGACGCATTGACCTTCGCTCTGAGGGTTAAGGCTCAATCGACAGTCTAAAAAAAACAGAACACCCGAAACTTTCCTCTCCACCCCGTGTTGGAGTCGTATACCCAAGGAGCAATTCGGCTCCGGGCATAAGCAAGGGGAATTCGGATGATTTCCAGAAGCAATTCCAGTCAAACGATGCGAAAGACAGCAATTTGGATCGCTCTTTTGGGCCTTCTTCTGCCGTCCTATGGCGCCGCCCAGGTTGCGGAACTTCCGGCCAGCGAGATGGACGAAGTCGCAATCGACCGCGGTTCCGCCGAACTGCGGGACGCGATGGATATCCGTGATCGTGATCTCATCGATACCGCTCTGGTCTTCACGAATATCAGCCGCGATCGGGCCCGAGTCGGTTGCCACGCCTTCAACGCCGATGGCGAGCCCGTCGGTCGGGTGCGGGTATACATTCCCGGAGGCGGACTGCGCTTCGTGTTTGCCTCGGATTTCGGGAATAGTGTGGATTTTGTCGGCCACGTGAACTGTAAAACGAGCCCGCGTGTTCGAGGTTCTGCTGTGCTCCTGGCGCCTCATGCCATTACGGACCTGGCCGCCCACCATAATCGTCGACAGGGGACCATCCTCTTTTCGGTGGTTGCCAATCGCTAATTTCTGAACCCCTGTTCCGGCGCGTCGCCCAGCGGCGCGCCGGAACTCCGCCGTTCTCGCGCTCAGGCCGCAAATTTCCATAATCCGAAATTCGGCTCGATCCGAATGGCAGGCCGTGTAGACTGGAGGCAGCGAGTTCTTCGTTATCTCTTGATTCAGAGCGGGCAGCTATGCCGAAAGTGGTCATCGTGGGCGGCGGGTTTGCTGGCTTGAGCGCCGCCAGAGGATTGGCCCGGGAACGCGACGTGGAAATCACGCTCCTGGATGAGCGCAATTACCACCTCTTCCAACCCCTGCTCTACCAGGTTGCCATGGCTGTTCTCAGCCCTGCGGAAATCGCTGCACCGATCCGCAGCCTCCTCTCGAGGAACCCCCGAGCCGCGGTTCGCAGAGAACGGGCAACGGCGATCGATCTCGGCGAGCGCCAGGTTCTCACCGACAAGGGCAGCCACAGCTACGATTATCTCATCCTTGCCTGCGGCGTCCGCCACACCTATTTCGGCAACGAAGCGTGGGAGGCAGATGCTCCGGGCCTGAAGACCGTGGAGCAGGCCCTCGAGATCAGGCGCCGCGTGCTCGAAGCGTTCGAGGAAGCCGAAACCGAGACCGATCATGATCGACAGAAAGCCCTGCTCTCTTTCGTCGTCGTGGGCGGAGGCCCCACCGGTGTTGAACTCGCGGGTGCCATCGGAGAAATCAGCCGGCACACCCTCGCGCGGGATTTTCGCACCATCGACCCCAAGCACGCCCGAATCCTTCTGATCGAAGCCGGCGAGCGCGTGCTGCCGAGTTTTTCAGAGCGGCTCTCGAGCCGCGCCATGAGCGACCTCGAAAGCCTTGGTGTCCAGGTCTGGACCGGAAGCCATGTCACCCAGATCAGCGAATCCGGGGTGGAGATCGGCGAAGAGCGCATCGCCGCCAGGACCGTGCTCTGGGCCGCCGGCGTTCGGGGCCCGGAGATCAACCAGAGCCTGGGAGTCGAACTCGATCGCCAGGGCCGGGCCATCGTCAACCCCGACCTGAGCCTTCCCGATCATCCCGAGGTCTTCGTGGCGGGTGACCAGGCTCACCTGGCGGCGGACGGGGAGCACCCGCTTCCCGGCATCGCTCCCGTTGCCCTGCAACAGGGCCACTACCTGGCAAAGAAAATCCGCAAGAGTCTTCGCGGCGGCTCATCTCCAGACTTTCGGTATCGCGACAAAGGCAGGATGGCGACCATCGGCCGCAGCCGAGCCGTCGCCGAAATCGGCGCCATTCGTTTCGCCGGGAGGCCCGCATGGTGGGTTTGGCTCGTGATCCACATCTACTACCTGATCGGCTTCAGGAACCGGCTCCTCGTCATGCTGCAATGGGCCATGGCCTTCGTGAGCTTTCAGCGCGGGGCGCGCCTGATCGTCGGCAAGCGCTGGCGCTTTTACGAAGACCCAAGACCGGATGAAGACCGAGAAAACTGAGGGATACAGTTTCTCGTGGCGCGGTGATGCGCCGCCCCACTGCTCAATCCGAAGTGGTACCCACCCCGAGGATCGGCTGCCCTTCGTTCTGCGCGGGTGGTTCGATGCCCAGGAGCCGGGCCACTGTCGAGGCAACGTCGATCGAGCGAACCTCGTCGGGCGGAGAGCCCGGCGCGATTCCCCTCCCCAGGGCATAGAAGGACGCGCCCATATCGGGACGCTTGGGGTCGTAGCCATGCATCCCCAAACCCGCACCCGGGTCCCAGAGATTCCGAACGCGCAGATAGGCCCCGGCCCAGAATCCGGGTTCATAGAACGTGAGCGGCGGTTCGACCAACAAGACCAAATCCCCATTGCGCTGGGGGTGCGTGATCCGCAGAGAAGGGGGAAGCGCGTCGCCGCGATACACCACGAGCCCGTCTACCTCCTTGAGCCTTGACTCTGCCCGGGCGAGATCATCGCTTTTGTTGAGGAAGACATGCGCCACGGAGGAGCCTTTTTCGACCCGCGCCCGGATGCCCTCGGACCCAAGTAGTTCACGTGGCAGCACGGGTTCGCTCACGGCAACCATCCCATGGTCACTGACCACGATGAGTGTCACGTCGCGCCAGACGCCCCGCTCATCGATTTCCGCCAGAAGCCGGCCCAATTCGGCGTCCTGGCCCTCCAGGGCCTCCACCACCTCGGCCGAGTCCGGGCCGTAACGATGTCCCTCGGCATCCGCCCCATGCCACCAACTCATGATCAGCCCCGGCCGCTCATCGGCGGGCAGATCGAGCCAGGCCAGGATCTGGTCGACCTTTTCGCTTTCGGAAACGTTCGTATCGAAAGGCGCGCGGTTGTAGTGAACCGCCTGGCCTCGCCAGGGCTGCTCGCTCCCCACCCAGAAAAATGTCGCCGCCCGCACGCCCTGGCGCTCGGCCGCCGCCCAGAGCGGCTCGGCTTCGAGCCAGCTGTCATCCGCACCACGGCTGTAGTTGTAAAGGCCCTTCTGCCGGTCCCAGAAGCGGTTGTCCAGAATGCCATGACGGTCGGGATAGGTGCCCGTTGCCAGGGATACATGATTGGGAAAGGTGTTCGACGGAAAAACCGGAAGCATTCGTCCAGCCCGCATTCCCTCTCGTTCCATCCGGTCGAGCGCGGGAACTTCACTGCGCTCGGGGTAGTCGTGCCTCAAACCATCAAAGGAGAGGACAATGACCGTGGGTCCCGCCTGGGCCGAAAAAGCAGCGAGCAGCGAAAGCGAAAAGACGAGTAGAGCAGCGCCCCTCCACCCGGAGCGCGCTCGGTTCCCATTTGCCCGTCCCTCTCGGGCCGGGCAATTGCCGAGTGCCTTCGAAAACCTTCGCACCGCTCCCGGGCTCAATCGGTGGGAATCTCAGGCAACGACTTGAACTGATCGAGCTCTTGGCGGAGCCGGCGGGCCCAGTTGTCGAAGAGCTGGCGCACCGCTCCGGCATTGGAGACGGGATTGCTTTCGTAGAACTGGCCCATGCTGTCGCCGATCTCGCTGCGCTCACCCACGCGAACCAGGGGCTCACCGGTCAGAGAATCATCCGCATCGAGCACCAGAGTCATCGAGCCCGGCGAACTGGTATAGACACTCTCATCGGGGTTCAACATGGCGCTCTGGGGCGGGGCGGTGATTTGCAGGTTCACGATATTGCCGGAAATCCGCAAGACGTTGGGGCCGGGAGCCTCGACGACCTTGAATTGGTCGCTGCCCGAGAGTTCCTTCGCAAAAGCCTTCTGGAAGTACTCCTTCATATGCTGGGTGGCGCTGGAGGAGAGGGCAAAGTTGTCGTCCATGCCGTCGCTCATGCCCGGCATCGCGTAGCGATGCGGCGGACGCGCATAGGAAATCGTGACTTCCTCGAGGATCACCGAATCGTAGTTCCCGAGCTTGGCCCCGGGCTTCACGAAGGTCGCTTCGAAGGGCTCCCACTTCACCCGATGAAGGCCGTCGGGAGTCACCGCACCCTTTCCGGTAGCGTAATAGACCTTCTTTCCACCCGAGGTCGGCGCGCACGCCAGACCCAGGGGAACAAGGCTTACGAGGGCAAAAAGGAGGGGCAGAGTTACGAACGGTTTCATGATCATCTCCAAGATTGGGGCTCAGGGTCCGGACGAGTGTACACATTCCCAACCCTTGCGCGCCGCCCACCTGAGCGACGCCATCTCCCCACACAGCGTCGACTTCCTATCGTTCCCCTTGCTCAAGAATCATCGAGACCATGCCGCTCTCCCCGGGCAAAGCGCAGCGCCAGGTCGACCGGGCCGAGTCGACGCTCACCTTCCTTGCGTCCATCGCCGCCCGTTGACGTCAAGACAAGGAAATCGGCAAACGCCGCTTCCATCGCCGAACTGAAACCCTGCTCGTCCTGCACCTTGTTGATGGCCAGTTTCGACATCCGAAGCAGCGTGGTTCCGTTTTCCGCCACACGGTGCGCATAGGCCAGAGTTTCCCTCTTGAGATCGGCTTGCGGGTAGATGCGGTTCACGAAGCCGAGTTCGCGCGCCTCTTCAGCGCCCAGGAATCGGCTCTCGAAGATCAACTCCTTGGCCTTTCGTGGCTGGATGTCGTAGGGAACCGAGAAATATTCCACCAGGCCGGCCAGGAAGCGCGCGTCCGGCGAGGCAAAGACCAGATCCATGGCCGCAGCAATCATCCAACCGCCGAAAATGCAATAGCCGTGCACCAGGGCGATGGTGGGTTTGGAGAGATTTCTCCATTTATGGGTCAGCTCGAGATTGTAGTGGCGGAAGGCCTCGTAGAAACGAAGCCCCCGGCGGTCTGCCACGCCCCGGGCCTCCAGATCGGCGAGCTGCTCGGGGGTCCCCAGGTCGTGGCCGGACGAGAAGTCGTCGCCCGCGCCCTGGACCACGACCACTTTGACCGCTCGATCATCCATTGCCCGATCAAGAGCGGCATCGAGTGCATCGAGCATCTTCCAACTCTGGGCATTGTGGTAGCGAGGACGGTTCAGGGTAATGAGAGCAACGGCGCCGTCGACTTCGTAGAGAACGTCCCGCTCCGCCGCGCTGGCCGATTCATCCGCCATGGTTATTTCCTCCCCGGGGCAAGCTACGAAGATGGAGGCCGCCGCGGATTCCTGCAAGCTGGTGCGGCGGCGGACGCCTCAGGCGGTCTCCGTTGGCTTCGGCGCAGGCCCGGCACAAGGGTTCCTTCCCCGCCCGACTGCGGATCGCCTATAATTCGACGCTCGACAGAAAGAGGAGACCTCGCGATGTCCAACGAGTGCATTCTTCGCCCCGGATCGAAAAGCGCCCGCGCCGCCGCCGTACTTGCCGCGCTTCTCCTCCTACCCACCGGGATCGGTTTCGCCGCGGGAGGCGGCGGGGCGCCGGGAGGCGATGCAGGCGGCTTCGTAGAAGGCAGCTCGCGCCAGCGCCAGGCCATCGAGTCGTATCAGAAAGGCGAGAAACTACGCAACAACGCCATCGACCTGCTCCGGGGAGCAGCCGCGGAAGAAGACGCCGAAGCGAAGATGGAGACCTTTCGACAGGCCAACAATCAATTCGAACGGGCCCTCAGGTATTTCAAGAAAGCGGTGCGCAAGGACCGCAAATTCCACCAGGCCTACAACGAGATCGGCTTCGCCAATCGCATGTTGGGCAATTACGACGACGCCCTCAAGGCCTACGACAAGGCGCTGAAATTGGAGCCCGACTTCCCCCATGCCATCGAGTATCGCGGTGAGGCCTACATGCACCTGGGCCGTTTGGCCGATGCAAAGGGGGCCTATATGAGTCTCTTTGGCGACGAGCGAAAACTGGCCGACCTGCTCTTGCGAAAGATGAAAGCATGGGTCGCCGTGGAAGAAAAAAAACCAGACAGCCCGGTTCCTGCGGATCAGCTCGAAGCGTTCACGGGCTGGGTTCAGGAGCGAAGCCAAATAGCCGACCAGACCGCCGCCCTCTTTGACGGTGAAGCCCCGCGCACCTGGTAGCCGCCGGGCAGCAGCCAGCCTGGCCCTGATCGTCGCCGGCCTGCTCGCCTGCTCCCTGGCCTCGGCCGATGAGGCCTGGCGCTGGGATCTGCCCCGGGGCTTTCCGGTTCCGGTTGTCCCTGCCGACAACCCCATGACGACCGCCAAGGTGGAATTGGGCCAGCGCCTTTTTTCCGATAAACGCCTTTCGATCACCGGCGCCTACGCGTGCGCGTCATGCCACGATCCGGGCCGGGCCTTCACCGATGGGCGCGCACGCGCTCTGGGCGCGACGGGGGAACTGCACAACCGGAGCACGCCTTCCCTGGTGAACGTCGCCTACAACGCCGCCTTCGGTTGGGCGAACCCGGATATCCGCGATCTCGAAGCCCAGGCCGAAATCCCCCTGCTCGGAGAGGATCCCTTGGAACTCGGCCTGTCCGGGCGCGAGACCAAGGTCATGGACGAACTCCAGCGCGACCCCGAGTTGCGGGCCGCCCTGGAGCGAGCCTTTCCCGAGAACGCACAGGCTTTCACCCTCCTTCACGTTCGCCGCGCCCTCGCCGCCTACCAGCGCAGCCTCATCTCCGCGAGTTCGGCCTACGACCGCTACGTCTTCTACGACGAGAAGGAGGCCATGAGCGTGTCTGCGCGCCGAGGCATGGACCTCTTCTTTTCCGAGCGCGCAGGCTGCGCGGGCTGCCATCCCGCCCCGCTCTTCATGAGCCCCGCCGTCTATCTGGGCACCTCGCCTGAGCCACGCTTCCACAATACGGGCCTCTACAACCTCGACGGCGCGGGCAGCTACCCGGAAAACGGCACGGGCCTCTTCGAGCACACTCAGCGCCCCGGCGATATGGGCCGCTTCCGCGTGCCCAGCCTGCGCAACATTGCCCGCACCGCGCCCTATATGCACGACGGCAGCATCGCGACCCTGGCGGACGTGGTGGACCACTACGCATCCGGGGGGCGCAACCGCGGGCCGACGGGCGAGCCCGGAGGCCGCAGCCCGCTCCAGAGCGCAGAACTCAGCCGCTTCGAACTCCGCCCCGGGGAGCGCGAGGATCTCGTCGCTTTCCTGGAAAGTCTGTCGGACCTGAACCCGCCCTACGCCGGGGATGCGGAAACCGGAGCCCCGCCCTCCCCTCGCTGAGCGATTATCGGCGAGGTCCGGCTACACCTCTGGCGGCACCCCATCTCGATAGCGCCCCGGCGCGCCGCGCCCGCGGCTCCATCTCATCACACCCATGGATCCGGCTGCCATCGCGTAGCCGTGCGCTCAAGCAAACCTCGCCGGTCATCTCCGGGCTTCCCCGGCGACCCGAGCGGAGCCGGACAACGAGATCTCGCTCACCGTCGTCGTTCCAATCCCGGAGCCTCGGCCGGCGGCCGCGTCGGTGCTCTTCGATGGCCCCCGATCCTGCCCTCACCTCCAGCGAACTCCTTCGGATATCGCGAACGTCCAGGGAATCGCTGCCGAAGACAACGGCCCAGGCCCCGCGACCCTCACGCCGGCGCGCTTCGCCCCGGGCCACTTCGACCTCCACCGATCGCACCCGAACCGCTTCGAACTCGAACTCGCCCATCACTCGCCGTTCCGACAGAGACGCCGCAAGCAAACAACCGTTTTCGAGACCATCCGGGGGAGGAGAAGGAGAAGGGGGGCCGACGTCGCCGGGGGGAACGTCGAACACCACCTGGCCCACCGCCACGAGGGTGACCGCGATACTCGGCGGAAGGCTCAGTGCCCCGGACAGATAGATATTGGCCGCGTTGACTTCGAGATGGGTCAAACCCGGGACATCGCCTATGGCACCGGTCCAAAACAGATCTCCAGGGGTGGTCACCGTCAACACCCCCGCGTCATCGAAGCTCACCTCGGCGCCCAGGGGCGCCTCCATCTGCAAATGTTCGAGACTTGGGACCGCGAAGAGGTCGACGAACTCGAAGGAATCAATCGGCCCATCCACAAAATCGGGGCTGAGGATCAACCCAAACGCGTTGAGGCGGAGCCCCCGCCCAGCACCCAGAAGCGGTCGCGACTCCGGGGGAAGCGAGATTTCCAGGTCACCGCCACCCCCGCCAATGATCACCACAGCACCACCGTCGGGCGGCGGACGCGGCCGAGTCTGGGGAGGCAAACCAATCTCCAATTCGCCCGGATCCTGGCGGATGATCACACCGCCACCATCGGGAGGCCCAGGCAGAAACACGGGCCTCTGCTCCCGGCACGCTTCGGCGCTCAGGATCGCGTAGGTCCCGTCCCAGACAAATAATTGGCCTTCGACTTCGATTTCCCCGGGCAAGCCCGCTTCATGCCCGTCGTCCTCGTCTTCTTCGTTGTCTTCGTCATCATGGTCGTGGTCATGGTCGTGGTCGTGGTCATGGTCGTCGTCAGTATCGTAGTCATCATCGTCGTCATCGTTGTTTCGACCGGGGAAGCGCATAGGCAGAAAGCCACGTGCGTCGTGCTCCGATTCATCCATGACGAACTCGTAAAATCGAAACGTCACCTCATCCGCATTGGAATCAAACGGATCTCCCCCGGCCGCCAGGCGCATCTCTTCCACTTCATCCCCGTCGAGCAGCATCCGGCTGAAGGACACCAAAATGTTCGGCGGAACCAAAACGTTGGGCAGCAGAGGTAGGCCACTGCCCGGGAGAATCACCGGAAGCCCGCCGTACTCGAGCAGGCCTATCGGTTCAAAGGACTGGCCCCGCGAAGAGAGCGAAAAAGAATCCACCTGGACCACTTGAAGTGGGCCCGCCGTTTCCGAGTCCAGGACGGAAACCTCCAGGTGACCCTCCAGCGCGGAGGTCCGTCCATTTTCATGGATTCTGAGCGAGCCCTCGTCGAGCGAATACGTATCCGCCCAGGCGCTCGTTTGCAGGACAAGCCCGAGTATCAGCCCGATTACGAAAGTCGGAAATCGGCCACTCGGCTTGCCCATGCTGGGACGGCCTCCCCTCATTCTCATTGCCATCGTCATCCTCATCCTCGCGGGATGGACGGCTCCTCCCGGACCCAGCGCTTGCCGGTGAGTTGCCGACGCGTTCAAAGCGGGCCCAAGCAGATTCACGAGGTCCGAACGAGTCTGCACGAAATTCTGCCGAATGGAAACCATGAAAAGGCGAGCCGGGTATAAACGCCCATCCGAAGGTCTTCGCAGCCGTCCGCTTGCGTCTCGTTCCGCTCGAATTGGCAAACGGTTGCGAACACGTGAAGCCCAAGCAGAAAAAGACTGCAGACGAGCGTTCTCAGTCTTCGAGCTGAAACTTCACGCCGGCCTTGGGCAGGCGGGCCAGCAAGGCCTCGCCCATGGCGCTGGCCGGAGTCCAGATGCCTCCGCCTACGCCCAACTCATCCTGGGCCAGGCAGACAGCGCTCTCGGCGAGCATCTTGGAGGTGGAGCCGTAACCGGGGTCGCGATCTCCCGTGACCCGGCCGCTGAGCACGGGGCCGGCGGCGCTGACGCCGCGCAGTTGAAGGTCGAAAAAGCCCGCCTCGCGTTTTTCCTGGCTGGGCCCCTCCCCGGGCTGGGGAAGACGACCGCCCGCCGCACGCCGAATCGGACCAATCGCCATGGCGCCCATCATGGCCAGGGATCCGGCGCTGGTGGCCGAGGCTTTCGCCAGGCCAAGCGGCCCCTTGCCCATCAGCATGGCTTCGTCGTAGCGAAAATTCTTGCCGTAGGCGTAGTTCAGCAGGGCATTTGATCGGCGCACAACCCGGGTATTGATGGCCGCCATCATGAAGGGCGCCGTCCACTGCCCAAAATCCGCGTCGTAGTGCGGCCCCATCGCGTCCTCGCCGTCGGGGCCCGTCTGGTGATCCTTGGGGTTCAGCGCGTAGGGCTGGCGCATGGACCGCATGATGCTCGGATCTTCAGCCGCCTCGTCCAGCATATTCATCATGCTCGCGATGGTGCCGCCACTGGCGCCGCCGCTGAAGCCCTTCACCCGAAGCTGGACCTGCGAACACGGCGCACCGTGCAGCCGGTTCATCTCCTGCTGCATGAAGAAGGCGCCGATATCCGAGGGAATGCAATCGAAACCGCAATTGAAAACGATGCGCGCGCCGCTGGCTCGGGCCGCATCCTCGTGCGCTTCGATCATCCGCTGCATCCATTGGACTTCGCCCGTGAGATCGCAATACGATGTGCCCTGCTTTGCGCACGCTTCCACCAGCTTCGAGCCATATTTCGCGTAGGGGCCCACGGTGGTGCAGACCACGCGGGTACGCCCGGCAATCTCCGCCAATGAGGCCGCATCGTCGCTGTCGCCGATGAGAATGGGGAGCGCGTCGGCCTCCCGGCCGGTTTTCCGGGCGAGGTCGTCCCTCACCTGCTCGAGTTTCGCCTGGTTGCGTCCGGCAAGGGCCCAGCGAAGGCCCTCGGAGACGCCGTATTGCGCCAAGAGATACTCCGCGGTCAGCTTGCCCGTGAAGCCACTCGCGCCCCAGATTACGACTTCGAACTCTCGATTGGCATCGGTCATCGTATTCTCCTCGTCAGAATGTGGATACGCCCGTCCAGGCGCCAAACCGCACCTACGCCTCTAATCAAAGAAGGCCAGGGTTCGCACCTCGATGCTCTGGCGAGGCGGGGCGGAAGGCGGGGTGTTCGGATCGCGGATCGCCGTGTGGGCTGTGAAGCGAGAGCAATCCGAGGCCGAGTCGTAGCATTTGATGAGCAGCGTTTCGTCCGGCGTCATCTCCGGGTAGTAGTACCAGCGGTGCTCATCCGAATAGGCAAACGAATAAATTTCGCCGGTGCGGTCGGGATAGCGAAGATCGGTTTCGATCCGGTCCTCGCTGCGAATCGTCTGGGCATCGCAAACGGCGAGGGGCGCATGGTAGGCCGGGTTGTGAATGGGCTTCCATACGTTGATGATCGCAAAGCGATGGCCCAGCAATGCGTCGGCTTCATCGGGCAAGAGATCCCGCACACGTTGGGGGCCAGATGCCTCGGAGTAGTCGTTGTGGGCCAGCCAGACCGGAGACTGAAGCGGCGTCCCCTGGGTCATTTCCTTATCGCTGCTCCGGAGATTGTGATCGAAGGCTTGCACGCGCCGGGCGCCCGTGTGTTCGCGCACCAGGGCCTCCACCCGGGGATAGAAATCACTCTGAAAGGCGGCGGCGTCGCGCTCGTCGCTGGGCACGTCGCTCCAGGCCACGAGTTCGACCCCCTCCTTTTCGAGACGGGGCTCTGGCGCCCGCAAGCGAGCGTCCTCGACCTCGACGGTTCGGCGGTCGCCGCGCGCATTCGAGGGCGCCTCGCCTTCAGGCGTGGCGCGCAGGTAGTAGTAGGCCCGTCCCCCACCGGATTCGAGATAGCTGACTTCTGCCCGCACGTTCATTCTTTCGCCCCTCCGTGAAGGCCCGCTTCATCGTACTCGGTGGCAGCGCCCTGGCCCTCACTCCCCAGCCTGCCCTCTTCTCCGAAATGCCCCTTGCCGGGCACATGATTGATCTCCACTCGAATTCCATCGGGATCCTCGAAGAGCAACGAGTAGTAGCCGGGCGCAAAATCGCTCTCTTCCGGGGCATGCACGATCCGCGCGGCTTCCTGGCCCGACACGAACCCATGCACCTGATCCACATCCTCACGGCTCCGCGCACGAAAACACAAATGGTGCAGGCCGGCGGTGTCCTGGTCGAAGCGCCGCCGCTCCTTGCCCTCGGGCGCCCCGCGCACCAGGATCCCCGTTCGACTCCCAATGCAGTAAACGATCTCTTCGGCGCGAATCAGCGTCTTCATGCCCAGGAAATGACAGAGCTCCTCCCAGAAGGGAACGCCCGTGGCCGGGTCGTTCACGGTCATCTGGATATGAGCGATTCCATTGACTTCGATGCTCATGGGCCTCTCTTCCGCCGGGTTCGGGCAGCAGGCCTGCGTCAACGCCTCACTACCGAATGCCGGAGTATAGAGCCTGGGCGGGAACCCGCAGAGCGCCTCTCCCGGCGCCCTGCCCCGCCCCGCGTCGCAAGCCAGCCGTCTCAGGTTCCCCTTTCTCCAGACCGATAAGAGACCCCATGGAAATCGCTCGCTTACGGTGGATTCCCCTGGCCGTCTACGTCGCATGGCTTTGTCTGGCCTATGACTTCCACTTTCTTGACTACGTGAACCTCGCGTTTCACGAAGCCGGGCACATCTTCCTCGCTCCCTTTGGCATGGTGCTCGGCATGCTGGGCGGCACTCTCGGACAACTCTTTTTCCCGGTCGCCTGCGCGGTGCACTTTCTCCGGCTCGGCCAGCGGGCCTCGGCGCTGGTCTGCGGCGTCTGGCTGGCCGAGAGCCTGATGTACGTCGCCCACTACATGGCCGACGCCCGTGACATGAACCTGCCCCTGGTCGGCGGCGAAATCCACGATTGGAATTGGCTGCTGGGCCGGCTCGGCTGGCTCGACGCCGCCGGTCCCCTGGCCGCCGCCCTTCACCTGGCCGCCTGCGCGCTCGCCATCGCGATGGTGGCCGCACTCGCCCGCCCGGACGAGAAGCCCGCCAGCGACGCCCCGGGCCTATCCAGACTCGGCCCTCTACACAAAGTCGATCCTTGATTCCGGGCGGCAGCCAGGCCGCCTGTTTGAGTTTCGAAGACTGGCTACCCTCGGGCCGACGCTTAGAACCCGGCTGGAGGTAGACCCGTGAGCGAAAGCATTCCCCAATTTTCCCCGAGCGACGCCCAGAAAGACATGGCCGCTGGCCTGCGCCAGGCCGGTTGCGCAGTGATCACCGGTCTCACCGATGAGGGCCAGCGCCAGGAACTGCGAGCCGAGTTGGCCGATCACCTCGCAGAGGCGGAATTCAAGACCACGGAGGATTCGGCAGACTTCTACCCCGGACGAACGCGCCGGGTCACTGCGCTCGTGACGCGTTCCAAGACAGCGCAAACGTTGATTCTCGACCCCTGCATCAAGGCCCTCTGCGACGAGATGCTGCTGCCGAATTGCGAACGGCACCAATTGCATGTCACGGCCGCCCTCGAAGTCGGCCCGGGTGCAAGAGCGCAAACCCTTCACCGCGAAGAGGATCCCTTCGCCTTCTTTCCGCTGCCGCGGCCCAACCTGATTGTCGCCACCATGTGGGCCATTAGCGATTTCACGGCCGACAATGGCGCGACCCTGCTCGTCCCCGGAAGCCACCTTTGGCCGGAGGACCGGGTACACACCCCCGACGAGGTCGTCAGTGCAGAAATGCCGGCGGGCTCGGTCCTGCTCTGGCTCGGTGGAACCCTTCACGGGGCAGGCGCGAATATTTCCAAGGATTCGCGCTACGGGGTCATTCTCACCTACTCCCTCGGCTGGCTTCGCCAGGAGGAGAATCAATTCCTGGACGTCCCCCCGGAGATGGCTCAGCAACTCTCGCCCGAACTCCTCGAGGCCATCGGGTACCCGATGTACAACGCCTTGGGCGTCTACGATCCCAGGGTCGCCCTGGGTTCAGAGGCCCCGCCGGTGACCACAGCCTCCCACCGCGATCCAATCTGACTTGGCTTCGCCCGTCGTTCCCTTCCCGGCTGACGACCTTCTCGAGACACCCGAGGCAATGCAGCAATGCCCCACGCACACGCACCCGACGGCGCACGCATCTACTATGAAGTCAATGGCGAAGGCAGTGGCGAAGGCAGTGGCGAACCCCTCCTGCTGACCCCGGGCTACGCATCCACCTCGGCCATGTGGAAAGGCCAACTGGCTTCGCTGGGAGCGAGGCGTCAAATCATCGCCTGGGATATGCGCGGACACGGACGTTCGGATTCCCCCAACGACCCTTCAGCCTACAGCCTTGAAGCCTGCGTGGAGGACATGGTGGCTGTGCTCGACGCCGCCAACGCCCCCAAGGCGATCCTGGGAGGACTCTCCCTCGGCGGTTACGTCTCCCTTGCCTTCTGGCTCGCCCACCCCGAGCGCGTCAGTGCCCTCGTCCTCGTGGACACCGGGCCGGGCTTCAAGCAGGACGCTGCGCGTGAGAAGTGGAACCGGGGAGTCGCCAAGGTCGCGAAGCGAATCGAAAACCAGGGACTCGCCTACCTCGATGGGCTGGGGGACGAGGTCTCGGGCGCCGAGCATGTCTCAGCCGAGGGCTTGCTCCTCGCCGCCCAGGGCATCCTTGCCCAGCGCGATGCCCGGATCATTCGATGCCTTCCGGAGATCGACATTCCCACCCTCATCGTGGTGGGTGAGAACGACCGGCCCTACCACGCAGCGACGGATTATATGGCGCAGAAGATCCGGGGAGCCCGCAAGACAGTCATTCCGGACGCGGGCCATGCGGTCAATCTCCATCAACCGACTCTTTTCGACGACGCATTGGCCTCGTTCCTGGACGAAATCGGCGACTGAAAATCCGCCTGGGAGCCCGATTCGACCCCACGGTCCGATTTCTACGCTCTGCACGACTCTACTTCCACAAGCGTTCGAGTTATAAGGGGGAGGAAAGGGCTCTGGTACCAGCGCCGCGTACCAGCGGATCGCCGGGACAGGCCCTCAATGCGGATGGTTTTCATCCATTGACGGGAAGAGTATGTCGCTCGGTGTCTTATCCACAATTTCCGAAGATCCCATCGCGGCCATCGGCGTAGAGTCGGTCTCGATCCTCGCCGTACGCCCCATGATCCTGGGTTTCGAGCGACTCGGCCTCGATCGCGGAATCGCGCTGGAGACTGTCGGCCTCTCAGAGGACCAACTCAGCAACCCCGATGTACGCGTCACCCCAAAGCAGACCCTGCTGCTTTGGCTCCGGGCGCTGGAAGCAACCCGCGATCCCGATCTCGGCCTGAGCCTGGCCCGGAGCATCACGCCCTCCGACTACGGGATCCTCGGATATATCGTCTCCTCCAGTGCAACAGTTCGCGACGCGCTGCAACGCGTCGATCGCTATCACGGCCTCTTGGCCGACTCGGTGCGCTACTCGGTAGAGGAAACCCGCTCGGGCTTCATCTTGCGCCACGAAATATCGGGGGGCGGGGCTGTCCCGGGCGCCATGGCGGCCTACGTGCTGGCCGTTCCCATTCTCTTGATGAAAAAGACCTTTGGGCGTCAACCCCGAATCCGCCAGGTGCGGCTTGCTTGCGAACAACCCGCAGAAATCCGGGAGTACAAGGAAGTATTCGCCGCACCGCTCAAATTTGGGGAAAGCGAGAATATGCTGGAAATCGAAGCCAATCTTGATGCGGCGATTCCCACTGCCGACCTCGCCTTGATGTCTGCGCTCGAGACCCACGCCGAATCCTTGCTCGGCGAGTCCAGCCCGCGCCGCTCTCTGGCCGACTCGGTTCGCAAGCTGGTCCTCGACTCCTTTCCCCAGCCCCCACCCGAGGCCGAGAAGATCGGCCAGCAGTTGGCATTGAGCACCCGAACCCTACGGCGGCGCCTTCGCGAAGAAGGAACCAGCGTCTCGAATATCGTCGCCAGCACCCGGCACAAACTCGCGCTCCAATATCTTGACGGAGACGAACTCGGCGCAAGTGAAATCGCCTATCTGCTCGGGTTCTCTGACCCCACCGCGTTTCACCGGGCTTTCCGAAGGTGGCAGGGGTGCAGCCCCCTGCAGCATCGTCGCCACCAGAAAAGCGTCACCCCCTAGCCCGCCGCGCTCCAATTGGGTAGCGGCGGGGCAAGGGGGTGATGCTGAAGTTGGCTCCTCAGGGGCAGATGCATGCGGCGGCGCTGGAAGCCCAAGTCACGTTATCCGTGACACACTTCTTCCCGTGGAGTGCCTGATACACACCCAACACGGGATCATCGAGAAGCCACCCCGAGAGAAAATCGGCAGTGGATACGGGGCTTCCTACAGGGGCGGCGTTGACGCATTCTTGCAAGAGTGGCGCGTTGTAGGGCGACGACTGGGTGAGCCCAGTATGCGACCCACTTCCCCCGGCCGACGGAACGTAGAAGGCCGGGTTATAGAGCATTGGTTCTTCGGCATCGGTCACGCCGAACTCCAAGAGGTCTTGGACAGTCTGGCGAACTCGCTCCTTGAAGGGAGCCGCGGGCAGAAAATAGGTCACCGGGCTATCGGAATGAGGCGGTGCTTTCTGGTCGAGCAAGACGATGTCGCGAATATCCATCCGTGCGAAGAAGGGTGTCCCCAGGTGATTCATCATCGTATGCATCTGATCATGGCACTCCGGGGCATCCGCTCCGTGCATCAATTCACAACTCTCATCCAGGATCGCTCCGTGGCTGTTGTTCCGCGTCCAACTTCTGCCCGAAACAAAAGGAGTAATAGAGAAACCATCATCCCCGAAAACCGGATCGTTGGGAGGCAAGGTGCCAGACCATGTACACGCATCGTAGAAATCGTCTCGACCGTTCCCGTTGGCATCCGCGGGGCAGACATTGTTCCCGACGGCAAATTCTCCCTCCAAGGAAGGCACGACATGTCCGTCGATAGCTAGCCGAATATCGGGAGTTGCCTCCTGAAATAGATTCAACTGCAGATAATCTCTCAACGCGTCCCCGCTATAGATCATCCCCTTGCCCTGGTCTGAATGTCCCGCCAGCAGGATCTGAGAGGCCTGGTTGAAATCGTTGAGGCCCAGGGCAACGCTATTGAGCGCCAAGTAGTTGAAGAGCGTATGCCAGATCCTTCGACCCTGATGAAATTCCAGGTAGCCAAACGTCACTCCGGCCGCGTTTGTTCCAAAATCCAAGAGCACACCCTGGCCCGATTCCCCAACGTGGCATTTTTCAAAAACAATCTTGTTGTAGTGGTGGAGCGGATTGGCGGCGGGGTTGACGCTGAGCATTCCACCCCGATCGGTGTAATTTGGAGCCCAACGAGAAGTCAACGATGCCGCGTGCGGATCGGTACTCCCCTGGGTGATACGATCAAAGCATTCGCCTGGGGCATTCGCTGCCGAGCACGGACCTCCTTCACCACCGATATAGAAAATCCATTCATCACTATCCCCAGGGTGAAAATAGAAGGCAGGTCGAGAACCGTCGATACAGCGCACTTCCTCGGCGAAAGTGCACGCGCTCGATCCGTCCTCACACCGCGACAAAAACTCCAACTGATAGTTGTCAGGGGCAACCGTCGGCGCGACCGGGCTGGCGTAGAGATCGGCTGCACATTGGGCCGCCGATATGCCTACACAAGAGGCGGGTGTTGAAACGATCGGATCAAAACAACTCGTCCGTCCGTCATCATGGGCCAGGTGTGCGGCCATCAGCGTGCAAATCGGTTGCGCCGGCCCCCCACAACTGACCAGGCCGATCAGAGCCAAACCGACAATCAAGCACGTAGTCTTAAACTGATGGTCTATGCAAACGCGCTTGGTATTCGCGCAACCCAACTCCTGTCTTTGTCCGTCTTGATTCAGCATAACCGTACTCCTTCCCCAAAATGAATATGAACTCAGTTCAATAGACGGGCGGGAATCCAAGGAAGGACCGCTGGATCACTGACCCCGGTGGCCTTCGGACTGACCGCTGCGGCCAACCGCGACACAAGCGCAGCTAACGGGGCAAAAGCGCGAGATCCAATCACATCTGTTCCGGGGGGATCGGGCTGGGATGGACGGATACGTAAAAATACGCATCCTATGCCGGATCCACGGTCGATCGAAATAAGGTATAGAAGGCCGAAAGAAGGAAAACCGAGGCCCCATGACGGATCAGCCCAACCCGAACGCGCCCTCCACTTCGCTGCCTCCTGAGGCCTTGAACGTGACGCCCGATGGATCAACGGCGCGGGCAGTGGCCCGCAGCTACCGCCAGCTGCTGATCGACGATCTGGTCCGCGCAGTAGACCACGCAGCGACGGGCCTCGAAGTTGAGGTCCCCCTGCTTCGCGAGCGCATTGCAGCCCTGGACGCCGCGAAACGATTTTCGCCCGCTCTCTTTTCTGGCTTCACACGACTCGCCGACGCGTTTCGCTCCGAGAGTCCCGAAGAGATTCTCGATGGGCTGCAATGGCTCTGTTCTCTCACGCTCCCGGAGATGCTCGATGCCCGTTTTCGCGTGGGTTCGATTCTCGAAGAACGTTGGGAGGAAGCTTTCGTCCGCGAGATTAGAAAGCCACCAACGGGTCAACACCGTGAGGGAGAGGTCGTCCTGCACCCCCTTCTGGAAACGGATCTCTCCGAGGTTTCTTCGATTTTCGACGACGCGCTCTCCCTGATCGAGGAGGCAGACGAGGGGCTCTACGGCGAATTCAGCGCCTACGTAAGCCGGGTCAAGCTCTTCACGGGGCAAGGCATCGCCGCACTCAGTTCGCCCCGGGTATTCGGCGCGCTCTACGTGCGCCTGCCCTCAGAGCCGGTCGCCCTCGGGCCCTACTTCATCGAGCACCTCGCCCACGAAACCTCGCACCTGGCTCTCAATGCCCTGATGGCCCACGCCGCGCTATTGGAGAACCCAGAGGACATCCACGAAGCGCCGATTCGCCCGGACCCCCGCCCGCTCTATCAGGTTCTCCATGGGACCTTCGTCCTTGCTCGGCATATTCGGCTCTTCGAGCGGCTCGCCGAGGTCGTCCCCGAGGCCTTCGCTCGCGATGACGCGTTCGAAGCGTCCCGCGCCGCGTACGCCCGGGGTCGAGAGACCCTGGCCGGAGCGGCACGCTGGACGGCGGCGGGGGCCGAACTCTTCAACTCGTTTGAAGAATGGGCCGACTGACGGACCCCTGCGGGGCCAGGCAAACCCCTTGGGGGTTTGCCTTAGAACGCCGTTCGGCGCCTACATCCATTGGCCCGAAGCCCGCAAAATGAATTGTGGTGTTTTTACCACTTTTTTCTCCATTCGGAATAACTCTTTGGTTATGTTGAGTGGGTATCGCCAGCGTCACCGCAGCAAGAGAAAGCCGGGGCCTATGGCCGCGATTGAAACCGACCCGAATTAATCATGAGCTGTGGTCTATTAACCACACCTCGATCATGTCTGGGCGCCTGACTGCCCGGGTAGCTGACCAGCTGGAAAGTCCCTGCCGATGAAGATCACACGCCGCTCCCTCCTTCGAGCCACCGTAGCCACCGGAATCGGAGGCGCCGTCGCCGGTACCGGCGAACTCCACGCCCGTTCCAGATCCAAGCGGGATAGGAAATCGAGGCGCAGCCGATCCGGCAGTCTCAAGGGCGCGGGCCCCTTTGGCTACACGCCTTTCAGCGCGACGTTCGGGCTTCCTCCGGTTCTCAATGACTCGCTGGTCGATCCCAACAACGGCACGATCCACAACTCGGTCAACCTCAACCCCGCCCCGGGCACACCCGAAACCGCGGTGGGCTCTGAAGCGGTCTACCACGGATACGCGCCCGAATACGAGCGCGATCACCCGACCCACGCCGCCGGCAATGCGAACGGTCCAGCCGAACAGCAATGGGATCGCTTCACCAACGGCAGCGGCGAAGGGGGAAGTGAAACGCACCTTCAGCTCAGCATCGAAAACAGCACCCACCAATTCATTCCCGATATCGACACCCGAATCTTCGGCTACGCATCTGCCACCCAGGGTTCGAACTTCCATCTCTCGGGACATGGGCGCTTTCCTGCTCCGACCATTCTTGCCCGCCAAGGGCAACCCATCATGATGCGAGTTCAGAACAATCTCGGTGGAGTGGGTGACCTGGGCACAGCCCCTGAATGTTCTGTCCACTTGCACGGCGACCACACACCGGCCCACTCGGACGGCTACCCCGACTTCTATATCCTCCCCGGAAGGCGCCGCGATTATTACTACCCCAATATTGGGCCCCGAACCTCAGCCAGCCCGGCTCCCGCTGGCGCTTCCCCCGAAGAGATTGCGAGCGCGGGAAATACCGGCCCCTACTCCGTCTCTGATCTCCCGACGACCATGTGGTACCACGAGCATGGCATGGATGTGACGGGCTACCTCGTGAGCCAGGGCCTCGCCGGCTTCTACCTGATTCAAGACGACATCGAACTCGACCTGATTCAGCGCGGCGTGCTGCCCCCCTTCTACAGCACCCCCCTGATGCCGGGCTTTGACGACGACACCGTCACGGACATCCCTCTCGCCCTCATGGATCAGGTCTTCGATTCGACGGGCACTTCCCTGCCCTACAATTTCCTGGATCACAACGGGCGCCTGGGCGACGTCTTCACCATCAACGGCACGGTGCAACCCTTCTTCAAAGTTCAGCGCCGAAAATATCGCCTGCGCTTCCTCAACGCCTCCAATGCGAGGATCTACCACCTGCGCCTGAGCCACGGCGGGTTCATTCAGCTCGGGCAGGATTCATGGGAGTTCCCCGAGGCTATTGCGACCCGAGAGTTCACCCTGGCCATGGCCCAGCGGGTCGATGCCGTTGTGGACTTCAGCGATGCTCCGGACGAGGTCTACCTCGAGAACATCATGGAACAAAAAGACGGCCGAGGTCCCAAAAAGATCGATCGCCGCAAGCCAACCCCGCTCATGAAATTCGTCGTTGAGGGGCCTCGCCACAACAGCGACGTGAGCGTCGAGGTCGGTACCCAACTCCGCCCCTTCGAGCGCATCCAAGAAAGCGAAGTTCGCGCAACACGATATTTCAAATTTGTGCGAAGAAACGGCGCCTGGCAGATCAACAACCAATTCTTCAGCCCCCGCACCACCAACGCCGCCCCGATTTTGAACACTGCAGAGCGATGGATCTTTGAGAATGGTGGCGGTGGGTGGTGGCACCCGATCCACATCCACCTGGAGGCCCACGAGATCGTCAAGTACAACGGCAAGCGGCCGCCCCCGCAATTCCGCCACAACGTCGACGTATCAGTCCTGGAACCGCGCGGCACCTCCGAATTCCTGATGAAATTCCGCACCTTCCCGGGCCCCTTCGTCTTCCATTGCCACAACTTGGAGCACGAGGACATTCGAATGATGAACGTCTTCGACCCCCAACCCGAAGGGCAAGAGAGCATGAACAACGGCACTCGCCCCCATAACGACGAAACTTTCCTTGACGCTTTCGGCCATACCTACCGCGAGATTTCCGGCATGGCCGAAAACGAAGAGGATTGGGATGAGCAAACTGGAGGAGAGGGAATCTTCTTTGACATCGAGGGCGACAAGGAAATCCTCGAAGACCGAAACGTCGGCTTCCCCGCAACTGATTTCTCGCCCGGCGGGCAAGTCGACCCCGGGCCTCCCGGACCGGATGCCCCGGACAACCACGATGACTGAAGGGCTGCGCGCAAAGCAAGGCATGTCGGGCGACGAGCTCAAAGAGGTTTCGGTCGTGGAGGCGAAGCTCAACCGGATGGAAGAACTCGCTGAGCAGGTATCGGCCGAGGGTGGTGAACTCCGCAGCTTCTGGGCCGATCTGGCCCGGCGCCTCGAAGCCATCGAGGTCGAGGCCTGGAGCAACGATCTTCTGGAGAGCTCGGAGCAGCTGCTCTTCGAAAATACGGGTGGGTCGGCCGGCGAGGGAGAAAACGTCTCGACCGGCGCAAGGGGGCTTCAATTCGGCTTCGGACGGATCGAAGCGCAGGCCAGCCGAGATTTCCTCGTTCGCCCGGCTTCGGTGGTCCATGGCGCCACCCTCTACGGCAGCCTCGATGCGCCCGAGCCCAACGGTTCGCCGCGGCTCCTGAGCGACGAACCCGAAGCCGTGCGGCTTGCCGCCCTGCATCAACTTCCCGAGCTCTTGGATGCACTTCTGGGCTCGTTGAACGATACCCTCGCGGTGATCCGCACCGCCCTCGGCACTCCAATGGAAACGCGAGCCCTGGTTTCTTCGCCCTTTTCAAAGAGGGGAGGAATTGGCTCCGAATCCGTCGTTCCCATCACCCCCGGCGGAGCCAAGCAAAAGTCCTGAGCTTGGGAGACAATGTGCTCCCGGCTCTCCGCGCAGAGGCAAGCGAGAGCGAGGAGACTGCAGCCCTGACAGTCCTCACCAGCGGTGTACTGTAGAGGGTCAGCGGCTGCGCCTCTGTCAGCCCATGCGGGGCGCCGCGACCCTTCCGCCGGTGGACGCTACCCATGATCCCTGGAGCCTTGGCAAACAACAGAATCGAGCCTCCTCGGCCTCGCCAAAGCCCCTGGCCGGGGCACCTGGCGCTTGAGGCCTTCGGCCGCCGCGCTCTTCGCCTCATAAGAGGCCACCCATCCAGGCCATGGCGCAAAGTTGGGCTGCTGATGGCTGCGTTGATCGCCACCTTTTGGGGGTCGGAGGCACGCTCTGATCCCATACGGGTGCTCATTATCGGAGACTCCATCAGCACCAGCGAAGCGCTCGGCCCCCCGGGCCTGTATCCCGGAGTCCCGTTCTCGGATCAGCTCGAACCGAAACTGGGGCCTGACTTCAAGTTGATCAACGTCGGTTGTGGCGGCTCGACCTCCATCGACTGGTCTACGACAACACCGGGCCGCCTCTGCCCCTTCTCGGCGCTACCGACCTCTCCCGATGCACCGCTCGGGCTCGTGGAGGAGTTCGTCCGCCCTCACTTGCCCGTCTCCATCGCAACCATTTTACTGGGAACAAACGACTCTACGGGTTTCCTCGAACCCGAAGACTTGCCCGTCCTGCCAGATGCCTATGGGGGCGCCATCGATGAACTCGTTGCTTTTCTGCTTGCGGGCGGAGTGGAGACGGTGATCCTCATGACGCCGCCCAAGATGGCGGATTTTACTGCGTTGACCTTCCTTTCGGACTACCGCAAAGAAATTCTCGCGCGCTGTTCAGCTGGCGGGTCTGTAATCTGCGGCCCGGACCTCTACCTGGCGCTGTTTTTCGGAACGGACTTTCTCAACGATGGAATTCATCCCAACGCCCAGGGCCACGACAAGATCACCGAAGCGCTCTATCAGCAACTGCTCGCAGTACCCGAGTTGAACGGAAGAACCGCCCAATATATTGCCCTGCTCTGCATAGCGCTTCTGAGGAACCGAAAAAAACACCGGGTGAGGTATCACAAATATGCCTGGAGACAGACCGCTTGCCCATCGCCTTCAGTTGAAGTCGCCGAACTTGACCCGGCCTGGACGTTTACGAAGGATGGGGTCGCCGTTGCCACTGCCATCGCTATCGGGCCCTGCCAACGCACCGATCAATCCGTACTCGATCGCGGTGGCGGCGGGATCCCCCTTGCAGCCACCGCTCTCGAATCCAGATTTCGCACACTTGACGAACGATTCCGGGCGGAGGGAAACGCCTCGCGTCAGGTTTCCTCCAGCTCCATGCGCCCTACCACTCGGGCACGTACCACTTGCAGGGCCAGCCTGGGTATACGGCGTTCTTGACCGAGCCCGGGAGACCGGCGGAGCCCGAGTTGTTCCTGCCGTCGACGGTGGGCCCTGCCCCGGGCGCGCACTGTCCGCCCGGCGGCTGGTTGGGGGGGCTGCTCGATGCGCCGTAATCCTCGGGATCCTTTTCGACGATGATGTCGATGCCCGGGATGGGGTCGTTGTTCGTTCCGCTCCCGGCGGCCGGATTGTCCTCGGTGTCCTTCTCGACGATGATGTCGATGCCCGGGATGGGATCGTTGTTCGGGCTGCTCCCGGACCGTGTTTTCCAATAGCGGGGGTCATTGTCCCCGCCACGCGTGGCGATCTCGGAATTGGTGAGTTGCGCATCGTCATCCCCACCGTCGCCGCCCGAGAGGCTTCTTCCGGTCTTGATGGGAAGGAAACAGAAGCACGATGTCATTTCGGGGTCACATTTCCAGACACCACCAGCGGCTTCACATGCTTCCTTGGTGGTGGGATGCCCTCCATTCGAAGACTCAAGGAGATCCGGGCGTATATCGAGCGGCCGCAGAGTCATGTCTCCCGATTCAGTCGCCGTGTTGAGTTCCATCCGGATCGGCCTGAGTTCAAACGGCCACGGGGTCGTGTCGTGCGCGACTCGCGACGCGGGAAGGATGGAGACAGCCAACATATATTCGATCGCCCCGCGGGCTTCGCCCGGGGTGCCCGCGTTGGGATCCTTCGCGTAGGCCTCGATCCCGGTGTGGTCCTCGCACGACAACGGAAGGGTTTCGGTGTCCGCGATGCCTTCGATCTCGAGAATGTCCAGCAGCGAGGTCAGGGGAGCGGCGCCCGTGGCGGGGTCGGGATTGCAGAAGCTGATCCCGCCATCATCGATGGGCGGCGTGTAGACGCTGCTCGGCTGGGGGCTGGGGCCATAGCGCTCGTAGACCGGCCCCACGATGGCGGTGGGCGCCTCACCGGGGTAGTTGACGAAATAGCCGTCGGCCGCCGTGGCGTGGGTGATGTAGTGATCGCCCGGTTGGTAGAGATCGGCGCCCAGGGTGTAGATGGTGTCCTGGGGCTGGAAGCCGAGCACGGCGTCATTGCTCGCCAAGGATTCCGAGACCTCGATGCGCCAACCCCCGCTCTCACAATGCAGTTCGCAGGCGAGCGCGAAGGCCTCGGAGCCGACGACGACGTTACCCCTATTCGAGCGTGTGGTTTCGTGACTTCCAGCCGAAGCTGTTCTCCGGTTCGAGCGTGTGGTGTTGTGATCGACGGCGTTACCGATGCTTGACATGGCCTCTGCGGCGATCTGCGCGGCGTCCTTATCATAAACGAATTTGATTTTGGCTCCGTCCTCGGGGTGGACGGCTTTAGCGCTGTCTAGAACCAGAGCTTCTACCCTGAGCCTCTTCTCGGCGCCGCTCGCGAGCCCTGCCGCGCTGGCCAGGAGGAGTGCGCTGAGGAGCAGGCGCGCAAGGTTCGAGGTGAAGTTCGAGGTGAAATTGGATGTGGAACTCGGAAATACAGTGAACATGGCAACGATCCTTTCATTGGGCACAGTGACTGTGCCCCCGGGTTGAGTGAATTGGCCGAGCGACCCGCCGAGAGCCCGCGCGCAGGGGAGACCTCCCCCCGGCACGCGGCGCCCCGGATCGGGCTGCTCGATCAGTGGGTATGGGGGTGGGTGTGGGTGAGGGAGCCGTGGGAGTGCGAGTGCGAGTGGCCGTGCTCCGCATCCCCACTCAGCGTTACGTCGCTGAACGACTTGCGCCCCGGCCTCTTGCGAAGGAGCGGGTCGCCATCGGGCCCTCCTGACAGCGTTTCAATGAAGGCATCGACGCTGCCGGGGGCTTTGCCCTGACGAGTCAGGTATCCGACGAAGGCCGGTATCGCGATGCGCAAGGGGTTCGCCGAATCGCCGCCGCCCCCGTTGCTTCCCCAGAAATCGTCAAAGGAGATCTCCTCCCCGCTGGCGTCCGTGTAGACCCAGGACGTATCGCCGGGATCGTGCTGAGAATCGGTATCGTACTGGGGGCTGTAGCAGTCCTGGTCCCCGCAGTAGTGCGAGGGCAGATATTCGGCATCGGCGCCTCCGTAAATCTCCAGTACATCGAGCAAGTAGTCTATTGGGGCCTCCCCCGTCATGGGGTCAGTGGCGCAGAAGCTCAACCCTCCATCGTCGAGGGGCCCGACCACCACGACATCGCTGTAGGAGCTGGTTCCCTCACGCTGGTAGACGGGCCCAATGATCGGGTCCGGGGCCGCGGTTGGAAAGTTGACGCACCAGCCATCGCTCCCTGTCCCTACCGCAACTTCGATATCGTAAAAATCGTTCCAGAGGGCTGA
>JAAZXM010000043.1 GCA_014240165.1 Myxococcales bacterium | reverse complement strand
GCCGGCGCTTTGCGGGTGAATCCGCCTAGACGGCGAGACCGCACTCGTTTCGATTTGCTCGATCAGAAATGCCGGGCGACCCCAGGGTCGTCCGGCATTTTTCTTTTCTGGACTGCAGTTGATCGGAGAGATTCCTGGTTCAGGGTCGAGGTCCGATGCTTGCCCGCTCTGGGAGTTGCGCGGGGCTTTTCGGCAGGGATTGGTTCCGATAGCTCGCGATATTTTTCTGGAGACTCAGGCGTATGCGCGCGAGGAGATCGGTAGAGGTAAAGGGTTTCGCTATGAAATCACCCATGCCTCGAACTTCCGCTTCCGTCGAGTCCGCGAAGCCGCTCATGAAGACGATGGGTGTCTGATCTCCCCGCGCTCGCAGAGTGTTGGCGAATTCGATTCCCGAGATATTCGGCATGATGATATCCGTAAGGATTAGTTCAAATTCGGTTGTTGATTTTTCAATCGTCTGCAGTGCACCGAGACCCCCATGCGCCAATGAGACGCGATACCCGGCTTGCTTGAGGACCTGCTTCAAGGTCTTTCGCACATGATCGTTGTCATCTACGAGCAGAATACTCTCTCCGTTGCCTGACCAATCCGTAAAATCGACTTTCTGCTCGCTCTCTGGAGCACAGGCCTTTTCTTCGGGGAAGAAGATTGAGAATTCGGTGCCGGTTTGGGGAGACGATGAGACGCGAATGAATCCACCCAGGTCTTCGAGGATCTTCCGTACCGATGCCAACCCGAGCCCAGTGCCGGACTTCTTGGTGGTGAAGAACGGCTCAAAGAGGTGCTCAAGTACGTGTTCCGACATGCCCGATCCGGTATCGGTGAAGTTGAGTTCGACGAAATTCCCATGCAGGTCGGTCCGGACGTCTCCGAGGCGCGGGTCGTTGGCTGAGCAACGGCCCAGGTCGATTCCGATTTTTCCGCCCCCCGGCATCGCATCCCGGGCATTCACGGTCAGGTTGAGGAGGATTTGCTCGATATTGGAAGGGTCGGCGAGAATGTAGGCTTCGTCTCGAGGTGGATTGAACTCGACCTCTATGTTCTCTCCAACCATTCTGTCCGCCATGCGACAAAAATCTTGAGTGGCTCTTCCGAGATCCACCGGGCTCGCGAGGACGACCTGTTTTCGACTGAGTACGAGCAGTTTTCGTGTGAGCAGCGCAGCGTGATCTGCTGCACGGACAATATCCGAAAGCAGTTCGACATCCTTTTCGTTCTTCCGCTCGTCATCGATCAGGAGTTGCGAGCAACCCATGATGGTTGTCAGCAAATTATTGAAGTCGTGAGCGACAGACCCGGCCAGGCGTCCTACGGTTTCCATGCGCTGCGCGACTCGCATCTTCTGCTCGGCCGCCGCTCGTTCCATGCTCGAGCCGATAATCGATCGGAGGGTTTGGATATCTTTGGCGAGCGCCCGGTTCGTATCCACATCTCCAGATAGGAGCACGATCAATTGGGCTTGTGAGTGCGTTCTCCCCGGTATAGAGATAATCAGCGCAGTTTCTATTTCTTCGCCGAAATTGTAGAAGGCATCGATGTTTTCTTCCCGCGTGAGATGGCTAAAGGCTTCACCAGCCGGAACGCAGTCGGTCTGGGCGAGCGCGTTACAAGCGGATCTTGTCTTTTGATGATCTTCGCCTGACCAGTCGGTCAGATGCGGATTCGACCCCGTGGAGGTCTGGTAGAGGCCGACCGCAATGGCGTCGAAGGCGTCTCGTACGGTATGCATCGCACGGGGTCGCCACTCGTTGAAGTCGCTGTGGATGACGCTCTCGGAGATATCCGAGATCGCCCGGGCGAATCGCGCCCGTTCTCGGGTCTGGGCGTGAAGCTTTTCCAGCCGATGCCCGTAGAGATCGTGCCTGAGTTCGGATTCTTCCAGTTGGGCCTGAGCAGATTTGAGTTGCTGAACCGATTTTCGCATCACAACCGCGACGATGCCGAGATTGAGCAATGTGGATGACAGGATCGCCTCGGGGGTGATGGGAACCAGGGGAGTCGGCGTGAGCCCCATCGTGTCGGCCTGAACGAGAGCGACCACCGCCAAGGCGCTGAGCAAGCCGAAGAAGATGGCTGCGCGTCCGCCGATATTCAGAGCTGCCATGATGATCACGGTGGAAAAAACGACGGCTGATTGCGCCTTGATCCCTCCAAAGAAAAGGATGCCCAGCACCACCGCGGAGAAGAGCCCTCCGCAGAGGCTCCAGCCCGCCAACTGTTTATATCCGTGATCCTGAAGTTTGAGGATCGCGTAAAAGAAAAGAGAGAGGGGGAGGTAGACGGCAGTGGAGTACTTGACGGTTCCGTGGGTGAGAAGCGGTGTTCCCAGCAAAAGAATCAGCGAGCCTATGAGTAAAAGCCGAATACTCGATCGAAGAAGCGATTCGCTGGCTGTCGGGGAGTGAAGGCTGCCAGCGGCGATATCCGGCCAATGGTCCTCGAGCTCAGGCGCGTCCAGCGTTGCCGAGTTCGCTGATTTCGAGTTCATATCCATGCGTGGAGCCCTTACCTCAGGGCCAATAATGAGGCCGTGTTGAGTAAAAGTTGCGGCCCCCAGGCGGCCGACTGCTGCGTTTGGGTGATCGTTACGCAGGATTTACATGCAGTTCGTGTGCCATAAAAATTTGATCTTCTATTCGGCTCAGAGAGCCGAGGGCGGAAGAGGGGGGAGAGGCCGGTTCATATGCCACTTTCCGTTCGCCCCGGTCGCCTCATATCGGCCGATCTCTCCGAGTTCATCTACCCTCGTTCCGCGAGAATTCACTTCCCAACGACTCAGAGGAATTTCAGCGGGTTGACTGCTTCGTTTCCCCTCGATTTCTTTCGTTGCGCTTTTTTCGGTTGGGCGAGGTGCTCCGGAGAATGAGTTCAGGATCTGGTGCCGATTCCTCTTCCTGCTTCGGGCATTGTGCCTCCTGCGCGAAGGTTCATGCTCTTCCCCAGGGCCGGGCGGAAGCCCATGCCCGGGCCTTGATGCAGGAATTCGAGGAAATCCGCCGACTCGATTATCTCTCCTCGTCCCAAGAGGCCGATCCCCGATTGGCTTTCGATCACCTCTTTCCCGGGCAGCGCGGGCATATGTTTGGAGTGCTCGAATGTCTCGATTCGGCCGGCCGGAGTATCGTGCTTCGAGCCTTCTCATCCCTGCACGAAGGCATTCGATACGTCGAGGGTTGGGTGCCGCCGATTCTCAGCCGAAGGACCTACCGCGAGGTCGTTCTTCCGGGTCAGGCTGAAATCAAGAAATTGAGTCGCGCGATGCGAGCATTGGACCCTTCCTCGCCAGGCCACGGCGCGCTGGCATCAGAACGCAAGCACATTTCCAACGAATTGATGGACAAACTCCGGGTGCTCTATCGCTTCTCAAACTTCAAAGGCGAAGAGCGAAGTTTGAGGGATGCCTTTCTCTTTCCCGACGCGATTCCGGGCGGGGTGGGCGAGTGCTGTGCGCCGAAATTGCTCAACCACGCCGCCAAGAGCGGGCTCAGGCCGGTGGGCATGGCGGAGTTCTATTGGGGCGCGCCGACTCCGTCTGGGGGGCGCGAGGCGGGGGAGTTCTATCCCTGTTGTGAAACCCGGTGCCGACCGCTTCTGGGCTTTATGCTCTGCGGGGTGGAAAATGCAGGCTGAAAAGGTTCTGAATATCGTCCACGAGGATGAGGATTTCGTGGTGGTGGACAAGGTGAGCGGAATGCTGTCCGTCCCGGGTCGCGGGCCCGAGAAAACGGATTGCGTGAGCAACCGGGTTCGCATCCTCTACCCGGGCTGCATCGAGCAGCCCGCGGTGCATCGCCTGGATATGGATACGTCAGGCCTGATGGTGGTCGCTCGGAACGTTGCCGCCCATCGAAACCTCTCCATCCAATTCCACCGGCGCCAGACGCGCAAGCGCTACGTGGCGCTGCTCGAGGGCGAACTCTCGGGGGAAAGGGGGCGCCTCGAACTTCCCTTTCGGCTCGATATAGAGAATCGCCCCATGCAGATCTACGATCCGGTCCACGGCAAGGTGGGCATCACCCATTGGGAGCGGATTTCCATCGAGAACGGCCGCACGCGGGTGGCCTTTACGCCTGTGACGGGCCGCACCCATCAACTTCGCATTCATTCCGCTCACGAAATGGGCCTCGGAATTCCCATCGTGGGCGACCCTCTCTATGGGCGAGGAACAGGACCCGGCCAGCTCAAATTGCACGCCAGTGAACTCGGATTCAGCCACCCGAGTAGCGACGAGGAATTGGCTTTCTCCTCGCCGATTCCCTTTTAGGCCTGCTCGAATGGAGCGGTCGTCGCCGATGCTCCCCGAGAGCGTACGCGGCCGTGCTGGCTCAGGTCGGGGCACCGCGATAGTAGTGCCAGAGAAAGAGCGCCCCGGCGCTCCGATAGGGGCTCCAATGCGCGACGAGTTCATCCGCCTGGCGGGGGGTCGGCCTCTCCTCCATGCCCTTCAATCGCCCCGCGGCCACCCTGAGTGCCAGGTCGCCGGATGGGAAGATGTCTCGGCGGCCCAACGAGAACATCAGGTAGATCTCGGCGCTCCAGCGCCCAAAGCCCCGAAGCGCGGTGATGGCTTCGATGGCTTCTTCGTCGTCGAGATCGGCCAATCCGTCGACATCGAATTCGCCGCTCACGATCGCCTTGGCGAGACCCTTGGCATATTCGACCTTGCGCATGGACATGCCCGCCTTTCGCAGGGTTGGGTTGCGAAGGCGGAGCAAAGCTTCAGGGGAGGGATCAGCCAGCAGCGCTTCGACCCGGCCGAGAATAGTTCGGGCGGCCTCCGCAGAGATCTGTTGGCCCACGATGGTGGCCAGCAGGGTGGAAAAGCCCGCCGGTCTGGTTCGCGGTTCGGGTAGCCCGACCGCTTCGAGGGCACGGGCCACATCTTCGTCGATCGCGGCCAATTTCTTCATCGCGCGGCCCAATGTGGCCCGGTTCATGGTTGGCATCCACAGCGGGGTGTCACTGCGCTTTTTCCTAAGCGCACCGATTCAGCCCTCCGTTGCCGCTCTTTCTTGAGAAGCTTCCTCGCCGGAATGCTCGGCGAGGGGGTCGATCTCTAGGTAGACGCTCAAGCGGCGGGTCAGATAGTAGAAGGGCAGGGTGTCGAGGAGGGCAACCGTGAATTTGAACGCGTACCCGGTGAAGATCAGCAAAAGCAATTGCGCCGCGAGGGGCGACTCATCGTTCAAAACCCCCGCTAGCCCGCCGACCCAATAGGTGATCAGGATAACCGCCGTTGAATCCACGATCTGACTGGCGAGGGTCGACCCGTTGTTCCGGAGCCAGAGATGCTTTCCGCCAGTTACGCGTTTCCAAAAATGGAAGAGGTAGACATCGGTGAATTGGGCCGCCATATAGGCGATCATCGAGGCCAGGGTGGCCCCAAAGGCGAAGGTTCGCACCTCGAAAAAGACCGGCTGGCGCTGCGCAGCATCCAGGACAGGGCCGCCCGTAGCGGGATCGAGGGTCTCGAAGCCGGGCAGGACTCCGCCGATCCAGAGGATGGCGAGGACCCAGCCGTTCAGAAGCAGGCCCATCCAAACCACGGCGTTGGCACGCGCTTGCCCGTAGAGTTCGCTGATCAGGTCTGTGCAGAGGAAGGTGACAGGGTAGGGCAACACGCCGATCGCAACGGCGAAAGTGAGCGTGCCCCATGTGGCCGTTTCGATTTCGCCCAGCTTGATGAAGCGGAGGATGCCCAGGATATTCAGCATGGCCAGGGTGCCGAGGAAAAGTCCAGCGAGTATTAGGAATACTCGCTCTCGGCGAGCATGCAGCGCAGAGGCTTCGATGGGGTGCAGGTCCATAGACGCACACCATAGCCGCTCCCCATGGCGCGCAAGGATCGCCGATCAAACGCCGTCTCTTCGATGCGCAGGCCGCTGGGACGGCTGCTCAGTACGCGCTGGGAACGAGTTGTTTAAGGGCGTGTTCGATGCGATCGAGTGCGCGCTCGAGAAGCTTCTCGCTGGTGGCGAAGGAGAGCCGAATATGCCCGGCTGCTCCCGGGCCAAAAAAGCGGGGGGTGCCTGGGATGACCGCTACGCGCGCTTTTCGGGCAAGAAAATCAGCCAGCGCCTCGGCATCCAGGCCCGTCTCCCGGATATCCGGGAAGAGCAGGAAGGTCGCCTCGGGGCTTTCGCATCGGATGCCCGGCATGGCGTTCAGCCTTTCCACGGCGAGATCGCGCAACCCGGAGAGGTGAAGTACGAATGCGTCGACCCACTCCCGGCATTCCTCCAGGGCGGCGGTGGCCGCAATCTGGGAAAGGGTGGAGGCGCCGCCGGCGGTGGTCATGACGCCCGAGGCCTCGAGAATCGTCGCGTGAGTCTCGGGGTCTGGCGTCGCGATCGTGCCGATGCGGAGCCCGGCCAGGCCATGGGATTTCGAGAAACCATGGATGCTGATCACCCTTTTGCGCAGCGAGGCGGGCAGGTGGTGGAAACTGCAGAACTCATGCGGGGAAAAGACGATTTCTCGCCAGACTTCGTCGTTGAGGATCCAAAGGTCATGCTCTTCGGCGAAGTGGGCGAACGCCTCCAACTCGTCTTCTCTCATGAATCGGCCCAGGGGGTTGTGGGGGTTGCAGATGCCGATCATTCGTGTGCGGCGGCTGACGAGCGTTTCCAGGGTCTCCAGGGGGAAGTCGCCGGAAGCCGGGTTGTAGGGGCAGCGCTTGATCTTGGCACCCGCGCGTAGGGCCGCCTCCTCGAAAAGGAAATCCACCGGATCGAGGACGATCATTTCGTCGCCTTCCGAGAGGAAGGCCCTGGCCACCGCATGCATGCAACTGGCTGCGCCGTCCAAGGGAAGAATTCGGTCGACGTCGAGACCTGCGTAGCCGGACGATGACAGGTCTCTGACCAGGGCCGTTCTGAGTTCGGGCAGTCCGCGGGCCGGCCCGTAGGAGAAGAGGCCTTCATCGGTGTAGCGCGCGATGGCCTGCCGGATCTCCGGCGCCACCTTGAAATCGGGATCGGCGGCGGTGAGGGGGATCACGCCCCGGCCGGTTTCGGCCCAGCGGTGGTTATAGGCGCGTTCGCGGAGGAGAGCCCGCGGTATCTGCTGGTCTTCGAAGAGAACGGATGCCATGGGTTAGCCGCTCCCCGCCAGGGGGATCTGCTGGCCGGCATGCGGGGGGTCGAGAAATTCCTCCTGCAAACGCTTGCCCTGCTCGAGGAGCGGATGCAGGGCGCGTTTGCGCGTCTCGGAGTAGGCAAAGAGTGCGGCGTGGAGCGAGGTGTGCTGATCGCTCACCAGGGCTTCGGCCAGGACAACCGCATCCTCGACGGCGGTACTGACACCTTGACTGGTGAAGGAGGGCAGGGCGTGGGCGGCGTCGCCCAGCAGGGCAATGTTCTGATGGAAATAGGCTTCCAGGGGTTCGAGGTAGGATGCTTCACATACCCAGGAGTGTTGAAAATTGGTCGCTGCCGATAGGAGCCCGGCGTCTCCCGCCCATTCTCGGGTCAACGAGCGAACGAAATTCTCCAGGCTCTGGGGGTCTGTTTTGGAAAGCCGGTACCGCTCGGCATCGAATTGAAGAAACCAAATCAACCGATCGCCGCTGGCCGGCACCATGCCGAGCGCCAACCCGCCCCCGCTATGCCGGATCTTGTTGAGGCGGCGCGCGTTTCGGGCGACGAGAAAATCGCTCTTCACCACAGAGACGATTTCCCGAACCCGGGCCGGGGCGGGCGCGGCATCCGGGAAGATCTGCGCACGCACTCTGGATTGTCCCCCATCGCATCCCAAGAAGAGGTCGGCCTCGACTTTCTCTCCATTCTCGAAAACCGCTCTGCGCGCGTGCCCGCTGCTTGCGTATTCGAAGTGGGAGAAGCGGCGTCCGTATTGGATGCATTCGCTCGGCAGAGTTTCCCGCAAGGCTTCGAGGAGCGCGCTCCGGCTGATGCCCTTCGCGGCCGAGAGATCTTTCTCGATCAGCGTATGGCCGAGGTGGTCCCGCACAGAGCAGCCCGAGAGCCGATAGGCGCGTGATTCCACCGCCTGGCGCCTGCCCACCTGGGCGAGGGCACGCAGCCCGTTGCCCTGGACAATGAAACCGAGGCCTTCGCTCTTGCGGGGTAGAGCGCGTTCGTGGATCGAAACTTGACCGCCGAGTTGTCGGTAGCGCAGGGCAAAGGCGAGCCCAGCGATTCCACCGCCCAGGATGGCGACCTTGCCGGGTCTGTCGGAGCCCATGTTTTCCTCAGCTTTGCTTTCGAAACCGGCGGTAGACATCGCGGCTGCGAATGGAGCCACCTTCCCGGCGAATCGAGAGGCCCTTGTTTTCCAACTCGATAATCGGGTAGGAGCCTGTTTCGCTCGAGGGATCAGATCCGCGCACCCAGAGCCCGACGCCACGGTCCCGGATGAACTCCCGGCCGCGGTTCTCGTCGGTAATGGAGCCCAGGGGGTCGCCGCTGATATTGCAACTCGTGATGAGGGGTGCCGAGAAGCGGTGCCCGGCGAAGAGGCCGGGTTCGGCGTCGCGCGCGAAGGCGGCTTCGATTTCCGAGATCAGGCGGCGGTAGGCTCCGCCAAGGATCAATGTCTGGTGGGTTCCGTCACGGATCACCGAAGTCTGGGTCTTCGTCTGCGAGACGCTGCAGCGAAAGAAGACATCGTGGGTGTTTTCGAGTTCGGTCGGTCCGTGGAAATCGGCGGGAATCGAGGATGGATCCACGAGGCTCCAAAAATGCGCCAGGTCTCCGACGGCGGTGCCGTAATTCTTGCCCGGCAGGCGCATCTTCATGCGGTCGAGTCCGGCTACCCCCAGGGCGGTGGGGGCCGCGATCAGGGCATAGACCGGGGGCAGCACCAGGAGAACGGGCGAGAATCGCAGCTGATCGATGACGGCCCCGGCTGTGCTCGGGGAAGCGATATCCAGGCAGGGGGCTGTGCTGGCCGGTCGCCGGAGAATCGGATGTCGTCTGACCCGGGAATACTCTCTGATCGGGTGGCGAAAGGAGGTGTTCCGAGAGGGCCAGTGGCGCCTCAGGGGATGGGTGCGGTCAAGGGGAAGTTGCTGCCCAGTTTCCTGCCCGAAAGCGATCTGCATGCCTGACCTCCGATTCGGAGAGGGCGGCTGCGGCCGTGAGGCCTCGCCCTTCCTGGGGGATCAGTCGGCGGCTATCGGGAAATCGGGTCAGAATTGCGGAATTGTTCGTTGGGATGAAGGTGCGGAGGGGAGGGGCTGCCTATTTCTTCGTCGAAGGGCCTCGCGGGTTGTTCCAATTGTCGAAGTCGTGGCACTGCCAGCCGTATTTATCGCCCCAGGAGGCGTGACCGCAGCACCCATTCAGGAACAAGGCGGTGGTGGCAATCAGGATCAGAAGGGTGATTCGCATCGGGGTCGACTCCTCTATTGGCTTTGGTTTCACACTTCTGGCGGCCGCCCGGCACTGGCCCGACCCGCCGCGCGGCCAAAGAACGTGGCGTCGCCCACCGAGAGACCGCTGGCGTAGCCTGCAGCCGTCCGGGGAATCCCGCAGGCCGTCCGCCCGGCGGCGTAGAGCCCGGGGATCAACTCTTTCTCGGTGGTCAGGACCTCGCCGGTGGGCCGGGTATCGAGCCCGCCGAGGGTGAAAGCCGCGTAGATGGCGCCTTCGCCCAGGGTGCAATCCAGGGCCGCGTAGGGGGCCGCCATGGGTTTCAACCATTCAGCGCTCTTGTGGAAGAGCGGGTCCTCGCCTCGGGCGGCGTGTTCGGAATAGAACTCGATCGTATGGCGCAGCATCCCGGAATTGAGCCCCACTTCCTCGGCCAATTCCTCGATGGTTTCGCCGGTGCCCACGATGGGGGCATTCATGAAGGAGGGGTGGTCGTAGTCGTCCGCCGAAACGATCAGGTAGGTCTTGCCACCCAATTGATCTAGGGCTCTCGAAGCGATTCGCGAGTGGTAGCAGTCCTCGTTGATGAAGCGCTGGGCCTGGCCGTTGACGAAGATTCCGTAGGTGAGCGAGGAGGGCGGGTAATAGGGCAGCGTGATGAAGTGCTGGTCCATATGGAGGAGGGCTCCCCCCACGGATTGCCCCATCAGAAGGCCGGTCCCTGTATCCCCCGGGTTGCCGATGGGCATGGGCCCTTCCACCAGGCGCGGGCAGTATTGGGCCAGCATGTCCGGGTTCATGACGAATCCGCCGGCACAGAGGATCACTCCGCGGTGGGCACGGACGTTGCGCTCCTCTCCATCGATCCGCACGACGAGACCCAACACTTCGCCCTCTTCGCTGGCGATCAACGTCAGTGCACGGGCGTTGTATTCCACCTGGATGCTTCGTTTCTCCACCTGCTCGGTGAGGATCTTCATCAGCAGCGGCCCGCCGTTGTCGCCTTCCACCTCGAGGTTATGGCCTCGAGGGCAGGGCTCGGCAACATCCCGGAAGGGCCAGCATTTCTCGCTGCCGGTGTAGAGGAGGCAATCGTCGGTGAGCGCCATGATGGCGCGCTCTTTGTACTCGGAATCCTTGTAGGGAGCCCCCATGGCGACGAGCCAGTCGAAATGCTCGGTGCTTTCTTCACAGTAGAGGCGCACCTTGGCCTCGTCGGCGATATCTCCTCCCGCAGCCATCAGGTATTGGAACATGTCCTCGGTGGAGTCCGCGTAACCGCAAGCCTGCTGAACCCGGGTGCCGCCGCCACCACCGAGGTAGACCTCGGCGCTGGAGAGCGCCGTGGAACCGCCGCTGGCGCTGGCGACCTCAAAGAGAGTGACCCGGGCGCCTGCATCCGAGGCTTCGATGGCCGCGCAGGCCCCCGCACCCCCGAAGCCCACGATGGCCACGTCGGTCTCCATGTCCCACTCGGCAACATCCGAGACGAGGCGGGGCCGGGAGGGCCGTATTTTCGGGCTTGAGGGCATGGAGTCGTCCAACACAGGCACGGAATTCAGATCGCCACCGATTCGTGCCTCTCGGCGGCGGCCTCTGTCGCGTGAGGCGCTTCGGCAGTTTGCTGATCGGCGAATGTATCACACGCGAGTTGGGGCGATGATGGCTGGACTGGGGGCGCCTCGGACGAAAAGAGAGTCGCGGACCTAGAGCATTTCGGTGCCTTTGGGCGCTCCAGCGAGATGGCTGCCCACGACTGAATAGAGATCGGGGCGTACCTGGACATGTTGGGTAATGACGTGGCTGTCGCGGAAGAGGCGCTGAATGCGCGAGTCCAAATAGACCGAAGAAGCACCGGCGAGTCGGTAGGCGCTGCGCGCGACTTCGGCGCCGGTTTCTACCGCGTGAAGAGTGGCCAGGCGCAGGGAGGCCCGCTCCTCCAGGCTGGCCTTGTCCTGGCTGGCTGCCTCCCAGAGCGCTTCGGCGCACTCATAATAGTGGCTGCGGGCTGAACGGAGGCTCACCTCGGCCCGGGCCAGGTCGCTTTGGAAATCCCGTCGCTGGGCCAGGGGCGCGGACTGGCCGGTGGCCGTCTTGGCGCCGGCCAGGGTTTGGAGTTCGTCGAGGGCGCTGCGGCCGAGTCCCAGGCTGATCGCGCCAAAGCCCACGGCGAGCAGGCTGAGTTGCGGAATCCGGTAGAGGGGTTCCTCGGCGGGGGGAACCGGATTCCACGCCGAGATGAAATCCTCGGAGACCTCCACGTTTTCCATGGCAAAGTCCGTGCTGCCCGTTCCTGCGAGCCCGGTGACGTGCCAGGTGTCGAGAAATTCGACGCGGTCTGCCGGCACCACCACCATATTCATGCGCGGGTTGCCTCGTTTGTCCGTGATGGCTTCGCCGTCGCGAAAGTATCGGCAACCGGCCACGATCCAGTGGGCGTTCTGGGTTCCCGATCCGAAGGGCCAGCGACCCGAAACGCGAAAGCCGCCCTCGCATGCTTCGCCGCGGCCCTTGGGCGCGTAGACCCCGGCGATGATTCGTTCAGGGCGGTCGAAGACAGTCTGGACGGTGCTCTCGGGCAAGTGTGGGATCGCGAGGGTGGTAGAAACCGCGATGGCCACGCACCAGGCCACCGAGGGCTCGGCTTTGGCCAGCGCTTCGAAGACTTCGAGCGAAGGGGCGAGCGGCAATTCGAGCCCGCCCAGCCGCGTGGGAACCCACATGCGGTAGAAGCCCTGGTCCGCGAGGGTGTGGGCTATGTCATCGGGCATCCTGCGAAGGGTTTCGATCTCCGAGGCACGCGCCGAGAGTTCGGGAGAGATCTTGGCCGCAGCCTCCAGCATGGCGGTGGCTGCCTGGTCGTGGGTAGTCGTCATTTTTTGTTTACTCCGCTACCGCGCCAAGCCCAGCAGGCTGGCGATATTGTTCTTTTGCATATCCGAAGATCCGCCCACAATGGGCATCCCAATCAAGTCGCGCACATGTCGCTCCATGGAATGGCCTTCCGAGAGCCCATAGGCCCCCATGACGCGCTGGCAGGCGAGCCCGATCTCCACCGCGGTGTCGGCAACGAAGAGCTTGGCCATGGAGGTTTCGACGCTGCAGCGCCGACCCTGTTGGGCGAGCCAGGCGCCGTGGTAGAGCATGTGGCGACACGCTTCGAGGCGCGTGCGCGCTTCCACCAATCGATGACGCACTGCCTGGTGGCCGCTGATGGGCTTGCCGAATTGTTTGCGCTCCTGGGCGTAGGCCCAGGCTTCTTCGACCGCTGCCTGAGCGATGCCGAAGCTTACGGCGGTGATCTCGATTTTTTCTACGTCCAGTGCCCTGCCCGCGAGCATTCCCCAGCCCTGGTTCCAACCCTCTTCACCTCCGACGATGGCCTCTGGGGGCAATTCGACGTTTTCGAGAATGACATCGCTGGAGAGCGTGTAGCGAAGGTTGGCATGTTCGATGGGGTGCACCGTGACGCCCGGGGCGTCGGTGGGAATCAGCACGAAGCTCAGGTTCCCATGGCGCGGTGCATCCTCATCGCTCTTGACCAGGCAGTAGATGGTGTCGGCAAAATCCGCGCCGGTGCACCAGCGCTTGAAGCCGTTGACCACGACGCCTCCGTCGGCTGTCCGGCTGGCGGTCGTGCGGACACTGGCGAGGTCGCCGCCCACGTCGGGCTCCGAGAGCCCGTAGGCGAAGAGGTGCTCGCCTCGCGCCAACTGCGGGAGATAGCTCCGCTTTTGCTCTTCGGAGCCGTTCTCGGAGATATTCATGCCCCCGTAGAACGCGCAGTGGATGAAGGGCCCCGCCGCAAAGCCGCCGCCCCGGCAGAGTTCCTCGATGATCGCCACCGCGGCGATCAGGTCTTCGCCCTGCCCTCCGTATTCCGTGCCGATGGTGACGCCGCAGACGCCCAATTCGGCCAGCTTGCGAAAGAGTTCGGGCGGAAAGCGGTGTTCGCGATCCCAGGCCTGAACTTTTTCCGGAGGCATTTCCTCGGCCACGAAACGTCGCAGCATGGCGCGCAGGTCGAGCAGTTCAGCGCTTTCGTCGGCGAAGAGCATGGGGTCTCCAGTGGTGGCGATCTCAGGATTCGAAGGGGTTTCCCCAATGATCGAGGAAGGCGAGCTTGCTGACCGGGCGCCTCGAAATCTTTCCGTGGCCGCCGCCCACCGGGTAGCCCACCGGAACAGCGCACGCGGTACCCCAGGGTTCGGGGATTTCGAGGATCGAGCGAACCTCCTCTTCATAGCCGCAAAGGAGAGTGGTGAGCGTGCAGCCGAGGCCTTCCGCTCGGCATGCCAGCAAGAGGTTCTCCACGGCGGTGTAGATCGATGCGCCGCCCACCACCGAGATGCGGTCGAGCTTTGCGTCAGTAATCGCCATCAGTTTGGGGTTGAAGCAGAAGATAATCACCGCCGGCGATTCGCCGAAATGCGTGGCCAGGTGATCGCCGGCGTCGAGCATGCGCGCCTGCTTGGCCTGGATTGCTTCCGGGGCATCGGCGAGTTGGGCCCGGTGTCCTTCGGAGTAGGCATCCCAGCCGGCCTGGTAGAACTCGCCGAGTTTCTGTTTGCGTTCGCCGTCGCGCACCACCACCACCCGCCAGGGTTGGACATTGCCCCCGGTGGGAGCCCAAGAAGCGGCTTCGAGAATTCGTTGCAAGACCTCCTCGGGCACCGGGTCGGGTCGCAAGCGCCGGACCGCGCGCAGGGTTTGCATGGCCTCGTAGAGTCCGATCTCTTCCATTTTTTCTCCTCGGGCTTTGGCCCTCTGGCTCGCCGGCGTGGCGGTGACCCCAATGCACGGCCAGGCTGGGTCGGAACGCAACCCCTCCTGGTCCCGGGGAAGGGTGCCACTCCCCAGTCACGATCAAAGTCTGCCCCAGGGGGACACTAAAACTGGAGTCGGACTCTGATTTTAGGCAAAAGAATCAGATTCCGCACCCTCTTGTCGCCTCGAAACGCGCGACTGGGCTGGGGTGCGCACGGGTCGGCCGGTGGCCGGGCGCGAGGCGGCGCTGCGCCCAAGGAGTGCGATGCGCAATGCGCCGCATGGGAGGGCGTATCGGCCGAAAGCGAACTCAGCGCGGTGCAGCGTTCTCGATATTGCTCTCGATGCCCGCCATGACCAGGGAATTGGCCGCGGGCAGGGCGGAAACAAGCCCTTCGATGCGCGTAGAGAGGTCCGCATCGAGATCGACGAAACGCAGGGCAAGCCCGTCGACACCGTCGTCTCGGATCACCTCGGCGGCGACTTCAATGGGTCGCTGCCGGGCGTGATCGTGGAGCGAAAGTGCCAGGTGGGTGCCCACTTCGAGTTCTGGATGGGGCTGGACCCGCATGCCTTGGGCCGTGAGGTCGTAGCCTGCCAGCAGGGCGGTCACCCGGCTGCCGGACTCGTCGAGCCTGCAGACATGACGGTCGAAGCGGGCCCGTGCATCTCGCCTTCGGTCGGGATGGCCAGGTAGGGGGACCAATGCTTTCCCTACGCCGAGCAATCGGCGGGCAGCGATCAGCAAGCGTTGGCTCGCGGTGGGTTCGAGATCTCGGCTCGGGCCGACGGTGGTTCGTCGCAGGAGTCCGCTGATCCGCACGCCCAGTGCATCACTCGAGGGATGAAAGCGAAGCGCTACTTGCCACTCTTTCGACGCGTCGTCGTAGCGCCGACGGATCACGTGTCCCGTGAGGGGAAGTTCGCGGTCCCCGGTGATATCGCGCCCAATGACGACTTTGACCTTGCGGCGAAGCGGAATCTTCTGCCGCGAAGCCAGCAAACACCCGCCTCGGGAAAGATCGAGGAGTGCGCAGGGTCGCGGCCAACTCCAGGGTCTCGTCTGCAATTCGGCGTCAACGCCGAGTACGACCCGGGGACTCGCGCGTCGGCTCTGCCCCTGGTGAAGCAGGTTGCGGAGCAGGATCTTGACCGCGTCGATGTGAAGGGGGCGACGTATCAGGTACTGATACCCGAGCCGGCGAAGCAGGCTTCCCAGGATTTCCGAGTTCGATGAGGCGATGGCCACCCGGAGTACCCCCTGGTGGTCCGCTTGGGGCGGCACTTCCAGGGTCAGGGCATCCGCCGCGTCAACGAAGAGAAGCCGAGGAACATCGTCCCAGCCCTTGAGGCTTTCAGGACCGCTGACGTAGGCCCGCCGAGGCTGAGCGCCCATTTCTTCGAGGAGTTTGAAGACATCATCCAGCGAGTCGCCGTCGTAGGCGAGCAGCGGGTAGGGAGTATGGGATCGGCGTTCGAAGCGGCTCTCGGGGGCGTCGACGAAGAGCGCGTGGAATTCAGCGGGGGCCTCCTGAATGCGAATGCCCACGCCGACGTGGCCCTCGGAGGTTTCTTCGGGACTATTGGTTCGCCGGGCCACGACACCGCGCAATTGAAGGGCCGGGGTGTTGCGGGATTCGCGCAAGAACACATCCACCTCGGCTTCGCGCGGGGGCAGGCGTTCGCCGGCGATCTCGACATAGAGCCCGTTGGGTGAGAAATTGCTGGCGACGCCCTTGAAACTCGGGCCGTCGGTGACGGAAAGCACGCACCGGACGGAACCGGCAATGCGACCGTCGCTTCGCTGCGCAGGTGTACGTGTAGACATGGTTCCTCTTTCGGCGCGCCCCCCGAGTGGCTTGAGGATCCCGGCGAGCCCGCCGGGCGGGCGCGGAGGAAGAGAGGCTTTCTTACCCCGGGGGAGAGTACTCAGGGCTGCCAGGGGCTGGGCTGGGGTGTGGCCCTCCCCATCCGCGCGCCGGGGTGGCCCGCTGGGTCAGTCCGCCGAGCCCAGGCGCTCGAGGTGTCCCTCGTGGCTTTCCCGGCTGATCCTGTACCCGGTGAGAAAACCGAAGGCCGCGATGTAGAGCAGCATCAAGACCGGGACGTAGACCAAACCGAGATCCTGCAGGACCCCGGGCTCCACTTCGCCGGGTTTCGCATCCGAGGGGAAGTCGATCCAGGTCAGAAGCAGGGTCGCGGTGAAGGTGCCGATTCCGTGTACCGCCTTCTGGGCGAAGCTTCGGGCCGCGAAGAACACGCCCTCTGAGCGTCGTCCGGTGGCGAGTTCACTCTCCTCGACGACGTCGGCCACCATCGCGGAGATCAGGATGCTGGCGGTGATGATCAGGGTGACCTCCACCGCTCCGAATATGAATAGGGTGTAGAAGAGTGCGTCTGTTCCGTTGGCGGGAAAGAGATCGAGCAATCGCAGGGCGATGGGGAGAGGCGCGGCCAGGAAGGCGATGCCCGCGATGATCAGGGCAGCGTATTTCTTGCCGATCCGCATGGAGAGTTGGGGCGCGAAGAAGAGAGCCACGACCGCCGAGAGAAAATAGGGCAGGTTGAGAACGCCCATCTGGTCGGTGGTGAGTTCCCAGAAGAAACTGTTGAAGTAGATGTTGAGCGAGGTCGAAACCCCGGCCGCCATGGCGGTGAAGAGCGCCGAGATGAAGAGGACGAGAAAGGAGCGGTTGGCGAGGGTCTCCTTCAATTCGTCGACGGTTCGGCGGATTGCGAAGGGGCGTTTGGGTGGCGGAGCCTTGAGGTTGGGAATGTGCCGATGGGTGCCCAGGGCGGTGGCGAGGATCGCAATGAAGATGATGACCGAGCCGATGGCTCCATAGGTCTGGTAGCCCGGCGCGTAGAGGACGCCGCCGCTCTCCTGGGGCAGCAGGAAGAAATAGGCGAGCACCGCCATGGTGAGCCCTCCCCACCAGCCAAAGAAGTATCGAAAGCTGAGCATGGAGGTCCGCACGTCGTAGTCGTCGGTGAGTTCCGCGACCAGCGACGTCGAGGGGATCTCGTAGAAGGTGAGGCACGTGCGCACCGCGATGGCGACGCAGATGAAGTAGGCGAAGAGTTGCTCGGGCGAGAGCCCAGCGGGCGGGTTCCAGAGGAAAAAGAAGGCCAGGGAAGTGGGCAATGCGGCGGCATACATGAACGGGTGCCGCCGGCCCCATTTCGAGTGCAGGTTATCCGAGAGGTAACCCACCATGGGGTCGGAGAAGGCGTCGATAATGAGCGCAAACATCAATCCCGCGCCCACCCAACTTGCTGGCAAGCCCAGCACCTGGTTGTAGTAGAGCAGGAGCATGTACGAGAAGCCGTTGTCCTTGACCCCGTACGCGACGGACCCGACCCCGTAATAGAGCTTCGTGGAGAGGGTGACGACCGGGGTGTCGGACGGGGCGGCGGAACTCACGGTGATGGCTTCTCCCGGCGGAGCGCTGGCGATACGCGTAACACCCACGGCGGGCTGAAAACGAGCTTAACCCAATTTGATCAGTGGCAGGTGAGCACGGGAAGGGCGGTTCGCATTTCTTTCAGCGAACCATGGAACTTCCGCCATCCGCGGGCAGGGTGTGGCCCGTTACGTAGCGTGCGTCTTCGCTGGCGAGGAAGACCGCCACCGGGCCGATATCCTGCTCGCAATCGCCGATCCGGCCCAAGGGCTGCCCCGCGGTCATGCGTTTCTCCATTTCCGGCGCGTGTTCGAGCAGGCTCGCTACACCCGGCGACTTGGCCAGGGGGCAGATGATATTCACGTTGATGCCTTCGCGTCCCCATTCCCGGGCCGCGCTCTTGCTCAGGGCCCGGATCGCCTCCTTGGCGGCCCCGTACGCGGCCTGACCCTCGAGTCCGTCGAGGCCCGCCCCGGACGCAATGTTGATCACGTTGCCCCGGCTGGCCTTGAGATGGGGGTAGGCGGCCTGCATGAAACGGAATGTGCCCCGGAAGCCGGTTTCGAAGCAGAGGTCGATGATCTCATCGGTGTGCTCCATGACAGGCGTGGGGGAAAGCGGTGCGCGCTGGGCGTTGTTGACCAGCACGTCGATCTGCCCATAAACCTCGAGGGTGCGGGCGACCGCCGCTTCAACGCTCTCGGTCTTTGTGACGTCGCAGTGGACGAAGAGGGCATCGCTTTCCCCCTTGTCCAGTTCTCGAGCCACCCGCTCGCCGGATTCTGTGTTGAAATCTGCAATGACGCAGCGGGCGCCAGCGGCCGACATGGCACGGGCAATGCCTTCGCCCACACCTTGACCCGCACCGGTGATGATCGCGACCTTGCCTTCGAGTCTTCGCTTCATGGCTTCCTCATTTCTTCGTCTCTCCAACCAGGAGATCGAGCAATTGGTGCGCTTGTTTTTTGCGCGTGGCCGGGGCCTCACCCTCGAGCACGAAAAAGCCGAAGAGCGCGGTCATGACAGTTCGGGTCAGGGCGCGGGGGGGCAGCTGATTCGGAATTTCTCCCTGGGCCTGCCCCTTTTCGATCTCCGCTTGAAGGAAACCGAAGAGCGCGTTGCCCATCCACTCCTCGGTACGGGGCTCGCGGAGCATCAGGGCAAAGCTCTCCCTGCGGAGCACCGGGTGGGCGCCGTCGAGGAGATCGAGGGTGGCGTCCGCGAAGCGGTGCAGGAAATGGCCTCGGCGTTTGCCGGTCATGCGCGCCCGAACGGCTTCGAGGGCGCTGGCTTCGCTGCGCCGCTGGAGTTCCCGCAGAAAATCTTCCCGGGCCGGAAAATGGGCATAGATCGTGGGCCGGGTGACCCCGGCCTTGCGGGCGACGTGCTCGATGCGGACCCCGGCCAGCCCGCGTTCGGCGATTTCCGCCAGGGCGACGTCGAAAATGCGGTTTCGGGTGGCCAGGCGCTGGCGCTCCCGGATGGGCAGGTCGTGCCCGAGATCGGGGTTGGGGTTGGTGTTGGTGTCGGGGGAGTGTTCGAGAAGATCGGAACTCACGGAAATCGATGGCCTCCGGGCGCCCTCCCAGGGCTTGGCCCGTTGATATCTCACTTTACAGTTGTATACAATGCCGCCATCGCGTCAACACCGCCTCGGGCGGGGCAGGGGGTAGGACATGGGACGTTTGTCGGGCAGGGTGGCCATTGTGACCGGGGCGGGTCAGGGGGTGGGGCTGGGTGCCGCCCGGGCCCTGGCGAGCGAAGGGGCCAAGGTGGTTTGCGCCAATCGCAGCGTGGACAAAGGCGAAGCGGTGGCGGCGGGCATCCGGGAGGACTTTGGCGCAACCGGCGCCGAGGCCATCTATATCGAGACCGATGTCTCCCAGCGCGAAAGCGTGCTCGCCCTGGTGGAGGGAACGGTCTCCGCTTTCGGGAGTGCGGATATTCTCGTCAACAACGCCACGGCCACCGGCGGAACTTCGCGCCTCGAATCTATGACCGACGCCGCCATGGAATCCTATATGGCGGTCAACTACTACGCGTCGTTCTGGGCCATGCAGGCGGTCTTCCCCCACATGAAGGCGGCGGGTTGGGGACGCATCATCACCATGGGCTCGCTGAACGGGATCAACGCCCATCGCTATACGGGGATGTACAACGGTTCGAAAGAAGCGGCTCGCTCGCTGACCCGAACCGCTGCGGTGGAATGGGGGCGTTACGGCATCACGAGCAACGCGCTCTGTCCCTTTGCGGCGACCCCCTCCTGGCAGGGCTTTGAAAAATTCGATCCCGAGAGCGCCCGGGCCATCGTCGAGGGGAACCCCATTCGCTACGCGGGCGACCCGGAGCAGGATATCGGCCCCGTGGTGGTCTTTCTGGCCTCGGACGAATCGCGCTTCGTGACCGGCAATACCATCCACGCCGATGGCGGCGGCCATATCAATGGCGTGGGATGGCGAATGGAACTGCCCGAGTAGTCGGGCCCCTCCCTCATTGAACAGAGCGACCGGAGACCCCCATGCCCTCGATGTCCCAATTCATGCCGCTCCCGGCGGCGCGGCGCCTGCTGGCCCAGCACCCTGTGGATCCGCGCTACGCCAAGCGACAGAAGGCGTGGCTGACCTTCATGCGTCTCATCGAGCCCCTGCGCTGGTACGAGAACCTGCGTTGGGGCAGACGCATTCGCCAGACCGAACTGGCGGCGCCGCCGGTTTTCCTATTGGGCTACGGGCGCAGCGGAACCACCCATTTGCACAACCTGATGTGGCAGGACCCTCAATTCGGGGGCGTGACCAATTACCAGTCGGCCATGCACCCCATTGCGCTGACCGGTCGCAACTGGTTGCCGAAACTCTTTGCCAAGCAGCTTCCGGCCAAGCGCCCCATGGACAATGTGGCCATCTCCCTGGACGGTCCCCAGGAAGAGGAGATGGCCATGATCAACGCCACCGAGCACGCGCCGCTTCATGTGATGAATTTTCCGCGCGCCATCCCCGAACTCTATGACCGATACGTGGTCGACCTCGGCAAGGATCCCGTGGCCACCGAGGGTTGGAAGCGGGCTTATATGGAAGTGCTCAGGAAGGCCACGATTCTTTCGGAGCAGAAGCGCCTCGTGCTCAAGACCCCGCCGAATACCGCCCGGGTCAGGATTCTGCTCGAGATGTTTCCCGGCGCGCGCTTTGTCAACATCGTGCGCAATCCCTATCCCGTCTATCAATCCATGCGGAATATGTACCGCAAGACCATGCCGGGCGCGGTGCTTCAGGAAATCGATTGGGATGCCATCGACGCCTGGATCGTCAGCGCCTATCAGAAGCAGATGAAGAAATACCTGGCCGAGCGCGACTTGATTCCCGAAGGCCATCTCGTCGAGATTCGCTACGAGGACCTCGACGCGGAACCCATCGCCCACATGGAGAAGATCTACTCCACACTCGAACTCGGCGATTTTGCGGCGGTGCGTCCGATACTCGAGACCTACCTCGATAGCTTGGGTAGCTACCAGAAAAATAAATTTGATTTTCCGCCCGAAGTGATTTCCACGGTGAACGAAAACTGGGGGTTCGCATTCGATGCCTTCGGGTACGAACGTCAGGAGGCTTCATGAGCGACGCAGCAGAATTCGAGAAAACCCTCAAGCAGATGATCGCGGGGGAGTTGACCGTGGAGTGGGATTACAACGAGTTTGTGGGCCACGCCGACGTCGTGCGCCAACTGCTTGAAGTGGCCCCAGACGCCATTCGCGACGACCTGCAATTCCTTTACGACCTGATGGCCGATGCCGCGAATGCCGAGGGTGCAGTGCTGGGCATCTTTCCCCGGCTCACCGATCCGGAACTGGCGGGGGTGGAGGGGCGCATCTCCGATTATATCGCCGAGCATTGCGGCATTCGGCTCGGCGACCCGGAGTACGTGGTGGGCAAGCTCATCGGCGAATCCCGCTGCCCGGGTTGGCCCGGGATCGGAAGCCCGCTCACCAATAACCGCTTTCCCTACCTCCTGGACACCTCGGCTTCGAATTATTTCAGCAATCGTTTCTGGCACGGGGAGGGCGCCCCGCGCGGCTTCATCCCGGTGCCCGAGGGCGGCAAGGTGATCTTTCGCGGCGAGTTTCCCTACGCGCGCTATTTCGCCTTCCATCCCTCGGATTTCGACACCAACAACCTGCCCACCCTGGTGGATGAGGATCTCGATCCCGATCCTGGAAGCGTGAACCCCTTCCGCCAGGAGCCGGAAGCGGGCCAGAGTCGCCGCTTCACCGCACAACTCGTCTTTGCGCCGGCGCCTGCCGACCCCGAACCCAATACCACCTATTGCGGTGTGAAAAAGAACGGGGGTCGGAACCCGGCGGTCTTCAATATCTACCGCACGACGGATTCGGTTTTGGGCGCCATGCCGCCGAATAATACCGGCGTGCTGCTTCCCTCCATCACGGTCTACGATGCCGAGGGCAACCAGACGGCGTTCTTCGATGAGATCGATCCCCACCCGCCGGGCGTGGAGCCGCCGGTGGAGACGACAAAATTCGCCCCGCTCCCGATTCCCGATCACCGCGGTCTTTGCTGGCCCGAGAAATACAGCACCAAATCCAATTGGGGCCTGCCTTACGACATCCTGGCCAGCGAGGACATTCTTTATCTCGTGACGCCCTATACGAATCGGCTGGGGGATGTTCATGTCACCCGGGCCAAGATGTTCACCGCACCCCATACACCCATCGAACCGGTTTCGACACCGGGCAAGGATATCCGCGGCTTTACGGTGACCACCTACAATTTCTGGGCGGGTATCTGCGAGGCGGCGGTGGTGGATCACGAGATCGCGGTGGATGAAGACGGTTATTACACGCTCGTGGTTTCGACTCCAGAAAATCGCCCCGCCAACGCGACGAAGGAGAACGGAGTGACCTGGCTCGATTGGGGAACCTATCTCGACGGCCAACTCACGTACCGGCTTCTGCTGCGTCGAGGCGAGACCCTGACCCGGCTGCGCGAGGCGGTGGAGAGTGGCCAGGCGGATCCCGCGATCGCACCCTACGTGCCGCGGTCCAAGCATGTCAGCCGGGAAGCGTTCGAGTCCGCGGGCTGGAAGGCTGCTTTCGATGCTTGAACAGACGCTGCGCGTCGCAGCGATCGGGCTTTCTCTTGCTTCGTTCGGGCTCGCCGCCCAGGCCTTCGGAGAGGAGAGCCCGGCCTGCGCGGATCGGGACCCCCTGCGGCGCGCCTATTTCGGGGATACCCATATCCACACCGCGCTCTCCTTCGATGCCAACTCCCAGGACACTCGAAACCGGCCCAGGGATGCCTATCGGTTCGCCCGGGGAGAGGAAATGGGCATTCAGCCCTACGACGGCGACGGGCAACCGACTCGCTTTATTCGCCTGGATCGCCCCCTGGATTTCGTAGCGCTCAGCGATCACGCCGAGTTCTTGGGCGAGATGAATATCTGCAATACGCCGGGCACCTGGTCCTATTGGCATCCCATCTGCTTCGCCCACCGCAATATTCCCACGGCGGGCATCATGGCCTTCGGCTTTCGGGGCCTGGTCGACAAGGAGCGCTGGGGTTTTTGCGGGGATGACGACGAAGCATGCCTCGGCAAGGCCGCCGAGAGCTGGGCGGAGGTGATCGCCGCGGCAGAGGAGGCCAACGATACGAGTGCGGCCTGCTCGTTTACGAGCTTCGTCGGCTACGAGTGGACCGCCAGCGTGGGAGAGGGGCAGAACCTGCACCGTAATGTGATCTTCCGAAGCGCGGCAGTGCCCGCGCTGCCCGCGAGTTGGATCGAGACCCCTTCGGCCGTGGATCTCTGGGATCGCCTGGAGGCGGATTGCGTGAAGGGCATCCCGGGTTGCGACGCCTTGACGATTCCCCACAACTCGAACCTCAGCGGGGGGCTGATCTTCCAAAGCGCCACCGCGGCCACGGAAGAGCCCCCGGGCCCGATGGAGAAGGACGAAGCGGAGCGACGCAGCCGGTGGGAGCCCCTGGTGGAGATCATGCAGCATAAGGGTTCATCGGAATGCGATTCCCGCCTGCCGGTCTGGCAGGGCGACGAACTCTGCGGCTTCGAGAAACTCCCCTACGACCGTTTCGGATCCAAGCAGAGCAGCTTGGTGGAAGCCCAGCAGGCCCCGGCCTCGAGTTATGTCCGCTGGGCCCTGGGCGAGGGGCTGCGGATCCAGGATCGCCTGGGCAGCAACCCCTTCCATTTTGGCGTGATCGCCAGCACGGATACCCATATCGCGGCGCCGGGTCTCACCGCCGAGCAGGGGCATCCCGGGCACGGCGGGGCGGGGCGCATGAGCGCCTGGAGCGCGGCGGATCCCGGCGGCTTCAGCGACGACCTCGAATACGGTCCCGGCGGGCTGGCGGTGCTCTGGGCCGAGGAGAACAGCCGCGAGGCTCTCTTCGGCGCCATGCAGCGCCGGGAAGCGTACGCCACCAGCGGAACCCGGCCCCGGGTGCGCTTCTTCGGCGGCTGGAGTTATCCGGAAACCCTATGCGAAGCGCCCGATGCCATTGCCCGGGGCTACGCCGAGGGCGTGCCCATGGGGAGCGACCTCGGCTCGCGTCCCGAGGATCAGTCCGGCGGGCCGCGCTTCTTTGTTTCCGCCCTGCGCGACCCGGGTACGGCGAAGGATGCCGGTGCGCCCCTGGAGCGCATTCAGATCATCAAGGGAAGACTCGCCGACGGTGAAATCGAGGAAACGGTTCTCACCGTAGCGGGCGGGGATAACGGTGCCGGGGTCGACCTCCATTCCTGTGAACGCACGGGAGAAGGCGCGAGTTCGCTCTGCACGGTCTGGCAAGACCCCGATTTTGATCCGGCTGCTCCCGCCTTCTACTACGCGCGTGTCGTGGAGAACCCTTCGTGTCGCTGGAGCCAGTACACCTGCAATGCGGCAGGGGTGCGCTGCGAAGATCCGGCCACGGTCACCGAAGCCCTGGCGGGTTGCTGCGCCGAGGACCACCGCCCGGTGATCCGGGAGCGGGCCTGGACATCGCCGATCTGGTTCAGCCCGTAAAGAGCGTCCCGCCGCTGCGGCCGGCGAAGCTTTCCCAGCCGGCCCATCCCCGGGTGTCATGCCCATGCGCCGGGACTATGCTTGGTCCTCGCCTCAAAAGGGGTGCGGGCAGGATTTTTCGGACGGGAGAGAAGCATGGCGTTGACCCAATTGCTGGTGGCCAACCGAGGTGAGATCGCCTTGCGTATCCTGCGTGCCGCGGCCGATATGGGGCTGAAGGGCGTGGCGATCCACGGCGAGGATGACGCCGGCGCCCTCCATGCGATTCGTGCCGACGCCGCTCTATCGCTCAGCGGCCGCGGGGCGGCGGCCTACCTCGACGCCGAGCAGATCGTGGCCCGCGCGGTGGAGGCGGGCTGCGACGCAGTCCATCCGGGTTATGGCTTTTTGAGCGAGTCCGCCGCGTTTGCAAGGCAGTGCCAGGAGGCCGGGCTGGTCTTCGTGGGGCCGCAACCCGAAACCCTGGACCGACTCGGCGACAAGGCGCAGGCCCGGCAACTTGCCGAGGAATGCGGCGTGCGCGTTCTGCGCGGAACCCAGGGGGCCGCTTCCCTGGCGGAGGTCCAGGCCTTCGCGAGTTCGCTCGGGGAGGGGAGTGCCCTGCTCATCAAAGCGGTTTCTGGCGGCGGCGGTCGCGGCATGCGGCGAGTCGCGGTGGGCGATGCATTGGATGAAGCCTATGCGCGCTGCTGCTCCGAGGCCGAGAAATATTTTGGCCGCCCCGAAGTCTACGCCGAGGAGTGGATGCCCTCGGCCCGGCATATCGAGGTTCAGGTCGCGGGGGATGGCGAGCGCTTCGTGCATTTCTGGGAGCGCGAGTGCACGCTCCAGCGGCGCCATCAAAAGGTGGTCGAAGTCGCGCCGAGCCCCACCCTCGAACCCGCGCTTCGCGACCAATTGCTCGAGGCCGCGCTCCAGATGTCGGCGGTTCTCGGCTACCAGGGAATCGGGACATTCGAGTTCCTCGTGGAGACAGGCGAGTCGGCATCGGGAGGCTTCGCCTTCATCGAGGCCAACCCCCGCCTGCAGGTCGAGCACACGGTCACCGAGGCCATCACGGGCGTCGACCTCGTACGCTTGCAACTCGAGTTGGCCGGCGGGCGAAATCTTTGGGATCTCGGCTTTGCCTCGGAGCCCCTGCCCGCGCCCCGGGGCCATGCGGTTCAGTTGCGAATCAATATGGAGAAGATGGCCAAGGACGGCTCACCGAGACCGGCCAGCGGCACGCTTTCGGTTTTCGAGCCGCCTTCGGGGCCGGGTATCCGGGTGGACCACCACGCCCATGCGGGTTTCAAGGCGAGTCCCCACTTCGACAGCTTGCTCGCCAAGGTGATCGCGCACTCCGGGTCGGACGATTATGCCCAGGCCCTCGGGCTGGCTTACCGCGCACTCTGTGAAATGCGGATCGAGGGCATCGCGACCAATCTCGGTTTCCTCCAGGGTCTCCTCCAGCATCCCGACGTCGTGTCGAATCGGATCGATACCCTCTTTATCGAGCGCCATGCCGCGGAGTGGCTCGAAGCGGGCGAAGCCGGCCATCCCCAACTCTTCTTCAGCGAAGCGTCCGCTGCTTCATCCTCATCCCCATCCCCAACCTCATCCTCATCCTCAAACCCTTCCTCCTCCCCAGCGCCCTCAGCCGGGGTCGGTGCCCGGATCGATGCTTCGGATCCCCTGGCGGTGCTCGATCATGGTCGTTCGGAGCCGGGGGCAGCGTCGCCCGAGGCTTCCGCCTCCCCAGCGGCCCCCGCCGTGGTCGCGGACGCGGCGCCGATTCCGCCGGGTACCACCGCAATTCGCGCCCCGGTTCAGGGCACCGTGGTCAGCGTGGATGTGAGCGAGGGCGGGCTCGTCCAGGCCGGCGGGCCCCTGCTGGTGATGGAAGCCATGAAGATGGAACACGTCATCGAGGCGTCCGTCAGCGGCCAAGTGCATAGCGTGGCGGTTCGACCCGGGGATACGGTGGCCGAGGGCCACGCCCTGGTCTTCCTGGCCGAGCGCGAGGTCGAGGGCCCGGCGGCGCGGGAAGAGCAAGTGGCGGATCTCGATGCGATTCGCCCCGACCTGGCCGAAGTTCACGAACGCCACGACCTGATTCTCGACGCACGGCGTCCAGAAGCGGTGGCCCGGCGACGCAAGACCGGCCAGCGCACGGCCCGGGAGAATGTCGATGACCTCTGCGATCCCGACAGCTTCATTGAATACGCCCCCCTGGTGGTGGCCGCCCAGCGCCGCCGGCGGGAAATCGATGATCTGATTCGCAATACCCCCACCGATGGCATGGTGGCGGGCGTGGGGAGCGTCAACGGGGCGATCTTTCCCGATGCGGATTCGCGCTGCGTACTGGCTTCGTACGATTACACGGTTCTGGCGGGGACCCAGGGGCTCTTCAATCACCGCAAGAAGGATCGCGTCTTTGAATTGGCGGCCAAGAACCGATTGCCCCTGGTGCTCTTGACCGAGGGGGGCGGCGGCCGGCCCGGGGATACAGACGGCAGCGGGGTGGCGGGGCTCGACTGCCTGGCCTTCCAACTCTTTGCCGAGCTCTCGGGCTGGGTGCCCCTGGTGGGCATCAACTCCGGCCGCTGCTTCGCGGGGAACGCCGCGCTCCTGGGCTGTTGCGATGTGGTGATCGCCACGGCGAACTCGAATATCGGCATGGGGGGGCCGGCGATGATCGAGGGCGGCGGCCTCGGCGTCTTCCGCCCGGAAGAAGTGGGCCCCATGGATGTCCAGGTACCCAATGGCGTGGTGGATATCGCGGTGGAGGACGAGGAAGAAGCGGTGCGCGCCGCCAAGCAATACCTCTCGTATTTTCAGGGCAGCACGTCGGATTGGGCTTGCGCGGACCAGCGTCTCCTGCGCGGATTGATCCCCGAGAACCGGCTGCGCATTTACGATGTCCGCCAGGTGATCTCCACCCTGGCCGACGAGGGCTCGGTGCTTGAATTGCGAAGGGGTTTCGGCTTCGGGATGGTGACCGCCCTGGTGCGCATCGAGGGCCGCCCCATGGGCGTCGTGGCCAACAACCCCACCCATCTGGCGGGGGCCATCGATAGCGACGGCGCCGACAAGGCTTCGCGTTTCATGCAACTCTGCGACGCCTTCGATATCCCCTTGCTCTTCCTCTGCGATACCCCGGGCATCATGGTGGGACCGGAATCCGAGAAGACCGCGCTGGTTCGCCACGCTGCGCGCATGTTTGTGACCGCGGCGAGTCTGACCGTGCCCTTCTTCACCGTCGTGTTGCGCAAGGGCTATGGCCTGGGTGCCCAGGCCATGGCGGGAGGCAGCTTTCGTGCGCCCTTCTTTACAATTTCCTGGCCTACGGGCGAGTTCGGCGGCATGGGGCTCGAGGGCGCCGTGAAACTCGGCTTCCGCAAGGAACTCGAGGCCAAGACCGACCCCGAGGAGCGCCGGGCGCTCTACGACGAGATGGTGGAGCGCATGTACGCCCATGGGAAGGCGGTCAACATGGCGTCGCATTTCGAGATCGACGGGGTCATCGATCCTTTGGACACGCGCACGTGGGTGATGCGCGGGCTCCGCTCGGCGCCGGATCCGCCGGCGCGGACGAGCAAGAAGCGCCCCTGCATCGATACCTGGTAGCCGGGTTCGCGGGACGCTGATCGGGCGTCCGCTTCTACATCTGCAGCAATTCGATCACGCTGCCCCCGACGGCCTTTGGCGTTTCCAGGTACGCGAAGGCGATCTCCGGGGAAAAGCGCTTGTAGAGCAGGATCTCGAAGCCCTCGGCCTCGAGTTCGGGGAGTTTGGCGTCGATATCGTCCACCCGGAAGCGCACGTGATGAAGCCCTTCGCCGTGGTCCCGCAGGTGCTCGCTGTGGGTGGTCTCGCCTTCGACCACTTCGATGAGTTCGATCTCCATGGCGCCCGAGTGGCCGATGGCCATCTTGAGCGTGCAATCGGCTTGCTTGCCGCGGATGGTGCAATCGGGCAGCGCGTTCTGGCTGACGTCGAAAGGGCCGAAGAGCGCCTCGAAGCCCGGCAGCGAGTGGTCGATGTTGTCCACCACGTATGAAATCTGGTCGATGGGGCCGAGGCCGAAACGGTCGGCGTAGTCTGCGGGCATGGGTACTCCTGGCTGGGGGGAGGGCGAAAGCCTCGCCGGAGGCGGTTGGCGAAACGAATAGTCGAGTCTTAACCTCGCCACAACTCGTTTCCGGAGGTGCCATGCCCGAACCCCTCTACCGATCTCGCCCAGGCGGCTTCGATATTCAGCCCGCCTCCCAGGATGCCGCGCAGAAAATCCTGGACGGCGTCTACTTGTCCCGGGGGCTTTCGAATAGTTTTCTCATCGCGACTCCCGAGGGCCGTGTCGTCATCAATACCGGTATGGGGTTCGAGGCGCCGGTGCACAAGCGCAATTACGACGCCGTGGACGACTCGCCCATTCGCTACGTGATTCTGACCCAGGGCCACGTGGATCACGTGGGCGGCTACGACCATATGGCGGGCGAGGGCACCGAACTCATCGCCCAGGCGAATAACGCGGCTTGCCAGGCCGACGATGCCCGGCTCAGCCAATTTCGCCCCGCCCGGAGCGGCTTCGCTTTTGCCGAAACCATCGGCAAGGCCCTGCGCTACGTGCAGGCCCAGGGAGGTTCGCCCGCCGCCCAATCCAGCCCGGTTCCCACCCTGACCTTCGATGACGAGTACGCCTTCGAATTGGGCGGCCAGCGCTTCGAACTCTTCTCGGTGCCCGGCGGCGAGACCATCGATTCCCTGGCGATCTGGCTGCCCGAGCAGGGGGCCTGCTTCACGGGCAATCTCTTCAGCGCGCTCTTCGGGCATATTCCCAACCTGGTGACCATCCGGGGGGATCGTTATCGCGAAGCCCTGGGCTTCGTTGAATCCCTCGAGAAGGTGCTGGCCCTGGATGCCGAGTTCCTCCTGGTGGGGCATCACGATCCCCTCGAGGGCCGGGCCCTGATTCGCAGCGAACTCGAACGCATTCGCGACGCGACGCTCTACGTCCATGACGAAACCATCAAGGGCATGAACGCCGGCAAGGATGTCCACACCCTGATGCGGGAAATCCAGCTTCCCGGCCACCTCGAGGTGGGAGAGGGCTATGGCAAGGTGGCCTGGGATGTGCGGGCGATCTGGGAAAACTACGCGGGCTTCTTCCACCATCGCTCCACCACGGAACTCTACGGCGTGCCGGCCGAGAGCGTCCACGCCGATCTCGCCGAACTCTGCGGCGGACCGGAAGCGCTGGCCAAGCGGGCGGGTGAGCGCCTGACCCAGGGCGAATGTCAACAGGCGATCCACCTGGTGGAAGTCGCCCTGGGCAGTGATCCCGGGAATCGCGCGGCGCTGGAGGTAAGCCTCGCGGCCCATCGCCAATTGGATGCCGAGAGCGAGAATTTCTGGCTCAGTTCCTGGCTCCGCAAGCAGATCGCCGCGATTCAGGCGCAACTCGACGCCGGTTCGGGGAGCCGCGGATGAGCGCCCAGGACGATATTCACATCGCCGATCTCAACGACCCGATCCTGACGCCGGTTCAGCAGGCGGCACGCGACGGGGCCGAGCAATTCCCAGTGGATCTCAGCGAGGCGGGCGTGCTGGGCGAGGCGGCCGAGCGCACCGGCCTTTCGGATTTCGGTGCGGAGGATTTTCGCCAGCGGCTCGGGGTGCAGCTCGAGAGCGTCAACGAGGATGAGGGATTGGGGGCGGTGGGACGGATTTCTGTCTACCGCGATCTCGTGCGCTACGCGGCCAATCGCCTTCGCTTCGAGGATCTTCTCAAGCGCCATCCCGAAATTCTCGACGTCGAAATTCGCGCCCCCATCATCATCGGCGGTCTGCCGCGCTCGGGGACGACGCATCTCTTGAATCTCATCGCCGCGGACACGCGCCTGCGCTCGCTTCCCTATTGGGAGAGTTTGGAGCCGGTTCCCGATGCCGGGGAAGCGCCCGGAGAGGGCGGGGCGGACCCCCGGCTCGTGCGTTGTCAGGAGGGCTATGCCCAGCAATTGGCCATGATGCCCCTGCTGAAGAATATGCACGATATGGCGCCGGACCATATTCACGAGGAAATCGAACTTCAGGGTCTCGATTTTTCGTCCTATCTCCTCGAGTGGATCGCCACGGTGCCCCGCTGGCGGGATTATTATCTCGCCCAGGATCAGACGCCCCATTACGCGTATATGAAACGGGTGCTCCAGGCGCTCCAATGGATGCGGGGCCCGTCGCGTTGGGTTCTGAAATCGCCCCAGCACCTGGAACAACTCGGCCCCCTGCGTTCGGTCTTTCCCGATGCCACGGTGGTTCTCACCCACCGTGACCCCATCTCGGTGGTGGCTTCCGCCGCGACCATGCTGGCGTATGGCGACCGTGTCCGGAGAAAACGCGCCGACCCGCCCGCGGTCGCTGCGTATTGGGCGGATCGCGTCGAAACATTGCTCCGGGCCTGCGTTCGCGACCGCGACGAGGTACCCGCCGACCAGAGCGTGGACGTTCTCTTCCACGAATTCATGGCGGATGATGTGGGGACCGTCGAGGGCATCTACGATGTCGCCAATCTGGAGATGACGAGTTCAGCCCGGGCGGCATTGGATGCCTTCATGGCGGCCAACCCCCGCGGCAAACACGGCCGAATTGTTTATGACTTGAAGGGCGATCTGGGTTTCGACCCGGCTGCGCTGCGCGAGCGCTTCGCCTTCTATTTTGATCGCTTTCCGATTCGCGAAGAAGCGCACTGATCAGGCAGAGCTTGCCGGAGGAGGAGATTCGTATGGGGAAGGGGGCTTGCCGATTCGATTACAGCGGGAGTCGCGTTCTGGTGACCGGGGGCTCCAACGGCATCGGGGCGGGCATCGCCTCAGCGTTTCTCGAGGCCGGAGCCGAAGTGGTGATTACCGGGACGCGCGCAGCGGCCGAGGACTACGACCACGACCTTTCGCCCTACGAATACCACGCCCTGGAGATCAAGAACGCCGAGGATATCGAGCGGGTGGCCGGGTCCTTGGGCGGCCTGGATGTCCTGGTGAACAATGCCGGGGCGAGCCTGCCCGGAGGCCGCAACGAGTGGGAGCCCGAAGTCTTCGAGGAGAGCGTGGCGATCAACCTCTTCGGCGCTTTTCGCATGTCGGTGGCCTGCAAGTCGATGCTCGCCGCCAGTTCGCTTCCCGGGGGAGGCAATATCATCAACCTGGCCTCCATGTCGTCGTTCACCGCTGTTCCCATCGTGCCGGGCTATGGGGCCGCCAAGGCGGGGATCGTTCAGATGACCCTGAACCTCGCGGTGGCCTGGGTCGCTGAAGGCGTGCGGGTCAACGCCGTGGCGCCCGGCCTGATCGAGAGCAATATGACTGCCGCCATGAAAGGCATCGAGGTCCTGGAAAAGCCCCAGATCGACCGCACCCCCATGGGCCGTTGGGGCACGCCCGGCGACGTGGCTCCAGCGATTCTCTTTCTGGGCAGCGGCGACGCGTCCTTTATCACCGGCCAGACGCTGAACGTCGACGGCGGGTACTCGGTGGCGTGAGCGCCGTGGGTGATGCACGCGAGGGGCCGACCCCGCCCGGCTTTTGGGATTTGGGTTGGGGCAATGGGCTGCGCCGCACTGGGTCGATCCTGGGGGTTCATCTCGCCCTCGTGCTCTTGCTGATCAGTGCTCTTCTCTGGGTGCCCGCATTGGCTCTGCTGGGCCTGTTTCAGCGGGGCTCGTTCCCGGCTCTCCGCTGCTTCCTTTACCTGACATGGCTGATGGCGTTCGAGAGCGTCGGCGTGCTCACCGCCTTGGTCCTCGGTCTCCTGCCCCGGGTGAGCGAGGAGGTCTGGCTGGCGCGGCATTTCCGGCTGCAGCATTTCTGGGTGGGGCGGCTCTTCGCCGGCGCCCAATCCCTGCTCGGGATCCGGCTGCAGGTCGAGGGTGGCGAAGCCCTGGCCCGGGGCAAGGCGATTCTTCTCGTGCGTCATGCCTCGGTGGTGGACGCGCTCTTGCCCGACCTGCTGGCGGGCCGGGCCCATGGCCTCCATATGCGTTACGTGCTGAAGCGGGAACTCCGCATCGATCCGTGCATCGATATCGTGGGCCATCGCCTGCCCAATGCATTCGTGCGCCGGGGGTCGGGGGATTCGGCTTTCGAGATCGAGCGGGTGAAGGCGCTGGCCCAGGGGCTCGGCGACGGAGACGGCGTCGTTCTCTTTCCGGAGGGCACGCGTTTTACCGAGGCGAGGCGCCAGCAGATCCTGTCCAGCCTGGCGGAAAAAGGAGACACCGATCGCCACCGGGCGGCGAGCGCCTTGCTCTGCACTTTGCCTCCGCGGCTCGGGGGGTTTCGGGGCCTCGTCGAGACCGATCCCGAGGCGGACGTCGTCGTCTGCGCCCATACCGGGACGGAAAAACTCACACTCCTGGGGGATCTCATCAGCGGGGCGGCCCAGGGTGCGCTTCTCAAGATCAAGTGTTGGCGCGTGCCCGCGGCAGAAATTCCCCGGGACCCCGATGCCCTCAAGGCCTGGCTGGACGACCAGTGGCGCAAGGTGGATCGCTGGGTGCAGGCCCACGCCGAGTAGTGCGCGGCCCCCAGGACCGGAGCGGGCGGCTCAGTCGCTGGTGCCCACCGCCCGGGTCCTCACGGTGTAGACCGTGTCGCCGCTGAGGATGCCCCCGCGACCAAAGAGTCGGCCCGATTGCCAATTGGACAGACCGAGTTCCGGTCGGTCGAGGGCGACCTGGCCGTCCACCCAGCGGGTATGGCCATCGCCCACGAAGGGCGCATTGACGGTTTCGTAGAAGCGTTTTTGCTCCCCGGCATCCTCGCTCACGAGACACGCCACGAAGCAGGGGCTGTACCGATTGCAGAGCGCGACGGCTTCATCGATATCGTCCACCAGGGCCAGGCTGATCTCGGGTGTCTGCTCCCATTCCCATTCATGGCCCAGGCGGTCTTCTGCCAGCACCTCGGCCTGGGGTTCCCGAACATCGCCCTCGGCGCGGCGGACGCTCACTTCCCGTTCGAAGAGTTCCGCCGGCAGCGCCCCGCGGTCGCCTTCGACAACGTGGAGCTTGTAGGTCTGCCCCAAGGTCTCGCCCGCGCGTTCGAGGGAAGCCAGCAAAACGGGCAAGAGTTCTTCTGCCCGGGAGCGGGGGATGCAGCAGGTATTCAGCGTGTTGCAGACCTTGCGGTCGAGGGATCGCACCACTGCCTCGGCGAAGGGCTCGGGCCGGGTCGACGGCGAGGCGACCAGCCATGCCCCCCCGGTCCCGTGGAGACTGACCGCCACCCCGGCCTGCTGGGCCAGCGCGCCGAGTGTCGCCACGGCGCGTCCCGATCCCCGGGCCACCGCCAGGGCAAGGCGGCTGTCGCCAAAGAGCGCCCAGCCCGCGGCATGGGTGTGGCTGTCCACCAGGGAGACGCAGCCCGCGGGCAGGCCGGCTTCTTCAAGGGCGGGTTCCAGGGCGCCGCGCATGATGGCGCGTGCCGTGGCCAGGGCATCACTGCCGATCCGGAAGACCACGGTATTGCCTCCCCGCAGAACCCCCGTGGCGTCGGCCAATACATTGGGGCGTCCTTCGAAGACGAAGGCCACTACCCCGAGCGCGGCCCCCACGAGTTCGGTGCGCCAGCCGTCGCGATCGACGGTTTCCAGGACCTGGCCCCGGCGACTCTCGGCGCCGATCCAGCCGCGCAGCCCCTCGATCATCAGACCCCGCAATTTTTCGTTGGCGACGAGTCGGGTGGTGGACCGGCCGCGCGCCTTGGCGGCAGCCACGTCCTCGCCGTTGACCTGCTGGATACGCGACCAGATGGACTCGTTCGCCAG
>JAAZXM010000042.1 GCA_014240165.1 Myxococcales bacterium | reverse complement strand
CCGGGCGGCCAGGGCCAGGGGGCCCGGCGCCAGGGCGGGGGGGCCATCGGCATCGCCGGTGAGCGCCATGGCGCCCGAGCGCGCCCATTCCCGGGCCGAGTCGAGGCCGGGGTCCAGGCGAGGCGAGGCGGGCAGGGCGGCGCCCCGGGCCGGGGTGGCCGCGAGCAGGCGCTCCGCGTAATCGGCGGCACCGAAGGGGGCGCGGCGGGCCTCAGTGTGGGCGGGGGGCGAGGACAAGCGGACTCGGATTGCCTCCATGATCGCAGAAGAACGCGGAGCAGAACCTCTTTCGACCGGCCCCGAGGCCTCCCGGAGCGGGCCGCGAAGGCTAACATCCGCGCGGCTTTGCAGCTATTTTCCGTGACCCGCCTGGCGGGTGGAGCGATCGCCGGTGTTCCGGCGTCGCCTCGAGGACGGCTTGGGCGGTCTGCGCGCGGGTCGCGGTGAGCAGAGGTGTTGAATAAGGATCGGTGTGGACGGGCCGCACGGGTCACCCAGAACAGGCCGCTCGGATGAGCGAATCGAAGCGGCGAAGGGCCCGAGCGGACTCGGGCGACACGAGAGGATGACAGTATGGCGGTCCTGAAGGCCGGTACCCGTTTGAAGAGCGCAGTGTGCAGCACCGAGGTGATGGTGGTAGCGGCGCCCAAGGACGAAGTCGAAGTCACCTGCGGCGGAGCCGCGTTGCTCGAACTCGGTGCGGATGCGCCAGGCGGCGGCAGTGCCGATGGCGAGGGTGAGGGCACCCAGATCGGCAAGCGCTACGTCAACGAGGCGGGCGATCTCGAGATTCTCTGCACCAAGCCCGGCGAGGGTTCCCTGGCCGCAGGCGGTGCGTTGCTCACCATCAAGGGCGCCAAGCCGCTGCCCTCTTCCGACTGATCGGCGGATTATTTCATGAACCTGATGATGCTGCTGGAAATGGCTGCCGAGGGCATGGGGGACCGTGTCGCGGTGGTGGGGGGCGATCAGCGCCTGACCTACGGCGAACTCTTCGAGGCCGCTGGCCGGGCCGCCGCCCGCTTGCAGGCCAGCGATGCGGAGCACCTGGCGATTCTCGACACCAGCAGCCCGGCATTGCCCGTGGCGGTCTTCGCGGCCGCCTGGGCGGGCAAGCCCTTCGTGCCGCTCAACTATCGGCTGACCGGCGCTGAACTCGAGAACCTCCTGGCCCAGGTTACGCCCGGGCAACTCGTGACCGATGCCGAGCGCGTGGAGAGTCTGGCCGGGCTCGACGGGCTCGAGGTCTTCGGGCGCGACGATTTCCTGGCCGGGGCCAGGGACTCGGGCGGGGCTTCTCTCGAGCGCGAGTGGTCCATGGATCCCGAAGAGATCGCGATCCTGCTCTTCACCAGTGGCACCACGGGCCCGCCGAAAGCCGCGGTGATCCGCCACAAGCATCTTGTCAGTTATATCCTCACCTCGGTGGAGTTCATGTCCGCCGACGAGAGCGATGCTGCTCTGGTCTGCGTTCCGCCGTATCACATTGCCGGAATGGCGGCGATTGCGAGTTCGGTCTACTCGGGCCGACGGATCGTGCAACTCGCGAATTTCAGCCCCGAGGCCTGGCTCGATCTCGCGCGGGCTGAAGCGGTGACCAATGCCTTCGTGGTGCCCACCATGCTGGCGCGCATCGTCGAATTGGTGGAAGAGCGGGGCGGCGCGGACCTGCCGCATTTGCGCGCGCTCTCCTACGGCGGCGGCAAAATGCCTCAATCGGTGATCGAACGCGCGCTGGAACTCTTTCCCAATGCAAATTTTGCCAACGCCTACGGGCTCACCGAGACGAGTTCGACGCTCTCGATTCTCGGCCCCGACGATCACCGGGCTGCGGTCACCAGCGACGATCCGAAGGTCCGGCGACGCCTGGTCTCGGTGGGGCAACCCCTGCCGAGCATCGAGGTGGAGATTCGCGACGAGGAAGGCAACGCCCTCGGGCCCAACGAACGCGGTGAGATCTACGTGCGCGGCGAGCAGGTTTCCGGCGAGTACCTGGGCAAGGGCAGCCGGGTGCTCGAGGACGGCTTCTTTCCCACGCGCGACGGCGGATCCCTGGACGATGAGGGCTACCTCTTTATCGAGGGCCGCATCGACGACATCATCGTGCGCGGCGGCGAGAATATCTCCCCGGGCGAAATCGAGGACGTTCTGCTGGAGCACGAAGCCCTGGCGGATGCCGCAGTGGTGGGCTTGCCCGACGAGCAATGGGGCGAGAAGGTGGTGGCCGCCGTGGTGTGCAAGGCCGGGCAGGACGCGAGCGAGGCCGAGCTCCAGCAATGGGTCAAGGATCGCCTGCGCTCTTCGCGAACCCCCGAGAGCTTCGCCTTCTGGGAGGAACTGCCCTACAACGAAACGGGCAAGCTGGTGCGCCGGACGGTGCGCGCGCGGTTGCTGGCCGGGTGAACGTTCCGGCGGAGGAGCCCCGCTTCCTCTCGCTCCCCGAGGCCATCGAGGCCCTTGGCTCCGCCTACGCCCAGGAGGAATTCGCCGCGCTCACCGGCGCGGGAATGCTGATCGTCGACCTGCCGGCGTCCGATCGGGTGCAGCCCGCCCCCGGCCATGTAGAGACGGCGCGCCGGGCTCTTGGCGAACTCGCGTGTCCGACCCTGGCCCTGCGCCCTCCGGAGATCTCCCCGACCGCGGCTGCCCTGGTAGAGGGTTTCGATGTCGTGCTGCCCTCCGCGGGTGCCAGTCTCGATGCGCTTCTCGGCCGAGTGCGCGCGCATCCCCGGGCCTCCTTGGCGCTGGTTCAGCTTTTGCGCCACAACGCCGCACTGGATATTCACGAGGGCCTGATCGCCGAATCCCTGGTCTACTCCACCCTCCAGGCGGGGCCGGAATTCGCCGACTGGCTCGCGGGCCATGCGGCCGGGACCGGGGACGACGCGTGCGAACCCGCGGTTCTGAGCGAGCGCCGGGGTTCGACCCTGCGCCTCACCTTGAATCGGCCCGAGCGCCACAACGCTTTCGGCGTGGCGCTGCGCGATGGACTGGTGGAGGGGCTGCAACTCGCGCTCAGCGACGACAGCATCGAAGAAGTGGTGCTCGCCGGTGCGGGTCCGTCCTTTAGCAGCGGCGGCGATCTGGACGAGTTCGGAACATTTCCGGATCCCGCCACCGCCCATGCGGTGCGGAGCATTCGCAACCCGGGCCGGCTTTTGTCTCGCCTCGCAGACCGAGCCCGGGCGGAGGTGCACGGTGCGTGCATCGGTGCCGGAGTGGAACTCCCCGCCTTCGTCTCCCGGGTGACGGCCCACCCCGAGAGTTTCTTCCAATTGCCCGAGGTCGCGATGGGGCTCGTGCCCGGGGCCGGAGGCACAGTGAGTCTGCCCCGGCGCATCGGCCGGCAACGCACCGCCTGGCTGGCCCTTTCCGGCGAGCGCATCGATGCCGAAACAGCGCTGGCCTGGGGGTTGGTGGACGCGATCGCGCCCGATGCCGAGGGGCCTGGGGATCGGTAGGCTCAGGATCCCGCCCGGAAGGGCGCTGCTTCTGAAAGGATGACGATGCCGGGACCGATGGATGGCGTAAAGGTTGTTGAGTTGGGGGTTTGGGTCGCGGGCCCGGCCGCGGGATGCATCTTGGGGGATTGGGGTGCCGACGTGATCAAGATCGAGCCGCCGGGTGTCGGAGATCCCTCGCGACTCTTCGACAAGATGCTCGGCGCCGATATGCCCTTCAACCCGATCTTCGAGAACGACAACCGCAACAAACGCAGCGTTGTCATCGATCTCGCCCAGCCCAAGGGCCAGGCCCTGGCCTACGCGTTGATCGACGATGCGGACGTCTTCGTCAGCAACGTGCGCGCGGCCTCATTGGCGCGCTTGGGGCTCGACCCGGACACGCTCCGGGCGCGCAATCCTCGGCTCATCTATGCGTCCATTTCGGGCTACGGGCTGGACGGGCCCGATGCCGATCGCGCCGCCTACGACGTGGCCGCTTTCTGGTGTCGCGCGGGCATCGCGGGCTCTTTGATGCTGCCCGGCCAGGCGCCTCCGTTTCAGCGCGGCGGCATGGGGGATCACAATACGGGTCTTGCGGCGGCGGGGGCCGTGTCGGCGGCACTCTACGAGCGCGAGCGCACCGGGGAGGGCCAATTGGTTTCGACCTCGCTCCTGCGCGAGGGCATGTACACCATGAGCTTCGACATGTCGGTGAGTTTGCGCTTTGGCGTGGACGTGGCCGCGGGCAATCGTGAGACCATGGGCAACCCCGTGATGAACAGCTACCAGGACAGCGAGGGGAAATGGTTCTGGCTGGTGGGTCTCGAGGGCGCGCGCCATTGGCCCGCCCTGACCCGGGCGGTGGGGCATCCCGAGTGGCTGGATGATCCGCGCTTCAAGGAGGACGCCGACCGGGCACTGAACGCCCCGGAACTCATCCCGATGCTCGACGAAATTTTTGCGAGCCGTACCCGGCAGGAGTGGGGCGAGATCTTCGATGCCGAAGAGAACCTTTGGTGGGCCCCGGTGCAGACCATGCAGGACGTGCTTCAAGATCCCCAGGCCCATGCCGCGGGCGGTTTTGTCGAGGTGCCCGATGGCGAGGGGACGACCTTGCTACCCGCCACCCCTGTGGATTTCGGCGGCCAGCCCTGCACCCAGCGCAGCATGGCGCCGGCCCACGGCGCCGACGGCGAGGCGATTCTCAGCGAACTCGGGCGAAGTCCAGAGGAGATCGAGGCCCTGCGTGCCGAGGGGATCGTGGGCTAGTCCCGGCGACCGGGACCTACCAGCGCAGGTAGAGTTGGGCGGAGACCACGTGGAGTTGATAGCCGTCGCCCACATGGAAATCGTAATCGAGCCCCACCATGGGGATTTCGCCGATGGTCATCAGGTAGCCGGCGCCCACGAATAACTGGTCGGCGTCGTTCTCCGCCCCGTAGGTCACAAAGGGTTGGGCCCCCGGGACCGCGTAGAAACGCGTGTTCACCGGGCGGGCGAGGTCGCCGAAGGTGTGGGTCCAGCCCACCCTGAACTCGGGTTCCATGCCGAATTCGCCGTTCAGGGTATAGAGTTTGGAGATCTGGGCGCCCAGGGTGGTCTGCCAGGAATCGGCGCTCAGCGAATCCGCCGAGAGGGAGAGGTCACCCGCGCCGGTTTCCTGCAGAGATCCCTGGTCCAGGTGGTTGTATTGGAGGCGAACCAGGGGTCGGTAGGCAATGGCGGTGCGCTCGCCGAGGCGGGCGCCGGCTTCCAGCAGGAAGCCCGCTTCATGGCCCGAGGTTCGGGCCGTGGCGAGTCGGTCGATATTCTCGAAGGCAATATGGCGCTCGGTTTCCATATTTGTGTAGGCGTAGCGTCCGGCGAGGCCCAGGTGGTAGCGGCCCCATTCATAGCTTGCGTAGAGCGCTGTCTGGTAGGTGTTGCCGTCGGCGTTGAGCCCCCGGTTGCCCTCCAGCGAGTAGCGGGTGTAGCCGAAACCCAGGCCCAGGCGTGCCCCGGCGATGCCGGGCAGCCCGGCGTCGAAACCGCCGCTGAGCCCGCCGCTATTGCCCTCGATATCCGACGCATTGACCTCACCCGACTGGTCCGAGAAGAGGCCGACGGCTTCGAGCCAGCCCCCGCGATACGCCGGGTCAGCGCCTGCGCCGCCCGCGGCGGCCGCCGGGATTCGGGTCGCTTCTTCCAGCCTGTGCCCGAAGCGGCTGCCCGGGACAGGGCCGGGTGCATAGCCTCCGGCGCTGAAACGCCGGGAGAGCGCCTGGGCGAAGGCCTGGGCGTTGGCCTCCCGAACATTCGTGAAGGCGCCCAGACTTTCCCCCGCCAACTGGTCGAGAACCCCGGGCACCTGGCCGACGCTGAGTACGCTGAAACTTTCCTGGAGTTCGTCGGCGTCCGCTGAACCCGACGCGAGCACGGCGTTCATCGCTGCGGCAGTGGCGCTTTGGTTGGGGGTCTGGGCGAAGTTGACCAGGGAATTTGCGCTCGGCGTGACGGTGAGGGTGAGCCGAAAATCGTCGGGGCCATCCGCGACCACGGTGGGGTCGCCGATCTCGAGAAAAGCGAAATCGGGGGTGGTGAACGCCTGCCAGCCGTCGACGAACTCCGAGGCGAAGATCACGCTATAGGTGAGCGGATCGTCGTAGTTTCCGGGGGCCGCCGTGAGGATGATTTCCAAGCCCTCGAGGGTCGCCGCGTTATCCACGCGGAGTTCAGAGACGAAGCCCTGATCGTTGAATTGGACGGCGAGGGTCGAACCGCTTTCGAAGAGAGCCCCGCCCTGGTTGACGCGGAAACTGCTGTTGAGTCCGCCGAGAACGAGGTGGCCGCGGCTCACGAGGTCGCCGCGGATGGAGGTGTCTCCAGCCACCGCGGCGTTTTCCAGGGTCGCTCCCGACTCCACGGTGACGCCGGAAGTGGATGACAATGCTTGCTGGAGGCGCAGCGTCCCCGCGCGGATCTCTGTCGCGCCGGAGTAGGTTTGGGGCTGGGTCAGGGTGAGGACACCGCTCCCCGACTTGATGAAATTGCCGCCTTGGGGAAGGGTTGTCACTTCCTTTACGACGCGGCTGAAAGTCTGTGTGTCGTTCACGGAAAACTCAACGCTGGCTGTGCCCGACCGCAGGATGATATCCCCGACAAGGTTTCGGGTGTCGCCGCGAAGCGTGCCATCCTCGATCTCGGTATCGCCCGCGTAGGTGCTCGTTCCCGTCAGGGTCAGGGTGCGGGGGCCGGACTTGATCAGCGCGCCGTCGCCGCTGATGGTGCCCGAATGGGTGCCATCGCCGATCTCTTCACTCTGAACGAAATGAACGCGGCTGGTGCTTCCTGTGAGTTGGATATCGCCCGGGAGGCTCGCGGAGTTTCCCTTGACTACGCCAGTGACGACCTCGATGCCGCCACTGAACGTGTTGGTACCCGAGAGAGTGAGATCTCCGAGGCCTCCTTTTTCGAGCTTTCCGCTGCCCGTGATATTGCTCGTGAACTCGCCCGCTGTGTTCTGGACGAGATTGAGAAGGGCGCCCTGGCCGATCACGACATCGCCACAGATGTTTTCGGGGTCGCCACAGATGGTCTCAGAATCACCGTTGATCGTGCCCGCCTGGATTTCGATGCCCCCGGCGACGGCGAGCGATCCGCCGGTTTGCACTTGTAGGATGTGTTCGCCCTGCTTGACGAGCTTGCCTTCACCCGTGATCGCGCCGCCGTAAAGGTGGGTCGCGGTTTCGCTGGTGTCCTCGAAGGTGAGTCGGGCGTCTTTTTCCACCACGAAGTCGCCCCGCAGCGAATTCTGGTTGCCGAGCAGTTCACCTTCCTTGATCTCGGTGCCTCCGAGGTAGTTGTTTTCCCCGAGCAGGCGCAGGGTTTCAGCGCCCTCCTTGATGACCTTGCCGTCACCCATGATGTTTTCCTCGACCAGGCGGGCCCCCTCGTAGCGAAAGCCCAGGGCCGCGCCTTCGTCCACGAGGAATTGGCCGCGCAAGATCTCCCCCTCCTCGTCTTCCGCCCCGCTCTGGATGTCGAGGTTGACCAGCGTCGCGGTGCCCGACGCCACGTGGAGCAGGGTGAAGTTTTCTCCGACATCCGTGGCGCTCCGGATCTCGAAATTCGTCGCCTCGGTGGCATCCAGGTCGACGCTGCGTTCGGTCTCGGGATCCGCGGGGTCCGCGGCGGGCATGTTGATGGCCGGAAGCACGGGCTCTGTTGTCAGAGTCAAGGTTTGATCTACGAGTCCCGCGACGAATTGGATGACGTTCGCCGTATTGCTTCCGTCGTTGGCAGCCTCGATGGCGACGTCCAGGCTGCCGGGGATCTCTCGGCCGTTATTGGTCACCCCGAAGATGTCGGGGTCGGGTTCCTGTTCCTGGGCGGCGCCCGGGTTCGGCGCCATCAGGCAGACCAGGGCCATGGCACCGCATGAGGCCAGGCGACGCCACGAAGGCAAGCTCGTCATTCTCGGAATTCCTCCGGTTGTCTAGCCTTCGTCTTCCTTGAGCCGTCGTCGGTATTTGCGCGCGGCGCTCTCTCTTCCGGTCTGGTCGAAAGCGTCGGCCGCGAAGGCGTAGAGCGCTCTCAGTTCCGGATCCTCAAGGGTCAGATGGATTTCGTAGATGGCGATGGCCCGGTCGAGGCTTTTATTCGTTCCGCTGGCATTGCCCAGGAGCATCTCGGCCGTGGCCAGGCTCACGTAGACATGACCCACCTCCAGGGCCTTGGGGTTCTCGCCCTGGTGCAGGTTGTAGAGGGCGCGCATGGCATAGCTCCGCATGCGCTTGGCATGGTCGAGATTGCGGGCGATCTCGGTCAGGTCCAGCAGGATCTCGGTGATCTGGGGGTCTGTCCGTCCACGGGTTTCTTCGACGATCCCCATGGCGCGTACCAAATGGCGCTCGGCTGTCTCCCAGTTTTCCAATTCGAGGTGGGTCTGGCCGAGTTTGCGCAGGGGCAGAAAATTTTTTTCCGAGGCCGGCCCGTTGTTCGCGGTGTAGGTGGCGAGGGCTTCCTCGAGGGCGGGCACGGCGTCGCGATAGCGCTTTAGGCTGAAGCGGACCGCGCCCAGGTTATACGCGAGGACGCCGGTTTGCGGACTCCGCAGCCCGATGGCTTCCACCGCCAGGGTATGGCTCTTGCGGGCGTGGATCAGCGCGGTTTCGAAATCGCGCTCGAGGAGCGCGGTCTTATAGCTGTCGTAGGCCACCTGGTAGGCGGGCTTTTCTTCGCTGGCGGGCGTGGCTGGGGGCGCCAGCACAAGCAGCACGAGCAGGAAAAGGGCGCCGAGTGTGGATTCGCGAAGCGTCACCCGTTCACGATAGCCAAGGCGACCGGAATCCGGCGACACGAACGCCTACATGGCCTACATGAATGAAGGGCGTTCGCCAATGATCTTTTCCTTGCGTAGTCGCGCGAGTTCATCGGAGTCCAGGCCCAACTCGTCGCCCAGGATCTCGTCGTTGTGTTGGCCGAGGGTGGGCGGGGGCCGGCGGTGCAGGGCGCGGGGAAGCCCCGAAAACGCCATCGGCCAGCCCGGGTAGCGGACCTTGCCCGAACGGGGATGTTCCAGGGTCTGGAAGAACCCTCGGGCCTCCAATTGGCGATTGGGCATCAGGGCGTGGGCGTTGATGACCTCGGATGCGGGGATGCCCGCGGCGAGGAGCCGCTCGAGAATGGCGGCGCGGGATTGGCCCGCCAGCCAGTCTTCGAGACCCGCGTCCACCGCGTCGTGGCGCGCGCGGCGACCCGGGGCGGAGTCGAGCGCCGGGTCGGAGGCCCATTCGGGTTCGCCCATCAGCGCGCGGAGCGAGCGCCAATGGGCGTCGCTGGGGATCGCCACGGCGATCAGTTCTTCGGGGTCGGCGGTGGGGTAGACGCCTTGGGGCGCCGAGACCGGCCCCCGGTTTTCGTCTCGGGTGAGGAGTTCGCCGTAGGCGGCGTATTCCATGACCTGCTGGGCGGCGATGTTGATCGCGACCTCTACCAGGGGGAGTTCGACCAGCTGCCCCTCGCCGGTCTGCCGGCGGTGCTCGAGGGCGAGCAGCAGGGCGAAGACCGCGTGCATCCCCCCAATGGGATCGCAGGCGCCGCGTACGACCAACGGCAGATCTTTGTAGCCGGTGAGCCAGGCGAGCCCGCTCACCTGCTCCACCGTCATGGCGAAGCCCGGGCGGTCACGCCAAGGGCCGTCGAGGCCGAAGGCGGGCATGCGCACCATGATGATGTTGGGGTTGATCTTCCGGACATCGTCCCAGCCCAGGCCGAAATTCTCGAGCACCCGGGCCGAGAAGTTTTCGATCAAAACGTCTGCGCCCGCGATCAGGCGGCGGAGCAGGCCCATGCCTTCTTCGCTGTCCATGCCCAAGGTGATTCCGCGCTTGCCCGGGTTTGCGCCGTGAAAGACTGGCGACCACTCCCAGAGTTCTTCGTTCGGAATGGCGCCGGCAAAGCGCATTCCATCGGGCCGATGAATGGACTCGACCTTCACCACGTCCGCCCCCATATCGGCCAGGTAGGCGGCGGCCACCGGGCCGGCCCAAAAAGCCGTGAGATCCACGACCCGGATCCCGTCCAGGGGGAGGGGGTTGGCGCCGGGTTCGGCCGAGGCCGCGGGTTTGCGCTCCGTGGCGGCTTCTTTGCGAATGGCCTCGGCGTGTTCGTTGGGGCGCGGTGAGGGCGTGAATGGCCGCGAAGGGCATTGGCTCAGGAGATAGGGAGGGCGGGGCTGGATGACGCCCGAGGGCCCCGGGCTGAAGACGCCTCGCGCCTGCATCTGGTCCATGCCCGGGAGGGTTTGGCCGTTGCCGATCTCCGCGGCGGGGATGCGCAGCAGACCCGCCAATTCGATCAACTCGTCAACGCTGCGCTCCCGGGTCCAGTCCTGAATCATGCTCTGCATGAAATCGATGTGTTCCATGCGGGCTCGGCCGTCGAGGAAGCGAGCATCCTCGGCAATATCCTGCCGCCCGAGCATGGCGCAGAAATCTGTCCACTGTTGGCCGGTGATCACGCAATAGCCCACGTAGCCGTCCGCGGCGGGCTCGATGGAGGGGATCTCGATGCTCCGCGCCAGGGGGCCGGGAACCCATTGGCTGTTCAGGTCGTGGTAGACCGTGAGCGAGATCAGCATGCTCTCGAAGATCGAGAGGTCCACGTGCTGCCCCCGGCCGGTCTTGCGCGCCGACAGCCCGGCGCAGATGGCGGCGGGCGCCGCGAAACTGCCCGCGGCCCACTCACCGATTCGGCCGCCCGAGGCCACGGGTTTGCGGTCGGGCAGGCCTCGGTAGGCGATGGAGCCCGTGGCGGCCTGAAGCGTGAACTCCGTGGCGGGTTGCTCGGCATCGGGCCCCTCGAGGCCCCAGGGCGAAATGGAGATCACCGAGAGCGCGGGGTTCTCGCGTTGGAGGGTCTCCACCGAGAGGCCGCGGGCGTCCAGGCCGCCGGGCCCAAAGCTCTCGATCAGCAGGTCCGCTCCGGCGGCCAGGGCAATGATCGTCTCCCTGTTCTCGGCCTCGAAGGGGTCCAGGCTGATGGCGCGCTTGGAGGTGTTCAGGAATTGAAAGAGAACCCCGTCCTCGTCCTCCGCCAGGGCATGGCCGCACGCGGTCCAGCGCCGTAGGGGATCGCCGTCCGGGTCTTCGACCTTGATTACGTCGGCGCCGGCGTCGGCCAGGAGTTTGCTGCAATAGGGCCCGGCGATCTCGCCGGATAGATCGATGACGCGCCAGCCCGCCAGGGGTCCGTGATCGGCGTCTGATTTTGCCATCTATTTCCTTTCGGGCCTCTCGCTTCCCCGCATCGATGCGGGGAAGCAGCGGCGGGGAATCTGGGAAATTATTCTTCGTCGATCTGGCGACTGTCCGCCTCGCCGGTCAGCACATTCTTCAGCACCTTGCCCGCGGCGTTGCGGGGCAGGGGGGCGTCGCGAATTTCCCATTCGCTGGGCACCTTGTAGGCGGCCAGGGTTTCACCGGTCCAGCGCGCGAGTTCGGCGGCATCGAGTTCGGCGCCCGGGGCGGGCACCACCACGGCCTTCACCGCCTGGCCGAGTTCCTCGTGATCGACGCCCACCACCGCGCATTCGCCGACGCCGGGATGCGCATCGATGCGGTGCTCGATCTCCACCGGGTAGACGTTCTCTCCCGAGCGTAGAATCATGTCCCGGGCGCGGGAGTTGATGAAGAGGTAGCCCTCTTCGTCCAGGCAGCCGATATCGCCGGTGGCCAGCCATTGGCACTCCTTGATGGTCTCGGCCGTGGCTTCCGGGTTTTGCCAATAGCCGAGCATCAGGTAGGGGCTGCGAATGTGGATCTCGCCGTATTCGCCCGGGGGCAGCGCTTTGCCCTCTTCGTCTCGAATCTCCAGGCTATGCCCCAAGGAGGCCAGGCCCACCGAGGTGGGCCGCGCCTCGAGTTCCGCGCCCCCGATACTGGTCCCCATGCCCCCGGATTCCGAGAGGCCGTAGCCCAGGCCGAGACTTCCCGCGGCGTTGGGAAAGGCTTCCTTCATTCGGCGCTGGAGGTCCGGGCTGGTGGGTGCGCCCCCGAAACCGATATTGCGCAGGCTCGACAGGTCGTAGCGTTCCCGGGATGGATGATTGATCACCATGGCGCCGGAACTGCCCAACGCGCTCCAGATCGTGATCTTTTCTTTTTCCATGATTCGCATGACGTCTTCGGGGTCGAAGCGCGCATCGCGGTAGACCGTCTTGGCGCCCTGGCTGAGCATCATGATCACCGCGGCGTAAAGGCCCGAGAGATGGAAGAGGGGCACGGTCACCAGGCTGCAGGGAGACGGGGGCTCTTCGCCGCCCGCGCTGCCGGCGCCCGCATCCCCGGCGCTGGCCTGGGCGGCCAGCATGAAGCGCTCCAGGCCGTGAAAGGCCTGGGTCTTGGCAAAGCCCACCAGGGCGCGATGGCTCACCACCGCTCCCTTGGGCCGGCCCGTGGTGCCACTGGTGTAGAGGATCAGGCACGGATCATCTTCTTCGATGGCTTGATCGGGAAGCGGGGTGCCGGCCTCGGCCTGCATGAGCTTTTCGAATTCGCTTTCGATTTCGAGGGTCGGGACTCCGAGGTCCAGATCGGCGATGCGGGCCAGACGCTTGCGGTCGGCGATCAGGAGCTTGGGTTCGCTGTGCCCGCTCGCGTAGGCGATCTCGTCCGAGGTCCAGAGCCCATTGAAGGCCACCAGGATTCCGCCGAGGCTCGAGACCGCCCACCAGGTCATGACCCACTCGGCGCCGTTGGCGGCCAGCAGGGCAACGCGGTCGCCCTTGCCGATGCCGTATTCCGAGCGCAGCCCCTGGGCGATGGAGGCCACCCTGCGCACGTGGTCCGCATAGGTGATGCGCAGATCGCCCTGGACGATGTACTCCTTGTCGCCGTGCAGGGCCGACTCCTGCAGGAGATCCCGAATCGAGCCGTGCCGGTCCTTGAAAACCGGCAAGGATTCACCGAGGACCTCCTCGGTGCAGAGTTCGAAGGGCCCACCGGGCCCGGTCAGCTGTTGGCGGAGTTCTTCGCGAGGGGTCAAGGCGTGCTCTTTCGCTCGAAGGGGGGAGGGGTTATGTGGGGGCCCGAAGGCCAAGCTTAACCCTCTCCAAGCGGCCTTCCACCGTTTTCCCCGGCGGCCGTCGGCCCGGATTCTCGGTAGGATGACGGGTCTGATCGAGTCCCCAGCCCAGGGTCCAGGAAAAGGAGCAGAGCCATGAAAGAGTTTGCAGGCAAGGTGGCCGTAGTCACGGGCGCGGCGAGCGGGATCGGCCGGGCCTTCTCCCGCAGGTTGGCTGCCCTGGATATGAAGGTGGTGATGGCGGACGTGGAAGCCGGCGCCCTCAAGGCGGCGGCCGAAGACCTCGAGGCCGCGGGCCACGCAGTGCTCGCGGTGCCCACGGATATCAGCCAAGCGGATTCGGTGGCGTCCCTGGCAGAGCAGACTCTGGAGCATTTCGGCCCGGCCCACGTGCTCTGCAACAACGCGGGCGTTTTCGCCGCGGGCCTTTCCTGGGAAGCGCCCCAAAGCGACTACGACTGGGTTTTTGGGGTGAATGTCTGGGGCGTGATCCACGGGCTGCGAAGTTTCGTGCCCCAGATGCTCGCCCACGGCGAGGAGGGGCATATCGTCAACACGGCCTCCATGGCGGCGGTCACCACCGCGCCCTTCACCGCCCCCTACTACATGAGCAAGGCCGCGGTTTTCTCCCTTTCCGAAACCCTGGACGCCGAGTTGCGGGCCAAGCAGGCCGCGATCGGAGTTTCGGTGCTCTGCCCCGAGTTGGTCGATACGGCGATCGCCCGGGGCGATCGGAACCGCCCGGAGCATCTCAAGCGAAAAGCCGGGGAGGGGGAGTCTCCCGAGCGCGATCTGGTGGAGTCGGCCATTGGCGCCGCCACGCCGACGGGCGTTGACCCCGTCGTGCTGGCCGATCGCGCCATCGAGGCCATGCGCGAGGGGCGCTTCTACGTGCTGGCCCCCGAGGACAATCCGTGGCGAACGGCGTGCAATGCCCGGCTCGAGGATATTCGCCTGGCTCGGAACCCCGCCCACGCGGTGCCCGACCCTTGAGCCCCTTCTCGGCACGGCACCTGCCGTGACCGAATAGGCGCCGTGCATTCAATCCTGGAAGGAGAAAAGATGGGACGTCTCGACGGAAAGGTCGCTTTGATTACCGGGGCCGCATCGGGCATCGGCGCCGCGATTGCGCTTCGCTTCGCCCAGGAGGGCGCCCGCATCGCGGGCATCGATATCCAGGATCTGGCCGATGGCGATTGGAGCGAAGCCCTGCGCCTGACGGGCGACGGGCCCCTGCACAAGGTCGACGTGCGCGACAAGGGCGCCGTGGCGAACGCCGTGGCCGAGGTGGAGGCGCAGATGGGCAGGATCGACGTGCTGGTCAACTCCGCGGGTGTGGCCGGCGGCGGCCCGGTCCACCTGATCGAGGACGCCGAATGGGATCGGGTGATGGACGTCAACCTCAAGGGCACCCTGCATGCCTGCCAGGCCGCGCTGCCCGGGATGTTGGCCCGCCAGAGCGGCAGCATCGTCAATATCGCCAGCGTCGAGGGCATCGAGGGCTTCGAAGGGGGGAGCGCCTACAACGCCTCCAAGGGCGCAGTGATCCTGCTGACCCGAAATATGGCCATCGATTACGGGCGCCGGGGCATTCGCGTCAACGCCCTCTGCCCGGGCTTTATCGACACGCCGCTCCTCCGCTCGACCCTGGAACTCGAGGCCATGAACGAGATTCGCGACAAGATCCGCGAGGCACATCAACTCGGTCGTTTCGGTCAGCCCGTGGAGATCGCCAACGGCGCGCTCTTTCTCGCCTCGGATGAAGCGTCCTTCGTAACCGGGCAAGCCCTGGCGGTGGACGGGGGCTACACCGCGGGCCACCGCTTCGGTATCTCGGGGATGATGGGTCTGGACTGAGCCCCGGGCGCCCGGGCAGGGTTAGAACGTGAGCCGGATCCGGCCCGTCACGGCATGGGTCCCGATGTCTTCCCAGACGAAGCCGTCGTAGCGGAGGCTGAAGGTGAGCCGATCCGCCACCAGGGGTGTCCAGTCGACGCCCGCGCCCAACTCGAATCCCTCACTCCGGTCGTTGCCCTCGACGCTGAAGAGTTCGCTGGGGGCAGCCGAGAAGCGCGCGGAAACGGTTCGCGACAAGTCACCCAGGGGCTGGCGCCAGCGAACGGCGAGCACTGGGCGCCAGACGCCATCGGCACTTTCGAGCAATTGGGTCCAGTAGTCGGTTTTGTGCAGGGTGGTGGTGAGGTCGACGCCCACGCGCAAGGTGCGCGCCGTATCGTCCTGGCTCGGAAGGGTCAGGGCCGCGGCCCCGCCGCCGCTTTCCCTGATTTCCGATTGGAGCAGGGTCGTGTAGTCCAGGGAGAGCAGGGGGGCTACGCGCAGGCCGGCGGTTTCGATTCCGTACTCCACTTCGGCGCGCACGCCGATGCGGTCGATGCCGTAGCGCCCGGTGGTGCGCCCCGCGAAATCGCCGATGGCGACGTTGCGAAAGCGTTCCTGCCAACTGTGGCCGTAGCTCACCACGCCCTCGAGGCGCACCGGGCCCCGGTTGAAACCGGCGTAGAGCCCGAGGTCGAGAGTCTCGAAGCTGCCCGGCCCCACGCCCTCGACCTGGATCGAATCGTAGGCGGTGCCCACGGTGGCGCTGATCAGCCAGTTCTCGCCCAGTCGCCGATCGAAACCCAGCACAAGGCCCCCGGCGTTGTCATCCGAGGACACGTGGTCGGCTCCGCCGTCTCGGTGGCTGAACTGGCCATAAGTGGTCAGCCAGGGCTCGAATTCATGGGCGCGGCAAGGGATTCCAGTCCGGGGGTCGCGGTTGTCCTCCCCGGGCCGGGCGAGACAGAAGCGCGGGCGCTCGAGCATGAGTTGGACGAAGCGGTTTCCGAGTTCGAAAGTGGCCTGGGCCTGGGCGTCGTAGGCCTCGGGGCTGAGTTCGTTCATGGCGTTCAGGTAGCTGCGGAACTCGAGGGTCTCGACCTGGTCGATGAGCCCCTGGAGTTCGGGGTCGACCCCGGAACCCGAGAGCCCTGTGATGGCCTGGGATAGGGCCCATTGGTTGTCGGAGTACCCCGTGACGTTGACCGAAATGCGGAGTTCGTCGGCGGAGTAGATGGGGTCGCCCAGGCTGAGGTCCGGGTCGGGACTCAATACGACGCGATCAAACTCGTCCACCAGTCCGCCGTCGGCGCGGAGCAGGATGAACTCTTCCTGGCCGCGAAAGCCCCCGCCGACAACGACATCGAGGACGCCATCGCTCAGGGTGGCGACGCCCGTGGTTTGCAGGAGCGGAGTGTCGACGTTGATCGGGCTGAGGGTGTCCGCGCTCAGCAGGGTGCGCAACGTGGGCTCGGGATCGCCGGGTTGGGGAACCAAAGAAGGCGGGGCGTGGGCGTAGCTGCCGTTGATCGTGGTGGGCCGGGTCACCGAGAGAATGCCGTCTCGCGCCACGACCACCGGGGTGGGCGCCGAGGCAGGCCCCGTGAGTTGCCATTGGCCCGAGGTCACCCGGATCGACTCGAAATTTTGGATCCCGCTGGCATCGAAAGTGCCCACCTCCGCCGCGCTCGCGGTGAGTTCGATGGTGTCGCTGCCCGCGCCCCCGTCCAGGGCCGCTTGTCCCAGGTCGACAATCTGGCCATCGGGCTGGGCCACGTAGCGATCGTCGCCGCCCCCCAGCAGGACCTTGCCGTGAATCAGCCCGGCGTTCACCACGGCGTCATTCCCCCCGGAGCCCTGGATCGCGATGGCCCGGGCCGGGTCCGCCAGATCGGTGAGATCGGCGAGGATCGATGCGCCGCGCTGGTTCTCGACGCGGCTCTCCTCGCCGGGCGCACTCTCGCTCATCAGCACCAGGGCTCCGGCTTCGGGGTCGTTGCTCACCAGGCGCCCCCCGGCTTCGCTCGCGGATTCGGCCACGTTGATAAAACTGCTCTGCAGCGCATCCGAGTGCGTACCGACGCTGATGCCGATGCTGTCGGCACCCGCCACCCCCACCACGCCGCTGTTGCGCACGATGCTGTCGGTCCCGGCGCGGATTCCGATGCTGTCCTCGCCCTGGACCGTCAGCTGGCCGGCGTTCTCGCCCTGGGCGAAGGCGCCGAAATCGATCCCCACCGCCCGGGCGCCCTGGGCATTGATTTCGCCTTCGGCTTCGTTGGCAAAGAGGGTCGGCACTTGAGCGCTGCCGTCCGCCCCCACCAGGCCCCGGGCGTCGGCGCCCGTGAGCAGCAGGCTGCCGGCATTGATGTTCTCGCCGCCGCCCGCGGCTTCGAGCCCGATGTTGGCCTGGCCATCCATCTGCAGGCTGGCTCCCAACTCGTTCACGATCAGCGCCCGCTCGCCTCCGCGAAGGCCCACGCTGTCCTCGGCGCTGAAGGTCATCGTTCCCGTGTTCAGGCCCAGAGCGCTGTCGTTGCCCACCTCGATGCCCACGCTGGCCGGGGCGCTGGAAACGATGGAGCCCGCGTTGACGATTCGCTCGCTGCCGTCGCCGCCCACCAGTCCCGCCGCGCCCGAAGCCGCTGCCTCGATCACGATTTGGCCATCCGGCGTGTTTTCCACCACCGCGTTGGCGTCTCCCAGGAGCCCCTGGGAATCCACGCCGCTCAGGGTCAGGTTCCCTCCGTAGAGTGTCTGGGATCCGAGCCCCACGGCGATCCCCGTGGCCCCGGTGCCCGACACATCGATGGCGCCGCTGCCCTCCACCGCCACGCCGTTGCGACCCACGATGCCGGCGGCCTCGCTGCCCGCAACGCTGAGGGTGCCGCTATGTACGACGCCCGAAGTATTCTGGGTTTCGATTCCGATGCTTTCGTCGCCCAGCACCTCGATGTGGCCCGCATTGGTGGTGCGCGTTTGAGAACCCACGCGGAACCCGAATGCGCCCGGGCTGTTGACCGTTACGGTGCCCTCGATGGCGTTCTCGAATTGCGCCGCCTGGCCCGGCGCGCCGTTGCCGCCGGCGACGCCCGCGCTGGAGGGGCCATTGACGTCGATCTGGCCCCGATTGGTGACGCTGCTGTCGTCGCGTACCACGATGCCGTCGCCCAGGGAGGAAACGCTGGCGCCTTCCTCCACTACCACGGTGACCCCGTTGACGCCTTCGGGAACGCTGTATCCCGCGGGGTTGGTGCCCGTGCAGCTGACCGCGTCCCCGGCGCTCGCCGGGTTCGGCACGCATTCGGCCGATGCCGGGCCCGTAAAGGCACCCCAGGTCGCGAGGGTCGCGATGAAGACTACGCGGCCGAGTCGACGAACCCGGGTTCCGGGGCGATTCATTTCGGGCTCCTGGTCCCCGCGCACTCCGCGGCCCTCCCTGCTTCGGCCTGAGGATAACTCTTTCGACGGCCTTCTATGGTCCGGCGGCGACTCCTGCTCGCCGCCAAGCTCTGGGGGGGCGCTATCGGGATAGCACCGGCCGACCCAGGGCGCGAGGGAAGCCCGGATTTGCGGGGCCGCCGCCTAGCGGTCCGGGATCAGGCAGGAATGAATCGACTCCTCGTCGGGGATCTCCCGGGCCAGGGTGCGAATGGCGAGTTCGGCATCGCGCAGGGCGAAACGGTGGGTGTGCATCTGCTCGATGGGGGTGCTGCGCGACTCGATCAGGCGAATGGCATTGTTGTAGCCCGAGGAGGTCACCCCAATGGCGCCGCGCAAGGTGATTTCCTTCATGACGACCTTGTCGGAAATGAAATCGGGCACGGCCTTGAACCCCTTGGTGCCCGCAAGCATCACCGTCCCGCCTAAGGTCGCGAAATCCAGGGCCTGGGTGATGGGCTCGGTGGCGTAGGAGGAAACGTCGACCACGACGTCGGCCCCCCGGCCGTTCGTGATTTCCTTCACCCTGCGCACAGCGTTCTCGTTTTGGACATCGATGGTGTGATGGGCCCCGAAGGTTCGCGCGAGTTCGAGCTTTCGCTGATCCGCGGCCAGGCCGGTCACGATGATGTTGGCGGCGCCCGCTTCGCGGCAGGCCAGCACGCAGGAAAGGCCGCGCTGGCCCGGGCCCATGATCACCACGGTATCGCCGGGCTGGGTGCCGGGCATTTCCACGCCCCAGCGAAAGCCGGCGCCCAGCGGGTTGAACATCACGGCGAGTTCCGGGGGCAGGGTGGGGTCGACTTTGTGCACGATGCTGTTGGGGTGCAGGTACATGTACTCGGCGTACGCACCCCAGAGCCCAGGGGCGTCGCCCAGCGGGATATAGGAATAGATCCGGCGGTTGGGACAGATGTGGTAGTTGCCGGTGAGGCAGTTCTGGCAATTGCGGCAAGCCAGCATGGTCTCCACCGCGATCCGGTCACCCACGTCGACGCCCCAGCGTGCGGCGGCCCCATCGCCGATGCGCTCGATGAGGCCCAGGGGTTCGTGGCCCGGGATCGCGGGCATTGGGCTGCGCAGGACGCCCTCGAATTGTTCATAGTCGCTGCCGCAGATGCCGCAGGCTTCGATGCGCAGGAGTGCGTCGTCGTGGCCGATCTCCGGGAGTTTGACGTCCTGGGCAACGAGTTGGCGCGGAGCCGTATGAACCATGGCGAGACTGGAGGGGCTAGGCATTGAGGGTCTCCCATCGTAGAAGGTGCGGGTGGATGGTACGTTCGCTGCGCCCAGATCCCAACTGCGGGGCGGGAACCCGCTTGGGGGTTCCGAGGGTCGACGGATTGCGATGAAATTCGGGGTGATCGGGGAATGGGAGGCCGGGGCAGGGCCCGCGCGGCTGGAGCGGCTCGCCGAGGCCGAGAGCCAGGGTTATCAGGCGGTTTGGATCGCGGTCGGCGAGGGGGTGCCCGCCACCGCCGGCCGGACTCTTTTCGCCGCTACGGGCCTCGCCGAGCGCACGAGCCAGGTTCGGATCGGGCTGTACGCGCCCCTGCCCGGAGACCTGCATCCGCTTCGCCTGGCCGAGGATCTCGCGGTGCTCGATCTCGTTTCCGGTGGGCGGCTGGATTGGGCTCCGGCCCGGGGCGCGGACCCGGAAGCGCTGGACATCGTCTTGCGCGCCTGGCAGGGAGACCGCTTCAGCCATGAGGGAGCGCGCTATGCGTTCCCCGAGTTGACCTGCTGGCCGCTGCCCGATCAGCGCCCGCATCCGCGCCTCTGGTTCGAGCCCGGAAGCGGAGCGCCCGGCGCCGCCGACGCTCAGGCGACCGGCGCGCTCATCCACGCGGGCCCCGAGGCGGCGGGCCCCCCAGCGGATTTCCAGGGGGCGGCGCGGATGGCTTTGATCTGCCCCCTGGCGGGCGCCGGTTCGGCCGGGCCCGAGGCCTGGCTCGAAGTTCTGCCCGAATGGCAGGAGAGGTGGGCGCCCGAATGGGTCCTGGTCTGGCCCCAATCCGGTTCCGCCGACGAGGCCGAGCAAGCCGAAAGCCAGCGCCGCTTCGCCGCGGGGGCCGCGGCGCTCAGCGCTTGAAGACGTCGAGGATCGTATCCAGGTTGCTCCGGACCCGGCCCGGGGCGACGCCGATCTGGGGGGCATAGAGCATGACCTCATCGGCGAGGCCATCCCATTGGGCCAGGCGGTCGTGGGCTTCGTCGGGTGTGCACGCGATGGCGATTTCGTCGACCAGGGCGTCGGGGATCGCTTCGGCCATGGCCTTGGTGTCGAAAGTGGCGAGCGCCGTGCGGCAGGCGTCGGCGACTTCGGGGAGGCCGTGGTATTCGAGGATTGTCCGGTACACCGAGACCGTGAAGTAGAAACCGATCTGCCCCTTGGCGTCGCGGATCGCCTGGTCGCGGTCATCGGCCAGGGAAGTCATCACGTAGGGGACCAGTCGACAGGCCCCGGACGGGCGGCCGGCTTTCTCCTCGGCTTCGCGCAAGGTGGGCAGGGTGACCTCGCGATGCCAGCGACGGGTCGCGATGGGGTGGCCCACCATGCCCTCGGCCTCGCTGCCCGCGGCGCGCATCATGCCGCGATTGACCGCCGCCAACCAAAGCGGGATTTCCTCGCGCGCTGCGCCGGGGCGGGTATAGACGGGAATCTTGAGGTTGTAGAACTCGCCCTCGAATTTGAACCCCAAACCGCCGGCGGCTTGGAAGAGTTTTCGCAGCAAAACGAGCAGTTCCTGGCTGCGCGCGGCGGGCTTCGAGAAGGGGACGCCGAACCATTCCTGGTTCATGCGCCGGGTGCCGCTACCCAGGCCCAGGATCATGCGGCCGCCCGAGAGTTCGTCGATGTCCATGGCGGCGGTGGCGTGGGTGAGGGGCGAGCGCACGAACGCGCTGGCGATGCCCGTTCCCAGGCGGATGCGCTCGGTGGCCTGGGCCAGGGCGCCGAGCAGGGGGAATGTCTGCTGATTGAAGAATTCGCACGCGTAGACCGCGTCGAAACCCGCGGCTTCGGCGCGGACGCCGAGGTCGACATTGCCCCGCGTGCCTCCGCCTGTGAGGACGAGACCCAGATCCATGGAGTACCTCCTCGCCGCGGCACAGGCGGCTGTTGAGGGCGCTGAGTGTAGTATGATGCGCCGATCGCTGCCGAGGCCGGATCGCTGGGATCCGGTACCCGCAAGCCGGCCTGGATGGCCGCCCATGAAAGGATTTCCCCCATGCCCATCGACCCCTCCGCCATCGGACAGGAAGGCGGACCCGTCAATCGCAAATGGACCTCCAAGGACGCGCTTCTCTACGCCGTGGGCGTGGGTGCGGGAACCGAAGAGTTGCCCTTCACCACCGAAAATACCCAGGAAACGCCCCAGCGCGTGCTGCCCACTTTCGCCGTGATCATCGGGGGCGGCGGCGCACCCTTCGACAAGATCGGCAGCTTCAATCCCGCCATGTTGGTGCACGGCGAGGAAGGCATCGAATTGCTCGGAGAGATTCCCCCGGAAGGCGAGATCGAGAGCGTCGGCCGGGTTTCGGCGATTTGGGATAAGGGCAAGGGCGCAGTGGTGGAGATGACTTCGGAATCCACCCTGGTGGCCACGGGCGAGCCGCTCCTGCGTACGCGCATGTCGGCGTTCATTCGCGGCGAGGGGGACTTCGGTGGCGAGCGCGGGCCGTCGGCGAGTCTCGAGATCCCCTCGCGCAAACCCGATCACGAGGTTCATTATTCGACGTCCGGCGATCAGGCTTTGCTGTACCGGCTCTCGGGCGACCGCAACCCGCTGCACTCGGATCCGAGTTTTGCCCAGATGGGTGGTTTCGAAAAGCCCATCCTTCATGGCCTGTGCACCTATGGGTTTACGGGACGTGCGCTGCTTCATTCGCTCTGCGACGGAGATCCGGCCCGCTTCAAATCCATGGATGGCCGCTTCTCCAAGCCGGTCTACCCCGGCGATACGTTGGGGGTATCCATGTGGGTGGACGGGAACCAGTGCATCTTCCAGACACGAAACCAGGACGGCGACGTGGTCTTTGATCAGGGGACCATGACATTCGCCTGAGTTGCCCCCTCGGCATTTTCGGGTCAAGCTCCGAGCCGAGGACGAATCCAACCGGGAGGCCCAAGCCCGTCATGCTCCGATCCAGCGTTCCCCACCAGACCCGCGCTCAGCGAGGGCCGCTTCAGCCGGCCGGCTCGGGTGGCCTCGCCCCCCAGCGCGGCGGTGAGGAGCCGCCAGGGGCCGTGGCGCCCCCAGTGCGACGCCGAGAGGGGGGGGCATGAGTCCCCTGCGTCGCCCCGGGGCCGAACAAAAGCCCGGGCGCTGGTGGACGCTCGGGGGCGCCGAGGTCCTGGACATGATGTCCGTCGTGGAGCAATTGATGGACCGGGGGCGGGTGGTGCATATCGGCAGCGACGCCCAGAAATCCATGCGCCGAATGGAATTCGTCACCGTGGTCTGTGTTCTGAACCCAGGCAAGGGCGGGCGCGTCTTCTATACCCGCCAATTCGCCGACAAGCACATGTCCCTTTTCGACAAGCTCTCCATGGAGACCTGGATGAGCCTCGAGTTGGCGTTGCGGATGAACGCCGAATTCAAACTTCCCGAGGAGAAGAAGCGCATCTGGGTCCACGTGGATGCCAACCCCGACACCCGCTACGACTCGAGCAATTACGTGAAGCAGTTGGCGGGCATGGTGGCGGGCAGCGGTTTCCCCGTGCTGGTGAAGCCCGATGCCTGGTGCGCGTCTCACGTGGCGGATTTCGCGGTGAAGAACAAGCACCGAAGGCTGGGGATCGGCGACGAGCGCTGAGTCGCCGGGTGGCTAGTCGGCGTCGCCGCTGCGGAGTTCACCCCCGAGTTCTTCCACCAGGGCGCGGAAGCGCTTCAGGAATTTCTGCTCGTCCTTTTCGCTGAGCGTTTTCTTCTCCGATTGAAGCGTCACGTGATAGGCCAGGGATTTGCGCCCTTCGCCCACGCTCTCGCCCCGGTAGACGTCGAAGAGTTCCGCATCGGCCACGCTGCCCTTGCCCGCCTTCTCGATGGCCTCGCGAATCGCCGAAGCCTCGGTGGCGCCCGGCAGGGCCACGGCGACATCCAGCTTGATGCCGGGGTAGCGGGGCAGGGGCCGGTAGCGGGACCCGCGCCGGGGTGCGCCCAGCACGGCGTCCAGGGAAATTTCCGCGGCCGCCACGTCGCTGGCGTGGTCGCCCGAGAGGCCCAGCGGGTTGTGGAGGGCCGGGTCGAGTTCGGCCAGCACAGCGAGGGCGGGCCCGTCCTCGGGGCCCACGGCCTCGAGAACCTTCGCGGGATGCGCCCAGGCCGGCGGTTCGGCGCAGGGTCGCCAGCGGATCTCCGCGACCTCGGCGTGGTCGAGTACATCGATGATCACCGCCTGGAGTTGATTGAACGCGTGGGCGTCGAAGCGCGCCCCGGCTGAGACGGGGGCCGTGGCCCAGGCGAGTCCGGCCAGGTGGATCTCCCGGGGCTCGGCGCTCGGGTCGCCCGGGTCCGGGACATACCCCTTGCCGACCTCGAAGAGGCGAACGTCATCGCGGAGTCGCCGATTGGGCTCCAACCGGTCGAGCAGGGAGGGCACCAGGGTGCGCCGAATCTTGTCCTGGCCCTGAGATGCGGGGTTGACCACGCGAAGGTGGGGAAGGGCCTGCATCCCGAGCTTCTCGAGCAGGGCGTCCTCGATGAAGGTGTATCCCACGCACTCGTGAAAATGTCCCGCGCCCGCCAAGCGGTCCTGCACCGCGCGCACCAGGATGCGCCGGGGATCCTTCGGCGGAGGGGCCACGTCGGCGCGCATATTCTTTTCTTCGATATTGCCGTAGCGGTGAATGCGGCCGACCTCTTCGACGAGATCGCGATCCAGGTGCACGTCCTTGGTGGATCGCGAGGAGGGAACCGCGACCGAGTAGCCGTCGCCGCTCTTCTCGACGCCAAAGCCCAGGCGCACGAGGATCGAGGTGATCTCGTCGTCGGGGATTTCCTTGCCGAGTTCGCGTCGCACGCGCTCGGGCTGGAGGCTCAGGGTATGGGCGGGGTCGGTCCAATCGCCCACATCGGTGGGCGGGGCCGGGAAGCGCACCTCGGGTTGGAGTTCCTGGAGCAGCCGGGCGAAGTGGGCGGCGGCGCGCTCGGGGAGGGTGGGATCGAGGCTCTTTTCGAAGCGCGCGGAAGCATCCGTGCGCAGCCCCAGCCGGGAGGATGTGCGGCGAACCACCGCGGCTTCGAAAGTCGCCACCTCGAGCAGCAGGGTGTCGGTCTTGCCCGCGACCTTGGACCCCTCGCCTCCCATGATGCCCGCCAGGGCCACCGGGGTATCGCCGGAACAGATCAGCAAATCGTCGGGCCCGAGCGCCCGGTCCTCGCCGTCGAGGGTCTGCATGTGCTCGCCTTCCCGGGCCATGCGAACCTCGATGCCGTCGGCGTGGAGGGCCTTCAGGTCGAAGGTGTGGTTGGGCTGCCCGAGGTCGAGCATCACGAAATTGGAAAGGTCCACCAGGCAGTCGATGGGCCGTTGCCCCACGGCGAGCAGTAGCCAGCGCAGCCAGGCCGGAGAGGCCTCGGCGGTGGCGCCGTCGATGAGCAGGCCCAGGTAGCGGGGGCAGGCGGGTGTCTCGATGCGAATCGGGTAGGGGGCCCCGTCGCCCAGGGCGGGCCAGCTGAAATCCAGGGGCTTGAGGGGCCGGTGGTAGATGGCCGCGAGTTCCGTCGCGATGCCCCGATGGCCCCAGAGATCGGGCCGGTGGGTGAGGGATTTATTGTCGATCTCGATGATCCAATCCCGGAGGCCCAGGGCGTCCGCCACCGGGGCGCCCAACTCGGCGTCCGGGTCGAGTACCCAGATGCCGTCGTGGTTCTCACCGATCTCGAGTTCCCGCTCGGAGCAGATCATGCCCTGGCTCGCGACGCCGCGGATCTTTGACTTCTTGATCTTGAAATCCCCGGGCAGCACCGTGCCCACGGTGGCCACGGCGACCTTCTGGCCCGCGTCCACGTTGGGGGCGCCGCAGACGATGGTGAGGTCTTCGCCCTGGCCCAGATCCACGGTGCAGACGCTGAGTTTGTCGGCGTCGGGATGGGCCACGCGCTCCTTGACGGCGCCCACATGGATCTGGCCGAGATGAGGCGCGAACTCCTCCATGCCTTCGACCTCGGCGGTAGACAGAGTGAGGTCGTCGCAGAGTTGTTCGGCCGAGATGCCTTCGAGGTCGATATGACGCTGGAGCCAGCGGTAGGAAACCAGCATTAGAATTGCTCCAGGAAGCGTACGTCACCGCCCAGGAGATGACGGATATCGTCGATGTTGTGCCGCAGCATCACGAGCCGGGACAGGCCGAGCCCGAAGGCGAAGCCGCCCCACTCATTGGGGTCGAGGCCGCCATGGCGCAGCACGTGGGGATGCACGAGGCCGCAGGGCAGGAGTTCGATCCAGCGGGTGCGCTTGCAAACCCGGCAGCCGGTCTGGCAGAAGGGGCAGCGGGCGTCGAGTTCGAAGCCGGGCTCGACGAAGGGGAAATAGCCCGGGCGCAGACGCACCTCGAGGTCCTGGTCGAAGATGCCGCGCAGCAGGGTCTTCATGGCCCCCACCAGGTGGGCCACCGAGATATCGCGATCGATGACCAGTCCCTCCATCTGGTGGAAGGTGTGATCGTGGCTGGCGTCCACGGACTCCTGCCGGAAGCATTTGCCGGGGGCCACCACGCGCAGGGGCGGCTCGAACTTTTCCAGCGCGCGCGCCTGTACGGGCGAGGTATGGGTCCGCATCACGAGGTGGCCGTCGCCCTCACAGAAGAACGTATCGTGGCTGTCCCGGGCGGGGTGGTCGGCGTGAATGTTGAGCGCTTCGAAGTTGTAGTAGTCGGTTTCCACCTCGGGGCCGTCGAGCACCTGGTAGCCCATGGACTGGAAGAGATCCTCGAGTTCCCGGGTCACCTGGGTGATGGGATGGAGCGATCCGCGCTGGGGTCGCGGGGGCGGGAGGCTGGCATCGAAACCCTCTCCCCGACGTTCGGCGTCGACCCGGGCGCCCGCCAGGGCGTCCCGGTGTGAATCCACGGCGGCCTGTACGCCGCGCTTGAGCTCGTTGGCCCGCTTGCCCACGCCCGGTCGCTCGGCCGGAGGCTGCTCGGGGATCGATGCCAGGAGTTGGGCCACCATGCCCTGCTTGCCCAGGTATTCGCGCTCCACGGCCTTGAGGGCATCGAGATCCTCGCACGCGGCAATCCGTGCTTCGGCCTGGGCGAGGGGCTGGGCGTCGCCGGATTCGGAATCGGACACGAAACTCTCCTGGCAGGGGGGCGCGGGGGCGTCGCCTGGGCGCGGATCTTAACGAATCAAGGGGTAGGGGGCCCGAACGGAATCAGTGGGCCGGTTCGGCAGGGGCCGGGTTCGCGATCTCCGCCTCGCGGTTGCGGGCGGCGCGCTCGCGCGCCTCGCGCGCGGTCTTCTTTTTATGACAGGGCTTGCACAGGGTTTGCAAGTTCTCGAGATCGTGTCCGCCCCCATCGATCAGGGGGACGATATGGTCGAGTTCCCAGAGTGATTTTCTGGGCACGAAGCCTTTCTCCCGCAGGGTTTTCGCGCGCCCCCGGCCGCGCACTTCCCGGCGCAAGGCGTTGGTGTCCAGGTTGCACTCGGCGCAGATCGTCCGGTCGCGGCGGCGCACACGGCGGCGAAGCAGTCGGGGGTCGCTGGCGTTGTAGGCCCTCACACATTTTGGATGCCAGCGGCGTCGCCGGTTGGGCTGGCCCTGCTTGGGCCCCGATGTGTGCAGGATGGGCTCGCCGCACCAGCGGCACTGGCCGCGCTCGGCGTCGCTGAAGGGGATGGGGGGACGGCGGTGCGCAGTCATAGCGCCCCTCCTCGGCTGCGGCCGGCTTCGGGCGCGCCTGGACAGGCGTGGTGACCCACAAAAAACGCGCCCGGTGCGCGCCTGGATTCGTCGCGTAGGGCCGACCCCAATTCGGCTCCCCCCCAGCGGTGGATTTTATCCGGCCAAAGCGCCCAGGCAAGCTTCGGCCCGGGCAGGTCCCCTCAGCGGGCTTGGGGCTCGGCCACGTCCCCGGGCCCTTCGTCCTGGCCGGCATCCGTCGAGGCCAGTCCCATGGAGAGCGCCGCACCCACGGCGAAGAGCAGGGCGGCGAGATAAAAGGGGCCGGGGGCCGAGAAATCGTAGAGAACCCCCGCGACGAGCGGGCCGAAGATTCGCGCCAGGGCGGCGCTGGATTGAAAGACGCCCATGAGTTCTCCGCGCCCGGCGGCTTCGCCGCGCATGGAAACCAGGCTGGTCATGGGCGGCTGGGCGATGGCGCGGCCCAGGGCCGACAGCGCCAGGGGGATCATCAACAGGCCCACGGTGTGGACCCAGGGAATGATGGGGAAGGCCATGGCCATGAAGAGCAGGCCACTGACCAGCATTCGCTTTTCGCCGAGGCGCGCCACCAGGGGCCGAATACCGCCGCCTTGGATGCTCGCCATTACCACCGCCATGCCGACGAGGATGAAGGCCACCTCGCGGACGTTGTAATTGAATTGGTCGTTCATCCAGTAGAAGAACGTGGATTCGAGCTGCGCCACACCGATGGTGAAGACCAGGTTGGTGATGCAGAGTCGTGCCACCACCTTGTCCTGGAGTACAGCGCGCAGCCCGCCGCGGCTGCGGGCCTGCTCCGCGTGGCGTTCGGGCTCGGTCAGGGAAAAGGCTGCCCAGATGAAATTCGCCGCCGCGAGCCCCGCGGCGGCGAACGCGGGGACGCCCGAGCCGAAGGGGTGAAGCAAGCCGCCCAGGGCTGGGCCCAGGATGAAGCCGATCCCGAAGGAGGCGCCCACCATGCCCATCCACCGGGTGCGTTCGGATTCGGCGGTGACATCGGCCACGTAGGCCGTGGCCACGCTGATATTCGCGCTGAACAGGCCCGATAGGAGCCGGGCCACGAAGAGGCCCATGATGCTTTCCGCCAGCCCGAGCAGGAGCAGCGCGGCACTGGTGCCCGCGATGGTGACGAGCATGACCGGGCGGCGGCCGATGCGATCCGAGAGCCGTCCCCAGATCGGTGCAAAGATAAATTGCAATGCGGCGTGGGTCGCCAGGAGAATGCCCAATGTGGCGGCCGATGCCCCGAGATCCTTGGTGTAGGCCGGCAGGATCGGGATCACGATCCCGAAGCCGATCAGGTCGATGATGATGACGCTGAAGACGATGGGTAACGTGGACCGGATTCGTTCGCCTTCGGGGCCGGGGTTCGGGCTGGTCACGGATTCTCCTCGCGCAGGGTATCTCGGGCAATGTCCAGCGAAGGGGCGGCGCCGGGGCTCGGTCGCCGGCTTCGACGCCGGGGCGGAGCCAATGGAGCTTGTAAATGGAGCTTGTAGCGAGAGCTTGTAAATAGAGCTTGTAGATGGAGCTTGTAGATGGAGCTTGTAAATGGAGCTTGTAAATGGAGCTTGTAGATGGAGCTTGTAAATAGAGCTTATAGATGGAGCTTGTAGATGGAGCTTGTAAATAGAGCTTATGGATGGAGCTTATAGATGGAGCCTGTGAAGGAGATAGACCTCACGACTGAAAGCGTCGCTGGCCCAGGGCCCCCAAGGAGGCAGCATTCTGCCGCGTCAGGACCTCGGCGTCGACCCGGCCTGGGCTTTGCCCGCGGGCGGCCCGGTGCTCGGCGTATGCGAGTCCGCGCTGCCCGCCGCGTGCATCAAATCGCTGCCCGCGCCTGCCCGGGGGGTCCATGGCTTGGCGTAAGTGTGCGGTTTGGTTAGCGTCGGCTCCTGCCTCAACCCGATCCAATCCAAGGACGAACCCCCATGAACGATCCCACCCGAGACGGCCACCTCTTCGATTGGACCCAGAGCGCCCACCTGGCCGAGGACATGATTCCCCGGGTGGGTCGCCTTTACCGTGACCGTGGCGTGATCATCACGATCTTCGGGCACTCGTTGGTGAACAAGACACCCATCGAGATCATCCAGCTGCACGAAGAGGCCAAGCAGAATTTTCAGGTTTCCATCTCCCTGGAGGACAGCCACCCGGTGATGGAGGCGATTTCCGAACTCGATCTTTCGCCGGCGCGTATCGATATCGGCAACCTGCTGACCCGCCTCCAGGAGGGGGGAGGACAGGTGGATGTGCGGGCCGCCGTGGCCGCCGAGTTGGCGGATATCTGCACCGGCCGGGCCTCCATTCGTCCCGAGCCCCAGGACGTGGTGCTCTACGGCTTCGGCCGCATCGGGCGCCTGGTGACGCGGATCATGGTGGGCAAAACCGGTCGCGGCGACGCCCTGCGACTGCGTGCCATCGTGGTGCGCAAGGGCGGAGCGGATGACCTCGAGAAGCGGGCGAGTCTTCTGCGGCGGGATTCCGTGCACGGCTACTTCGCTGGCAGTATCACCGTCGATACCGAGGGCGAGGCCCTGATCGTCAATGGCAACCGGATCCAGATGATCTACTCGGATAGTCCCGACACCGTCGACTACACGGATTACGGCATTCGCGACGCCCTGGTGGTGGACAATACGGGCAAGTGGCGCAGCCGGGAAGAACTCTCGCTTCACGTCAAGGCGCCGGGGGCCTCCAAGGTGATCCTGACCGCGCCGGGCAAGGGCGATGTCCCGAATTTCGTCTACGGGGTCAATCACGCGGAGTTGCGAGACGCGGGGCCGGTGCTTTCGGCGGCCAGTTGTACCACCAACGCCATCGTGCCGATTCTCAAAACGGTTCACGACGTCTTCGGGGTCGTGGCGGGCCACATGGAGAGTTGTCATTCGTTCACCAACGATCAGAACTTGATCGACAACTATCACAGGAAAGATCGGCGGGGACGCGCGGCTACGCTCAACATGGTGGTGACCGAGACCGGAGCCGCCAAGGCCGTCGCCGCGGCATTGCCCGAATTGGCCGGACGGCTCACGGGCAACGCGGTGCGGGTGCCTACCCCAAACGTTTCCCTGGCGATCCTGAACCTCCATCTCGCCCGGGCCACGGATGTCGAAGAGTTGAATGGCTGCCTGCGGGCGGCCTCCCTCGAAGGCGATCTCCAGAACCAGATCGACTACGTGAATTCGACCGAAGTGGTGTCCAGTGATTTCGTGGGCAACCGCTTCGCGGGCATCGTCGACGCCCAGGCGACCATTGTGAACGGCGAGTACTGCGTGCTCTATGTCTGGTACGACAACGAGTTCGGCTATAGCCGGCAAGTGGTGCGCTGCCTCGAGGAGTTGGCGGGCCTGGTCATGCCGAACTTCCCCCAGCGAGCCCAGAGCGGCCAATAATTCTCTTCGCGCCGAGGGCCTGCGGGCCTAGAACGTCAAGGCGAGGTAGCCGCGCAGGATGCCCGCTGAGCCGTAGTCGCTGACCGCGAGGAGTTGACCCGTGTGATCTTCGATCCGCAGGTCGCCGGAGACCGCCATGCCCCCTTCGACGACGAGGTTGAAGCGGGAAGCGCGAAATTTCATGCCGACCAACAGGGGGACCGACGTGGCCTCGGCGATGCCATCCGGGTTGGGGCCCTTATTGGCCAGCCGAAAGCGCTGGCGCTCATAGCCGGCGGAAAGCGCGGCCTGGAAGAAATCGCTCGGACTCCAAACCCATTCCAGGGTGCCCCCCTGGTAGGGGCCGCCGCGGGTGCGCAGGCGTACGTCGGGTCCCATCTTCCAGTCCAGGGAGAAGACGGGGTAGACGCTGACGTCCTCTTCCAATTCGCTCGTCACCCCGAGGCCGAGTCCCGCGGTGAAGCGGGATGACATTTTCCATTGAAGCTGGACCAGCATGCCCGCCGTGACGCCGTTTTCATCGGCATCGCCTTCTGAATTCCAGCGCAAAGGAAAACTCAGCCGAAGCCGGAGCGCAGGGGTCAGGATCAGGCTGGTCCCGGGGGCGACGTCGAGTCGCTGGATATCCTGCCAGGGATTGTTCGTGAAGCAGACCGAGACCATCGGGTTCGAGCACCCCGCTGCGGGGCCGAAGTCGTAGTCCGTGAAGACATAGGCCGCGTCCAGGTGGAATTGGACGCTGTCGCTGAGGGGACCTTCCAGCCAGGCGCCGAGGGCGTACTCCATGATTTCCAGGGATCCCCCGGAATCGATGGCGGCCCCTTTCTGGTATTGAATCGCGAAGCGGTAATCGGCCTCCCAATCCGGAGCGTCGCGCTCGATGTCGGGCAGGGCGACCTGGCCGAGGGCCGTCGTTGCGCCTCCCAGAACAAAGGCCAATCCCCACATCCATACGCTCATCCATACGGTCATCCATACGATCGGCCGCTGCCGAGTGGGCCGGGCCATATCAGTAGATGCCGCCCAGCTTGGAGTGGTCCCAGCTGACGATCTTCTCGGGGCGAATCAGGATGGCGGTTTTCTTGGGCGCCATATCCCGGGAGGCTTTCTCGAGGACCTCCTCGGGAATCTCGGGGGTGTTGCGGAGGAGGACGCGCATGTGGAGGGCGTGGACGCGCTCGACATCGTCCTGCACGAGTTCGGCCCGGGCGCTCACCGAGGCTCCGCGCAGCTTCGCGTACTCGCTTCCATCCTCGAAGAGCAGGGTGATGCGTGGGTCGCGTTCGAGGTTTTTCACCTTCTGGGATTTACTGAAGGTCTCGAGCACGATGGCGCCCTCGTCCAGGGCGAACCAGAGCGGCATCAGGTGGGGCGCGCCGTTCGGGCCGACGGTGGCCACCTGGACGGTCTTCTGACTCTCGACGAAGGCCCAGAAATCGGCCTCGCTCATGCGGATCTGATCGCGGCGCTTGGGCATCGCTGTTCTTTCCCCCTCTGGCTGGCCGGCCCCGGTCGTGACGATGGACCGGGCTCCAGCACCCCCCGGCCCCGGGCATCCTATCAAAGGACTCCCCCGTCGCGCGCAGGTCAAGCGTCCGATTTCCCAGGGGGCGGCGTCATAATGGGCCGAGGCTCGGCAATGCGTGGGTGCGGCTAGAGGCTCCCGGTGAGTGTGGTAGGCTGCCCGCCGAATCGAGCCAAGGCGGTGGAGTCGGAGGATTTTTCGATGGGCAAAAGAAGCAAAACAGGGGTTCTCAAGCGCCTCCGTGAAGTGAAGAAGGCCGAAAAAGCGGCGCATAAACGCGAGGAAATGCGCGAGCGCAAGGAATCGGGCGTCGAAGAAACCCGCAACACCGGAGCGACCCTGGCCACCGCCGAGGATATGGAAGGCTACGGATTCCCGGTGGACGACGACGAGAGCGAGCAAGAGGAGAACTGAGTTCTCCACGGGCGGGCCCCTCCATTCGCCTCGCTCCGCGTTCGCCTGCACGGCCTTTCGCTTAGGGACAGTTGTGTCTCGGTGTGGGGCGAGGGTCCCGAGGCCGGCTCAGGACAGGGCTTCGCGGCGCCAGTGATCGCCGTCATCGGTCAGGATTTCCTCGAGTCGCCGGGTCTGTTCCGGGCCCAGCACACCCGGCACCTGGATGCGAAGCGTGACGTAGAGGTCGCCCGCCGCTTGTCCGCCGCCCGCCGGAACGCCCTTGCCCCGCAGGCGCAAGCGGCTGCCTCCATTGCTGCCGGGGGGGACGCGGAGGTTCACCTTACCTTCGAGGGTGGGCACGTCGATCTCCGCCCCCTTGATGGCTTCGATGACCGAGATGGGCACGTCCATGGAGAGGTCGCGTTTGTTGCGCTTGAAGTAGCGGTGGGGCCGGACGCGGACCTTGGCCATCAGGTCGCCCGGCGGTCCGCCCTCGCTGCCCGGCGCGCCCTTGCCCGCCAGTCGGATTCGGCCGCCGTCATCCACGCCCGGGGGAATCCGAATCGTGAGACTCTCACGTCGAGTGGTTCCGTTGGGCTGGGGGCGATCGAGGTCGACCCGGCGCTGGCAGCCCCGCACGGCGTCGACGAAATCCAGGTCGAGGGTGGTCTCGAGATCCGCCCCCTTGCGCTGACGCGGCGCCGCCCGCCCGCCGGCCGCGCCTCCGAAAAGATCTTCGAAAATATTGCCGAAGCCCCCGGCGCCCCCGGCCTGGCCGAAATCCGCTCCGCCAAAGCCGCCCCCGAAGCCCCCTCCGAACCCCGCGCTCGCTTTTCGCGCCTGCTCGGCATCGAAATTGGGGTCGGTGGCGATGTCGCCGAACTCGTCGTAGTCGCGCCGGCGCTTGGCATCCGAGAGCACCGCATAGGCGGCGGAAACACGCTTGAAGCGCTCTTCGGACGCGGCGTCCCCGGCGTTGCGGTCCGGGTGATGCGCTTGGGCGAGTTTGCGATAGGCCTTCTTGATGGCATCGGCGTCGGCGTCCCGGGGAACGCCCAACTCACGGTAGAGGTCTTTTGCGTTTGTTCTGCTCAAGGGGGCTCGCGTTGCTCCTGGATTTGGGCCCGGCTCAAATGGGGCCGCTGCCCTCAGCGGGGCGAAGGCGGGATCCTAGGCACCGCCGGTGGAGGATCAAGCCGGCCCGCGCCGCTCCAGCGCCCGGGCCCGATGGTGCCAGATCCTGGCCTCCGGGGCGCGTCGCCGGACGACTTCGCGCGAAAACTGGTACCGTGGCCCGCCAGGGAGGAAACCAGAATTGTCGGCCAGGGAAGGATTCGAGCGGATCTGCGTTGAGGTCTGTCGCGCCCGGGAATGGATGGGCCAGCGCGACCAGGTGGAAGTCAAACTCGAAAGCGGGCGCCGCCAGGTTGTCCAGCTGCAGTTCTTCGAGTACGAGGGCCGCGAGATGGTGCGCCTTTATACCGTCATCGGCAGCACCGAACGGATCCGGCCCACGCGCCTTCAATTTGCCCTCGAACTCAACTACGCGCTGCCCCATGGCGCCATGGCGGTCAAGGATGAGCAACTCGTCATGGTGGATACCCTGATCCTCGCCGATGCCGACCCGGGCGAATTGGAAGCGTCGCTCGAATACCTGGCCACCACCGCGGACCAATACGAGGCCTCCATGTTCGGGCCCGATGTTCACTAGTTCACCCTGGGTTTCCGGGCCTCTCTAGTCGGCGAGCAGGCTCAGCAGGTCATCCCGACTCAGCCCCGCCCCGGTGCCCTCGGCACCCAGCACTGCCTCGGAAAGCGCGCGCTTGCGCGCGTGCAATTCGAGGATGCGTTCCTCCACCGTGTCCAGCGCGACAAGGCGATGCACCACCACCGGCCGGGTCTGGCCGATACGATGGGCGCGGTCCGCCGCCTGGTCCTCCACCGCCGGGTTCCACCACGGGTCGAGCATGAAGACGTGGTCGGCTGCGGTCAGGTTGAGTCCGGTGCCGCCGGCGCGCAGGGAGATCAGCATCACCGACGCCCCCTGAGCGTCATCGAAGCGCGCGATGACGCCGGGGCGGTCCCGGGTGGAGCCGTCCAAGCGCTCGAACGCGATGCCGGCGGCGCGCAGCGCGGTGGTGAGGCCGTAAAGCGCGCGCCAGATTTCGGTGGTCGGCACGTCGCGCTCGACCTGGATGATCAGCGTCTTGTAGCCACCGGTCAGCGGGATGTGCATGGAAACCTTT